>CAVAHD010000045.1:0-22550 GCA_963588475.1 Oscillospiraceae bacterium | reverse complement strand
AAACCCAGGGCGTTGCCCTGGGCTATGTAGTTGTTGGGCTTTCAGCCCGTCGTTGGCATAATTTTCGGATTAAAAACTGCTCAAGTTATTTTTTACACATTACTATACGAAGAAACAGTAGACAGAGACGTTGAAGAAGAAACTCCTTTTGCTCCTCCTGCTGCCCGCGGTGCTGTTCGTGCTGAACATCGTCGTGGGCAACGTCCGCATACCGCTGGATGCGGTGTGGGCTGCCCTGACGGGAGGCGAGGTGGAGCGTGCCTCGTGGAGGTTCATCATCCTCCAGTCGCGACTGCCGCAGGCCGCCACGGCAGTGCTTGCTGGCAGCGGACTTGCCGTAACGGGCATGCTCCTGCAGACCCTCTTCCGCAATCCGCTGGCCGGTCCGGACGTTTTCGGCATCAGCAGCGGTGCCGCCCTTGCCGTGGCCATAGTGATGCTCGCCATGGGCGGAGCCGTCTCCATGGCCGGACTGTCGCTGACGGGCACGCTGGCAATAGTGGCGGCAGCCTTCGCCGGCGCCATTGCCGTGACGGGCATCATCTTCCTCTTCTCTACCATAGTATATAATAATGTGATGCTCCTCATCATCGGCATGATGGTGGGCTACATCTCGGGCAGTGCCGTCTCGCTCCTCAACTTCGCCGCCACGGCAGAGGGCGTGAAGTCGTACATGGTATGGGGCATGGGCACGTTCGGCGCCGTGTCGCTCGTCGACCTGCCGCTCTTCGCCGCTGTGACGCTGAGCCTCACCCTTGCGTCCATACTCCTGGCAAAGTCCCTCAACGCCATGCTCCTCGGAGAGAACTACGCCAAGAACCTCGGTGTCAACGTAAAGTCGCTGCGGCGCGTGCTGCTCGTCATCACGGGCGGACTGACCGCCGTCATCACCGCCTACTGCGGTCCCGTCAGCTTCATCGGTCTTGCCACGCCGCACATAGCGCGCCTGCTCCTCCGCACCGACGACCACCGCCTGCTTCTCCCCGCCACCGCCCTATGCGGTGCCACCATAGCCAGCCTCTGCAACCTCGTATGCACCCTCCCCGGCGAAAACGGAGTACTGCCCCTCAGTGCCGTCACGCCCCTCGTCGGCGCCCCCGTAATAGTCTACGTCATATTGCGTAAGTCGGGCTGAAAGCCCAAAACTACATAGCCCAGGGCAACGCCCTGGGTATATCAAACCATCAACAACCGCCCTGAAAGGGCAAAAGTTCATTATATTATTAACCAACACTTAACAAAAACAAGTGAAAACGACAAACATGATGTTGCGCCGCAAGCTGCGCTTCTCCCGCTTCACACGCAAGGGCTACGGCCTCTTCTCCGTGCTGGGCCAAGAGGTGCTCATCGGCACTCTGAGCATCGCTACCCTCCAGCACGCCAAAGCTGAGGGTATCAGCGTGCAGGCAGAGAGCGCCGACGCCAGCCAGCAGCGCACCGAACTGGGTCTCGACGAGGTAGTCGTGACGGGTTCGCGAGCACCGCTGACGCAAAGCGAGGCGGCAAAGATTGTCTCTGTCATCACGCGCGACGACATCCATCGTGCGGCAGCAGAGACCGTAAACGACGTATTGAAAATGGCCACGGGCGTGGATGTCCGTCAGCGCGGTGGCTTCGGTGTACAGACGGACATCTCCATCGGGGGCGGCACTTTCGACCAGATTGCCATTCTTCTTAACGGTGTCAACATAGGCAATCCGCAGACGGGACACCTCTCCGCCGACATCCCCGTTTCCCTCGACGACATAGTACGCGTGGAAGTAATAGAAGGCGCGGCATCGCGTGTGTACGGTGCCTCGGCGTTCAACGGTGCCATAAACATCGTCACCACGGGCAGCGAACAGCGCGGCACGCACGGCAACGTGGCCCTGCAGGGCGGATCCTTCGGCACCTTCGGCGCTTCGGCACGCGGCAACGTCACCAAGCAGCGATGGAGCAACTCCCTCTCCGCCAGCTACATGCAGAGCGACGGTGCCGTGGACAACGGCTACTTCCGCAAGTCGCACGCCTACTACCAAGGATCCTATTCCGCCAGCAAGGCACAGATACGCTGGCAACTGGGCGGCAACACGAAACGCTACGGAGCCAACACGTTCTACTCCGCCGCCTACCCGAACCAGTACGAGAGCAACGCCCGACTGTTCGCCTCCGTCAGCGGAGAAACCTACGGCAAAGTGCACATACTGCCCACGCTCTACTGGCAACGCTCCTACGACCACTTCCAGCTGACCCGAGGACTCCGGGCGGGCGAGAACTTCAACCGCGTAGACGTATACGGCGCGGGAGTAAACGCCTACACCGACTGGCAACTCGGCCGCACCGCTTTCGGTGCCGAGCTGCGCCACGAGAAGCTCTACTCCGGCAACCTCGGACAGACGATGGACGAGGCGGACTGGTTCAGCGTGCCCAACCACCCCGACATCAACTACACCAAGAGCGACCACCGCACCGACATCAGCGCCTACGTGGAGCACAACGTGCTGCTGCGCCGCTTCACCGCCTCCTTCGGCGTGATGGCAAACCGCAACACCTCTTACAATAACGCCTTCCGCTTCTACCCCGGCGTGGACCTCAGCTACCGCCCTACGGACCAGTGGAAGCTCACGGCATCGTGGAACATGGCCTTCCGTCTGCCCACCTTCACCGACCTCTACTACAAGTCGCCGACGCAGGAAGGCAACAAGGACCTCAAACCCGAGAAGACCAACTCCCTGCGCATCGGGGCGCAGTACCGCACCACCGGCGTTGAGGCCCACCTCACCGGGTTCTACGATTGGGGGACCGACATGATAGACTGGGTGATGTACACCGCCGACGACACGTACCACTCCGCCAACTTCCGTCTGGACAACCGCGGCTACTCCCTCGGCGTCACCGTCTTTCCGCAGGAGTGGATGCCCACGTGCTTCGTGACGGCAGTGAAGCTCGGCTATGCCTACATAGACCAGAACCGCAAGGACGACACGCAGATATACAAGAGCAACTACGCCATGGAGTACCTGCGCCATAAGTTCACCGCCTCTGTAGACCACCGCATCGTCAGCCACCTTACGGCCTCGTGGGCCTTCCGCTGGCAGCAGCGCATGGGCTCCTACATCGTCTACGAGAACCACAAGAGCACAGGCCAGGCGCACGCCTATTCACCCTACGGCATCCTCGACCTCAAGCTCCAGTGGACTGAGAAGTGCTACGAACTGGCCCTCTCCATGAACAACCTCACCTCCCATCGCTACTACGACCTAGGCAACGTAGGGCAGCCCGGCTTCTGGCTCATGGGCTCAGCCAAGTGGAAGTTCTGACCCCCTGCGACAATAATTACCGTAAGGACATTTAAGACTTGAAGATTTTTTAAACATTAATGGCCGTTAATCGACCGTTAATTGATCATTAATTTTTATTTCGTCGACTATGATTCTTGGTTGCGACGTAAATGATTGATTGACGGACGATTAGCGGCCTTTGTTTTTGCCGTTGTGCCCACGGCTCGGGCATCCTGTTCTCGCGGCTTGGGCATCGTGTTCTCACGGCTTGGGCATCGTGTGCCCACCAAGGGGGCAGAATGAAGATACAAAAACGGGACGGCGTCCATAGAAACAAAAAGGGCTGGAAAAGGTAGATGTGTTCCCCCACGTTAACAAAAAGATACATTAAAGACGTTAGAGAAGGTTAATGTTAAGTTAAAGCCTGTTAATTATCGGGGGGGGTAATGAAAATTTTCTAACTTTGCACGCGAGTTTCATCTCGCAAATCTAACTAACCCTAAATCGTACTTTCTAGTTATACCCTAAATCGTACATTCCCTATACTAACCCAAAATCATAACATTATGTCTAAACATCATTCAAAAAATGTGCGCTATGCGTTGGCAGGCGCGATGCTTCTTGCATCCGTTTCTGTATCAGCGCAGCAAATTAGCGGTACTGTGAAGGATGCCAACGGCGAGCCGATTATCGGTGCCACCATCATGGAGCAAGGCACGCAGAACGGTACCGTAACAGACTTTGACGGTAACTTCTCCCTAAATCTGAAGAAGGCTGGCAACCTGAACATCTCCTACGTCGGCATGAAGCCGCAAGTGATTAAGACGGCAGGCAAGTCCAGCTTCAACATCACCCTTGAAGACGATGCCACCACCCTCAACGACGTTGTCGTTATCGGTTACGGCACAGTGAAGAAGAAAGACCTCACCGGTTCCGTTGCCTCAGTGAAGGCAGAGGACCTGGGCAACGTGGCAGGTGCCAACGTCATGCAGGCCATGCAGGCCAAGGTGCCTGGTGTGGACCTCCAGCAGAGCGACGGTCAGGCAGGCTCCGGCGTGAGCATCACCATGCGTGGTAACCGCTCCATCCTGGCCAGCAACAATCCTCTCGTCATCGTGGACGGTGTGGAGTACGGCTCAACCCTCGACATCCCGGCTTCCGAAATCGAGAGCATGGACGTGCTGAAGGATGCCGCCTCAACGGCCATCTACGGTACAAAGGGTGCCAACGGTGTCATCATCATCACCACAAAGCGCGGTAACTCGGGCAAGACAAAGGTGAACTTCAGCGCATACTGGGCGTTCAAGAGCCCGACGAACGTGCTTAAGCCAATGTACGGCAACAAAGAGGTTCAGCGACTGATTGACGCAGAAAACTATAAGACGGCACAGAAGAATGGCTGGGATTTCTCTAAGGGCACTGCTACTGCGGAGTCCGTACTTGGCAGCCGAAGCAACAACGGCGTGAAGCTTATCGATATCTACAACGATGGCTCCTACACTGACTGGCTTGACGGTATCCTCCAGAACTCTACATCCCAGAACTACGAAATCAACGTAAACGGCGGTAACCAGAAGACTAACTTCAGCGTGGCATTCTCCCTCATGGACGACCGTGGCATGATGAAGAACGACGAGATGAAGCGTTACACTGGCCGTGCCAACATCGACCACGAAATCAGCAAGTATTTCAAGATTGGCACATCTCTGTCGTTCGCTTACAAGAACAACGATAAGCGTAACTCAGGCGTGTACAACCAGGCTCTGAAGATGACTACCATCACACACGCTTATGGTGAGGACGGCGAAATAAATGCAACGCCAAGTGATTTCTACCCAGCTCACTGTTCTCCGCTGCTTGATGAGGTGGAAGGTGCATACCAGCGCAACATCGAGAGCACACGCTTCTTCGGCAGTGCATACTTACAGATTACTCCGATAAAGAACCTCATACTGAAGTCAAACTTCACCGTAGACTTCAAGAATCAGCGTGACGGCCTCTACCAGGACTATCAGAGCCAGGGACGTTACCAGACTCCTGCCACCAGTTACATATCCAATGCACGAGAGACTGACACCAAGTGGGTTATGCAGAATACTGCCAACTATAACCTTACAGCCAGCAAGCACAATATCGGAATCCTCTTGGGTAACGAAATTACACACGACGTCATCGAGACCTCTTCCATCTCTGGTGACGCTGGCAAGGAGCACTACTACCAGAGCTCATTCTATGACGTAAGCAAGATTACGACACCTGCTTCTGCTACAGGCTATACGAAGACCTCAATGGTATCCTTCTTCGGACGTGTAAACTATTCGTTCGACGACCGTTACCTCCTGCAAGCCTCCCTTCGTGGCGACGGTTCCTCAGTGCTTGCTGACGGCAACAAGTGGGGTGTGTTCCCATCTGTAAGTGCCGGCTGGCGTATCACGGAGGAGAAGTTCATGCAAAGCTCAAAGAGCTGGCTCAACAACTTGAAGCTCCGTCTCAGCTGGGGTATCTCGGGCAACGCTGCCATCGATGCTTACCAGACACTGGGCTCGCTCAGCTCCATCATCCCTAACTCTACCGATAAAGCACCTATGACAATGGCAAATCCTAACCTGACATGGGAGAAGACATCTGCCTTCGATATCGGTTTGGACTATGGCTTCCTTGACGGTCGTATCAACGGTAGCATCGACTACTACTGGAGCAAGACGTATGACTTGCTCTACTACATGACAGCACCTGCTTCTGCCGTATACACTTCTTCTATCGGCAATGTCGGTGAGAGTAAGGGTCGTGGTCTGGAATTCGCTATCAATGCTATCCCGGTTAGAACCAAGGACTTCCAGTGGGATATCAACGCCTCTCTTACAATGTCGCACGATGAGGTGTCAAAGCTCAATGGCGACCTTCAGTCGTACATCAATGGCGACGACATCCTGAAGGTAGGCGAGAGCCTCAGTGCATATTATCAGTATGAGGTCGCAGGATGCTGGAACATTGGTGAGTTTGACAAGTATGTAGAGGAAAACTACACCAAGCAGAACAAGACGTTCAAAAAGCCTGTTACCAACTATGGTGAGCCAGGTACAACAAAGGTTATCGACCAGAACGGCGACGGCGTGATTGACGACAACGACAAGATTGTCTACAGCCGTTCTCCGAAGGCCATCATTGGTATGACCAACACCTTCTCTTACAAGGGATTCTCTCTGAGCGTTCAGATGATGGCTCGTCTGGGTGGTTACATGAAGTACAACGGTTACAACCTCTTCACCTACGACAACTCCAACTGGGGTGACCTTGACTACTGGACTCCTGAGAATACGGGCGCTATCATTCCTACACCGGGTAACAGCACTACGGCAGCAACCAACTACAAGAGTGCCATCATGATGCAGAAGGCTGACTACTTCAAGGTCAAGGACATCACTCTGTCTTACACATTCGACCAGAGCTTGCTGAAGAAGACCGGAGTTATCAACAATGCACGTGTATACTGCTCACTGAAGAACTTCATCACTACTGGCCACATCAAGGGCTACGACTCAGAGCGCGGCGGTGCTGTGACATTCCCGCTCGCAAAGCAGGTTGTTGTTGGTCTTAATGTTACATTCTAACTAACCTTTGACGATATACAATATGAAAAAGAAATATTTCAACCTCATGATGATGGCAGCCTTGGCGCTTGCCAGTACATCATGTACAGACTTCCTGACGGAAGATAACAAGGCTGGCGAAACGGCAGAATTGACCTACCAGACAGCCACTGGTATAGAGGGCCTATGCGACGCTGCGTATGCCTACACCAGAGGTTGGTGGGGTAAGGAACCATCACTTGGTCTGGCTGAGTGCGCCGGCACCGACCTTTTCTACTACGGCTATGACTGTAAGCAGAAGTCGTTGGCAAAGTACGATATCTCATCTACCAGTTACGGTTACAGCTCCTCGTCAGGTACCAATGCCGTAAACGACAACCCTTGCTTCGACCAGTATTGGGAGTTGTTCTACGCAGGTATTGATGTAGCAAACAGCCTGTTGAAGTATGCTCCACAGTGCTCGGCTATCGGTGAGAACAAGATAAACCAGTACAATGCAGACGGACATTTCCTGCGTGCTCTGTACTACTCGCAGCTGGTGGCCATGTTCGGTCCTGTACCTTACAACAGTGAGGCCGTAACGGGGTCAACGAACAACAACCCCGTGCGTGTGCCGGAGAAGGATGTGTACAAACATATTCTGGACGACTTGAAGGAAGCTATGGAAGGCTATGAGAAAGCTGGCATCAAGACAGCCCAGAACCCGAAAGACCAGACACAGGGACGCGGAAGCTATTATGCAGCCAAGGCACTATACGCTCGTGAAGCCCTCTATGCCGCTTCTTGGCTAGGAGAGACATCCGTGGAAGGTTATGGCAACCTTTATCAGGAGGCGTTGCAGGCTGCTGAGGATGTGATAAAGAATTCTGGAGCGTATATGTATGGTCGATTCAGCGATACATGGAATATGAACAACGAGGACGCAAATGTAAACAGCGAAAGCCTCTATGCCGTACACTACAGTTCCAATCTGTCCCAAGGAGTGTATGAAAACTGTGTACCTTATCGCTTCTCTACAGCCGACGGTGCGCACGAACAGTTTAACTCCCTGCTGACACGTTCGGGATATACACGCGGTGGCTCGGCAATGCTTCTGATGTTCAATCCTCTTTGGAATAACGGTTGCACTGATGTAGGAGATAATAAAACAACTGATTCCAATTTGTTCGTTCGTGTTACTGGTTCAAAGACGGATACTATCAGAAGTAAAACCGAGAAGAAGGGTATTAGCATTGGTAAGTACTACTCTCCATACGGACGTGGCTTCGCACGTTTCACACCTTCTCTGTATCTGTGGAAACTGTATGACCAAGTTCGCGCTACTGACCAGCGTTGCGACGGTACCTTGCTGGAGCACTACAACATTCCAAAGGAACTGGCCGGCAATTCGAAGTTCTATACCAAGATGGGCGAACAGGAATTCAAGGACTATGATGTAGCATACGCAGAGGACGGAAACTACTTCAACGGTGGTGGATATGCAATCCGCTTCTCCGTGCTGGACGGTGACTCACCAGAAGGACAGGCTCTGCAAGCAGAGGCAAAGGACAAATACCGTCTGCAGTTTGCTTCTGGTGGCGAAATACCAGTGTTTACGTCAAGCGATGTAGCTCTGGCAGAGCCTACAGAAAACAACAAGGTGGCAAAGTCTGCCATATATGGTGACGACCGTTATAACAGTGAAAAGATTGACGGACGCCGTAACTTCCCTGGAATAAAGAAGTTCCTTGATGACCAGTACAACAGCACCTATCCGACGCACGATATCTCTTCTCGCGACTGTATCGTGCTCCGCTTGGCAGAGATGTTCCTTATCAAGGCTGAGGCACAGATGGCTCTGGGCTCAAACGCAGCCGCTTTGGCAACTGTCAACGAGCTGCGCGACGCACGTAGGCTACAGACTCTGGAAATAGGTGCCAACTCTCTCCAGAACGTTTACGGCGAGAGCAGCGTAACCATAGAGACAATTCTGCGTGAGCGTGCCCTCGAACTCTGCGGCGAGTACCAGCGTTGGTTCGACTTGAAACGCACACACAAACTCATTGAACACGTGCAAGCCTACAACCATCAGGCACGCGGCATTGAGCTCAAGCACTACTACCGTCCAATCCCAGAGACAGAGTTGAACAGCGTAGCCAACTACATCGGCTCCGCACCATGCTCTCAGGATGCCAACGGTGTTCTCCAGTACACCACAACGGCCGAAGGCATGTGGCAGAACCCAGGATACTAATCAGCCAACTCCACAAGGCGGTAGTGATGAACATCACCGCCGGATAAACAAATAAAAAATGGGGCAGCTCCTAACCGTAGGAGCTGCCCCATGTGTTTTTCTGTGTTGTATATATTGTTACTTATTCTATATCCGTTTCCTGCTGAATGGAGTAGAGTATGGGTATTTTCTGCAAATCTACAACTATTTTTCGGAACCGCCAAATATTTTGGCCTTTTACAACGTCGCCTTGCTTTTCCTACTGTCATATCAAGTGCTTGGGTACCAGCAAAAACGTATGGAGTTCCTAGTGGGTCAGACACATGTCCACTTGACCCCTAAAAACACTACTTTTATTCAATCAAATGCACCTTCGCCACCCGTACGTAAAGCGTAAAAACGGAAGAACTTATCCTCCATCGAAACTTGAACCGTTTTGAACCAACTCCCTTTCAGCTTTTATTAGTAGTTTTGCATCCGAATGGAACATATAAAGCCGTCTGCACCTAACACAGACGACAATCCTACACCTATACTAAAATGTATGACAATGAAATCAGACAGCACTATATTAGGAAAGGTAAAAGAAGCCGTAGACTACTACAAACCTTCTCCACATACAAAGAAGGAAGATTGGCTTAGCAGCCTAACGAAGTTGCGCGGTTATTTCAAAGGCGAAAACGGGGAATGGAATGACAACATGCAGAGTTGGTTTAACAGAACCAATTCTGTAGGCTCTGTGGGACAAGGCAGTTTATCTCGAGATGAGATAGAGAAAGTCAAAGAAAAGAAGGGTATTGAGCCACTATGCAAAATATTAGACTGTTGGATTGAGGCAAAGGGAGATACCACCAAAGCTGCTTTTACGAAGGCTGAAAATCCATTCAAAAGCATAACCAGCAACTCTCATCCTGCCCTGTTGCATCGTATTGCATACGCACTCTTCCCTGATAGTTTCTGTAACACCATTACAGACAGAAGCATGGAAGAACTCTTGCGTTTGTTGAATGTAAAGGAAGAGATT
Organism: Oscillospiraceae bacterium; assembly: GCA_963588475.1. Classification (GTDB taxonomy): domain Bacteria; phylum Bacteroidota; class Bacteroidia; order Bacteroidales; family Bacteroidaceae; genus Prevotella. The sequence continues at coordinate 12,464 of CAVAHD010000045.1, read as the reverse complement.
GACGAGCTTTGCAAAAAAGAAGGCTACCCAAAAGAAGATCTATGGTATGGCAGAAGTCTTATTCTCAGAATGCACTTAAAAGAATGCAATAAGAAGGAAGATCTCTCTTGGCCCTTATACGAGAAACTGAAAAAAGAAGAGACCTACAGACAACTTGACGAAGCTGTAAAGGGAGAAATTAAAGCATTCATCCTTTACGGAGCACCAGGAACGGGAAAGACCTACATGGCTAAGGAGTTCATCCGAAAGAACAACTACCAGAGCAAGATCGTCCAATTCCATCCGAACTATACCTACGAGGACTTCATGGGAGGCATTTCACCTAAGCTTGACGATGCGGGCAACGAGGTAAAGTACTTCTACAAGAAAGGCGTCTTCATGCAACTCTGCGAAGAAGCTGAGCAAGATACAACAAAGCCACATTGCCTATTGATAGACGAAATCAACAGAGCTGACCTGTCGTCTGTTTTTGGCGAGTTGCTCCTTGCCCTGGAATACAGAGGAGAAGCCATCACATTGGGCAACTCTGGCAAAGAGTTCAAAATACCCGAGACTGTCATCATCATCGGCACGATGAACAATGTAGACAAAAGTCTTGTGAATTTCGACCTCGCATTAAGAAGAAGGTTTTGCTTTATCAAAGTTGAGCCTAACCTGTTAAGCTTGGAAGACATTCTGAAAGGCAAATACGACAATGCCACCATAAGTCTGTATATAGACAAATGCCAAGAACTGAATGATGGTATAGTCAACAAGTTCAAACTGGGCAAAGACTACCAGATTGGGCAAGCTTACTTTAAGTATGTTATGAATTATGACACCGGAAAGGATCGTGCTTCCATATCGAAAGATGCCCTCACCAAGACTTGGGACTACCATATCGAACCGCTCTTAGTTGACGAATATCTCGGCACTTTAGCGGAAGATGAAGAGATAAAGAAGAAACTCTCGGAACTCAAGCAGAATTTCATTAAGAAGATAACTAAATGACGGTACTAAACTTATATGACAGTACTCTCTATGGTCAAGAGCAAGAAGAGACTTCTATCTTAAGGAAAAAGACAGAAGCCGTAGATGCCCTTCGCCGCCAATACGAGAGCGGTCTCGTGGATTGCCTCCATCTTACAGATGAAGAAGGTACACGAGAGGAGAAAGACTGCCCTGTTTGGTATGAGTCAAAAGAAGGAAAGACGTATTTCTATACCTCTCATTATATCGGGAGTTGGACCGTCAACGATGTACAAATCAACATAACCCCTCGCTTTGGCCTGCTGTCCCGTCTGCTCACCCATGCTCTCCACATATATCTTCCAAAAGAAAACGAGTTCAAAGGAAAGGGAAACGATACCCTCTGGATGGTAGCTTTGATGTGGAGGGCACTTCTACAAAGAGCTGTCCAACATGGAAGTATCCCAAGAAGCTACGTTACAGAGAAGAAGAACATCAGGAACTTCAAGGGAAGACTGGACGTAAGCAAGCAACTTAAATTCAACATCGCAGACAAGAGCAAGTTCTATTGCTCTTACCGCCACATCACCTTCGACAACCTCATCAACAGAACCGTCTTGCACACGTACGAGATGCTAAGTCAGGAGAAAAAGGTGGCAAACATCATCAAAGACCTGTCAGCACACGTCAACAAGCTATACGAGTTGAAGATCAACCCAATAAAGGAGCTGCAGCCCTCCATGCTCGACACTATCACCTATACCAAGATGAGTGTCAGCTATAAGCCTTTCATCTCGCTATGCAAACTACTGATAGAACAATGGCAAGGCAAGAAGGCGACAGGCAAACCACCACAGGGCCTCTCGTTCTTCATCGACATAGCCGAACTCTGGGAGTTGTATCTGCTCGATGTACTGAAAGAAGGATTGGCAGATGAACCATCTATAGACGTGTATTCGCCCAACCGGACTGGAGGAGAATACCTCACAGAAGACAGCTATCGCCAAGTTCGTCCAGACATCATCATCAGGAAAGACGGCAACGTCGCCATCATCATCGATGCGAAGTGGAAACGGTACGAACGATTTGGAGCGACTGACTGCCAAGGTGGGGTCAATAGGAACGACCTATACCAAATGACAACATACCTCTACCATTATGCCAGAGCAGGCGATAACGTCATTGGGCTATTCGTTGCTCCAATCAAACAACATGATGAGCCTCCTGATATTCACCAACTCACGAATCATCCTCATTCTATTGGCCTGTTGAACTTAGACCTCTCAGATGAGGACGAGAATGATTTCCGAAAGAACGAAGAGAGCTTCATCAAACAAATAAAGGAATTATTGACAAAATGAATATAATTTTACAGATTAATAGATAATATGAAGAAACGTTTACATTTTTTCCAATGGGCATTGTGCTTTTTGTTGGCAATAGCATATGTTGCCCCATTAAATGCTCAGACTAAGATAACAAGTCTTAGTCAACTAACTGCAGGGGCTGTAATTAAGATTTATCCTTATGGTAAGGGCGGACAAGATTCTATGGCTTTGGCATGTAGTGGAGATAGAAACTTTTTGACATCTTATGCTAAAGTTGGCAGTGGAGACGAGTGGACCTTGATAGATGCTGGTTCTGGAAATTATTACCTCCGGAACAACTTGGGGTGTTATTGGGCCTACCAAAACAATTCATCTGGCTATTCCCTTACCTGCAGAAAAGATGTTAATTCTGCAGTAAAAGTTAGACTTACATGGGATAGTAAATATGGTGCAGTCTGCTTTTGGAATCGAATAGACGGTAGGGGTCTTAATAATCTATATAGTTATAACTACCTCTATAATTGGTATTCGTTTCAGTATGATTACAATAATGGCGATACAAATACTACATTTGATGTATATATAACTGACAACCGTGAAATAGATGGCATAAAATATAATCTGAGAATTAGTGACAAAACCGCCAAAGTTCTTGCTAATAATTATACTGGTAGTGTGGCTATTCCACAGAGCGTAAAATGTGGAAACTATACGTATACTGTCACGTCTTTAGATGATGGTTGTTTTAAAAATTGCGAAAATCTAAAAAGTGTTACCATACCTAACACAATCACATCTTTAGGAAATTCTTGTTTCAGTGGCTGCAGCAGTTTGACAGAAATCACTTTGCCTAACACTATCACATCTTTAGGAAATTCTTGTTTCAAATCTTGCAGCAGTTTGACAGAATTCACTTTGCCTAACACTATCACATCTTTAGGAATTTCTTGTTTCGAAGGTTGCAGCAGTTTGACAGAAATGACTTTGCCTAACACAATCACATCTTTAGGATATGGTTGTTTCATGTATTGCAGCAGTTTGACAGAAATCACTTTGCCTAACACTATCACATATTTAGGAATTTCTTGTTTCGAAGGTTGCAGTCGTTTAGAGAGTATAATCTCACCAACTTCTTTAACCACTTTAGGTTCGAAAGCCTTTTCTTATTGCACGAACTTGACCTACATTGAGTTTCCTTCGTCTTTGATAGAAATTGGGAATAATTTATTTCAAAACGCAACACAGAAGAAAACGATTGTCAGCCATGCTACAACTCTTCCGACATTCTATAATGGAACAGATGGTTTTATAGATTCCAACTGTTCATTGCTTGTCCCGAATAATGCTATTGGTTTGTATAAAGCATCCTCTCCTTGGAATACAGCAAGTAACATTGAAGCTATAACAGCACTGCCTGATGAAATTTCGATTACAAAGACAGATACTCTAAAATTAGATTATGCAATAAACATAAAAGACTATAAATTGAATGTCTTAGAATGGACATCGAGCAACAACGAGGTGGCGAGTGTTGACAAAAGTACAGGTGTGCTAACTGCTAACAAGGTTGGTGATGCTATCATTACCGCTACCAATATGATGGGAACTTGTGCAATAGGCACCATTCATGTAACGCCACTAAAGGTCAACAGCCTTTCTGTTACAAAAAAGTTGGAAATACTTCGGTCAACAACTGACACCATCAAAGTAACCGTCTCCCCAGAGTTGGCAGACAACAAAACGGTGACATGGTCGAGTGACAACGAAGAAGTGGCAACAGTAGATGAAAATGGTGTTGTTAAGGGCGTCGGTGTTGGCACTGTAAATATCATAGCCACGACTACTGACGGCTCAAACTTATCCGATACTTGTAAGGTTATAGTAAATCCTGTCACCGTAAACCTTTCTACCAACACCATCAACCTGCAGAAGGGCGGAGCATACACGGAGCAGACTGTTACAGTCCTGCCTGAGAACTATGAGAATAGGGACGTGGTTTGGACAACATTAGGCAATGGCGTGACTACGGTAGATGCCAACGGAAACGTCAAGGCATTGAAGCCGGGTATTGACACGCTGCGCTGTGCGCTGGCTTACGACGAGAATATCTACTCCGAGTGCCGCGTCATCGTCTACGACGAGAACGTGGTATATGTGGGTGGTCTTTACTACATTCTGCACGACGAAAATATCAGCGACAGATGGGCTACCGTTACCAGCATCTATGGCGGAAAGAATACTTCGCTTGACGCTAAGGACGTGGCACAGTTCTATTCCGGTACTATCAGCATACCGGAGACCATCATCTACGATGGTAAGAAATATACCGTGAAGAAGGTGGGCAGCTATGCCTTCAACTGCCAGAATGACCTGCAGAGTATCTATGTGCCCCGCACCGTGACGGAGATAGAAGCACACGCAGCCATCAAGGCTGAGAAGCTGAACCGCGTGAACGTGGCTGACGAAAGCCAACTGGTGAACATCGGCGAGGAGGCCTTCAAAGGGTGCGCCGGTCTGAAGCGCTTCACCTTCGACGGCACATCGCTGCAGATGGAGAGCATCGACAAGGCGGCGTTCCGTGAGTGTACGGCTCTGGAACGTTTCGTATGGACGGGCAACACTGCCGTCAAGACCATCGGCAACAGCGCATTCTACGGGTGTACGGCACTGGAGAAAGTGGTGTGGCAGGCGAAGAGCGAACTGCAGACCATACAGGACTACGCATTCTTCAAGTGTAGCGCGCTCAACAACTTCGCTATGCCTAACACCACGCTCAGCGTGGGCAACTCAGCTTTCCGCTACAATGCCGGACTGACTGACATCCAGCTCTCCACCTCGCTCAACTACATCGATGAGTATGCCTTCGGCGAGTGCGGATTCAGCCATATTACCCTACCCGAGTCGCTGGCAAACATCCAGGCTGGAGCGTTCATCAACAACGAGCACCTGCAGGACATCACCCTGCCCGAGCGTTTGCAGGGTTTGGGCTCTGCCGCCTTCGAGAACAATGCGGCACTGCAGACGGTGACGTTCCACACCGCCATCGAGACGATGACCATCGGCAACAACGCCTTCAACCAGTGTCCTATATTAAATAAGGTGTACATCACCAACATGAATAGCTTTGCGCAGACCAACTTCAACAATGCAAAGGCCAACCCTGCCAACACGTCGCAGCACATCTACGACGCCAACGGCGAGGAGATAACAAAGGTGGTGCTGCCAAAGGGCACGAAATACATCAACAACAATGCCTTCAACGGTTGCGCATACATAGAGAGCATCGAGATGCCTTCTACCATGGACCACGTGAACGATGACATCTTCGTGGGCTGCTCGGCACTGAAGGACGTATATTGCTACGCTACAGAGGTGCCGGAGTTCATCGGCGTGAACGACCCTTCGAGCATGAACAGCGTGTTCCAGCAGGCTACGCTACACGTACCGTACGGTTCGGAGAGTCTCTATAAGAACGACACCGACTGGTGGGGCAGGTTCGGAACGATACAAGGATGCGACCCCGAGCCTACCGCCGTGGTGGAGAAGATAGAACTGGGCACACGCACCGTAAACGTGAAGGCCGGCGAGAGCTACAACGAGCAGAAGATTACCGTCTATCCGGAGGAAGCCACCAACGTGCGCATCAAGTACTCTACTGCCGACCGCAATGTGGCAGAGATAGACGAGAACGGCATCATCAAGGGTGTGGCTCCCGGCGTGACCACCATCTACTACACTGCCAACGACGGCAATGCCGCGACGGCAGAGTGTAAGGTGATAGTACGCGACGCAGACGTGGAATGCGTCGGCGACCTCTACTACCTCTTCGACAGCGCCAAGAAGCAGGCTACCGTGACCAGCATCTACGGCGGCAAGAACAAGTCGCTCGATGCAGAGAATGTGGCACAGGTGTACAGCGGTACGGTGAACATCCCCGAGCAGATTACCTACAATGCCGTTACCTACGACGTGAAGAAGGTGGGCAGCTATGCCTTCACCTGCCAGAACAGCCTACAGGCTCTCCGCATAGGCGCCTCCGTGGACGAGATAGAGGCGAACGCAGCGAGCAAGGCCGTGAACCTCAACCGCGTGACCGTGGCTAACGCCAGTCAGCTGAAGACCATCGGCGAACGTTCGTTCATGGACTGCGTCGGTCTGCAGCACGTACAGTTCGAGGGCACTACCCCACAGATGGAGGCTATCAAGACGGCAGCGTTCAAGAACTGCGCAAGTCTGGAAGACGTCATCTGGGAGGGCAAGAGCACGCTGAGCCTCATTGCCGACTCCGCTTTCTATTGCGACAGCAAGCTAGAGACCGTGAAGTGGAACGGCCAGTGCGACCTGAAGACCATCGACAGCTACGCCTTCTACAAGTGTACCGCGCTCAATAACTTCGTCATGCCAAACTCTACACAGAGCGTGGGCAAGTGTGCCTTCCGCTATGACGAGGCACTGACTGACATCCAGCTTTCCACCTCGCTGAGCACCATCAACGACTATGCCTTCGGCGAGTGCGGCTTCAGCCAGATAACGCTGCCAGAGTCGCTCAAGTCCGTTCAGACCGGTGCATTCATCAACAACAGTCACCTCACGGACATCACCATACCGAAGAGCATGGAGGGCATCGGCGACGGAGCGTTCGAGAACTGCGGTGCTCTGACGAGCGTCACCTTCAAGACAGACCAGACGAAGTTGACCGTAGGCAAGAATGCTTTCAACTACTGTCCAGTACTGAGCAAGGTGAACATCGACAATCTCGATGCTTGGGCACAGACCAACTTCCAGAATGCTGCCGCCAACCCGGCATATACCACTCACCGCATCTATATGAACGACGAGGAGATAACAGAAGTGACGCTGCCCGAAGGAACGAAGTACATCGGCAACAACGCCTTCAACGGTTGCTCCTACATCACCACACTGAAGGTGCCTGCCACCGTGCAGTACATCAACGACAACGTGATTGCCAACTGCACCGCCCTAAGGGACGTGTACTGCTACGCCACGAAGGTGCCGAGCTTCATCGGCGTGGAAGACCCGTCAAGCATGAGCGACGTGTTCGCCCAGGATACTCTCCACGTCATCTACGGCAACGAGAGTGCCTACAAGGCTGACAGCTGGTGGGGACGCTTCTACAAGGTGGAAGGATGCGACGACCCGAGCAAGAAGGACGTGAAGGTAACAAGCATCACCCTCAGTCAGGAGAGCGTCACCATGAAGCCGGACGACACCATGAAGCTGGAGGCAACAGTATATCCTACCAATGCCACCAACAAGAAGGTAAGATGGAGCAGCTCTGATGACGCAGTGGCGATGGTAACCGACGAGGGCTTTGTCCTGGCAGTAGCTGAAGGCGAGGCTGACATTACAGTTGAGGCCGCCGACAGCAGCGACATCAAGGCTATATGCCACGTGAAGGTAGAAAAGGAGAAAGAGCCGGAAATACCTATCGTGGAAATCCTGTTTGAGGAGTCTGCTGCTACCATCAGCATCAACGAGACCAAGCAACTCGTTGTGACCTACAATCCCGAGAACGCCACCAACAAGATGCTCACTTGGTCTTCCACTAAGCCTACCGTAGCAACGGTCGACGAAGAAGGCAACGTGACGGGCGTAAGCGAGGGGAAGGCCATCATCAGCGCCAAGACGACCGACGGCTCTAACCTCACCATCAATTGCGTGGTGACAGTAACGAAAGAAACAGGCATCGAGCAGGTTACTGTCGGCGACATCAAACTGCTGCTCAACGGCCGTTGCCTCACGATAGACGGCATCGGTGACAGTCAGACTGTACACGTCATCAACGCTCTCGGCTTCACCGTTTATCACGGTACTGACCACGAGATAGACTTGCCTACCGCCGGCGTTTACGTCGTAAAGGTAATGGGCCAGACCTTGAAGTTGAACGTGAAATAGTAATGTTGATACAATAAAAAAAGCGTTTCCGCCTTCGGAACTTCCGAAAGCAGAAACGCTTTTTTTTGTATCCTCATATAATACTCCCTTGTGTAGAGTCGAAGTTGATGCAGGAGCTCCGCACATTTTTGCAGGTGTGCCTTTGCACTCAATGTGACAATCGGTATAACGGCAACGTTGTAAAAAGGCAAAATATTTGGCGGTTCCGAAAAATAGTTGTAGATTTGCAGAAAATTAGTAATACTAGACAGAGCAGGCACTATGAACGAGGACTATAAGAGAATACCATACGGACGTTCGGATTTCGTTTCGATAATCGAGCAGAACAACTATTACGTCGACAAGACAATGTACTTGCCGATGCTAGAGGACGAGGCTTACAACCTCTTCTTCATCCGTCCGCGCCGCTTTGGCAAGAGTCTGCTCTTGAGCATGCTGCATGCTTATTACGACTGTCTGACGAAGGATAAGTTCCAGGACTGGTTCGGCAACCTCTGGATAGGGCATCACCCTACATCCCTGCAGGGCAGATACCAGATACTGCACCTCGACTTCTCGCAGATTGGGGGCGACATAGAGCACCTGGAGGAGAAGTTCAACTTCTATCTAGGTGTGGAACTTGACGGCTTCGTCCGCGACTATCGCGCCTACTATTCCGAGGAACTGTACCAGAAGGTAAACGCCACACAGGATGCCACGGGCAAACTGGCTCTCATACAGAGCGAGGCAAGGTCAAAAAGATACCCTCTCTACCTCATCATCGATGAGTACGACAACTTCACCAATACCGTGCTCAACGAGAAGGGCGAGCGCGTCTACTGGGCGATGACTCACGCAGAGGGCTTCTATCGTGACATATTCAAGAAGTTCAAGGGGTCGTTTGAACGTATCTTCATCACTGGTGTCAGCCCCGTGACGCTCGACGACGTGACCAGCGGCTTCAACATCGGCTGGCACATCTCCACCAAGCCGGAGTTCAACCAGATGCTGGGCTTCTCGACGGAGGATGTCTATGAGGCTTTCAACTATTATAAAAAGGTAGGCAAACTGTCTGCCGACTTGGACGTGGAGAAAGTTGTCAACGAGATGAAACCTTGGTACGACAACTACTGTTTCTCGGAAGATGCCTTGCACACGCAGAGTAAGGTGTTCAACTGCGATATGGTATTCTACTACCTGCGCAATTATGTAAGCAAAGGTGAGGCTCCAAAAGTGTTGCTCGACCCCAACACGAAGACCGACTATGCCAAGATGAAAAAGCTCCTCCAGCTGGACAAGTTGGACGGCGACCGCAAGGGCGTAATCCGCATGATAGCTGAGACAGGGGAGATAGTGGCTTCGCTCTACGAGACCTTCCCGGCCAGAAAGATAACAGACCCAAAGGTGTTCCCGAGCCTGCTGTTCTATTATGGTATGCTCACCATCAAGGATACCCGTGGCGAAAAACTCGTATTGGGCATACCGAACAATAATGTCCGCAAACAGTACTACGAGTATCTCATGGAACTCATAGATGCCAAGGCTATCGTTGACACCAACCTCCTCACCGACCACTATTACGACATGGCCTACGACGGCAAGTGGCGCGATGCCTTACAGTACATGGCAGACGCATACGCTGAGATATCCTCCGTGCGCGATGGCATAGAGGCGGAGCGTAATCTGCAGGGCTTCTTCATGGCATATCTTAGTCTGAACAACTACTACTATACTGCCCCCGAACTGGAGTTAAGCCACGGCTACTGCGACTTCTTCCTCTTGCCCGACCTCACCCATTACCCCACCAAACACAGCTACATCCTGGAGCTGAAACTGGTGCCGAAGCGGGAGAAGGGCGAGAAGAAGGAGGTGTACGAAGCTCGCATCGAGGCTCAATGGCACCAAGCCGAGGACCAGATACGCCAGTATGCCGCAGCCCCGAGGGTGGAAGCCCTACGTCAAGGCACGCAGCTGCACAAAATCATCATGCAGTTCGACGGCTACAAGCTGTTGAATATGGATGAGGTGAAATGAATCCAACGATATCTTTTGTTTATACCTCCATTCGCTTAATTTTGTTGCAACTAACTATATGACTGATTCAACCCAAGTTTGACCCCATCTCATAAAAATCAAGTTTTTTTTTCGGCGACTTTATCATCGCAAATGACTGATATTCAATATTGGCATCTTCACAAACGCATTTGTAGTACACAGAAAACTCGGAAGTTTGTTGTACCTTTGCACCTATGAGGCACTTCATGCCCCAACCCCGATACAATCCGAAGACCCGAAAAGATGAGTTCTATTACCGCATCAAGGAGTCTTTCCGTGACCTAACAGGCCGCGTGAGAAGCCGTGTCATGCTGAATGTGGGGTTCATCGAAGAAGAGCACAGGGCGGAGGACATACGTGACATCGGCAAATGCCTCACCTGGCTAAGCAGCCACAAGGGGAACATCACAACCGACCTCTTTGGCAACCCTTTGGGTGAATACAACGAGTTCGTCCGGCGCAAGACAAGGGAGTTCTGGGAGCTGATGCTTGCCAACGGTAGCATCGACGCTGTCAAGGAAACCATAGAACAGTCTCGCGAAAAAGCCGGCCGACTCGTTGACGTCAACACGGTGAAGCACACTGACGCACGCGAAGTCGGCGCTGAGTGGATTTGCCTTCAGGCACTCCGTGAACTGAAGATTGACCGGTTCCTCCAGCGCGAAGGCTGGAGCGAAGTGCGGATAAACACTGCTCTGGCACACCTTATCACACGCACTGTCTATACTCCGTCCGAACTGAAGTCCATGCGCATCATGAACGAGAATTCTGCCGTTTGCGAGCTTGTAAGCGGCAGTCAGGACTGGCGGCCGGGATTCCATGCCGTATATGACGTAGCACCGGAACTGTACAAGCTGAAGGACAAGCTGGAAGACCACCTCTGCCGTACGACCGATGACCTTTTCAACCTGACAAACCGAATCGCTATCTTCGACCTCACCAATTTCTACTTTGAGGGTAGGAAGGACAGGAGCAGCAAAGCCCAATACGGACGCTCGAAAGAGAAACGCACGGACTGCAAGTTGCTTGTCCTCGCACTGTGCATTAACCAGGAAGGCTTCATCCGCTACTCCTCCGTCCTCGCCGGCAACACGGCAGACCCGAATTCACTGCCCGACATGGTGGATACGCTCTACGACAAGACACGTGTCCCGGCCAGCAAGAAGGAGAAGGTGCTTGTATGCTTCGATGCTGGCGTGGCAACCGAGCAGAACCTCCTCAAAGTCCAGGAAAAAGGATACAACTATCTCTGCGTGAGCCGAAGACGGCTGACCGATTATGAGCTCTCGCCAGATGCCAAGACCGTTACGGTGCACGACTCCAGGCAGCAGCCCATCCGCCTCAAGCAGGTAAAGCATGAGGAGGGAGGCGACTACTACCTCGAAATCCATTCTCCTGCCAAGGAACTCAAGGAAACGTCAATGAACCGCCAGTTCAAGGAACGCTTTGAGGAAGGAATGCAGACAATCAGGGAGTCCCTCAGTAAAAAGAACGGAACAAAGAAATATGAACGCGTGATAGAGCGCGTGGGCCGGCTTCTTCAGAAATACCCGTCCATAGCAAAATATTACGTCGTAGACTACACCGTTGACGATAAGACAGGGAATGCGACAGACATCAAATGGAGCATTGCTGTTCCAGAGAATGTCGACAAGGACAGCGGCATCTATTTCCTGAGGACCAACGTGGCAACGCTTGACGAGAAGACCACGTGGGACTACTACAACCTCACACGTGAAATAGAGTGCACGAACCGTCAATTGAAGACCGACCTCAACCTGCGTCCCATCTACCATCAAAAGGACGACAGCTCCGATGCACATCTGTTCCTCGGACTTTTGTCCTACTGGATTGTCAACACGATTCGGTATAAGCTGAAGCTGACAGGCTACACCAGCTATTGGACAGAGATTGTAAGAGTCATGTCCACGCAGAAGGCCATAACGACAGAAGCTACCAACGCCCTAGGTGAGAAGGTATACTTGCGACAGTGCAGCGAACCAACAAAATCTGCCGATGACATCTACACACGATTGCAATACAAGAAAATGCCATTCAGAAAAATCAAGATAGACAAAGTTTGTAGTACACAGTAACGCAATGCAGAATTGCTAACTCATAGAGCAGCAAAGAGAACAGCTAATACTGGGTCAAACTTGGGTTAAGGAGATTTTTGATATTGCTTAGTTATTACACAGATAATAAAGGCAATATAAGACATGGATATCCGTTAATTTA
>CAVAHD010000044.1:0-22728 GCA_963588475.1 Oscillospiraceae bacterium | reverse complement strand
TGTTTGTTAGCTCTTACAAAGTTACAACTTTTTATTGAGAAACTGTTATTTTTACAGCACTTTTATGGGGTGGGAAACTTTAACCATTAATTTTTATTTTTAACGCCAATGAATATTTCGACGTTAATCGCCGTTAATGGACCGTTAATTATTCATTAATAATTTTTCTCCATCCGGATGACAAAGAAATAAAAATTAATGGTCAATTAACGGTCCATTAACGGCAATTAACGTTAAAACATTTCATTAGCGTGTCCCGCTAGAAAACAATCATTAGCGTGTCCCGCTAGAAAACAATCATTAGCGTGTCCTGCCAGAAAACAATCATTAGCGTGTCCCGCCAGAAAACAATCATTGGTGTCCGCGATGGTGTCCGCGAAACGAAAAAGGGTCAGGCATATGCCTGACCCTTTTTGTATCTTAATAGGAGCAGTTGGCGTTTCTCGCCGCGGCACTGCAGGGCGCGGTGCACGTAGCCACTGGGGTTGCGCGGCACGGGCTGGTGCAGGATGTCGCAGTAGTGGCGGACTAGGTAGTTGAACGTCAGCGGCAGGTCCGTATCGTCGCGCAGCTGCTCCGACTCGTATACGATGTGGATCATCTGCATGAGGTCCAGGCGCGAGAGGCGCCACTGTAGGCCGTCCGACGAATGGTGGGAGAAGAGGGTGAGCATGTCCTCGATGATGACAAGCTCTGTGAGCATCATGCGCTCACGCTGTGAGGGGATTGTGTGTTCCATTTATTAAATGTTGGTAAAGGTTGTGTGTTTTCCGTGCGTGCAAAGGTATTAATAATAGTTGATGCGTGCAAGTATATACGCCGCAAATTAAGCAAAAGGACGCAACTACACACCTTGCTATACAATATAATTTTTATTTCGCCTCGAAATGTAGTACCTTTGCATTGTCAAACAGAGAGAAACACACAATCTCTCTTCAATGACAACAGGAAAACACACACATTATTTATATTAATACTATGAAAGACACTTACAACCCCATGCTGAGCCGGCATTTCTCGCTCAGCGAAATGACACGCAGCGCTATGGCGCTAAAGAAGAACATCGACAACACGCCCGACGCTGACGCTGTGGAAGCCCTGCAGGAACTATGCATCCACGTGCTGGAACCCCTCCGCGAGCGCTTCGGCGTGCTGAAGATAACGAGCGGCTTCCGTTCGCCGGCAGTCAACGCACTGGTGGGCGGGTCGAGAACGTCGCAGCACATGAAGGGCGAGGCGGCCGACATCTTCGTCAGTTCCCTGGATGTAGCAAGGAAGATGTTCCACTTCGTACGCTTCAACCTCGAGTACGACCAGATGCTCATGGAGATGCGCATCGGCCACGTACACTGCCTACACGTCAGCTACACGGCAACGAGGGAAAACCGCCGCAAGTCAAAGTCATTCTACGAGCTGCCGGAGTAAACATAGAAAATTCAAAAGTACACAAACTATTCATTCACTTATTATTAACCTTTAAATTCTAACAACTATGAACTACAAACTCAAGAGAAAGAAAGGATCTTTAGCACAGAACAACTACTTCCCAGAAGTACAGCGCGGTACTACCGTGACTACCGAGCTGCTTACCCAGCGCATCGAAGAGCGTTGTACCGTCACTCGCCCGGACATCAAGGCGGTGATCGACGCGCTCGTTAACGCCATGCAGTATTCGCTGAAGGCTGGCGAGAAGGTACACATCGACGGTTTGGGGTACTTCTACCTCAACATCCTGGCAAAGGGTGTGGAAAGCAAGGAGGACTACGACATCTCCAAGAATATCAAGGCGATACGCTGCCGATTCTTGCCGGAATCCACTCGCGATGCGGTCAGCGGACAAGTCACCCGTACCTTCTGTAGCGGCGTGACCCTCCACAAGGTGGACGACGAGAAGACCTCTACCGCCAGCGAGGAGTCTAAGGTGTAACCCTTAAAGAAAGGAAAGAAACGCTATGATTGGACTTACAGAGAAGTGGAGCGTTGTCATCAACGCCATACTGACGGCCATAACCACCATCATTGGTGCGCTGACCATGCAGAGCTGCATGTAGTACTCTAAAAAAATAGGGGGCGAAGGAAAAAATCCTTCGTCCCCTTTTTACTTTTATGCCCAGGCGGGGTCTTATAGGTGTAGCTACCAATAACAAAGTCGTTAAACCAAATAAAAAAACAGAGAAGATATGAGAAAGTACATTTTGCTCGTCATCGCTATGATGACAATGACAGTAAGCAACGTAAGTGCATCGACCGACTATAACGCAGCCGACAACAACGACAAACCAGCCCAGCCATGCCAACGTCCTCAAGACGGCAAGCAGCGCCAGCGTCTGACCCGCGAGCAGCTGGCAGAGAAGCAGGCCAGCTACGTGGTGAAGCAGCTGGGACTGGACGAGGCAACGGCAAAAAAGTTCACCGACGTCTACATGCGCAACCAGAAGGAAGTGTGGGAAGCAATGCCGCCACGCCCGGAGCGCGGTCCGCAGGCTGCTCCTGGCAAGAACGCCAACCAGACTCCCAAGACTGACGCCGAGAGCGAGAAGCAGATAAAGAACGAGTTCGCCATGAGCGAGAAGCTGCTCAACATCCGCCAGAAGTACTACAAGGAGTACAGCAAGTTCCTCTCGCAGCAGCAGATACTGCGCGTCTATGAGATAGACCGCCAGATGCACGAGCGTTTTGCCCGCCGCGGCAGGGACGGCAAGCCTGGTATGCGCAAGGGCATGAAACAGGGCATGAAGCAAGGCATGAAGAAAGGCCTTGTCAACGGCCAGCAGGCCGGTGGTGCCCAGACGAAGTAAATCACCGTTTCCGACGCCAATGAATATTTACGCTAATGAACATTTTTCGACGCCAATGACATTTTTCGACGTTAATTGCCATTAATGGACCGTTAATTTATTCGTTAATATTTTTTCTTCCATCTGGATGAAGTTAACTATTAACAAATAGATTAATGACCAAATCAATGACTAATTTAGAAATTAAAATTAATGGTCAATTAACGGTCCATTAACGGCAATTAACGTTAAAATATTTCATTAGCGTGTCCCACAAAATATTTCATTAGCGTGTTCCGCCAGCCAGGCCACCATTTTCTGTATGGCGCGCCCACGGTGCGAGATAGCGTTCTTGTCGTCGGCCGACATCTCGGCGAAGGTGACGGGGCGTCCCTCGGGGCGGAACACGGGGTCGTAGCCGAAACCGTCGGCACCATGCAGGGTGTGTGTGATATCCCCCTCGACTATACCATTAAATATCTCTTCATAACTGTTCACTATGAGGGCGATTGCCGTGCGGAATTGAGCATAGCGGTCGTCCTCGCTTTTTAGTTCCGTGAGCAGTCGTCGTATGTTGGCGGCGCTGTCGTGGGAGGCGATAGCGGGGTCGGCCATGTGGGCGTAGCGTGCGCTGTAGATGCCCGGTGCGCCGCCGAGGGCACGCACCTCCAGGCCCGTGTCGTCGGCAAAGCAGTCGTAGCCGTAGTGTTCTTTGATGTAGCGGGCCTTCTGAAGGGCATTGCCTTCTATGGTGTCCGCTGTCTCGGGGATGTCCTCGTGGCAACCGATGTCCTCCAGCGAGAGGACGTTGAAGCGGTCGGCAAGAATCTGGCGTACCTCCGCCAGCTTATGTTTGTTGTTGGTTGCAAATACTATATCGTTCATATAATTGTTTTATAGACTTTTGCCCTTACAGGGCGGTTGTTGAATGTCGGAGTATACCCAGGGCGTTGCCCTGGGCTATGGAGTGTAGGGCTTTCAGCCCATTATTGCCATGTTATTAGTAATAGTGAGCTTTCAGCCCGTAATTGATACTATTTATTGTGCCTTGTCATTTTGTGAATGGTTCCCATGAACTCGTTGTCGCCGATGAGGTCCTCTATGTTGAGGTGCATACGGTAGCGCCAGTAGTTCTTGGGGTTGGCAGGGACGTTGATGCGCTCTATGTCGGCGTTGGGGTGGCGTAGGCGTTCGCTGATGGCGAGCCAGTCCTGTATGCTGATGATGCAGAGCATGGAGGGAGCTTCGAGGTGGCGCGCTATGATGTACTGTGCGAGCCATCCTGGCAGTGGGTGCGGCGCTTTGCCGTCCTGCTGCAGCATCTGGGTGTAGTATGCCTGGGTGCGCGACGGGTCTTCGTCCCACCACATGCGCAGGGTGGGCATGTCGTGGCTGGAGATGGTGGTGACGCTGCGGAAGGGGAAGGAGTACAGGTGTCCGAAGCGCACGCCGCTGGCCTTGGGCATGCTCTGCAGCTCGAGGGAGAGAATCTTCAGATCGTTCATCACCCATGGGACGCAGTCGGGCACCATGCCGAGGTCTTCGGCGCAGACGAGCATGCGGGTGGCCTCCACGAGGGATGGCAGCTTCTTCATGGCCTCGCGGTACCAGTACTTGTTCATGCGGCGGTAGAAGTAGTCGTCGTAGAGGCGGTTGAAGGCGGCCTTGTCTGGGTCGGAGAGCGAGGCGTAGATGTAGTCGTGCTGAGCGGAGATGCGTGGGTGGAAGAGGTGCGGGTTCTTCGTGTCGCGCAGGAAGAGTACGCAGGAGATGAGCGTGTAGAGTCCGTCGCGCAGGGCGATGTCGGCCTCGTCTGTGGCGGCGTAGAAGGCTTCCTCCACCTTACGCTGTGTATCGTACTCCGGCTTGAGGCGGTATCGCTCGTCGTCGAGTGGCAGTAGGTATGTGGCCTTCACCTCGTCAGCGCGGTCGCCGAAGGTGCGATCCAGGGTCCAGTTGGTGATGAAGGGCGTGAGGAAGCGGTCCTCCTGGAAGGGGAGGCCGTAGCACTGTATCTCGTCGCGAGACATGCCGAGTGACGGTGAGAACTGTCCGAGCAGGCCGTGGACGCTATTGACGGGTATCTCCCAGATGCGGAAGAAGCCCAGGATGTGGTCTATGCGGTATGCGTCGAAGAAGTGCTGCATGTTCTGGAAGCGGCGTGTCCACCAGGCGCATCCGTCCTTGAGCATCTCGGGCCAGTTGTAGGTGGGGAAGCCCCAGTTCTGTCCGTTTGGCGAGAAGTCGTCCGGCGGCGCGCCTGCCTGGCCGTTGAGGTTGAAGTAGCGCGGCTCGGTCCATACGTCGCAGCTGTGGCGGTGCACGCCGATGGGTATGTCGCCCTTGAGCACCACGCCCTGTTGGCGGGCGTAGTCGTGGGCCGCGGTCATCTGGGTGTGGAGGATGTACTGCACGTAGTAGTAGAAGGCGGCGTCCTTGTATGCCTGGCTGCGGGGGGAGGTGAGGGCGGCGCGCTCAGACTCGTCCCACTTGTTGTGGTCGGGCCAGAGGGAGAAGTCTGCCGTACCGTACTTCTCGCGCAGGGTGGAGTAGCGTGCGTATGGTACGAGCCACGTCTTTGTCTGTTCGAAGAACCTCTTGTATGCGGCGGTGCGCATGGTCTTGTCGCCTTCCTGTGCGAATATTTTTCGCAGAAAGGCCGTCTTGAAGTTGTTGACGCGCTCGTAGTCTATCTGCGGCAGGGCGTTGAGCTCGGCGGCTGTCTCCTCAAGGTACTTCTGCTCTGCCGGGTCGGCGAGGGTGGGCAGTGCGCGCAGGTCGGCGTACTGCGGATGCAGCGCAAAGACGCTGATGCAGCTGTACGGGTAGGAGTCGGTCCAGGTATGCGTGATGGTGGTGTCGTTGATGGGGAGCAGCTGCAGCACGTTCTGTCCCGACTTCGCCACGAAGTCTATCATGGCATGCAGGTCGCCGAAGTCGCCCACGCCCTGGCTTCTGGCAGTGCGCAGTGAAAAGACGGGCACGAGTGTGCCAGTGAAGTGCGGGTCTGGTATGGGGAAGAAAGTCTGTCCGAGGTGGTATACGGTGGTGTCGCCCTCTTTGAGAGCGCCGGGGAGGGTGATGAGGCGGTTGGTGTCGAGCGTCTCCCACAGCGTACCGTCCTTGCCACGGGAGATGAACTTGAACTCCAGCGTCTTTGCCGGTGTGCCGTCCGCATAGGGTGCGAGTTTTGCGGTGTCTATCTCCACCTCCCATTCGTTGTAGGCGTGTAGGGTCATGCGGAGCGCCTTCTCTGTGTGCCAAGAGCCTAGCAGGGGGTCGCTGCCGCAGAGGAGCAGCGTCTCGCCGCGTCGCAGTTGCGGCGCACGTACTACGAGGCGTATGCCCTTTTGGGTGCCCGTCTCGTGGAGCGCACGGTTTGTCTCGGCTGTGGTGGCGGGCTGCTGGCGGTTGATGCAGTCGGTGAAGGCAGAGCTGTAGAGGTAGGAGTCCTCGGGGAAGTCGCTCCATCGGTCGTAGACGGTGTAGCTGTGTGCCGTGCCCGCGCCTGTCTCAAGGCGGTGCGGGATGGCTGTCCACTCGCGGCGTATCACCTTGTCGCAACGTGTTACGACGTAGTGGTACTCGTAGACATCAGCGAGTTTCTTGATGTTGACCTTCAGGGTCCATCTGTCGCCGTTTGCGGTACGCATCTTGTATGTTTTCTCTTTGCCGTCGGTGGTATGGAGGCAGAGAGCCAGTTCCTCGTCGAAGCTGGCATGGTAGTCGATGTTGAAAAGTATCGTCATAGATTAAAGGTGTTTTTTACTGATTATACTTACTACTGACAGACAGCCCGGGTGACAGTTCAGTCACTCGTCTGTACGGCAAAGTTACAATAAAAAAGCGAGCCTACATTATAAATACTATTAAAATACTGCATATTTCGCAATTTCTTTGTACCTTTGCGCCATAAACTCACCTCTACCATAGAAATGATAAAGCAATTCTTACAGATAATGGCGCGTTATCTGCGCCCGTATTCGGCCTATTTGGTGTGGTCGATAGTGCTCAATTTCTTCTCGCAGATGATGAACGTCTTCTCGTTCGTCGTGCTTATCCCAATCCTCAATATCCTCTTCAAGATAGACCAGACGACGTACACGTACCGTCCGTGGACGTGGAACCATCTGAACAAGGACCTCATCGTCAACAACGGCTACGCCTTCGTTCAGGACCTCATCGCCTCGTACGGTGCCTTCATCACACTGGTCTTCATGGGTCTGGCGCTCATCATCATGACGGGCATCAAGACGGTGGGCTATTTCGGTTCGAGTGCCGTCATGGTGCCGCTGCGCACGGGTATCGTGAGGGACATCCGCACGGAGCTGTACGGCAAGGTGCTGCGCCTGCCGCTCTCCTTCTTCTCGGAGGAGCGCAAGGGCGACATCATAGCGCGCATGAGTGCCGACGTGCAGGCAGTGGAGAACTCCGTCACCTCGTCCATCGATATGCTCATCCGCCAGCCTATCGCCATCATCGTATGCTTCTCCACGCTGTTCACCGTCAGTTGGCAGCTGACCCTCTTCGTCTTCGTCATAGCACCGATAGCGGGCTACGTCATGGGCATTGTCAGCCGTAAGCTGAAGAGCCAGTCGACGACGGTGCAGAACCTCTGGGGCGTCATCATCTCGCAGTTGGACGAGACGCTGGGCGGTCTGCGCGTCATCAAGGCGTTTGTGGCTGAGAATAAGATGAAGCAGCGTTTCAATGAGATAAACAACCAGTATCGCGACGACATGAACTCGATGGTGATACGCCAGAACGCCGCACACCCTATGTCGGAGCTGATGGGCACGGTGGTCATCGTCATTGTGCTCTGGTTCGGCGGACTGCTCATCCTGGAGGGCTCAAACCTCATCGACGCCTCCACGTTCATCTTCTATATGGTAATCCTCTACAGCGTCATCAACCCGCTGAAGGAACTGTCAAGAGCCACCTACCAGGTGCCCCTGGGACTGGCTTCTATGGACCGTATCGACTTCATACTCAAGGCTGAGAACCCCATCAAGGAACTGCCGAAGCCGGAGAAGGTGACCTTCGACGAGAGCGTGGAACTGCGCGACGTCTCCTTCCACTACAACCCCGAGCGCGACGTGCTCAAGCATATCAACCTCACCATTCCGAAGGGCAAGACGATTGCCCTCGTGGGACAGTCCGGCTCGGGAAAGTCGACGCTGGTGGACCTCATACCGCGCTACCACGACGTGACGGGCGGCGAGATCCTCGTCGACGGCCACGACGTGCGCAACGTGGGCATCCGAGACCTGCGCGCCCTCATCGGCAACGTAAACCAGGAGGCAATCCTCTTCAACGACACCTTCTACAACAACATCACCTTCGGCGTGGAGAACGCCACGATGGAGCAGGTGATAGAGGCGGCCAAGATAGCCAACGCCCACGACTTCATCATGGAGACCGAGCACGGCTACGACACGATGATAGGCGACCGCGGCGGACGCCTATCCGGCGGTCAGCGCCAGCGCGTCAGCATAGCACGCGCCATACTGAAGAATCCGCCAATCCTAATCCTCGACGAGGCAACGTCGGCACTGGACACCGAGAGCGAGCGACTGGTGCAGGAGGCCCTGGAGCGACTAATGAAGTCGCGCACGACAGTGGCCATAGCACACCGCCTCTCCACCATCAAAAACGCCGACGAGATATATGTCCTCTACGAGGGCGAGATAGTAGAGCACGGCCAGCACGACGAGCTGATAGCCAAAAACGGCTACTACAAGCGACTGTACGACATGCAGCAGCTGTAGGAAGATTGTTAAGAAAAAGTTACGTATCGCAATAAATGGAGTGTACTGTTGTGCACTCCATTTTTTTTTGCTACCTTTGCAGCCATACTGATTTACGGGCCCAGAGAAACACCAATACAGCAAGCCACGAGAAAAGGAAACAACCATTATATATATGGTAACAACACGTTATTACAAACCAAAACTTAATATCACTTATTATTAACTCCTAAGAACAACAATTAGAACAGAAATTGGGAAATCAAGCTTATGCCCCCATCTACGAGGCACTTGTAGAGTTCAGAAGGAACAGGGTAGTTCCTTTTGATGTGCCCGGCCACAAAAGAGGCCGCGGCAACCCGGAACTGGTAAAACTGCTGGGTAAACAATGTGTAGAACTTGATGTCAATTCCATGAAGCCTCTGGACAACCTTTGCCACCCCATATCGGTGATAAAGGAGGCGGAGGACCTGGCTGCGGAGGCCTTCGGTGCAGCACACGCCTTCCTTATGGTAGGCGGTACGACCTCGGCCGTGCAGACGATGGTATTGACAGCGTCAAAGAAGGGTGAGAAGATTATCCTTCCGCGAAATGTACACAGAAGCGTGATTAATGCCTTGGTTCTTAACGGCGCGACACCCATCTACGTCAACCCCGACGTGGACAAAAGGCTCGGTATAGCCCTCGGCATGAAAATTTCACAAGTGGAGAAAGCCATAGAGGAGAACCCCGACGCTGTGGCTATCCTGGTGAACAACCCTACCTACTACGGCATCTGTTCCAACCTGAAGAAGATTGTGGAACTGGCCCACGCCCACGGCATGTTGGTGCTCGTGGACGAGGCGCACGGCACGCACTTCTACTTCGGGGACGACTTGCCCATCTCTGCCATGAAGGCCGGTGCCGACATGGCGTGCGTGTCGATGCACAAGTCCGGTGGCAGCCTGACGCAGAGCAGCCTCCTGCTGACCAGCGACACCGTAGGCGCAGGATACGTCCGGCAGGTGATAAACCTGACGCAGACCACCAGCGCATCGTACCTACTGCTGGCATCGCTCGACATCACGCGCCGCAACCTGGCGCTGGGCGGACGAGAGGCGTTCCGACAGGTGGTGGAGATGGCTGACTACGCCCGTACGGAGATCAACAAGATTGGCGACTACTACGCCTACGGCGACGAGCTGATCAACGGCGACTCCATCTACGACTTCGACAAGACAAAGCTCACCGTCTTCACCCTCGACGTGGGCCTGGCCGGCATCGAGGTCTACGACCTGCTGCGCGACGAGTACGACATACAGATGGAGCTGGGCGACATCGGCAATACGCTGGCTTACATCTCCATCGGCGACCGCATGAGGGAGATAGAACGCCTCGTCAGCGCGCTCTACGACATACGCCGCCGATACAAGCGCGACCGTAGCGGACTCTTCGACCACGAGTACATCAACCCATCCGTCGTCATGAGTCCGCAGGAGGCCTTCTACGCTCCGAAGGAGGAGATGATTCCCATACGCGAGACAAACGGCAGAATATGCACCGAGTTCGTCATGAGTTATCCACCAGGCATCCCTATCCTCGCCCCGGGCGAGAGGATAACGCAGGAAATCATCGACTACATCATGTACGCCAAGGAGAAAGGATGCTCGATGACAGGCCCCGAGGACCCCACCATCGAACGTCTCAACGTGATAAAAGAAGCTACCACTTACTAACACCTTTTATATATAAGTAGGTGTTCAATCTTATTTATATATGTAATATAAAATACTTATAAGATAGCAAGATGGATTTTTGGTTTTCTGAACAACATACGGAGGACGTCAAGTTCTCCATCAGGGTTAACAAACATATATTCTCCGAAGAGAACGACCACAACCGCATCGACATCTTCGAGTCGCCCGAGTACGGCCGCGTGCTCACCTCAGACGGCTACATCGTCATGACGGAGCGCGACGAGTTCATCTACCACGAGATGATGACCCACATCCCAATGGCCATACACCCGGCACCGCACAAGATTCTGGTCTTCGGTGCAGGAGACGGCGGCGTGGTGCGCGAGCTGCTCAAGTACCCCGAAGTGGAGCGCATCGACATGGTGGAGGTCAACGTCGGAGTGGTGGAGGCGGCCAAGAAATACCTGCCCTTCTCCGCCAGCGGCATGGACGACCCTAGGGTTACCATATACTCGCAGAACGCCCTGCGCTACGTCCGCCACATCGTGGGCGAGTATGACGTCATCATCGTGGACTCCGCCGGCTTCTACGGTCCGGGCGAGAGTCTGCTCTCGCGAGAGTTCTACGGATCGTGCTACAAGGCGCTCAAGGCGGACGGCATCATGGTAAACCAGCACCAGTCGCCCTTCTACGACGAGGACCGCACCGAGACGATGAAGGCACACAAGCGCATCATCGACTGCTTCCCAATAAGCCGCGTATACCAGGCGCACATACCGACCTACCCCTCGGGCTACTGGCTCTTCGGCTATGCCTCAAAGAAGTATCACCCCGTGGACGACCTCGACGCGGCACGCTGGAACGCACGCGGCATAGACACCAACTACTACACCACCAACCTGCACAAGGGCTGCTTCGCACTCCCCGCATACGTGGAGCGGATGCTCGCCAAAGTGGAGGACCATACAGGAGACAAGATATGATGCACAGGAACATAGAGACCTTCATAGGCTGCGAGGCGGCCTACGAGGAAGCACAGGTGGTAATCTTCGGAGCACCCTTCGACTCCACCACCAGCTACCGCCCCGGAGCACGCTTTGGCAGTGCGGCAGTGCGCCACGAGTCGTACGGGCTGGAGACCTATTCGCCCTACCTGGACCGCTCGTTGGAGGACCTCAGCGTCTTCGACGGCGGCGACCTGGAACTGCCCATGGGCTCGGCCGAGGCGGCGCTCGACACCATCTCCAAGTGTACGGCAGGCATACTGGCCGACGGCAAGACGCCGTTCATGATAGGCGGCGAGCACCTCGTGACGCTGGGCACTTTTCGCGAAGTGCAGAAGAAGTACCCCGACGTACACATCGTACACTTCGACGCCCACGCCGACCTGCGCCAGAACTACCTCGGCGTAGAGCTCTCCCACGCCTGCGTGCTGCGCCGCTGCCACGACATCATAGGCGACGGACGCATACACCAGTTCGGTATACGCTCCGGAGAGCGTGAGGAGTTCCACTGGTCCAGGGCAGGGCACACCGACATGCACCCCTTCTCCTTCGACGGGCTGGAAGAGACCATCGCCGCCCTGGAGAAGTCCGGTACTCCCGTCTACTTCACCATAGACCTCGACGTGCTCGACCCCTCCGTCTTCCCCGGCACGGGAACCCCCGAGGCTGGCGGCGTGACGTTCGAAGATCTGCGCCGCGCCCTCACCGCCGTCTGCACGCGCCTAAACATAGTGGCGCTGGACGTCAACGAGCTAGCCCCGATGCTGGACGCCAGCGGTGCCTCCACCGCCGTAGCCTGCAAAGTAGTACGCGAGTTGCTACTGAGCATGAATAAATAAAAAACATCAGAGTTCAATCTGGCGTACCTATATTTGTGGTAATACCGGGCTGAAAGCCCACCACTGCATAGCCCAGGGCAACGCCCTGGGTATATGCAAGTGTCAAACACCGCCCTGAAAGGGCAAAAGTATATAAACCCACAAGGCTATGGACTTTTGCCCTTACAGGGCGCGTAGATACACACCAACAAAACCCAGGGCGTTGCCCTGGGCTATGGAGTTAAGGGCTTTCAGCCCAAGTTGGATATCTATGACTACAAAACTTGGGTACATCATATAGTACATAAAATAACAAAACAACTACACAATACAAATGGGAAAAGTATTAGTAATAGGATGCGGCGGCGTGGCCGGCGTAGCAATACAGAAGTGCGCACAGAACGCAGCAGTTTTTGACGAGATTTGCATTGCAAGCCGCACGGTGAGCAAGTGCGACGAGCTGAAGGCCAAGATGGAAGCCGCCGGAGCCAAGTCGAAGATAACCACCGCCAAGGTGGATGCCGACAACGTCGACGAGCTTGTCAGCCTCATTGAGACCGTAAAGCCCGACGTGGTGCTCAACCTGGCACTGCCCTACCAGGACCTCACCATCATGGATGCCTGCCTGAAGACAAAGGTGGACTACGTGGACACGGCAAACTACGAGTGTGAGGACACCAACAACCCCGAGTGGCGCGCCGCCTACGAGAAGCGCTGCGAGGAGAAGGGCTTCACCGCCTACTTCGACTACTCGTGGCAGTGGGCCTACAAGAAGCGCTTCGAGGAGGCTGGCATCACGGCACTTCTCGGCACCGGCTTCGACCCCGGCGTCACCAGCGTATTCACCGCCTACGCACAGAAGCACTACTTCGACGAGATACACACCATCGACATCCTCGACTGCAACGGCGGCGACCACGGTTACCCCTTCGCCACCAATTTCAACCCCGAGATAAACCTCCGCGAGGTGAGCGCCAACGGTTCATACTGGGAGGACGGCCACTGGGTGGAGACAGAGCCTATGGCCATACGCCGCCAGTACGACTTCGACGGCGTCGGCGTGAAGGACATGTACCTGCTGCACCACGAGGAGATAGAGTCGCTGGCGCAGAACATCCCGGGCGTAAAGCGCATACGCTTCTTCATGACCTTCGGCCAGAGCTACCTGACCCACATGAAGTGTCTGGAGAACGTCGGCATGCTCGGCACGGAGCCCGTGGAGTACGAGGGACACCAGATAGTGCCCATACAGTTCCTGCGTGCCCTGCTGCCCGACCCCGCCTCGCTCGGTCCGCGCACCGTCGGCAAGACAAACATCGGCTGCATCTTCACCGGAGTGAAGGACGGCAAGGAGCGCTCGCTATATATATATAATGTATGCGACCACCAGGAGTGCTACAAGGAGGTAGGCTCGCAGGCCATCTCCTACACCACCGGCGTACCGGCAATGATAGGCACCTCCCTCGTCCTCGACGGCACATGGAAGCGCCCCGGCGTCTTCACAGTAGAAGAGTTTGACCCAGACCCATACATGGAAGCCTTGAACAAGTGGGGACTCCCATGGAAGGTAGTGGAAAACCCAGTGCTTGTGGACTAAAAAGAAAATGTGCACGTTTTAAAGCTATGGAAAGACCATACTTTGTAATAGACGCTGACCTCATAGAGGATAATCTGCGGACGCTGCGCTCGATAATGGACCGCACGGGGTGCCGCATACTGCTGGCGCAGAAGTGCTTCAGCTGCTATGCCTTGTACCCCATGGTGGGACGTTATCTAGCCGGTGCCACGGCTTCTGGACTCTACGAGGCGCGGCTGTGCCACGAGGAAATGCCAGGCGGAGAGAACCATGTCTTCGCCCCGGCATTCTCCGAGGAAGACATGAACGAGATTGTCGGTATGTGCGACCATATCGTGTTCAACTCCATACGCCAGCTCCAGCTGCACGGACGTAAGGCGAAGGAGGCAGGGCTGCAGGTGGGACTGCGCATCAACCCCGAATGCTCCACGCAGGAGGGCCACGCCATCTACGACCCCTGCTCGCCCGGCAGCCGCCTCGGCGTGCGCCTCAAGGACTACGAAGCCGCACCGGCAGAGCTGCTCAGCCTGCTCGACGGACTGCACTTCCACACCCTCTGCGAGCAGAACTCCGACGACCTGGAGACCACCCTCGATGCCGTAGAAGAGCGTTTCGGCAAATACCTCCACAGTATGCGCTGGCTCAACTTCGGCGGCGGCCACCACATCACCCGTGCCGACTACGACGTAGAGCGACTGGAGCGCTGCATCCGCCGCATGGCCGACAAATACGGCGTGCAGGTGTACCTGGAACCCGGCGAGGCCGTGGCGCTGAACGCCGGCGAACTGCACTGCCGCGTCATGGACGTGCAACCCGCCGGCGACGACGGCATCAGCAACGCCATACTGACGACATCGGCAGCATGCCACATGCCCGACGTAATAGAGATGCCCTACACGCCGCCAGTGCTGACGGAGGGGCTGACTATCTATGAAGCTGACGGAGGCGAGTCTGCCGACGGAGGTTCCAATGCCGGCTCTATAGATGAACCCACTACCGTTAAGCCAACAGCCAAGTCCACCGGCTACCTGTACCGTTTCGGCGGCCCGACGTGCCTCTCCGGCGACGTGATTGGCGTGTACCGTTCGGAGCGCCCCTTGCAGGAGGGCGACGAGATAGTCTTCGGAGACATGGCCATCTACTCTATGGTGAAGACAAACACGTTCAACGGCATGCCCCTGCCCGACATATATATAAGGCAGAACGGCGAGCAGAAGCTCTGGAAGCAGTTTACCTACGACAACTTCAAAGCGAGACTGTAACACGGTCAGCAGTTAACTACACCAAAAGAAAGATGAATTACTGTTAAAAGGAGGACGAACGGGCGGTGGCTTTGTAAAAGGATGTGTTTATAATTTGCACGGACGAAATATGCGTTGTACCTTTGCAACATCAAAATAATTCACAATGCAGAATTCATAATGCATAATTCACAATGCAGAATTCACAATGCAGAATTCATAATTCATAATTACTCATTAATAGAAGTCAAACCCTTTAAAACATTTACGATTATGAAGAACTTCCGTAAGACCATCGCAGCAGCAGTAGTAGCACTCTCATTCGCAGGTGTACAGTCAGCACTGGCATCACCAGTTTACGCATCAGAGGCTTTTGTAGAAGCTCAGACTTCAAACATCTACATCCCACTGCCTCCAATCAAGAAGCCATTAGAGGTTAAAGACAACTTCAACCCAGTAGTTCTAATTCCTTATGTCCCTGATTGGCATTAAGTATAGTGAATGATGTAGGACATAGAAAACAATAAGGAAATCCCGGGCCGTAGACATTAGTCTGCAGTCCGGGATTATTTTTTTCTCTCTTTAGTGAATATCCAAAAATAACTTACTTCTCCTTCCGCCCAAACTGTGGGTCTATCTTTAGCAGGGCGGTGACGAGGAAGGTGACGGCGCAGGAGGCTACTACTATGATGAAGAAGGTGCGGTAGCCTACGGCCTCCTGGAGGGCACCGGCGAAGAGGCCGGGTATCATCATGGAGAGGGCCATGAAGGTGGTGCAGAGGGCGTAGTGGGAGGTCTTGTAGTCGCCGCGGCTATAGTAAATAAGGTATAGCATATAGGCGGTGAAGCCGAAGCCGTAGCCGAACTGCTCTACGAAGATGCAGGCGTTTACGATGAGGAAGCTGCTGGGCAGGGCGTATGCCAAGTAGATATACACGACGTCGGGCAGGGTGATGGCGCATACCATGGGCCAGAGCCAACGCTTCAAGCCGTCGCGGCTGGCCACGATGCCACCGAGGATGCCACCGAGGATTAGTCCGATGACACCCATGGTGCCCTGTGCGAAGCCGTATTCCTGGGGGGAGAGCCCCAGTCCGCCGTTGTGCTGCGCGTCGATGAGGAAGAGCGGTGATATCTTGGCCAGCAGTCCCTCGGGCATTCGGTAGAGTAGCATAAAGAGAATGCCGACGATGACCTGCTCCTTCTTGACGAAGGTGCGCAGGGTGCCCACGAAGTCCGTTAGGATGGAGCGTGCCGACATGTCGTTGTGGTGGCGGTCCTCAGCGGGGCGCGGCAGCGTGTAGGCGTGCCAGAGCCATAGGGCAATGAAGAGTCCGCAGCAGCCGTAGAAGAGCAGTGTCCAGGAGTAGCGGAAGTTGCCACGGAAGAGCACCTGTAGGTTGCCCGCCACCATGACGAGTATGCCCTGACCGAATATCATGGCGAGGCGGTAGCAGAAGGAGCGTATGCCGACGAAGAAGGTCTGGTCGTGCTGCGAGAGTCCGAGCATATAGAAGCCGTCGGCGGCTATGTCGTGCGTAGCACTGGAGAACGCCATGAGCCAGAAGGCGCACAGCGACCCCTGCAGCCAGAAGGACGTGGGGATGGTGAAGGCCACGCCGGCGAAGGCCGCGCCGATGAGCAGCTGCATGGACGTTATCCACCAGCGCTTCGTCTTTATGATGTCGACGAAGGGGCTCCAGAGGGGTTTGATGACCCAGGGGAGGTAGAGCCAGGAGGTGTAGAACGTTATCTCGGCGTTGCTCATGCCGAGCTGCTTGTAGAATATCATCGCGACGGTCATCACCGCCACGTATGGTATGCCTTCGGCAAAGTAAAGCGAAGGCACCCAAGACCATGGTGATTTCATTCTGTATAGTATTTTAAAAATAGAAGCTAACGGAAGAACCAGTTAGTATGCTTTCTCTATGAGTGCTCCGGTGTAGTAGTGCTTGAGGATGTCGTTGAAGGCGATGCCCTTGGCACCCATTACGGCGGCGCCTATCTGGCACAGTCCTACGCCGTGGCCCCAGCCGTTGCCGTAGAGCATGAAGCGCAGGGGGTAGCCGTCGGCATCGTGGCCGGACGTTGTCACTTTGAAGCCGGAGCTGTAGAGGTGGGTCTTGGAGAGTGCCTTGCGTATCTCGAGTTCCTTGCCGATGGTGAAGGTCTTCTTCTCGCCCACGATGCGGAGCAGGGAGATGCGTCCGCTCTTGCCACGCTCGAGGGCCTCGAGGGCACGGATGCGTCCGAAGTCCATCTTGAGCTTCTCGGCGATGAGTTCGGAGAGTCCCTCCTGGGTGTACTGCACCATCCAGTCGTGGAAGTCCATGGTCTCAAGGTCGTAGTCGTTGAGCACCTCGCCCAGTATCTTGCGGTCCTGCGTATTGCAGTAGGGGTCTTGCACTGACTGCAGGTAAGGCTTGTTGATGTTCTCCCAACAATATTTGTACTCCTCGGTGATGCCGCCGCAGCACTTGGAGAAGCGTGCGTCGCATATCTCACCGTCGTAGGCGAGCACCATGCCACGGGTGGCGCGGACGGCCTCGATGACCTGCGGGTTGGCGGCGTTGGTGATGCCCTGGTAGCGCTGGCAGTGGTCGTCGGCGCAGACGTCGAAGATGGTGTGGTCCTCGCGGTCGTACCAGCGGATGAGCATATCTTCATTCTTTGTGAAGGAGAAGAAGTTGTTTGCCCCGTCCTTCAGGCGTGTGCGGCGGTCCATCTGTGCCAGCAGCCACGAGCGGCTGATGACGGCGTGGGCCTTGAGAAGCTCGAGGCTGGAGGTGGCTGACATCTCGCTGGATATGACGCTCTCGAGGTACTTCTCCACTGGCAACTCATTGATGGCGCATATTTTGTCCTCCTCTACGACGAGGCGCAGTGTGCCGGCGAAGGTCTGCGTCTGCTTGCGTTCCCAGTGGAAGTTGACACCGATGATGACGTCTTCGAGCGTGAAGGATGCCTCGGCGTTTTTGGGATGGAAAGAGAGGGAGCGGTACTGCGTGCCCCGCCAGAGGATAGACCCCTCGGAGAAGGTGACCACCTGCGGTCCGGTGATGTCGTTGCCCTTTGCGGTGTATTCGCCGTTGAGGGAGAAGTGCAGCTCCGTGGCACTGACGATGCCCACCTTCACCTCGGGCTGTGTGGCGAGGCGTTTGAGGTGGCGCTCGGTCTTTACGGTGGCGTTCTCGGCGTTGTTTATTATCTCAATTATCTCGTTGGTCTCCTCGCGGCTTACGGTTACCTCTTGCAGAATGGCGGCTGCCGTGTCGGCGTCGATGCGCTGGAAGTCGTCCTCGCGCGGCGTGATTATGAGTCCGGCCATGTCGAGTGCGCCGGGGGACACCATCATGTCACCGTAGCATGCGGGGCGGTGCTTCCGGCGTGGGAAGACGATGGTGACGTTCTCGTCGTCCTGTCTCCATGCGAGGATGTTCATCATAGGCTCCGGCTCGCCGTTGTTGACGGTAAGGTGCTCCATGGCACGGTACAGCTTATGGAAGAGTCGGCGCTCGTCGTCGGCATTGCTGCTGCGTATGGCGAAGGCAGGGCATACGTAGTCGGTAACGAGGGAGAGGGTGGCTCCGCTGGTTGTCTCGCAAACGGACTGCAGTGTGCGCGAGAGGCGTTTCCACTCGCTTTGCAGTGGGACGATGCCCGACGTTCCTGCCTGCAGATGCATATGGTCGGGGGCGGAGGCTCCGCACTTGGGTCCGTTGTAGAAGACGAGCAGGTTGGTGTGCTTGCGCAACAGCTGCTGCATATCGCCGTAGTGGTTTGCTATGGTCTGCGGCTCGTGCGTGAGCGACGGTATGGTGTAGTGCTGCGGCAGTATGGGGTACGGGTTGACGAGCAGCTCCATGGTAGGCTCTGCGCCCTTGTTGGACAGGGGCTTGCTCATCTGCTGGTGTGGGCGGTTGGTGCTGCACAGGAAGCAGGCGCGCTTGGCCAATGTGTCCTTGTCTATCTTTGCTCCCGTGGAGACGATGCGTGCGGGGTTGAACTGCGCCTTGAGGTCGCCCAAGGGCTTGGTCTGCACGTGGAGGAGGTCGGCGTAGCGCTGCTGCACCTCGGACCACTGTTCGAGCTGGCGCACGAAGAAGCGCTGGAGGCTGTCTGCCGAGAGTTGCGGCATCTTTCCGGAGTTGGTGCGCTGGCGTGCCTGTATCTCTAGGGTGCGGAGGGAGTCCTTGTACGTGTTGTTGGCGTTGATGCGGTCAATGCTGAGTGCGGCGTCGCTGTTTCCGCCCCATCGTCTGCAGAGGTAGAGCTCGTCGTAGATGCGTCCGATGCGGAAGTGTCGCGAGAAGGTGATGCCGAGGGCGTAGTCCTCGCCGTAGCTGGTGTTTGGGAACCCTATCTGGCGTACCAGAGGTGTGAAGAAGGCGCGCGGTGCACCGAGTCCGTTGATGCGCAGAGCGTTGTTGGGGCCGTTCTCGTCGGTCCATTCGCGGTGGTCTATGATGCCGGGGGGGAGGGTGTTGAGGTCGAAGTCGCACATGCGGTATGCTCCGATTACCATGGCGGCCTTCTGGCGGTAGAAGCAGTTGACGATGGTCTGCAGCGTGTTGGGTCCACTGTAGAGGTCGTCGCTGTCGAGCTGCACGGCAAAGCGTCCGCAGCGGTCGTCGTTGATGGCTTCGTTCCAGCATCCGCCGATGCCCAGGTTTGGCGTGTCGGGGATGATGTGTATGAGTTTGCCGTCGGCCTCGGCGGCCAGTTGGCTGATGATGTCCGTGGTGGCGTCGGTGGAGTGGTTGTCCACTACGATGACGTTGTATGGGAACTTGGTCTTCTGCGCCAGTGCGCTCTTAATGGCGTCGGCGATGGTCTTCTCGCGGTTGTAGACGGGAATGATGACTGAGGCCTCCGTCTCGAAGACCTGTTCGTTGAAGTTGGGCTCTTGGCGCACGGTGGTGTCCACCTTGGCACCGATGGCCTCGAGGTGTTCCGTGGCGGCGCGTTCCATCTCTATCTGCACGCTGCGGTTGCGTGGGTTGACGTAGTCGAACTGCTTCTCGCCGCTCTTGCGTGTATCGAGTTCTTCCTCGGTATAGAGTAGTTCGTTGACGTGCAGCAGCTGTCCGTGGCGCTGCAGGTAGAGGCGCAGGGCATAGAGTCCGGCGTAGGCATACTCCATCTTCTGTGTCTTGATGTATGCTTGCAGGAGGTCTGTGCGTATGAGGAGGAGCTGTCCGAAGTCGAAGTCGTCGCGTATGCTGCCCAGCTGGCAGTCGATGACGGGGTGCTTCTCCACCTTACCTCCTACGGTGGTGTAGTGGTCTGCGTAGAGCATGGCTGCGTCGGTCTCTATGACGCAGCGCCACATACGCTCCAGTGCGCGCTGACCCAGCGAGAAGGGCAGCGCCTTCTGCGAGATGAGCACGTATGGCGTGGTGGCCTTTTCGGCGATGTGTCTGAGGGTGGCTGAGGCTTGCACGGGCTGTCCTTCGAGCAGCGTGATGTGGTGTACCAGTTGGTTCTTCTTCAGTGCGCTGACGGTGTCGGCCATTTGGATCTCCGCCTCGCAGGGGAGGAATATGTCAATCTTTTGGAGCATGTATGTGTGGTAGTGAAATCGTTAGTAGAGTGGGGCTATTGGTTGCCCCCCTGTAAATACTTCATGTACGTTCTGATGGCCAGTTCCACCATCTTGACGCAGGGGCGTTTCTTGTAGTACTCGTCGGTGCGTGCTTCGGGCGTTGGCGATGTGGACACGTCCTTGACGTACCCCTTGAGCAGTTCGCGGCAGATGATGGTGCCGCCGGTCTGCGCCTTGAAGTCGTCGGCCAGCTGCTGCACGACGGCATAGTTGTGTGCCTTGGCCTCCTGCGACGGCTCTTCGGAGGCCACCTCCAGTCCGGCGAGCATAAAGATGCCCGATGCCGTGCCGCACGTCTCGCGCATGCGTCCTATGCCTGCGCCGAAGGAGGCTGAGATGCGCGCCATGAGTCCCTCGGGCACGCCGTACCAGTCGGCAAACGCCAGCGTCACCGACTGCGAGCAGTTGTAGCCCTGCTTGAATAGTTCCACGCCGCGTGCCACGCGGCGCTCCGTTTCTTCTTGCCAGTTCATTATTTATATATAAGGTGCCTTGCTATTTACATATAAGGTGCCTTGCGGCTATTATCGGTGCAAAAGTACACAAAAAAGTGCTAAGGAGCAAAGAAAGGTGAGGAAAATAGCCAATGTATGTTATTACACATGTGTGGGAAACGCCGTAACTTTGCACCCGTAAAACGACAACAAGACATAAAACATATTAAGAAAGGAATAAAGCTATGGCAATCGCAAAGTCACTCACCGAGCTGATAGGTAAGACCCCTCTGCTCGAACTCAACAAGTTTTCTGCTTCCAAAGGCCTCGAGACTCCCGTCATCGCGAAGGTAGAGTTCTTCAACCCCGGCGGCAGCGTAAAGGACCGCATCGCCCTCGCTATGGTAGAGGACGCCGAGAAGAAGGGCATCCTCAAGCCGGGCGCCACCATCATCGAGCCTACTTCGGGCAACACCGGCGTGGGTCTGGCTCTGGTCAGCGCCGTGAAGGGCTACCACCTCATCCTTACCATGCCCGAGACGATGTCCATCGAGCGCCGCAACCTCGTGAAGGCTTACGGAGCGGAGGTGCAGCTGACAAGCGGCAAGGACGGCATGGCAGGTGCCATCAAGGCTGCCGAGGAACTGCGCAACAACATCCCTGGCTCCGTCATCCTGCAGCAGTTTGAGAACCAGGCTAACCCAGCCAAGCACTACG
The DNA here is from genome assembly GCA_963588475.1 of Oscillospiraceae bacterium. GTDB lineage: Bacteria > Bacteroidota > Bacteroidia > Bacteroidales > Bacteroidaceae > Prevotella. The sequence goes on along the minus strand of CAVAHD010000044.1, from coordinate 1,133 downwards.
CCACCACCGGTCCAGAGATATGGGCTGACACCGAAGGCCAGATAGACATCTTCGTAGCCGGCGTAGGCACGGGCGGCACCGTCAGCGGCATCGCCAAGTACCTCAAGGAGCAGAACCCCAACGTAAAGGTGTACGCCGTGGAGCCTTCCACCTCTGCCGTGCTGAACGGCAAGCCAAGCGGTCCGCACAAGATACAGGGCATCGGCGCCGGCTTCATCCCCAAGACATACAACGGCGACCTCATCGACGAGGTGCTCGACATAGACAACGACGACGCCATCCGCACCGGTCGTGAGCTGGCCCAGCACGAGGGTCTCCTCGTGGGCATCTCCTCTGGAGCCGCCGCCTTCGCCGCAGCCCAGCTGGCCAAGCGCCCCGAGAACAAGGGCAAGAAGATTGTAGCCCTCCTCCCCGACACCGGCGAGCGCTACCTCTCCACCGTCCTCTATGCTTTCGACGAATATCCTCTCTAAATAGCCATTCAAGAAGCGGCACCGCCCCATGCTGGTGTCTGCAAAAGAACAAACCCCACGGCAAGCCCCATCTCATTGTGAGATGAGGCTTGCTTTTTTTTGTATATCTAGCACCATACTTCGCTTATGGTATGTATATGGCCTATTTTTGCGCATAGAGAAGTTAACCGCCACAAAAGAAAGATGAAGGACTGTTAAAAGGAGGCGGAAGAAGGTACTGTTTTGTAAAAGGATGCATTTATAATTTGCATAGACGAAATATGCGTTGTACCTTTGCAACATCAAAACAATTCACAATGCAGAATTCATAATTCATAATGATGAATGCAGAACAAACGATAAAAATAAAAACAAAACGATAAACCCTTTAAAACATTTACAATTATGAAGAACTTCCGTAAGAACCTCGCAGCAGCAGTAGCAGTAGCAGCACTCTCATTCGTAGGCGCACAGTCAGCATTGGCATCCCCTGTATATGCATCAGAGGCACTGGTAGCCGAGACAGAAGCAGTAGTACCCAACTTGGCAACAGAAGCCGGAACAGTGGAAAAGCAGAATCCCGTCAACCTCCTCAGCCCAAAGCAGGACGTTAGCAACCTTGCAGCCGGCGCTGACGACACAGCCTTCGACGTAGAGATACACAAGATACAAGCCAACGAC
>CAVAHD010000043.1:0-22771 GCA_963588475.1 Oscillospiraceae bacterium | reverse complement strand
ATGGAGGGTAAAGCAAGAGCTTATGGGAGGACTGGCCTATTCGCTGAATAGTTACAACACTCTAAAGCAAATCCCCTGAGCAAACTGTCAGAGTCTGCTCAGGGGACGGCAGCGTGCCGCGTGGGCACACCTTATTAGATTATATGCTCAGTTCGTTCAGCACCTTGAAGAGGTTGCGGTCCATCGGCTTGTCTGAACGGATAGCCTCAGAGAATGGCACGTACACAATCTCGTTGTTGCGCACGCCAATCATCACGTTGCGCTGACCCTGAATGATAGCGTCGATGGCGCCTACACCTGTACGGCTGGCAAGGATACGGTCACGAGCCGTTGGCGAACCGCCGCGCTGCAGGTGACCAAGGATTGATACGCGTACATCATAGCCCGGGAACTCCTTCTTCACACGGTCGGCATAGTACATAGCGCCGCACTTTGGAGATTCGGACACGATGACGATACATGACTTCTTCGACTTGCGGATACCACGCTTCATGAATTCTGCCAACTGGTCTTCGTCGGTCTCGTTCTCTGGAATGATGGCAGCCTCTGCACCACAAGCGATGGCAGAGTTCTGGGCGAGGAAGCCGGCATCACGTCCCATCACCTCGATGAAGAAGATACGCTCGTGGCTCTGTGCAGTGTCACGGATGCGGTCCACGCACTCCATGATGGTGTTCATCGTCGTATCGTAACCGATGGTATTGTCGGTGCCGTAAAGGTCGTTGTCGATAGTGCCTGGCAGACCGATGCAGCAAACGTCAAACTCCTGTGCGAAAATCTTCGCACCGGTGAGCGAACCGTTACCCCCGATGACCACAAGGGCGTCGATGCCCTCAGCCACCATGTTGTCGTACGCCTTCTGACGTCCCTCCGGAGTCATGAACTCCTTGGAGCGTGCTGTCTTCAGTACCGTACCGCCCTGGGTGATGATACCTGAAACATTCTCTGTAGTGAAAGAGCGGACATCATCATTGATGAGACCTTCCCATCCACGATAGATACCCTTAATCTTGAAACCATTGCTGATACCAGCGCGCGTCACGGCGCGGATGGCAGCGTTCATGCCTGGAGCATCACCTCCAGATGTCAAGATACCGATAGTCTTAATCTTACCCATAATGTTTTCTCCTAATTGATTTGTTCTTGAATAAAATCTTTTGTCTTATACCTTATTATAAACCTATACGTTTGTTCTTGGTCTTTTACATAGTTCCAACATGCAAAACTCATGCCGACCGTCAAATCAGCTGTAGGCAGAGCACCACGAAGGCTATCACTCCGGCGAGGAGTGTCATTGGTGCCACATGGCGCACATACCATCTCAGCGTCACGTCCTGCATCTGCATCATGATGATGCCACTTATGCTACCGATGGCCAGTATGCTACCGCCCACTGACGTGCCGAACGACAGCACCTTCCAGTATGCACCGCCTATGCCGTAGTAAGGGTCTGCATGCGTCACGTCGTGCAGCGATACCATCGTGATGCACGAGGCGAAGCTGTCGAGCACCGTACTTATCAATGCCGTCACGGCGCCGATGAGCCATATATTGTCCACCAGATCGTCTATCCGGCAGGACAGCCACTGCATGGCACCCGTTTCCGTGACTACGCCGACGGCCAGCAGCACGCCGAAGATGTAGAGCACCTGCTGGATGGAGTTGTACTGCATCTCTCGCGGTGTGTCGTCTACGGATATGCGGCGTACGGAAAATTTCTTCCTATTGAATACCTCGTTGACTATCCACAGCAGACTCAGCACGCACGTGGCACCGAGGAACGGCGGCAGACGGGTGATGGCAGTGAAGGTAGGAATGAACCACAGTCCGCCTATGCCCACAAGGAACATTACCAGTCGCTGCCACACGGTGAGTGTGGTGTCATCTCCACGGTATGGCATCGTAACGGACTCTATGCTCACCGTCTCCGGCATTCGCAGTGTGACGATAAAGGTAGGCAGTGCCCACCCTATCAAGCACGGCAGAGCCATGGAGAGTGTATAGTTGGAAGCTGTTATCGCGCCCTTTGTCCAGAGCACCAAACCTACGGGGTCACCTATGACAGTCAGCGTACCGCCGAAAATCGTGGCCAGCATCACCATTGAGCCATACAACTTGCGGTCGCTCGTACGCGGCAGTATGGCATTGGTGATGGTAAGCATCAGCACTATGGTGGAGATATTGTCCAGATTTGCCGACATGAAGAAAGTGAATGCCGTCAGTTTCCATAGCAGCAGCTTGCTGTTTCTGGTGCGAATCCAAAGGGTCAGGAAGTCAAAACATCCGTTGGCATACAGTATGCCCACGATGCTCATCGTGGCAAGAAGGAAGAGTACAATCTCGGCGGCGTGTCCCACATACGGTATGAATATCGTCTTGGCAATGTACTCCTTCACGGCAACGCTGTTCGGCTTTACTCCAGCGAGGAACGAGCTGTAGTCATCATGATGGAGCGACTCGACAAAGTCTGCGCCGAAGCCCACAAAGAGCATCCAGCCCAACGTACACGCAAACACTGCCACGGCAGCCTTGTTGATGTTGGTGTAGCGTTCCGTAGCTATGAAGAGCAGACTGATGACCAATATGGCCGAGATTATTATCGTCATAAGTGAGACTCCTATATATAATAAGGTGTACTTTTACCCTAACGGGGAAGCCGCCTCTTACATTTTGATTGTAATTCTGCTGCAAATGTACCAAAAAATCCGCTTACTGGCAAAAAATCTGACAAAAATAACAGAATTTTATTACAAAGAGGCCAGCACAGGACGTGCCGGCCTCCGAAAAGGTTTCGTACTATAGAACGAAAAATAATAAGCGTACGAAATCTGAATTGCTGCAAAGATAGGCAATATTATCATAATGTGCAAGAAAAGTGCTCTAAAAGTTTATATTTCGTTAAAAAGATTTGGTGTTACCGAACTTTTTGGTAAATTTGCAGCAGAATTGCTAACACCCCCTGCTCAGTCTCGAGCACAGAGCCTAGCTAATACTAAGATACTAAGCATAACTCTAAATATTACAAAACCTTTATGTCACAAATTATCGGTCACATATCTCAGATTATCGGTCCGGTCGTTGACGTTTTCTTCGACACCAAGGGACTGGATGCAGAGAAAGTGCTGCCAAAAATTCACGACGCACTTATTGTAAAGCGTCCTGACGGACGTGAACTGATCATTGAAGTGCAGCAGCACATCGGCGAGGACACTGTACGTACCGTGGCAATGGACAACACGGACGGCCTGCAGCGCGGCCTCGAAGTAACCCCAACAGGAGCTCCTATCAGCATGCCTTCCGGCGAGCAGATCAAGGGACGTATGCTTAACGTCATTGGTCAGCCTATCGACGGCATGAAGACTCTCACCAAGGAGAACCCCTACCCTATCCACCGCGAGGCACCTAAGTACGAGGAACTCTCCACATCCAAGGAGATGCTCGCTACGGGTATCAAGGTCATCGACCTGCTGGAGCCTTACCTCAAGGGTGGTAAGATTGGTCTGTTCGGTGGTGCCGGCGTAGGTAAGACGGTGCTCATCATGGAGCTTATCAACAACATCGCCAAGGGCCACAACGGTTTCTCCGTCTTCGCCGGTGTCGGCGAACGTACCCGTGAGGGTAACGACCTTATCCGCGAGATGATTGAGTCGGGCGTTATCAAGTACGGCGACAAGTTCAAGGAAGCCATGGCGGAAGGCAAGTGGGACCTCTCACTGGTTGACCCCGAGGAGCTCAAGAAGTCTCAGGCAACGCTTGTCTACGGTCAGATGAACGAGCCACCAGGAGCACGTGCTTCCGTAGCCCTCTCCGGTCTGACTGTTGCCGAGGAGTTCCGCGACCAGGGCGGCGACATCCTTTTCTTCATCGACAACATCTTCCGTTTCACCCAGGCAGGTTCTGAGGTTTCGGCCCTTCTCGGCCGTATGCCTTCAGCCGTAGGTTACCAGCCGACGCTGGCTTCCGAGATGGGTGCCATGCAGGAGCGTATCACATCTACAAAGACAGGTTCCATCACCTCCGTACAGGCCGTCTACGTGCCTGCCGACGACTTGACCGACCCTGCTCCGGCTACTACGTTTACACACCTTGATGCCACCACGGAGCTTTCGCGTAACATCGCACAGCTCGGTATCTATCCGGCCGTTGACCCACTGGGCTCTACCTCACGTATCCTCGACCCACACGTCGTAGGCAAGGAGCACTATGAGTGTGCACAGCGCGTGAAGCAGATACTGCAGAAGTACAAGGAGTTACAGGATATCATCGCCATCCTCGGTATGGACGAGCTCTCTGACGAGGACAAGCAGACCGTAAACCGCGCACGCCGCGTACAGCGTTTCCTCTCGCAGCCGTTCGCTGTGGCAGAGCAGTTCACTGGCGTGCCTGGTGTCATGGTAAGCATCGAAGATACCATCAAGGGCTTCAACATGATTCTGAACGGTGAGCTGGACGACCTGCCAGAGCAGGCTTTCCTCAACGTCGGCACTATCGAGCAAGCCATTGAGAAGGGTAAGAAACTGCTTGCACAGGCTAACGCGTAAGCCCCACAAAGAGTATCGACATTGTACTTCATAATTATATAGTTCATCAGTCATACATCATCGTTCACCAATCATCAGTTGCGAATTATGAGTTATGAATTATGAATTATGAATTCTACACCATATATAGTATAACGTATAAATACTCAAGGCTTATGCTAACACTGAAAGTTGTTTCACCCGAGAAAATCCTCTTCAACGGAGAAGTGGAGATGGTGAAGGTGCCGGGCGTGATGGGAGAATTCGAGATTCTCAACAACCACGCACCTATCGTCTCCGCCCTGCAGAAGGGCACCGTGGAGTACGCTCCCAAAGGAGCTGCCGAGCGCGTGCAGATAAGCGTAGCAGGGGGATTTGTCGAGGTACTTAAGAACGAGGTAAGCCTCTGCGTCGAACGCGAACAGGCATAGGTACGAGCAACGCCGCGACACACTGTGGCACACAAACCCAACACGTTATGTTGCTGACATTGCTTCTCATTACCCTACTGCTTCACGCAGTGCTGACGGGCGGAGCCATCATGGTTTGGCGCACCATAAAAAAGTCGTCACCGGAACTGATGCCCAAGGTATTCTTTGCCACCACATTGGTCCGCATGATAGCCTCGCTCGGAGTGTTCGCAGTATCGCTGTATGTCATCAATGGGGACAAGGACACGATGAAGCTCTTCACGCTGATTTTCCTCGTCGTATACATGCTGCTGCTGATATTCGACACAGCTTACTACTATTGTTCTTCCAGAGAACGTAACTAATCAAGAATTACTAAACAATGAAATATCTCAGATCCATATTGCTCGCGTTGACAATGGTCTTCGCCATCTCCCCTGCCCTGGCGGCTGAGGGCGAGAAGGAGGAGGGCAGCATCAGCCTAAAGGAGATATTGTTTGGCCACGTACAGGATGCGTATCAATGGCACGTCACGGAGTTGAGCGGCGAACCCGTCATCATCCACCTGCCCATGATATTCTACAGCGAACAGAGCGGCTTCCACGTAATGTGCAGCTCCCAGTTCGAACACGAACCAAACGCCGAACTCCTGCGTGAGGGTCCTGACGGATTCTACATCAAGGGAGCCGAGGACGAGAAGGGACAGATTGTAGAGAAGGTAGGCAACGAGCTGAAGCCTGTTGCCCTCGACATCTCAATCACCAAGCAGGTGTGCGTGCTCTTCATCGACGCCATCATCCTGCTGCTCTGCATCCTCATCCCGGCACGCTGGTGCAAGACGCACAAGGTAGACGACCCTGCTCCAAAGGGCTTCACTGGTCTGATGCACATGTTCATCATGTCGATATACGATGACCTTATCAAGTCCACACTGGGCGAGAAGGCAGACAAGTACGCACCATACCTGCTCACTTGCTTCTTCTTCATCTTCTTCGCCAACTTGATGGGTGTCGTACCGTTCCCTCCGGGAGGCGGCAACGTGACGGGCAACATCGCCGTAACGGCGTGCTTGGCGCTCTGCACCTTCCTCATCACCAACGTGACGGGCAACGGACACTACTGGCGCGAAATATTCTGGCCGGAAGTACCGACATGGCTCAAGTGCCCAGTGCCCCTGATGCCAGTCATCGAGCTCTTCGGCGTCTTCATCAAGCCTATCGTACTGATGGTCCGACTCTTCGCCAACATGCTGGCGGGCCACGCCATCGCCATCTCCCTCTCCTGCATGATATTCATCATGTTCGGCCTGGGCGGCTTCATGGGCAACCTGCTCGGTGGCATCATCACTCCAGTCAGCATACTGATGAGCATCTTCATGATGTTCCTCGAACTCCTTGTCTGCTACATCCAGGCAATGGTGTTCACCCTGCTTTCAGCAATCTACATCAACATGTCCCACTCTCACGCAGAGTAATACCGAGCGTGTAGGGACGTGTTACAAACAAAAAACAATAACAGAATAAATTCTTAACAACTTTAATTTTTACGACTATGACAAGTTTAGCAGTAATTTTGGCAGCCGACGCTCTTGCAAAACTCGGCGCAACAGTAGGTGGTGGTTTGGCAGTTATCGGTGCTGGTATCGGTATCGGTAAGATTGGTGGCCAGGCAATGGACGCAATGGCACGTCAGCCGGAGATGCAGTCAAAGCTGCAGTCTTCAATGATCGTTGCTGCCGCTCTCGTTGAGGGTGCTACCTTCTTCACCCTGATCATCTCTATCCTCGCACTGTTCGTATAATTTTCATTACGTCCAACTTATGTCATTAATAACGCCAGATTTTGGCTTGTTCTTCTGGATGACCGTCGTCTTCCTCTGTGTGCTCGGCATACTGTGGAAGTTCGGGTTCCCTGTCATCGTTAACATGGTTAACGAGCGCAAGGCATTCATCGACGGCTCATTGCAAAAGGCCCACGAGGCCACAGAGCGACTGGCCAATATTCAGAAAGAAGGCGAAGCACTGCTGCAGGAAGCACGTGAGAAGCAGGCGTCTCTCATCAAGGAGGCTAAGCAGACTCACGACGAGATCGTAGCGAAGGCCGAGGCTGACGCCCGCGAGCAGGCCAACAAGCTGCTCACGGATGCCAAGGCCCAGATAGAGGCAGAGAAGTCTGCCGCTATCCGCGAGATCCGCACGCAGGTAGCAGAACTCTCCGTGCAGATAGCCGGAAAGGTAGTTCGCCAGAACCTGGGCCAGGACAAGGCCCAGATGGAATTGATTGACAAACTGCTGGATGAGGTTTCTGTTGACTAACTAATAAATAATCGAATATGGATTTAGGAGTAATATCGGTAAGGTATGCCCGTGCATTGCTGAAATGCTGCGAAGAATCGCAGGTGGAGGAGCAGGTGTATCAGGAGATGCAGACTCTCGCCGAGAGTTACATCAAGGTTCCTGAACTCCGCCATACGATAGACAACCCGATGATAGCCCGCGAGAAGAAGGCAGAGCTGCTTCAGGCAGCCGCCGGCGGTAAGGTGAGCGACACTACGGCACGCCTCATCGCTCTCGTTCTCAAGGAGGGCCGTGAGAAGGTGATGCAGTTTATCGCCAATTCGTACATCACTCTTTACCGTCAACAGAAGAACATCACCCGCGGCAAGCTAACTACCGCCGTCCCCGTATCGGCAGCCATGGAGCAGAAGATGCGCAAGATGGTGGAGAGTAGAACTAACGGCACTGTCGAGTTCACCACAGAGGTAGACCCCGAGATTCTCGGTGGCTTCATCTTGGAGTACGACACCTACAGGATGGACACCTCGGCGAAGTCGCAGTTGAATAAGATTCTAAAGGAACTTAAAAATTAAAATCACAACATGTCAGATAAAATCAAACCAAGCGAAGTCTCCCAGGTTCTGCTGGAACAGCTCAAGGGCGTCACTTCCTCTGCCAATTTCGACGAGGTGGGCACCGTGCTGACAGTAGGCGACGGCGTAGCGCGTATCTACGGTCTGCGCAACGCACAGGCCAACGAGCTCCTCGAGTTCGAGAACGGCACTATGGCTATCGTGATGAACCTTGAGGAAGACAATGTGGGTTGTGTGCTCCTTGGCCCTACAAGCGGCATCAAGGAGGGACAGGTGGTGAAGCGTACCAAGCGCATCGCGTCCATCCGCGTCAACGACAGTATGCTGGGCCGCGTTATCAGCCCACTCGGCGAGGCTATCGACGGTGGCGCTCCTCTGGACCTCACCAACTCGTTCGAGATGCCTCTGGACCGCAAGGCGCCGGGCGTTATCTTCCGTCAGCCCGTAAAGGAGCCTCTGCAGACTGGTATCAAGGCTGTGGACTCCATGATTCCTATCGGTCGTGGTCAGCGTGAGCTCATCATCGGCGACCGCCAGACGGGTAAGACAGCCATCGCCATCGATACCATCATCAACCAGAAGCACTTCTACGATGCCGGCAAGCCGGTGTACTGTATCTACGTTGCCATCGGTCAGAAGGCCAGCACCGTTGCCGCCCTCGTTACCACACTGAAGGAGCGCGGCGCACTGCCTTACACCATCATCGTATCAGCTACAGCTGCCGACCCGGCTGCCATGCAGTACTACGCACCGTTTGCCGGTGCTGCCATCGGCGAGTACTTCCGCGACCGTGGCGAGCACGCCCTCGTAGTGTACGATGACCTGTCGAAGCAGGCTGTGGCTTACCGTGAGGTATCTCTGATTCTGCGCCGTCCTTCCGGACGTGAGGCTTATCCTGGTGACGTCTTCTACCTCCACTCTCGTCTCCTCGAGCGTGCGGCCAAGATCAACGAGCAGCAGGAAGTGGCAGAGAAGATGAACGACCTCCCGGAGTGTCTGAAGGGACACGTAAAGGGCGGCGGCTCTCTCACGGCATTGCCTATCATCGAGACCCAGGCAGGCGACGTTTCGGCATACATCCCGACAAACGTCATTTCCATCACCGACGGTCAGATATACCTCGAGTCCGATCTCTTCAACCAGGGCTTCCGTCCTGCCATCAACGTAGGTATCTCCGTATCCCGTGTGGGTGGTTCGGCACAGATCAAGTCCATGAAGAAGGTGGCTGGTACGCTGAAGATCGACCAGGCTCAGTACCGTGAGCTCGAGAGCTTCTCCAAGTTCTCCAGCGACATGGATGCCGTAACGGCAATGACCCTCGACCGTGGTCGTAAGAACAACCAGCTACTCATCCAGCCACAGTACTCTCCAATGCCTGTGGGCGAGCAGATTGCCATCCTCTACTGCGGCACGAAGGGCTTGATGGCCCCAGTACCGGTAGAAAAGGTTCGCGAGTGTCAGGACCAGTTCCTCGAGACCATGCGCAACAGCCACAAGGATGTCATCGACCTTCTCGGCAGCGGTAAGATAGACGATGCAGCCACAGCGACCATCGAGAGCGTTATGGCTGATGTAGCAGGACAGTTTAAATCATAAGGAGTAGCCTATGGCTTCACTAAAAGAAATAAAAAACCGTATCACGTCGGTACAGAGCACACGTAAGATTACGAGTGCCATGAAGATGGTAGCTTCGAGCAAGCTGCACCATGCGCAGACGATGATTGAGAATATGCTCCCCTACGAAAACGAGTTGGAGCACATCCTCAAGTCGTTCCTCGCTGCCGATGCCGATGCGAAGGGTAGCATCACGCAGGCTCGCCCGGTGAAGACCGTAGCCATTTTGGCGTTTTCCAGCAACTCCAGTCTCTGCGGCGGCTTCAACGGCAACGTGATAAAGCTGATGCTGAAGACTGTTGAGGACTATGAGGCGAAGGGCGTAAAAGTCATCGTCTACCCTATCGGTCGCAAGGTGGCCGAGAAGGTGAAGAAACTCAACGTGGAGTGTGCAGGCGACTTCTTGCAGTTGGCAGACAAACCAAACTCCATCGAGTGTGCCGAAATAGGCCGAGAGCTGCAGGATCAGTTCAACGCAGGCAAGATAGACAAGGTGGAGATGATCTATCACCACTTCAAGAGTGCCGGTTCGCAGATTCTGCAGAACAAGACTCTTCTGCCTATCGACATTGAGGAAGCAATGGACTATGACCACTACCGCGACCTCAAGAGCACCATCGCCACAGAGGAGGCTACGGAATATCTGAAGAAGAACCAGCGCGAGAAGGAATACGAGAACAAGCAGGTGTCAGCTCTCAACGACAATTTCATCGTGGAGCCCGACCTGCAGACCGTCCTCAACGCCCTCGTGCCACGCTATGTCAACCTGATGGTCTACACCGCCCTGCTCGACAGCAATGCTTCCGAGCACGCAGCTCGCATGGTTGCCATGCAGACAGCCACGGACAATGCAGACGAGCTGCTCCGCACGCTCAACCTGCAGTACAACAAGGGCCGTCAGCAGGCTATCACCAACGAACTGCTTGATATCGTCGGTGGTTCTTCCAACGACTAAGACATCTCTCTCTTACATACACTATAAAAGGTCCGCTGACTACTCAACAGTAGTCAGCGGACCTTTTTTGTACCCGACACATTTGCTCCGACACTTTTTTGTTATTTATTCATACCGAAGCCAGCCAGTTGGAGGCTTTTACTATATTGATTGTTTTTCCTTCGTATTCTATTGTAGTCTCCTGCTCTTCGTAGATTATAAGCAGAAGAGATTCCCAACGTGTCGTCTGAGCCCCTTTGACAAGTCCTCCCAGTCCGCGGCGCAGTTGCTTTGCCGACGGAGCCATCCAGTTGTAGGTCACAAGAATGAGTTGTTGTGTATGGTTGGACTCCTAGACAACGAAGTCAACTTCAAAGTCTGGCTGACGAATATAGGTACTGAACATAGACAAGTACGCACTGAAAGAAACGCCCGCTTCTTTCCAAACTGGTCTAATCCTTATTGTTACTGGACATAAACAAGTACCCTCTCAGAGTCCGCCAAATGGATTCGGACTACGAGTCTTAATCCTTATTGTTACTGGACATAGACAAGTACTATAAAGTCCTCGGAATTAAGTTTAATCCCGACGGTCTTAATCCTTATTGTTACTGGACATAGACAAGTACCTCTCTAAGGAGATGTTTGTTGCTCGTAAGGAGTCTTAATCCTTATTGTTACTGGACATAGACAAGTACATGGTTCCAACTTCTGGCTTCTGCATGAGGAAGGTCAGTCTTAATCCTTATTGTTACTGGACATAGACAAGTACGCAGTAGTAAATGAGGAACTTATGCCCCGTTCAAGTCTTAATCCTTATTGTTACTGGACATAGACAAGTACATTAAGGTCTCAGCCTCCACAGTGTACAGCTACAAGTCTTAATCCTTATTGTTACTGGACATAGACAAGTACCCCTGGGTAGGTTGGTTCGTTCTCAAACCCCTTGTCTTAATCCTTATTGTTACTGGACATAGACAAGTACACTACTTAAAATTAGTTCATATTATGGCAAAGAAAAGTCTTAATCCTTATTGTTACTGGACATAGACAAGTACTGGGTGATGTCTTGAACATCCCAACAGACTACAAAGTGTCTTAATCCTTATTGTTACTGGACATAGACAAGTACATGTTCCTCGTGGACGCTGTACGAGCAGATGAGAGTGTCTTAATCCTTATTGTTACTGGACATAGACAAGTACTCTATTGTGTTATGTTGTATAGTTTAGTATTTTATGGTCTTAATCCTTATTGTTACTGGACATAGACAAGTACCAGATTTCAAGTTCGATGACATTCAGGTGAACGGTCTTAATCCTTATTGTTACTGGACATAGACAAGTACAAACTTAGCAAGAAACGTAATGTTAGCAAGACTTATGGTCTTAATCCTTATTGTTACTGGACATAGACAAGTACAGCTTGGTGCTAAACTTAGCAAGAAACGTAATGTTGTCTTAATCCTTATTGTTACTGGACATAGACAAGTACAGCTTGGTAAGCTGTCTAGCAAAAAGCGTAATGTTGTCTTAATCCTTATTGTTACTGGACATAGACAAGTACAGTCTTGAGCTTGATTCTTTCGTAGAAGGAAAGAGTCTTAATCCTTATTGTTACTGGACATAGACAAGTACTCGTCATTATAAGACTTTACTAATAATCAATAAGTTAACCATCACAATTAAAGACATCTTCACATTCCTTAACCAAAAGTTAACTTTTTCTTAGCGAGTGCAAAGGTACTGCTTTTTCCCGAATTACACAAGCCAAATATTCTTAAAAAAATCAGGCCGTTTTACCCAGAAAATTAGCTTTACTTAACAATAGTTCAGCTTTTTGAGTCAGTGAAATATCATTTCCGTACTCCACGATAACTTTGCACACGAATCAAAAAGATTTATGCAACAATGGAAATTGTACTGAATTCATACGGAGCAAAACTGAGCATCAACAATGGTACTTTCATGCTCAACAACTCAACAGGATGTCACCGGATTCCTATAACGGACATTGACTCCATATTGGTATCCAAGAGTGCTATCATGACTTCTGATGCCTTGATCGTGGCAATAGAGAACGACATCGCGATCACATTAGTAGACAAAGGAGGTAACGTCATTGGCTGCGTATGGAGCCATAAATACGGCTCCATCTCAACCATCAGGAAAGGACAACTGGCATTTTCTGCCTCACAAGATGCCGTAGCATGGATTAAAAAGGTAATCATCCAAAAAATGCAAAACCAACTGGCACTCCTGCTGATGCTGCAAGTGGATACCGGCAGAAAAGAGTCCACTGTCCATGATGCCGCCAACAAAATCAATAGGCTCATCATGAGAGTAGAGGCACTGGAAGGATACACCGTCAAGGAGATTGCCGCCAACCTCAGAGCGTATGAGGGCAATGCTTCAAAAGAGTACTTCAGGGCATTGAACCTCTTCATACCGGAGAAGTACCAGTTCAAGGAACGCTCGCAACACCCGGCAACCGACGTAGCGAACGCCATGCTCAACTACGGATACGGCATTCTGTACGGCAAGGTGGAAAACGCCCTCATCCGTTCGGGCATTGACCCGTACATAGGCATTCTTCATAGAGACGACTACGGGAGACCTGTACTCTCATACGATGTCATAGAACTCTATCGAGTCTGGATAGACTACATTGTGTATTCGCTGCTAGTGCAGAATGTGGTGACAGAAGACTACTATATGGTGGACGAAAGAGGTGCCGTTTGGTTGGAAGCCTTGGGGAGAAGAGTCATCATCCAGTCCACCAACGACTACCTGCAGGAATGCGAGGCTATCAAAGGGACCCAAAGGAGCCGGGAAACCCATATATTCCTATTTACTCAAAAATTCGCACAACAACTAAAACATTATTAATATGGAAAGAATAACTGTGTCATTGGGAAGCTGCATCGTTTCTGCCAATGAAAAATTATGCTCTATCTCATTGATAGAGTTGTATGAGAAGATAACTCATGCCACCCCCACATTCAGAAACCAAATTGAGGTATTGCGCAGCATCCACCAAATGGATGCCGACAAATACACCATGATGAAGAAGGCACTGCCATACTTCGTCTGTGCCCGTTTCGAGCCGGGAGTTAGAAGGCTGGAGAACTTCTCGTCCGTATCTACCTTTGTGCTGGACATCGACAAGATTGACGAGGACGACATCTCAATGGAAGAGCTGAGAGACAAGCTATGCAAAGACGAAAGAATCGCCATGATGTTCACCTCTCCCAGCGGATGCGGTCTGAAAGTGCTTTTCCTGCTGGACAAGCCATGCCGCGACTACAACATCTACTCTTCGTTCTACAAACAATTTGCGGCGGAATTTGCCAATGAATACCACATTGAAAGGTATGTAGACCTAAGGACAAGCGACGTTACAAGAGCCTGCTTCCTTTCAGCAGACCCCACGGCCACGTTTAGCCCTACTGCCCAGACCGTCTGCATGGATGACTACGTCAACATGGAAAGCGTGGACATGTTCTTCAAGGAAGACCAAATGCTTAGCAGTTGAATGCCACAGCAAGAAGAAACTCTGCCGCAAATAGTGAGCGTAGAGCCAGACCAAGAGACAATGGCAAGAATCAAAGAGCGACTGGAGCTGAACAACAAAAAGAAACTACCTGCAGAAATAAGGCCTGTCTATGTTCCGGAGGAAATAACAAACATCCTTGCCGGATTGAAAGATTCCGTGGAGGAGACTGGCGTGGAACTCTATGAGACTAGAAACATCCAATATGGTATCAAACTAATGTTCAGAACTCATCTGCTTAGAGCTGAACTAAACTTGTTCTACGGGCATCGTGGCTTCACTGTCGTAGAGTCTCCCAAAAGAGGCACCTCCTTGGAACTCAACTCAATGATGGCACAATTGGTGGGTGACTTTGTAAACGGCATAAATGCATAGGAAAGATGAAAAGCAACTACATCATAGCAACAAAACTGATAGGCAATGCCGGGCTTTCTGGGTCTCCTAACATTGGAAGCAATGTCTGGGTGCCAGACACACTCCCTACCCTCACGGAAAGAATCCGGCGTATTCTCAAAATTGTATCTACATCAGAAACAAAACCAGGGTATATGATATGCTTCATCATGTACGACATAAGTAGCAACAAGGTAAGGGGCATCATTGCCAAATTCCTGCAGAACAGAGGATGCACAAGAGTACAAAAGTCAATCTTCATGGCTTCCCTCCCCGCAGATACGGTGAAAGACATTGTCAACAAACTGACAGAGATACAACAGATGTACGCCAACGACGACAGCATCTTAATTGTCCCACTGTCCGACGACTATGCGCGAGCCATGAAGATAATAGGACAGGAAGTGAACATCGACCTCATCCTGCATGACAAAAACACTCTGTTCTTCTAAGGTAATCATGATATTCGAGTCAGTGAAATACCATTTCCGTATAGACCCGTAACTTTGCACCTAGAAATCAGACATGAGGGTTAAACCTCTGTTCATACAACTTAAAAAGAAAGAAGAAATGAAATTCATCAACTTAACTCCACACAGCATCCGGCTGAACGACGGAAGGGAATTTCCTTCGGAGGGAATCGCAAGGGTTTCAGATACTTACACGGAGTTCAACTTTGCTGGTGTATGCCTCGTCAGACATGGAGAAATCAAAGGTCTCCCTGCTCCGCAAGATGGAGTCAGATACATCGTCTCGGCAATGGTACTCGCCGCAGCCAAGGAACTGGGAAGAAACGACGTGGTGGCACCTGCCACTGGGCATCCGCTCTGCAAGAGAGAAAACGGATTCATCGTCTCGGTACCAGGGTTCGTTTGCTGACAAACACAAAAAATTGAGTCAGTGAAATACCATTTCCGTATAGACCCGTAACTTTGCACCCAGAAAAAGAAACCAATGCCGCCATGCTCAGAAACGCCATTACACGCAGGGACTTCTACCAGGTTAGAGACCCTGCCCTTGAAGACCAAGTCTTCAGCGACAATCACCTGGGGCTTGTCAACTCCAACAAAGTCCACCTTGCACTTCAAAGGATGAAGAGAAGATGCCATCAGATGTCATCCTTGTACAAGGAGAAGAAACTTGAAGCCCCTTACAAATCAAATGCTAACCAAGAAAATTGGTTAGACTCACTAATCACCGATTTCAAAAACAAAAATCAAAAAACAACAACCATTATGTGCAAATTTAGCAAGTACCCTGGTACTATTTTCAACTACTTCAACAGCATGTATACCATTGCAGTTGATGACAAAATCATTCACCTCCCATTCGAAGTGATGCATAAGTTTCCGGTATTTCCTTCCACAATGATGGAGGACGGACATCTCAAAGTAGGTGCAAAAATCACCATGGTAAAAAAGGACGAGAAAACATTCTACCCAGACCATGAGACCTACGGAATAAAAGCACAACAAGAGCAAAAGCAAACCGTAGACGGTTCCTACCTGCTGAAGGACGCCAAACCATACAAGCAGACATACAGCAACCAGGAGATGATGACAAAGCTCAACATTCTCTTGCCCTCACTGCCGGAAGGGGAAAGAATGGAAGCCCTGAAGGTGCTCATGACACCAGACATGACCGAGGAAGAAAAAGCTGAAAAGCTGACGTCCATCGTAGAATTCCCACTGGAGTTCGAGGAGTCACAGACTCTGGAGAAAAAGAGCCTGTTGTTTGCCCCGAGAACCCAGAAGGACGACAAGGCACAACTCAAGGAAATCGTAGAGTCCATCGTGGCAATGTGCAATTGCGAAGAGCAAAAGCCATGTCAGCTCGTAGTGGGAGTCAACGACAAGACAAACAGGACCTGCAAGCTACAGAACGACATCGCAACCAACTATCCGCAAATGGACACGCTGGACCAATTCCAAAACACATTCCTCGTCCCGTTCATCAAGACCTACACCTACGACAACCCGATGCTCATGTCGTCCCTGAAGTACAACTGGTACAGCTACAATGGCGACCTCATCCTTATCATAGACATCAACTACCACGGAGACCCCATCATCTGCAAAGGAGGCAGACTGCCTTACCGCTGCGACTCCGCAAAGATGGTAGCCGAGGGAATGGACATGGTCAACATGGTCAAGAAGCTGACAAGGGGGAAGGAGTAAAGAGGATCAGAGTGACAGGTACGTGACCCACCTTGTGGGCCACGTACCTACCGTGTAGCACACGTGTTGCGCCATAGCCTTTTGCGTACACCACAGCGTTTCATCCTTTACTACAACCTGCACCTTACCCTCGTCGTCGGACATGGTGTAGAGAAGAAATTGTATCTCATTACTTATGTTACTTGCTGTATTTCCAGCCGTTCTGGATATACACACCGCTCTCAGGTGCTGCCTTCAGACGTTGGCCCTGCAGGTTGTAGATTGGGCCATCCTCCGGCGTGTCAGCATTGACGGCGGCATTGACGTTGTCTATGCCCGTGTCTACGCCGAAGTAGTCGTCGAGCTGCGCCACGCGGGCTACGTACCATTCCTTTATGTACGCCAGTTCCTTGTCGAGGTCTTCCACGTACTTTGGCTTGTCCGACTTGGTGTTCCAGTGGTCTACCATACGCTTCCATGCTCCGCTGTTTATGAACAGGTCGCGGTAGGCGTCAATGCGCTTGTTTACGTTTTCGGGGGCAAAGGCTCCTGTGCGGCCTACGGTCCATCGGGCCTTCAGCATGTTCTTGAATTCTGCGTTTCCCTGTACTACAGACAACGGGTAGCAGCCGCCATTCTTCATGGCATCCTGCACAGACCACGTTTCGTATCTTCCGCCATAGTAGTCTCCATTAGAGTGTCCACCGAATGACGTGTCCAAATCCCACGGAGACAGGATTACCTTTCGCATGGAGGCTTTCTCTTCATCTGTGTCGTTGATGTCGTTGGCTGAATTGCGGATGGAGAAGAAGTGGTTCTTGTTGCCCCAGTTGTCGGCAATACACAACGCGAGAACGTGCAGCTCATAGTCCGCCAAGTTCTCAAGGTAGAAATATTTCTTTACATCACTGACGGTCTTGCGATTTTTAAACAAGTCCTGCAGAGGTTCCCACGCCGAAGCATCTGCGTGGTCGTCCACGTAGTCGTCGGGATATTTTAGTTCCCAGGCATTATGCCATTCTATCACCGCTGCAAGATAATCGTCAGTAAAACATGGGGTATTTTGGTTTTCTATGTCGTTAGTTCCGCTTTTATACAGGATGCCCTGTATACCGTCCTTGTACTTCTTCAGTCCGAGCAGTTTGCGGTTTATCTCGTCGCTCATGCAGTATATGCCCTTGTACTCGCCGTTTAGGTACAGCTCCACGAACTCTCCAACCGTTCCGCTGCGCTGGCCGTAGTCCGTCTCGTAGGGCAGTTTGGAGAATTCGTTCCAGATGTCCATGCCGATGCGGTTGCGCATGCAGATACGGTCTATCGCCATGGCATCGAGCAGATATTTGCCGTCCTCGCGTATTCCGAGCAACGACAGGTCCTTCTTCTCCGTACACGCCTCGTCGGCATAGAACTTCATGTTCAGCGCCGGCTTCATCAAGTATTGCTGTGCCGTAGCGCCGCGCGTCTTGAACTTGGCATAACTGGTGGTCACGTTGCCTTGGGCGTCCGTGAGTTCGAAACTGCCGGTGCAGTACTCCATGTTCTTGGTAGGAGTCTTGCCCATGGTCACCTTAAGCACTGGCATCTTCACCGTCTCGTCGGCTTGCGCCCCGTTGTGGGCTACGGCAAGCATCGCTACCGTCATTGTAGCAAATAGTAAAGTTTTCTTCATCAGCAAATAGTTTTTACTAAGTTCAACATTCAAATGCAAAGTTACAAATTCTTTTCTATATTACACTCTCTCAGCGTCATAAAATTAATTCTCCCCCCTTGCAAACAAGTGTCGGCATTCGTCATTTCAGCTGTCACGGTTCTAGCTGCTTTTCGGGCCCGCTATGCCCAAGGCGCGAGAACTCGATGCCCGAGCCGCGAGAACACGATGCCCAAGCCGCGAGAACTTGATGCCCAAGCCGCGGGCAAATTGTTCCCTGTAAGACGCTACTTCCGAGAGCCCCAAAGACAGCGTTTTCGGGGGTTATCCTACTTACTCTCGTTCTTTTTCAACCTTACTTTTCGCGCATACACAAAACTCGTATTTTCCTACGTTTAAACGGTTTACCAAATTCGCACATTTACTTTTGAGATTACATACCAATACAACCAGCGGAGATTCTCCGTAACTTTGTTGCCGGAAATCTGCTAACCAAATAAAGTAACAAGCCAATGACCAATTACAAGAATTTCATTGCTTCCGCAGCCCTCTCTATAGTATGTGTGGGCGGAGCGGCGCAAACAGTAGAGTGTGGTACGGGGAAGAAGGTTCCCCAGTTGGGCGTAGACCCCATCGAGAAAGTCATCGCTGCGATGACGCTCGACGAGAAGCTCAACGTGCTCATCGGTTCACAGGGCAACGTGAAGAGCGACGCCAAGGTGACCATCGGCAATGCCTCCGACCTCGTGTCCGGAGCGGCAGGACAGCTCAACGCCATCCCACGTCTCGGCATCCCCTCTACCATTCTTGCCGACGGACCGGCAGGACTCCGTATCAATCCTACCCGCCCGGGTACCAGCAAGACCTACTACTGCACCCACTTCCCCATCAACACCGTGATGAGCTCCACTTGGAACACCCAGCTGGTGGAGACCGTGGGCAAGGCGACGGGCAGCGAGGTGAGGCACTACGGAGTGGACGTCATCCTCGCCCCTTCCACCAACATACACCGCAACCCACTCAACGGCCGCAACTTTGAGTACTACTCAGAAGACCCGCTGCTCTCCGGCAAGATTTGCGCCGCCATGGTGAGAGGCATACAGAGCAACGGCGTGGGCACCTCGCTGAAGCACTTTGCCCTCAACAACCACGAGACCAACCGCTCGGGCGTCGACGTGATAGGCTCGCCACGCACTTTTCGCGAGATTTACCTCAAGCCGTTTGAGATTACCGTAAAAGAGGCACACCCTTGGACGGTGATGACTTCCTACAACAAGATAAACGGCACGATGGCGAGCGAGCGCTGCGACCTCGTCACAGAGATTCTTCGCCACGAGTGGGGATTCGACGGTATGGTAGTGTCCGACTGGTTCGGCGGTGACAATGCCGTGGCACAGATGGAGGCTGGCAACGACCTGCTCATGCCCGGCAAACTCTCACAGCGCGAGGAGATAAAGAAGGCGGTGCTAAACGGTCGCCTTTCCCTCGAAATCGTCGACCGCAACGTGAAGCACATCCTACAGTACATTCTCAAGACTCCGCGCTTCAAGGGCTATCAGGCAGACGACAACCCCGACCTGAAGGCCAACGCCATCGTCACACGCAATGCTGCCACGGAGGGCATCGTGCTTCTGAAGAACCTGAAGAATGTGCTGCCCCTTAATAATAAGGTAAAGACAGTGGCACTCTTCGGCCGCACATCCTACGACTTCATCGCTGGCGGCTCCGGCTCTGGCAATGTTAACCACGCCTACGTGGTTAGTCTGCTCGACGGACTAAGCAACGCCGGACTCTCCGTAGACGGTAACCTCAAGGCGGCTTACGAAACTTACATCCCCGAACAGAAGAAGCTGCTACCCGTGCCCACAGGACGACTCGCTGCTCTGCTGCCCAAACATCTGATTCCCGAGATGCCTCTGGACGACAAGATGCTGGAGCAGTCGGCAAAGGACAACGACATCGCCATCATAACCATAGGAAAGATTTCCGGCGAGTTTGCCGACCGCAAGCTCACGGACGACTTCAACCTCTCCGCCGCCGAGCAAGAGATGCTTGCCAAGGTGAGTAAGGCGTTCCATGCCAAGGGCAAGAAGGTGGTGGTAATCCTCAACGTTTGCGGCATCATAGAGACCCAGAGTTGGACGGACAAGGCGGATGCCGTTGTAGTAGCTTGGCTACCCGGACAGGAAGGCGGCAACTCCGTAGCCGACATCCTCACGGGCAAAGTATCCCCCTCGGGCCGACTGCCTATGACGTGGCCTTTGAGCTACGCCAACGTACCTTCGAAGAACGACTTCCCCGACACGGACAACGTCAGCGACGAGGACCTCATGAACGTCATGACGGCTAAGGACGAAAAGAAGGAGTCCGTCAAGAATTTCGACTATGTGGAGTACAACGACGGCATCTACGTGGGCTATCGCCACTACACCACCCGCAACGTGCCCGTCGCCTACCCGTTCGGCTACGGTCTGAGCTATACGCAGTTCAAATACGGCAAACCCGAAGTGACTACCGATGCCGAGGGCAACGTAAAAGTGGTCGTAGAGGTGAAGAACACAGGCAAGACAGCCGGCAAGGAAGTGGTACAGGTATACGTCTCCGCTCCAGGCAAGGACATGGAGAAGCCCGTGCGCGAGCTGAAGGGATTTGCCAAGACGGGCAGTCTGCAGCCGGGGGAGTCTGAGGTGGTCAGCATCGACATCCCCTACCGCACGCTCGCCTCGTTCAACGAGGCCGAGAGCCAATGGCAGGTGGAGGCCGGAGAATACAAGGTGATGGTGGCAAAGGACGCTGCCGATGCCAAGCCGCTCACCTCTGTCATCACGGAACAGGCTGGCATCGTAGAGCAGGTGCGCGAGTGCCTTACACAAGCAAAAGAGTAAAGAGTAATCAACTTCTGATACTGACATCTGATACAAACAAAAAAAGCAGGTTACAGCCGACACAAATACGTGCCGCAGCTGTAACCTGCTTTTTCTTTTCTTGATGATATTGAGTTTGCTTTTATTTCGCCTTCAAACACCCAATCGGCACAACGTACACTCCGTCTTCGGGGCGCTGGTAGGCATATTTGCCTACTCCCGTCAGCACCATCTTGAAAGACGGGGACTTCATCTTGGTGGTGTCTATCTTGTCGGCCAAAGTAGTTAGCGTCCTTGCTCCTTCCTCTATCAACTTGTCGCCACCCAACTTTACTTCTACTAAGCCATATTTGCCATTACGCAGATGAATGACAGCATCACACTCCAAGCCATTCTTGTCTCTGTAATGATAGACGGAACCTCCAAGAGCATCGGCATAGACGCGCAAATCGCGAACACACAGTGTCTCGAAAAACAACCCAAAAGTATTTAGATCGTTCACCAAATCTTCCGGGCCAAGCCCAAGTGCTGCCGTAGCAATGGACGGGTCAGCGAAATATCTCGTATCGGAAGTCCGGATGGCAGACTTGCTCCTTAAGTTAGGATTCCATGCCACAGAATCTTCTATCACAAAGATTTTCTTCAAAGCCTTCAAGTATGAGTATATGGTATTCTCGCTAACTTCGGTACTTTCATTGCTGACAATATCAGCCAATATGGTGCCTGCCGTTGCTTGGCTACCCTGGTTCCTGGCATAAGAGCGCATGATTCGGCGCGCCAGCTCACTGTCGCGGTTGATGCCATCAACACGTGAGACATCAAACTTCGTGACCGCCTCAAAGTATTCTATAGCCTGTTGCAAAGCTGCTTTTTCTGTCCTCTTGCTCAAAGCCTTAGGCCAACCGCCACGACACGTAAGGTAAGCCAGTCGTTCCAAGTCTATGGGGTTGATGCCTTCCACAAAATATTCCTCTTTGTCCGTTGCAAACAACTTCCCCAAACTTACTTCACCAGTCGAATCACCCGACTCCCATAAGCTCATCGTTCTCAGTCTGAGCCAAGCGAAACGCCCAGTTCCCGTATGGAATATTTCATCGTAACTTGGCGGAACAGCCGAGCCTGTCAAGATAAACTGTCCATCCTCATCACGCTTGTCCACCTCATTTCTCACTGCATCCCAAAACTTTGGAGCTATCTGCCACTCGTCTATCAGTCGAGGAGTCTCTCCCCGAAGCAATAGCTTGATGTTGGTATTGGCCATGGCAATGTTCTGCTCCATCGTGTCTGGGTCAGACATTGACAAAATACTTTTGGCTTGTTGAGCCGCCAGTGTGGTTTTGCCGCAATACTTGGGGCCCTCTATCAGAACAGCCCCCATTGCGTCCAACTTTTCTGCCAATATTTCATCTGCAATTCTAGCCTTATATTCCTTCATACTTTCTTCTTTTTATGACTACGGGTGCAAAAGTACAACAATTCTCAGAATATCAGCGCAATAAATCTCTTAAATATTGTTATAACCACGCATTCTTTGTGGCAGTTGGCGGTTTTCTGTTGTGACAGTTGGCGGTTTTCTGTTGTGACAGTTGGCGGTTTTTCTTGACAAGTATTTAGACCTGTACAGTTGAAATGTTTCTAACCAAAGCACGAAAAAGTGGTCGATAATTTGTGTATTCCATAAAAACTTTGTAACTTGGCGGCGTAAAACGTAAAGCATGCGAAACTATGGCAGAAATCGTAAACAAATACCCGGTAGGAATACAGACCTTTGAGAATATCCGAGAGGGCAACTATCTGTATGTAGACAAGACC
>CAVAHD010000042.1:0-22902 GCA_963588475.1 Oscillospiraceae bacterium | reverse complement strand
ATTAACGGTCCATTAACGGCAATTAACGTCGAACTTTCGCACGGCAATTAACGTCGAAAATGTCATTAGTGTAAAAACTTAGCACGGCAATTAAAGTTAGAGCGTGCGACCGATGACGTAGTTGACGTAGGCGACGAGGGCTTCGCGTAGGGACGCGTCATTGACGTACTCGTCGATGAAGGCGAGGCACTTGGTGCGGTAGGAGTCCATGGTACGTTCCGCGTACTCTATGCCACCATTGGCCTTGGCAAAAGCCGCCAAGGCATCGATGTCTTCGCGTGAGGCCTCGCGCTGCTTCACACGCTGGGCGGCGGCGAGCATCTCGGGAGTGCCGTGCACCAAGAGAGCGTGGATGGCAGGGAGAGTCAGCTTGCCCTCCACCATGTCGTTGTGCGTCGGCTTGCCTATCTCGGCATTGTCGTTATAGTCGAAAATATCGTCGCGAATCTGGAAGATTATGCCCAGGTTCTGACCGAACAATCGGGCCGCATCCACCACCTCGCGTGGTGCTCCCACGCTCATCGCGCCCATGGCACAACACGCCTCGAAGAGGGCGGCCGTCTTCTGCTTTATCACGTTGTAATAAGCCTCCTCGCTGATCTGCTCACTGCCGTTGCTGGTCAGCTGCAGTATCTCGCCGTTGGCCAGCGTCTGACCCAGTTGAGATAGGTACGCCACGATGTCGCAGTTTCTCGTCATGGACATGTTGAGCAGCGCGGTGGAAAGGATATAGTCGCCCACAAGCACCGCCACCTTATTATCATAGACAGCGTTCATGCTGCGCTGACCACGGCGCTGGTCGCTCTCGTCCACCACGTCGTCGTGTACGAGCGAAGCGGTGTGGAGCAGCTCCAGACCCACTCCGGCACGAAGCGTCGACTCGTTGACAGATGCGCCGCAGCAGTCTGACATAGAAGCCTCTGCGCCGCCGCAATCTGACGTAGAAACCTCGGTGCTATCGGCAGCATTTTCACCGTATATACCGGCGAAGTTCTTCGCCATCAGCAGTATTAGCATGGGTCGCATCTGCTTGCCCGTGCGCTGGCGAATATAGGCAAGAGCCTGACCGAGGAGGCCGTCGTCGTGCGTGAGGGCTTCGGTAAGAAGTGAGGAAAACTGTTGCATCTCGCCGTCTATCGGCTTGCGTATCTGCGTGAGTATGTCTGTGGTTGTGGCGTTCATAAGCGATGCAAAATTACAAAAACTTTTCCGATTATAGCCACAACACTGACGCTATTTCAATTTTTCTTTGTAATTTTACAGCCGCTAAAAACACATCCATCATGAGCAAACTATTCCTTATCGACGCTTACGCACTGATATACCGTAGCTACTACGCACTTATCAACAGTCCGCGCATCAACTCCAAAGGCATGAATACCAGTGCCGTCATGGGCTTCTGCAACACCCTCAACGAGGTGCTCCGCAAGGAGCAGCCCACGCACCTCGCCGTAGCCTTCGACCACGGCAAGACGTTCCGCCACGAGGCTTTCGCCGACTATAAGGCGCAGCGCGAGGCAACGCCGGAGGACATACGCCGCAGCATCCCCGTCATCAAGGACATACTGGCGGCATGGCACATACCCATCATGCAGGTGGACGGATTCGAGGCGGACGACGTCATCGGCACCGTCGCCGGCATCGGCGAGCAGGCGGGCATGGACGTCTATATGCTCACACCCGACAAGGACTACGCCCAGCTCGTCACGGACCATATTAAGATGTACCGCCCCAGGCACGGTGGCGGCTACGACGTGATGGGTCCCAAGGAGGTTTGCGAGAAGTACGGACTGGACTCCACCGAGCAGGTCATCGACATGCTCGCACTCATGGGCGACTCCGCCGACAACTATGCCGGATGCCCCGGCGTGGGAGAGAAGACGGCAGTGAAACTCATCAAGCAGTTCGGCAACGTGGAGGGACTCCTCGAGCGCACCGCCGAGCTGAAGGGCAAGATGCGCGAGAAGGTGGAGGGCGCCGTGGAGGACATCAAGCTCTCCAAGTTCCTCGCCGCCATCCGCACCGACGTGCCCGTCACTACCCCACTCGACGACATGAAGGTGCAGCAGCCCGACGAGGAAAAGCTAAAGATCATCTTCGACGATCTGGAGTTCCGCAACTTCGCCGAGAAGATCTTCGGCAAACCGGCCGAGACTGCCAAGAGCAGCAAGAGCAGCAAGGCGAAGCAAAAGCAAAAAGATGTTAACAGACAGCTCGACTTGTTTGCCGATTTTGCGCCCGACGGCACGGGCGGCTCTCTTTTTGGCGCAGAAACAGCGGAAGAGGAGACTGCGGCAAACGTGCAAGTCATTGACAGCGTGCAGCCTTTAGCCACTTTTAGCGAACAGAGTGCAACAGCCTCGCAGTTTGGTTTGAGCGTAAAGGGCGCAAAGAACGCGCTTTTCGAAGCCTCGGAGACCGCCAACCCCGCCATCGGGGCCAAACTCGAGGAGGTGGCAGTGGCACTGACCGCAGAGGAGGTACACACCATCAGTTTTGCTAATAGCGAAGACCGCGATCAGCGACTCGACTTCCTCCGCACCCTCGTGGGCAACAAAGATGCCACGATGGTGGCGCAGAACGCGAAGTATATAATAGAGGTACTGCGCAACGAAGGCATCGACGTCCGATGCAGCGTGTGGGACACCATGGTGGCGCACTACCTCGTCAACCCCGACCTGCACCACAACAAGGAGTACGTCAACCAACCATACTCCCCCACCCTCGCCTGCCACGCACTCTCGCAGCGCCCCACCCTCGAGAAGCAGCTCGCCGACTCCGAGATGCTCCAGCTCTTTGAGGAGGTGGAGATGCCCCTCGTCGCCGTCCTCGCCGAGATGGAGCTGAACGGCATCGCACTGGACACCGCCGCACTGCGCGACGTGCAGAACGAACTGGAGGGCCGCACCGCCACGCTGGAAAAGGAGATATACGACCTCGCCGGCGAGCAGTTCAACATAGCATCGCCCAAGCAGGTGGGCGAGATTCTCTTCGGCAAGATGCAGATAGTGGACAAGCCCAAGAAGACGAAGACGGGACAGTACGTCACCAGCGAGGAGGTGCTGCAGCAGCTCAAGGCGCAGGCACCCATCGTGGGCAAGATACTGGACTACAGAGGTTTGAAGAAGTTACTGGGCACATACGTGGAGGCACTGCCGCGACTCGTCAACAAGACGACGGGACACATACACACCACCTTCAACCAGTGCGTCACCGCCACGGGACGACTCTCCTCCTCCGACCCCAACCTGCAGAACATCCCCGTGCGCACCGACGAGGGCAAGGAGATACGCCGCTGCTTCGTAGCCGACGAGGGCTGCGAGTTCTTCTCCTGCGACTACTCGCAGGTGGAACTGCGCATCATGGCCTCCCTCTCCGGCGACCGCAACATGATAGACGCCTTCCTGGCCGGACACGACATCCACGCCGCCACGTCGGCAAAGATATACCACAAGGACATCACCGACGTCACCAAGGACGAGCGACGCAAGGCCAAGAGTGCCAACTTCGGCATCATCTACGGCATATCGGCCTTCGGTCTGGCGCAGGGTTTGGAGATAGACCGCCGCGAGGCTAAGGAGCTGATAGACGGATACTTCCGTTCCTTCCCCGACGTGGAGAAGTACATAGAGAAGTGTAAGGAGACGGCACGCCAGAAGGGCTACGCCGAGACGCTGCTCCACCGCCGCCGCTACCTCCCGGACATCAACTCGAAGAACGGTACCGTCCGCTCCTTCGCCGAGCGCAACGCCGTAAACGCCCCCATACAGGGCACGGCAGCCGACATCATGAAGGTGGCGATGGTACGCATTCACCAGCGCATGAAGGCCGAGGGCCTAAAGTCCAAGCTCCTCCTACAGGTACACGACGAACTGAACTTCTCCGTCGTCCCCAGTGAGCACGAACGTCTCCAGCTCTTGGTGCAAGAGGAGATGCAGCAAGCCTGCGCCCTCGCCGTGCCGCTGCTCGCCGAAGGCGGTTGGGGCACCAATTGGCTCGAAGCACACTAATTCCCGAGAAAAAATATTAACGAATAAATTAACGGTCAAATTAACGGCGATTAACGTCAAAATAATCATTGGCGTGAAACCGTTTTTGACGTTAATCGCCGTTAATGAACCCGTTAATTGGTCATTAATTTATTATTAGCGTCTAGAACAACGCGACATTATGAAGAAACTACACATTGAAACTTATGGCTGCCAGATGAACGTGGCAGACTCTGAAGTGGTGGCCAGCGTCATGCAGATGGCGGGCTACGAAACTTGCGACTCGGCTGACGAGGCCGACGCCATCTTCCTCAACACGTGCTCCGTACGCGAGAACGCAGAGAACAAAATCTACCACCGTCTCGAGACCCTCCACAACGAGAACGTCAAGCGCAAACGCCAGCGCATCATCGGCGTGCTCGGATGCATGGCAGAGCGCGTCAAGGACACGCTAATCGGAGAGCACCACGCCAACCTCGTCGCCGGTCCCGACTCGTACATGCAGCTGCCCGACCTCATCGCGCAGTGCGAACTGGGCCACAACGCCATAGACACCGAGCTATCCCTCACCGAGACCTACGGCAGCGTCATGCCGCAGCGCGCACACGGCACGCACCTCAGCGGCTTCGTCAGCATCATGCGTGGCTGCAACAACTTCTGCCACTACTGCATCGTGCCCTACACCCGTGGACGTGAGCGCAGCCGCGACAAGGAAAGCATACTCAACGAGGTGCGCGACCTACAGGAGCGTGGCTACAAGGAGGTTACGCTGCTCGGACAGAACGTCAACAGTTACCGCAGCGACGACGGTCTCGCCTTCCCAGATCTCCTCGCCGCCGTGGCAGAGGCAGTGCCCACCATGCGCGTGCGCTTCACCACCTCCCACCCCAAGGACATGAGCGACGAGACGCTACACGTCATCGCCGCGCACGACAACGTCTGCAAACACATACACCTCCCCGTGCAGAGCGGTTCGGACCGCATACTAAAGCTGATGAACCGCAAATACACCCGCGAGTGGTACATGGGACGCGTCGATGCCATACGCCGCATCGTACCCGACTGCGCCATCACCACCGACATCTTCGTCGGTTACCACAGCGAGACGGAGGAGGACCACCAGCTCTCCCTCTCACTCATGCGTGAGGTAGGCTACGCCTCCGCCTTCATGTTCAAATACAGCGAACGCCCAGGCACATACGCCTCCAAGCACCTCCCCGACGACGTGCCCGAGAACGTAAAGATAGCACGCCTCAACGAGATGATAGCCCTGCAGAACGAGCTGTCCGCCAAGAGCTACAAAGCCGACGAGGGCAAGACCTTCGAAGTCCTCGTGGAGGGCTACAGCAAACGCTCACGCGAGCAGCTCTGCGGCCGCACCGGCCAAAACAAAATGGTAGTCTTCGACAAAGGCACCCACCACATCGGCGACCGCGTCATGGTACGCATCACCGGCAGCACCTCCGCCACGCTCTTTGGCGAGGAGGTTTTTGAATAGTACAATGTTCTCATTTCTAAAAACATACACTATCATAACCCTTGCCGTTGTCCTCTCCGGTTGCACAGACCGGAGGGGCGAGCGGCAGGACCAGGGGCGGACGGAGGCGTGCTGGATATACGCCATGACGGAATGCGTGGAACGCGAGATGTGGGCCACGGGCGACACCGTGGAGCTCTCGCGCCAATGGCTCGTGGCACGCTGCCTGGAGGAGCAGACCCTGCAGCGCCGACTCTCCCACGGCGCGATGCCCGTCAACATGCGCGGCGTGGGGCCCGAGGCACTGCGCCTCATCGACAAGTACGGCCTCGTGCCCTTCGTCCACGAGAAGTCGCGCGCCCTCAACTCGCGCACCCTACAACGCCGCCTCACCCTTCTCGCTGACCAGAGCACCGCCACGCGCGGCAGCATCCCCACCCTACTCGACTCCGCCCAGGAGCTGCTCCCCCACTTCACCGTGGCACGCCACGACCCCACCGACCCCGCCGCCAGCACCTTCTACCTCTACGGCGTGCAGTACACCGCCACCTCCTTCGCCGAGAGCATCATGTACCGCCAGCACTGGCAGTGGTTCGCCTCCAGCCCATACCACCCCTACGGCAAGCCCTTCGCCCTCGAAGTAGCCGACAACCGCCACTACCACGAATACACCAACATCCCCATGGCGGACATCGTCAGCCGCACCCTACGCTCCTTGCGCCAGGGCCACCCCGTCTACTGGGAAATGGGCCGCAAACCCTCCACGCAACCTGGCGGAGGCGGTGCCGACTCCGACCACGCCATGGCCATCGTCGGCCTGCGCACGGACTCGCACGGCAAGACGCTCCTCGTCTGCCAGAACTCCTACGGTCGCCGCTGGGGCAACGGCGGAAAGACACTAATCTCCCTACCCTACTTCGTGGCGCATACGTGCAACGTCGGGATACTGGACGCCCAATGACTCTTGCGTGCGGGGACGCAAATGACGATTTTAACGTTAATTGCCGTTAATGGACCGTTAATTATTCATTAATATTTTTTCTCCATCCGGATAGGAAAGAAATAAAAAATTAATGGTCAATTAACGGTCCATTAACGGCCGCTCGGCTTTGCCGCTTGCCTAAGCAAGAATTAACGTCGAAAAAAAATCATTGGCGTAAAATTGCATTCACGTTTAAAGAATCAATTGGTGTGCGGCGCGTTTGACCAATGTCAATTGAAGGACGTGCACAATATAATACGTTGGGTTAAAGTTCGTTAACCGTCGGGGAATTTTGTACTTTTGTAGTCAATACTGAATCAAATGTACCAAGTAACCCACATGAACAAAATCTATTCACTAGCAGCAGCTGCAGCACTACTCTCGCTGGCTTCCTGCTCAAACAACAACGACCTTACTCCAGACCCAACGCCTAACCCGGCCCCCGTAGAGAACAACGTCATCTCACTGGGCACACGTGCCAATACAACATTGAAGGTGATGTCGGGACTAGCTGATGCTACTACGAACCTCGCTACTGTGTCACCCGTGACAACAACGCCAGTGGAGACCAAGCTGCTGGACCGTTCGGCTCTGCAGACTTCCATAAAAAACTACCTGCCGGAGCAGCAGGACAACCGCGCCAAGATGGAGCTGGACTTCATGTACGAGGCAAAGGATGCCGACGTCACCTTCACCGTCTATCCTGTCTACATGAACACGACCCAGGAGCATACGCTGGGACTGTTCTACTATAACGAGGCTGGAGAAAAGGTAGAAATCTCCAATATCATGGGCGGTAAGTTCTCACAGTGGAGCGGCATTGAGCGCACAGAATACTGGCCAGAATATGTCACCTACAGCAAAGGCGTAAAGATTACCGTCAAGAAGGGATACAAGTTCGGCTTCTTCTATGAGGGTCTGTTCCTTGCAGAAGGCAAATATAACGTAGAAAACACCACGTGCTACACCAAGAGCAGCCTGAACGTTGCCTCACGCACCACTAACGGTAGTGGCGGCAACCAGAGCGAGAAGGCTACAGAGACCAACCGCGCCGGCTCGTTCGTCATAGACGGCAAGACATTCATCGGAATGGAGGACTGGACAGACTTCGACTACCAGGACATCGTGCTCTACACCGACACAAAGCTCGATGTTGTGCCCGACCCAACGGACGACAACATCAAGCCTACTCCAACGCCTACTCCAACACCTACTCCAACGCCAACGCCGGACCCAGAGCCAACACCTGACCCAGAGCCAACACCAGACCCTGTCGACCCAACGCCAACACCAACACCAGACGACGATGACGACGTAACAAAGGGCAAGGGCTCAGTGGAAGTGAACTTCTCTATCGACGAGAAGGACGACTACGTTAAGCAGGGCACCGCAACGCACCTCTCTGTGCACGTCCGCGACACCACCGACTTCAAGATTGTCATCCCCGTTCCAGCTGAGGTACTCTGCGACAAGGACGACATGATGCTCGTACAGAAGCACGAAGAAGGCAAGTACGTCTACAACGAGCGAAACGACCAGATGGCCATCACCGTCAACGGTCAGACAGTGAAGATCACCGTCAAGTACGCCGCCGACGGCATGACGATAATCTCCGAGGGCATCAACGCCGAACTGCTCAAGTACCTCCGCACCACATACGGCGACGGCCTGACATTCGAAATCCGCAACTACTACACCCGCTTCGATGCCAGCGGCACAGAGCTCGTGACGCTCGACGCACTGAAGCAATACTTGGGCAAGAGCACCATCACCTTCACCACCACCAACCCAGCCATGTACATCCAGGCTGTAGGCCGCAACGACGAAGGCGTCCTCGACAAGCTCCCCTGCTTCGTTTGGGCCGACAAGACAACATACGGCGATGCTGCAAGCAAGACAGTAGACAACACAGGCACAACAGCCTCAGACCTCTACATCTTCGAGAACAAAACCGCAGCGGCAGAGTAAGCAACAGTAAAAGCAACAATGGGCCAAGAGCCCAACAACTACATAGCCCAGGGCACCGATTAAAGAAGTCATGGACATAGCATCACGCTTCAAGGAAAAGCTCTTGAAGCAATGGGCTATATTCAAAGCAGGAAAGGCTGTAAAGATAATAAAGATAAAGGAGTAAGACTATGAGAAGAATTGAAGGCTACTGGGATGTCACGCCGAAGATAAAATCGCTGTCGTTCCCTAAGAGAGGCAAATTTGAAGTGACACTGCAAGACGGACGCAGCATCACGATGCCCATCTCCGTCTTTCCAAGCCTAAAAAAGGTGCCGGTAAAGGAACGAAAAGACTGGTATCTCATTGGTGGAGGTGTCACGTGGGACTCATGCCCCGAAGTTATCCCTATAGAACAAATACTCGGCAACTTTGCCAATTATTCGCATGAGGGCGGAGACTAACGTTTGACCAACGTCAATTGAAGGACGTGCACAGTATGTAACAAAGGGCAACGGCTCAGTAGAAGTGAACTTCTCTGTTTATTCCCCACCGAGGTTTATTTGGCAATGTCAATAATTTGCGTTACCTTTGCGGATGAATAGACTTTTAAACACTACGGATTCCTGCTCGACGAGTATTAGGCAGTAAGATACATCAACATCGTCAAGTAAACATTTTGGGACAATTACAACGAAAAGCGTACTGTAATGAAAGTGTACAGTACTCTTTTCTTCGTAATTTTGCAGTGCATAAACTAAATATATCTACTCTTGAATATGACAAACAAACTTCTATCGCTGGTGCTTCTGATGTGCGCCCCGGCAGCATCCTATGCCTTCGATATCATCAACAGCCAAAACACGGTACTCTGCGTCGACTCTACGGAGGACATCGCCGTGAAGTCGGCAGCGGCCATGGTGCGCGAGGACTTCCACACCGTATCGGGCAGAACAATGGAGATGGGTTGCCTGAAACAGCAAACTGCAGCAAACGCCGCACTGCCCGTCATCGTGGCGGGAACGGTGGGCAACGCCGCCTTCGACCGCTGGATCAAAGCCGTAGGCATTGCAACCGACGACGTGAAGGGCAAATGGGAGGCCTTCTGCCTCACCGTAAAGAACGTAGGAAACAGGAACGTGCTCGTCGTCATGGGTAGCGACAAACGGGGCACGGCGTACGGACTGATGGAGATATCCAGACTTATGGGCGTTTCGCCGTGGCAATGGTGGGCCGACGTGACACCGGAGCACAAGGACCGCGTCACCATAAGCGACACGTACCACAGCGTACAGGAGCCATCGGTGCAGTTCAGAGGCATATTCCTCAACGACGAGGAGAACTTCACCAAGTGGAGCAAGGTCACCTTTGAGAAGAGCACTAACACCAAGAATACCGTAGGACCGCAGACGTACGAGAAGGTATTCCGACTGCTGCTGCGCCTCAGGGCTAACTGCATCTGGCCGGCCATGCACTCATGCTCCACACCGTTCTTCACCGTGCCGGGCAACAAGGAGATGGCACACAAATACGGCATCACGATGGCCACCAGCCACTGCGAACCCATGATGCGCGCCGCTCTGGAGTGGAACGAGAAGAAGATGGGGGCACTCAACTACGTCACCAACCACGACAAGATTGTCAGCTACTGGGAGGAACGCGTAAAGAGCGTGGCGGACGGCGACAACATATACACCGTCGGCATGCGAGGTCTGCACGACCTGCCCATGCAGGGAGCCACTACCACAGAGGGAAAGATAGGCATCGTGGAGCGGGCCTTCGCCGACCAGCGCGAGATGCTGAAGAAGTACGTCAACAAGGACGTGACGCAGGTGCCGCAGGTCTTCGTACCATACAAGGAGGTGCTCGGACTGTACAACAACGGACTGAAGGTGCCCGACGACGTGACGCTCATGTGGTGCAACGACAACTTCGGATACCTCACCCGACTCTCCAACGCCCAAGAGCAGAAGCGCAAGGGCGGCGCAGGAGTGTACTACCACATTTCCTACTGGGGACGACCCAACGGCTACCTGACGCTCTGCACGCAGTCGCCGGCACTCATCTACGAACAGATGCGCCGCGCCTACGATGCCAATGCACGCAAGATATGGATTGTCAACGTGGGCGACCTGAAGCCGGGAGAGTTCGACACGGAGTTCTTCCTCAATATGGCGTGGGACATCAACAGCGTCACCGCGACGAACATCCCCGACATCATAACACGCTGGTACTGCGACATATTCGGCAATAGCGTAGGCCAGCGCGCCGCCGCAGTGATGAAGGAGTACTACCGCCTCGCCATGGAGCGCAAGCCGGAGCACGCCGCATGGAACCGCGTGGAGGAGGCGGGCTACAAGAAGGGTATAATACCCGTCTCAGACGGCGAGTTCAACCCCTTCGAAAACGGCGACGAGGTGCTGCGGCGCATGGAGGCGTACGACCGGCTCGAAGCGGAGGTAAGAAGCATGGCAAAGGACGTGCCGGCACGCCTCAGCAACGCCTATACGGAACTGGTCCTCACCCCCGTCCTAATGGCGAAGAACATGAACAGCAAGTGGCTGGCCGCCAAGAAGAACCACCTCTACGCCAAGCACGCCCTGCCCGCCGCCAACGACTACGCACGCCTGTCTGAGCAGTACACAAAAGACGCGCAGACGGCATGCGCAGAGTACGGCAAGCTGCTCGACGGCAAGTGGAACAACATACTGAAACTAAACGGTTGGAATCGCGAGAACGCCCTGCCGCGCAAAGACACCGTCAAGGTGGACGGCGCAAACAAGCAGACCGTCTTCTGGTGCGAGCACGACTCCGTGCCTATGGTTATAGCAAAGAAGATGAAGGTCACCATGCCGGGACAGAGCATGTACGTGCAGCTGTTCACCATGAACGGCTCAAAGCCCGTCGTGGAGATAACAAAGAAGCCAAAATGGCTGAACGCCTCGGTGCAGAGCGCATATTCGGCCAGCGAGGCAAGGCTGGACCTCTCTCTGGTAGACGACTACCAAGCCAAAGAGAAACCAAAGACCGCCACGCTGACGCTGAAGGTGAACGGCAGGAAGTACCAGCTGGAGGTAACCCCAGAAGCGGAGGACTTCTACCCTATTGACCTGACGCACACTGCCGACGGCAACGCCACGCCGCACATTGCCGGGCTGGGCTACTCCACAAAGGCGCAACCGCTGGAGACCGGAAAGACGTATACGTTTGACGTGCAGACAGAACGCGCCGGCAAGGCCACACTGCGCGTCGGCATGCTGCCGCTGCAACCACTGACGGGCGGCGACCTCCGCTACAGCGTGAGCATAGACGGACAACCTGCCCAAACCGTCTCCATAAAGACGGACGCCGTAGAGCGCGACGAGGCATGGAAGGTCAACGTAATGCGCAACCAGAGCATCACCCTCACCACTTGGAACGTGCAGAAGCCCGGCCGCCACACCATAACAATAAAACCACTGGACAACGGCATCGTACTAGACCAAATGCAGCTGGACTTCAAACCAGCACGACAGTTCTACAGTCTGCCATAACGGTAAAAAATAACTTGTGCAGTTTTATACAGCAATGTTCTAAAAACAACTTGTGCAGTGTTGAACTCGGAAATTGTGCCAACGACGCCCTGAAAGGGCAACAACTACATAGCCCAGGGCAACGCCCTGGGTTTTTGTTTGTATGTGTCTACGCGCCCTGTAAGGGCAAAAGTCTTTAGACTGGCACATGTTTTTGACCATTACTTTGCTGAAAATAACGCTGCAACGGAAAAAAGTTAGTACCTTTGCACCTACAATGACACGCAACGACATACTCACACTGATGAAAGACCGGGTGCTCATACTTGACGGAGCCACCGGCACATACCTGCAGCAACTGGCATTCACGGAAGACGACTTCCGCGGACTGCCCTCTGATAACCCACACGCCAGCAAGACTCCACTGGAGACCTTCGCCGACCACCCCACCCCACTCAAGGGATGCAACGACGTGCTCTGCCTCACGCAGCCCGACGCCATACGTCGTATGCACAAGGACTACCTCATGGCGGGGGCCGACATCGTGGAGACTAACTCCTTCAACTGCAACACGTTCTCCATGGCGGACTATGCCCTGGAGAGCCGCGTCTATGACATCAGCCGCGCCGCTGCTCAGAGGGCTCGCGAGGCCATCAGCGAGGCACGCCAGGAGGGCTACGCCGGAGCCGGCATCGTGGCCGGTAGCGTAGGCCCGACAAACCGCACCGCATCCATGTCTGCCGACGTGAACAACCCGGCACAGCGCGACGTCACCTTCATGGACCTCTACAAGACGTACACCGACCAGGTGCGCGGACTCGTGGACGGCGGAGCGGACATCATCCTCGTGGAGACTATCTTCGACACCCTCAACGCCAAGGCGGCGCTGAAAGCTATACTGGACCTCTCGGAGGAGCTGGGCAAGGACATCCCGGCGTGGTGCAGCGGTACGCTGTCGGACGCTTCGGGACGCACACTGTCGGGACAGACGGTGGAGGCGTTCGTGGCTTCCCTCTCCCACCCTAACCTGCTCGCCATCGGCCTCAACTGCGGCTTCGGTGCCAAGCAGCTGCTGCCGTGGCTCAGACGCATTGCGGAGATAGCACCATGCCCCGTCTCCGTACACCCCAACGCCGGACTGCCTAACGTCATGGGCGGTTACGACGAGACACCGGAGACGTTCGCCGAAGTGGCAGCCGAAGTGTTCAAGGAGGGACTGGTAAACATCTACGGCGGTTGCTGCGGAACAACTCCGGCACACATCGCCGCTGTGGCTGCGCTGGCGGCTGATACGGATAAGGTTAAAGGAAGACCGCTGAATGTATCCCTTCAGACTGTTGCTGATGGTCTCACAACAGATACCCAACAGTCTGACAATGAGGCAGTACTCCCCCACCCTACGACTCTGCTCAGCGGCTTGGAAGCACTCCGCATCGACCACACCACGGGCTTCGTAAACATTGGCGAGCGCACCAACGTGGCTGGCTCTGCTAAGTTCAAGAAGCTCATTCAGGCTAAGAACTACGAGGAGGCACTCTCCGTGGCACGCAACCAAGTGGAGAACGGCGCACAGGTCATCGACATCTGTATGGACGACGGACTCATCGACGGCATCGACGCCATGCGCACCTTCCTAAACCTCATTGCCAGTGAACCAGAGATAGCCCGCGTTCCCGTCATGATAGACTCCTCCAAGTGGGACATCCTAAAGGCCGGTCTGGAGTGCGTGCAGGGCAAGTCCATCGTCAACTCCATCTCGCTGAAGGAAGGCGAAGAGAAGTTCCTCGCCAAGGCGCACCACATACACTCCATGGGAGCCGCCGCCGTCGTCATGCTCTTCGACGAGGAAGGCCAGGCGGACTCATACGAGCGCAAGGTGGCACTGGCTCGCCGCGCATATAAGCTCTTGAAAGACAACGGATTCCCTACTGAGGACATCATCTTCGACCCGAACGTCCTCGCCGTTGCCACCGGTATGCCAGAGCACGACGACTACGGCCGCGCCTTCATAGAGGCCTGCCGCACCATACACCAGGAGATGCCCGAGGTACACATGTCCGGCGGCATCAGCAACCTCTCGTTCTCCTTCCGTGGCAACAACGTCATTCGCCAGGCCATGCACTCCGTGTTCCTCTACCACGCCATGCAGGCGGGACTGGACATGAGCATCGTAAACCCCGCCATGACAACGGTTTACGACGATATCCCGGCTGATATGCTCCAGGCCGTGGAGGATGTCATCCTCAACCGCGACAGCGGTGCCAGCGAGCGTCTCATCGACTTCGCACAGGCGTATAAGGAGAAAGAGGACGCGCTGAAGGCTGCCAACGGCGGCGCACTACCCAAGGCGGCTGCCGACGACTGGCGCACCAAGTCGCTCTCGGAGCGCATCACGCACGCCATGCTGAAGGGCATCACGGACCACATCGAGGCGGACACGATGGAGGCCTACGAGGAGACGAAGACGGCGCTCGGCGTCATCGACGGTTACCTCATGCCGGCCATGGAGACGGTGGGCAGACTCTTCGGAGAAGGTAAGATGTTCCTGCCGCAGGTGGTGAAGTCGGCACGCGTCATGAAGAAGGCCGTCGCCGTGGTGGAACCGTATATGGCAGCTGGCAGTCAGACAGATAGCAACGACGAGGAGTCGACAGCCTCGTCGGGCAGGGTGCTGATGGCCACCGTAAAGGGCGACGTGCACGACATCGGCAAGAACATCGTCGGCGTGGTGACGCAGTGCAACGGTTACGAGGTGAAGGACCTCGGCGTAATGGTGGACACGGACACCATCATAGAGAACGCAATAGAGTGGGGGGCTGACGTCATCGGCCTCTCGGGACTCATCACGCCCTCGCTGGACGAGATGATACGCACGGCACGCGAACTGGAGCGACGCGGCATGCGCATTCCGCTCATAGTGGGAGGTGCCACGACATCAACGCTGCACACGGCAGTGAAGATGGCACCGGAGTACCCCCACGGCGTAGTGGTGCGAGCCCACGCCGCAGCGGACAACCCGACAATCATACGCCACCTCCTCGGAGAGGACCGCGAGGAATACATCGCCGAACTGAAAGCCCAGCAGCGCATCATACGCGAGAACTACGAACGCCGCGAGCAGGACGCCACGCTACTGACGCTGGAGGAGGCACAGAACCGCCGCCACGTCAAGCAGTTATCCGAGGTAGCAGTGCCCTCAGAGGAGGCCAGAAAACCCCTCTTCAGCGACAACCACTCGCTGCTGCACCCGAAGGGCCAGTGCCTATGCTGCGACCCGCTCGTGCCGCTCATCAACTGGAACTTCTTCTTCGGGGCATGGGGACTCAAGGGCCACTTCCCCGAGATACTGGACGACCCGGAGAAGGGTGGGGAGGCGCAGAAGGTCTACCGCGATGCCCAGCAGATGCTGGAGAAGATAATACGCCTGCGCTTGCTCCGCATTCAGATGCACGCACAGATTCTCCCGGCACACGCCGAGGGCGACGACATAGTAATCACCGACGCCAACGGCACGGACCACCGCCTGGCAATGCAGCGCTCTCTGCGCGACGAGCCGGAGACAAAGTGTCTGGCGGACTATCTCGTGCAGAAGGATGTGCTGAATAGCAATCAGCACCTTAACGATGCGCAAGCAGACGAGGCGAGGGTAGGGGACAGCGCCCCTACAACGGACTGGGTCTGCCCATTCGTAGTGTCAGCCGGCGTAGGTCTGAAGGAGATGCAGGACGCTTACCGCGCCGACGGCGACGAGTACCACGCCATCATGGCGAAGCTCCTTGCCGACCGCCTCACCGAGGCCATGGCAGAGAAGCTCTCCATAGAGCTGCGCGACACGCTGCACTGGGGCGACACAAACATCCGCATGGCATTCGGCTACGGATCATGCCCCGACCACTCGCACAAGAAACAGGTTTTCAGCATCCTCGGACTGACAGAAGCCACCACGGGCCTCTCCCTCACCGAGTCATACATGATAAACCCCGGCGAGGCCATCTGCGGACTGATATTCGCCAACACCCCAACAAAGTATTTCACATTATAATAGCCGCTATTGGCGCTATTCTGCGAAATTTGTTGTAACTTTGCAGCGTTTTTACACCATATATAACATAAAGAGCACGTGAAAGTAATCGACATAATAAACGAAGCGAAGGCGACGGGAAAGACGCGCTTCTCCTTCGAACTGCTGCCGCCGCTGAAGGGCGACGGCCTCGACAACATCTTCAGCGCCATCGACCGCCTCATGCCGTTCGACCCCGCGTTCATCAACGTCACCTGCCACCGCGAGGAGATGAAATACACCGAACGCCCCGACGGTCTCATCGAGAAGCACATGACGCACCGCCGCCCCGGCACCGTGGGTGTCTCGGCTGCCATAAAGCAGAAATACGGCGTGGAGGTTGTGCCCCACCTCGTATGCGGCGGACAGTCGTGCTACGACATCGAGGATGCCCTCATCGACATGGACTTCCTCGGCATACAGAACGTCCTCGCCCTGCGCGGCGATGCCATGCCGGGCACCACACGCTTCGTGCCACACAAGGCTGGGCACGCCCACGCCGATGCCCTCGTAAAGCAGATAACGAACATGAACCAAGGACGTTACATCGACGGCGAGCCCAACACGTGCCACCACTCGGACTTCTGCATCGGCGTCGCCGGCTACCCCGAGAAGCACGTCGAGTCGCCGAACAAGCTCACGGACCTCGGCTATCTGAAGCAGAAGATAGACAACGGCGGCGAATACATTGCCACGCAGATATGCTACGACGTAGACACGCTGCTCCGCTTCCGCGACGACTGCGAGCACCTAGGCATCAACGCCCCAATCCTCCCCGGTCTGAAGCCCTTCGCCACCAAGGCACAGCTCAACATCCTGCCCCAGACGTTCGCCGTAGACCTCCCGCAGCAACTGGTAGACCGCGTCACCGCCTGCGCCAACAACGACGACGTAAAGAAAGTAGGCATAGACTGGGCCATCGCCATGGGCGAACGCTTGATAGCCGAAGGATTCCCAGTATTGCACTTCTACACAATGACGCGCACCCAACAGGTGGAGGAGATTGTACGCAATTTAATTCATAACTCGTAAAGGCACAACAGACAGCCTATGAAAACAAGGGAGGAATACATACTGCTCATCAGAAACCACGCCAAGGAACTGCAGTCCACGTTCGGCATCAGTTCGCTGCGGCTCTTCGGCTCCGTCTCGCGCAATGAGCACAGCACAACCAGCGACGTGGACATCTGCGTAGACATGCCTGCAAAGATGTTCCTTGTAGCACGTCTAAAGAGATTTCTCGAAGACTTGCTACAGTGCTCCGTAGACCTCGTAAGACTACACAAGCACATGAATCCCTTCCTGCTAAACGAAATAGAACGAGACGGAATATATGTCATCAAATGACCTCACACTGCCTATCTTCCTACAGATAAAGGAAGCTATCCTGCAACTGCAGGAATGGAACAGAGATGTAAAGTCTGCTGACGACTACTACTGCACGCCAGAAGGCATGAAGAATCTGGCTGCAAGCTGCATGCTCATTGAAGCCATAGGGGAGGGAATTCACCGTATAGACAGAATCACCCAATCCACTCTGCTGACGGAACGTAACGAAATCCCGTGGGCTGCCGTCATCGGCATGAGAAACCATATCGCACACGGATATTTCGACATTGACGGCGACATGGTTTTCGATGTGGTAAAGAATGAGCTGGACACACTACTGGAAGCAGTAGAATATTTCTTGGAAAAATATAACAGACAAACAAAATAGACATGGCACTAAAATGTGGTATCGTAGGACTGCCTAACGTAGGCAAGTCGACTCTCTTCAACTGCCTCTCGAGCGCAAAGGCGCAGGCAGCCAACTTCCCCTTCTGCACCATCGAGCCTAACGTGGGCGTCATCACCGTACCAGACGAACGTCTCACTAAGCTCGCCGAAATAGTTCACCCGGGACGCATCGTCCCTGCTACGTGCGAAATCGTCGACATCGCCGGTCTCGTAAAGGGCGCAAGCAAGGGTGAGGGACTGGGTAACAAGTTCCTCGGTAATATCCGTGAGACGGACGCCATCATCCACGTACTCCGCTGCTTCGAGGATGACAACATCACACACGTGGACGGAACCATCGACCCTATCCGCGACAAGGAAATCATAGACACCGAGCTGCAGCTCAAGGACTTGGAGACCATCGAGGCTCGTCTGGCAAAGACGACCAAGATTGCCGCCACCGGCAACAAGGACGCCAAGATTGAGCTCGCCGTACTCACAGCATACAAGGAGGCACTGGACGCCGGAAAGAACGCACGCACCGTGGAGTTCGAGTCGAAGGACGAACAGGCTGCCGCCAAAAACCTCTTTCTGCTCACCTCAAAGCCAGTACTCTACGTCTGCAACGTCGACGAGACGGCTGCCAAGGACGGCAACGAGTGGACAAAGAAGGTGGAGGCTCTGGCAGCCGAGGAGAACGCCGAGTGCATGGTAGTGGCTGCCAAGACGGAAGAGGACATCGCCGGCTTCGAGAGCTACGAGGACAAGCAGATGTTCCTCGAGGAACTGGGGCTGGAGGAGAGCGGCGTCAACCGTCTCATCAAGAAGGCATACTCGCTGCTCAACCTGGAGACGTTCATCACTGCCGGTGAGATGGAGGTGAAGGCGTGGACCTACCACAAGGGATGGAAGGCCCCGCAGTGCGCCGGAGTTATCCACACCGACTTCGAGAAGGGCTTCATCCGCGCCGAGGTGATAAAGTACGAAGACTACATACAGTACGGCTCCGAAGCCGCCATCCGCGAAGCCGGCAAGCTGGGCATCGAAGGCAAGGAGTACGTAGTGCAGGACGGCGACATCATGCATTTCCGTTTCAACGTCTAATGCACTCTTACTACGCCAATGACTCGTTTCTACGCCAATGACTCATTTCTACGCCAATGAATATTTTTAACGTTAATTGCCATTAATGGACCGTTAATTATTCATTAATTTTAGGTTTCTCCCATCCGGATGGAAAAGAGAAAAATATTAATGACGATTAGTCTAAAAATAAAAATTAATGGTCAATTAACGGTCCATTAACGGCAATTAACGTTAAAAATATTCATTGGCGTAGAAATGAGTCATTGGCGTTAGAACGAGTCTTTGGCGTGAAAAATAATCATTAGTGTGCAAACTAAGTCCTAATAATTCATGTTAAGCTACATTACCTGGAACCCCGACCTGGTCATCTGCCATATTGGTCCCGTGGCTCTCCGATGGTACAGCACATGCTGGCTCATCGGACTGCTCTTGGCGTACCTTATAGTAAAGTACCTCTACAAGGCGCAGAAGATAGCAGCAGAGAAGTTCGAACCGCTCTTCCTCTACTGCTTCATCGGCATACTCATCGGCGCACGACTGGGCCACTGCCTCTTCTACGAACCCGAGTACTTCCTCTCCAGCGGGACGCACATCATAGAGATGTTCCTCCCCATGCGCCAGGACCCATACGGCGAGTGGCACTTCACCGGCTACGAGGGACTGGCCTCCCACGGCGGCACCATCGGCATCATCACGGCACTGCTCCTCTACTGCCGCAAGATGAAGATGAACGTCATGACCGTGCTGGACAACATTTCCATCGCCGTCCCCGTCACCTCGTGCTTCATA
The DNA here is from genome assembly GCA_963588475.1 of Oscillospiraceae bacterium. Taxonomy (GTDB): domain Bacteria; phylum Bacteroidota; class Bacteroidia; order Bacteroidales; family Bacteroidaceae; genus Prevotella. Next base: position 3,344 of record CAVAHD010000042.1, on the reverse strand, counting down.
CGTCTGGGCAACCTCATGAACTCCGAGATTATCGGCAAGCCGACAGACCTTCCCTGGGCGTTCATCTTTGAAAAGGTAGACATGCTGCCGCGCCACCCCGGCCAGCTCTATGAGGCAATAGCATACGCCTGCTTCTTCGCCGTCATGTGGACATTCTGGCGCAGAAAGCCACAGCGCGTAGGCACGGGATTCTTCTTCGGCCTAGACATCCTCCTAATCTTCACCGCCCGCTTCTTCATAGAATACAGCAAGGAGATACAGGTAGCATTCGAAGCCGGACTACCCTTCAACATGGGACAGCTACTCTCCATCCCCTTCATAGCCCTCGGAGCATACTTCACATGGCACGGGGCTAAAAAATAGACTATCCGACATAGGCTGTCCTATATAAGTAATATGTAAAAAATAACTTGAGCAGTTTTGTCTGCACGCCCTGAAAGGGCAACAACTACATAGCCCAGGGCAACGCCCTGGGTTTATTCAGATAGTCAACAAACGCCCTGTAAGGGCAAAAGTACATAAAACCAACCACATGGCAAAGAAAGAAGGCGAACTGACGCCGATGATGAAACAGTTTTTCGACCTGAAGGCGAAGCACCCGGAGGCATTGCTGCTCTTCCGCTGCGGCGACTTCTACGAGACGTACGCCGACGACGCGTACGAGGCCGCCAGAATACTGGGCATCACACTGACACGACGCAACAAGTCCGACGCCAAGGAGGACGCTATGGCGGGATTCCCACACCACGCACTCGACACGTACCTCCCCAAACTAATCCGCGCCGGACGCCGCGTGGCCATCTGCGACCAGCTCGAAGACCCCAAGCTGACCAAGAAACTGGTAAAGCGTGGCATCACGGAGCTCGTCACCCCAGGCATCGCCATGCAAGACACCGTCCTCAACTGCAAGGAGAACAACTTCCTCTGCGCCATACACTTCGGCAAGTCGGCATTCGGTGTCTCGCTGCTCGACATCTCCACGGGAGAGTTCCTCGTGGACCAGGGCAACCACGAGTACGCACTGAAGATTCTCAACGACTTCGCACCGAAGGAGGTGCTCATCATGCGCGGCAACAAGAACAGCACACTCCAGCAGTTCGGCCGTGACCTCTGCCTCTTCGAGATGGACGACTGGGTATTCTCCGAGCAGACCGCCCGCCAGAAGCTCCACCAGCACTTCAAGGTGAACAGCATGAAGGGCTACGGCGTGGAGATGCTGCACGAGGGACTCATAGCCGCCGGAGCACTGCTGCAGTACCTCGAGTACACGCAGCACACGCAGATAGCGCACATCAACCGCATACAGCGCATCGAGGCCGACAAGTACGTACGCCTCGACGGCTTCACCATACGCAATCTCGAGATAACGCAGCCCTTGCACGAAGGCGGCTCGGCACTCGTCGACGTCATCGACAATACCGTCTCCCCAATGGGAGCGCGTATGCTCAGACGCTGGCTCGTCTTCCCCCTCAGAGAGCAGCAGCGCATCAACGACCGCCTCGACGCCGTCGACTACTTCTTCCGCCAGACGGACTCGCGCGACGTCATCGCCAACGAGCTGACACAGATTGGCGACATGGAGCGCATCGTGGCTAAGGTGGCCACAGGACGCGTCTCTCCACGCGAGATGGTGCAGCTGGGCCAGGCTCTGCAGGCCATAAAGCCTATAAAGGTGGTGTGCAGACAGTCGGGCACAGAGGTGCTGGACAGGGTAGGTGAGAAGATAGACACCCTCGACGAACTGCGCGACTACATCAGCCGCACCATAAAGCAGGACCCGCCGCAACTCGTCGCCAAGGGCAGCATCATACAGGACGGCGTAAACGCACAGCTCGACGAGCTGCGCAAGATTGCCTACTCCGGCAAGGACTACCTTATCCAACTCCAGAATCGCGAGATAGACCGCACCGGCATCACCTCGCTAAAGATAGGCTACAACAACGTCTTCGGCTACTACCTCGAAGTGCGCAACACCTTCAAGGATGCCGTCCCCCCGGAATGGGTGCGCAAGCAGACCCTCGTCAACTGCGAACGATACATCACGCAGGAGCTGAAGGAGTACGAAGAGAAGATTCTCGGCGCCGAGGACAAGATTCTGGCCCTCGAGGCGCGCCTTTATACGGAAGCCGTGCAGTACGTGCAGCAGTTCATAAAGCAGCTACAGCAGGACGCCACCCTCGTGGCGGAGCTGGACTGCCTCCTCTCCTTCGCCAAGACAGCCGCGCAGCACCGCTACGTGCGCCCCGTCGTGGACACGGACAGTGCCATAGAGATACACCAGGGCCGCCACCCCGTCATAGAGACCCGCCTGCCCATCGGCGAGGAGTACGTGCCAAACGACGTGCTGCTCGACGACAAGCAGCAGATTATCATCATCACGGGTCCCAACATGGCTGGTAAGTCGGCATTGCTACGCCAGACCGCGCTCATCGTCCTTCTGGCTCAGATAGGCTGCTACGTACCGGCGGAGAGCGCACACGTAGGCATCGTGGACAAGATATTCACCCGCGTCGGGGCCAGCGACTCGCTCTCCACGGGCGAGTCCACCTTCATGGTGGAGATGACGGAGGCCTCCAACATCCTCAACAACGTCACCGACCGCTCCCTCGTCCTCTTCGACGAACTGGGCCGCGGCACGTCGACCTACGACGGCATCTCCATAGCATGGGCCATCGTGGAGTACCTCCACGAGCACAAGGGCAGCGCAGCGCGCACCCTCTTCGCCACCCACTACCACGAGCTCAACGAGATGGAGAACCACTTCCAGCGCATCAAGAACTACAACGTCTCCGTCAAGGAGATGAACGGCAAGGTAATCTTCCTCCGCAAACTCGTAGAGGGAGGCTCCGAGCACTCCTTCGGCATCCACGTGGCGCGCCTGGCCGGCATGCCCCCCAGCATAGTCTCAAGGGCCAACGAGCTGCTCCAGGCCCTGGAACAAAACGCCAGCGGAGTAGGCCAGGCCGGACGGCGTGACAGCGCCGAAACGTCCGGCTCATCCAGCCCATCCGCCGCCAGCACTGGAAGCACTGCCGCCGCCCTAAGCGCAGCCGCCACGCAGCCCGCCCCCGGCACACAGCTCTCCTTCTTCCAGCTGGACGACCCCGTCCTCGAGCAGGTGCGCGACGAAATCCTACACCTCGACATCAACAACCTCACCCCCGTAGAAGCCCTCTGCAAGCTCAACGAGATAAAGAAAATCGTAGGAGGAAAGGTATAGCCACATAGTAATATGTAAAAAATAACTCGACCTGTACGGTCGAAATAACTTGAGCAGATTTGTCTTGCACGCCCTGAAAGGGCAACAACTCCATAGCCCAGGGCAACGCCCTGGGTACATCGGG
>CAVAHD010000041.1:0-22905 GCA_963588475.1 Oscillospiraceae bacterium | reverse complement strand
TTACGAGTATTTTGCTTGTCTATAGTCAAGAAAAAGGAGGGTGGGAAACTTTAGTTAATGGTCAATTAACGGTCCATTAACGGCAATTAACGTTAAAACATTTCATTGGCGTGTCCCGCCACGCTAAAATGTCATTAGCGTCCCTGGTGAGCGCGCTTCCAGCGGCAGCCCCAGACGTAGAACGCGGCGAGGCATACTAGGCCGAAGGCCCATGAGCATAGGGCTGAGGTCCATAGGCCGAAGGCGTGCGTCATGCCGGCTATGATGTAGCTGACGAAGGAGATGGCGGCTACGGTGAGGGCGTAGGGCAACTGCGACGACACGTGGTTGACGTGCTTACACTCGGCACCGGCAGACGCCATGATGGTGGTGTCCGAGATGGGCGAGATGTGGTCGCCGCAGACGGCACCTGCCATGCAGGCCGAGATGGAGATGATGCGCAGAGGGTCGCCAACGGGGAATACGGCGATGCAGATGGGGATGAGGATGCCGAACGTGCCCCATGACGTGCCCGTGGCGAAGGCCAGGAACATTGCCACTACGAAGATGATGGCGGGCAGGAGTAGCTGGAGCGTACCGGCACTGTCGCTGACGAGACCTGCCACGTAGGTGGCTGCGCCGAGCGAGTCGGTCATTGACTTCAGCGACCATGCCAGACAGAGTATGAGGATGGCGGGCACCATGGCCTCGAAGCCCTTGATAAGGCACGACATGGCCTCGTTGAAGGCCAGCACGCGACGGCTCACGTACCATATTATGCTGAGGATGAGCGACGTCATGGAGCCTATGACGAGACCTACGGAAGCGTCCGAGGCGGCGAAGGCGTTGACGAAGTCCATGTAGTTCTCGTTAGTCGGGTGGAAGTATCCGCCGGAGTAGAGCATGCCTACGATGCAGAATACGATGAGGATGAAGATAGGCACGATGAGGTCGTAGACGGTGCCGCGGCGCGAGTTGCTCTTGTTGTTTATCTCGGGCACGATGGAGTTGGTGGCCACGTCGAGCTTGGCGTGTGCCACGGCATAGTCCTCGCGCTTCAGGCTGTCCTTGCCCTCGTGCTCGTCCACGTAGAACTTGCGCATCTGCGGGAAGTCGTACTTGGACATGATGATGACGAAGAGGAAGATGAGTGTGAAGAAGGCGTAGAAGTTGAACGGTATGGCCTGGCAGAAGAGTGCCAGACCGTTCTCGCCCTCCGATACGAAGCCGCTGACGGCAGCCGCCCACGACGATATGGGGGCTATGATGCAGACGGGTGCCGCGGTGGAGTCGATGAGCCATGCCAGCTTCTCCTTGCAGATATGCTGGCGGTCGGTGATGGGCTTCATGACGGAGCCAACGGTGAGGCAGTTGAAGTAGTCGTCGATGAAGATGATGATGCCGAGCAGCACGGTGACTATCTGTGCCGAGCGGCGGTTCTTCACGCGGTGTGTGGCCCATTCGGCAAAGGCAGCGGAGCCGCCCGCCTTGTTCATGAGTGCCACCATGGTGCCCAGCATGACGAGGAAGATGAGTATGCCCACGTTCCAGCTGTTGGCGATGGAGTGTATGATGCCGTAGGAGGCAGCGTCGTCGCCCTCGCCCACTGTCTCGTTGAGCAGGTGCATGATGAAGCCGTCGAGACCCGTGCCGCTTCCGATGGCGAAGAATACGGCGCCTATGACAACGCCGATGAAGAGTGAGGAGTACACCTCCTTGGTGATGAGGGCCAGCGTGATGGCCACGATGCTCGGTACGAGCGACCAGAATGTTCCTATCATAAATCTATAGGGGGATTTAAGGTCTAAAATGCCGATACAACCGCACTCACAAGGGGGCTTGCGTGTGCGGTTGTATCCTGTTTGTATATCTGTGTTGTCTTATATATTATAAATGTACGTGTGCATACTTATATATTATGCTTCTTCTACTGCTACGGCCTGTGCCTTTGCGAGACGGTTCTCCACCTTGTGGCCCAGGGTGATGAATGCCACCGGAGCAGCCACGAAGATTGACGACAGCGTACCGAATACAACGCCCAGAATCATGGCGAAGCTGAAGGAACGGATGGAGTCGCCGCCGAGGAAGAAGATACAGAGCAGCACGAGCAGCGTAGAGAACGAGGTGTTCACCGTACGAGACAGCGTCTGGTTGATGGACGAGTTGAACGTGGTCTGCAGGTCCCACTTCGGGTGCAGTCCGAGGTTCTCGCGGATACGGTCGAAGACAACCACCTTATCGTTCACGGAGTAACCGATAACGGTCAGCACGGCACCGATGAAGGTCTGGTCTATCTCGAGCGAGAACGGCATCCAACCCCAGCAGATGGAGTACATGCCGAGCACCACGAGGGTATCGAAGGCCAGTGCCACCGTTGTGCCTACAGAGAATGCCACATTGCGGAAACGTACCATGATGTAGAGGAAGATGGCCACGAGGGCTATGATGACGCTGATGATGGCACCGTAGGTGATATCCTTAGCCACGCTTGGTCCTACCTTCGTAGAAGAAACGATGGAGCCGCCAGTGCGGATGTCCGGGTTCTTGAAGGTCTGCACGTCAGGCTGGTTCACGAATCCTGCCTTCTTCAGCGTGGTGTAGAGGATTGTCTCTGCCTCGTCGTCGACGTTGGGGTCGTTGGAGTCTATCTTGTAGTTGGTGCTGACGCGGATGGTCTTGTGGTCGGTACCGATGGCCAGTGCCGTCGTGTTGGAGTTGGGGAATGCCTCAGAGAGAATCTGGCGCACGTCCTCCGGCTCTACGGCCTTCTCGAAGCTGATAACGTAGTTGCGGCCACCGGTGAAGTCGATGCTGCGTGAGAGTCCGCGCAGGGCGAAGCTGGCAACGAACACTACGATGAGGGCAGCGCAGACGGTGAAGGTCTTCTTGTACATGGAGATGAACTTCACGTCCATGTTCTGCATCAGGTTGCGCGAGAAGCGTGTGGTGTAGTTCTGGTTCATCCACTTGCCCTTCTCGAGACGGTTCTCCAGCACTACGCGAGTGAGGAATACGGCGGTGAAGAATGAGCAGATGATACCGATGATGAGCGTCGTGGCGAAGCCGCGGATAGGACCTGTACCGAAGACGTAGAGGATGACACCGGTGATGAGTGATGTCAGGTTGGAGTCGAAGATGGCGGAGAAGGCATTGCTGTAACCCTCAGAGACGGCCTGCTTGATGCCCTTGCCGGCGCGCAGCTCCTCACGTATACGCTCGTAGATGAGCACGTTGGCGTCCACCGCCGTACCTAACGACAGCACCATACCGGCTATACCGCTCATCGTGAGCGCCGCCTGGAAGGACGTCAAGATACCCAAGGTAAAGAAGATGTTGACAATCAGGGCGCAGTTGGCCATCATGCCCGGGATGAAGTCGTACACGAGAACCATGTAGAGCATCAGGAGTACGAAAGCCACACCGAAGGAGATGAGACCCTGCTGGATAGACTGTGCACCCAGCGTAGGACCTACCACCTCTTCCTGTACGATGCGTGCAGGGGCTGGCATACGTCCGGACTTCAGCGTGTTGGCCAGGTCCTTGGTATCCTCGATGGTGAAGTTACCGGATATCTGTGAGTTACCACCAGAGATTTCGCCGTTCACGCGTGGAGCGGAGTAAACTACGCCGTCCAACACGATGGCAATGGCCTTGCCGACGTTCTGCTTGGTGAGCTGTGCCCAGAGGCGGGCACCTTCGTTGTTCATAGACATGGAGACGCATGGGTGTCCGAAGTTGTCGAACTCGTCCTTGGCGTCTACTATCACGTCACCCTCCAGCGGCGCGCGGCCCGTGGTGGAAGTGACGCGCAGTGCGTGCAGTTCAAAGATGTTCTTGGTGCCGTCCACTGGCTTTGCGCTCCAAAGGAGCTTCACGTCAGAGGGGATGACCTTCTGTGCCACTTCGCTGTAGATGGCCTTGTTCACGTCGGCGGTGTCACGCTCGTGAGCGTAGCCCACAGTAGAGAGCGACTGTCCCTGTACGGGCTGGAAGATGGCGAAGAGTGGGTGCTGCTTCTTTGCCTGTGCAAGTGCCTTCTCGTCAGCCTTCTTGTTGTCGGCAGCCTTCTCGGCAGAAGCGACGTCGTTCTTTGCGCCCTTCAGCTCAAACTTAGGAGCTGCCTCCTTCTTTGCTTCGGCGGCAGCGGTGTCCTGCTTCTCGGCAGCGGCTGCTACGTCCTGCTTTGCGGCATCAGCCTTTGTGGTGTCGGCAGCTGCGTCCTTCTTGCCAGAGGCGATGTTGGCGAGCTGCGTGTCGAGCTGCTGGAGGTATGGGAGCACCTCCTGTGCGTTGTATGTCTCCCAGAACTCGAGGTTTGCAGAACCCTGGAGGAGCTTGCGCACACGCTCTGGCTCACGTACGCCTGGCATCTCCACCATCAGACGGCCTTCCTGGCCCTCGAGGCGCTGGATGTTAGGCTGTACCACGCCGAACTTGTCGATACGGTTGCGCACTACGTTGTACGAGTTGTCGATGGCGTTGCGCACCTCTGCGCGGAGTGCTGTCTCCACCTCTGAGTCAGAGCTTTGTGTGCTCACCTTGCCCTTCAGCTGCTGTGTGGCGAAGACCTCAGCGAGGCGGTGGCCCGGTGCAGCCTTGTGGTAGGCGTCGATGAAGAGGGTGATGAAGTCCTTCTGACTTGTCTCCTCAGCCTTCTTGGCCTCTGCCATAGCCTTCTGGTAGGCAGCGTCGGTCTTGTGGTCAGCCAGCACGTCGACAACGTCGGGTACGCTGATTTCAAGAATGACGTTCATACCGCCCTTCAGGTCGAGGCCCAGACCAATCTGAGTCTCCAGACACTTCTGGTAGGTGTAGTTTCCGAGATACTTCACGGAGTCTTTGTAGTTCTGCTGAGCGATAGGGTCGCTGAGCTTTGCTGCCTGGCTGTCATAGTAGCGCGTGGCAACTGAGAACGACAGATAGAAGATGCTTGCAAGCGTCAGCAAGACGGTCACTGCAATTACAATTCCTTTGTTCTGCATTTGTTCGTTTCTTATTTTGATTTTTTAGTTTTTACTTATTAGATAAGACCAAACATTGCGTCATATAAAACGCGACCATTGCGTGCTCCCATGGTTACAAAAGAGCACAATAAGCCCTTGTAAGGGCGCAATATGCGTGCAAAGTTACGAAAAAAGAATGGAAGAGCCAAAAGAATGCCCAAAAACTTATTGACAAACAAGTAGGTAATGTTCAAAACTAACTTATACAAGTACGCCCTGAAAGGGCAACAACTACATAGCCCAGGGCAACGCCCTGGGTATATCGGAACATCAAGATCCGCCCTGTAAGGGCAAAAGTACATAGACTGGAAAAAACAAGCGCCCTGACGGTCAATAGCTGACTGCCAGGGCGCTCTATTTTTAAGTGGGTTTTTGACTTTGTAAAGCGGTTTGGGCTTTGCTCGGTGTGTTAGCCGAGGTGCTTGTTCATAAGTGATGAACCACCGCATACTGCTGAGATAGCTACCATAGCTACCATGAGCATAATTGCTACGTTTTCAAACATAACTTGTTCCTTTCTCTGTTTTTTAATGTGTTGTTATCCTACTGAGAGCCAATCTTTTGTGTTATCCTTTTGCTCTCCATTTTATTAATCTCTTGTCTGTCTTTTTCCTTTTGACACTGCAAAGGTACTGCGTTTTGTGTGCGCACACAAATATTTTAACCCTTTTCTGCGCTTTCCCCCACTCTACTTGACTCTCGTCAACGTAAATGGCCATTTTTCCCTCCAGCTGCAATACGCAGATTACACTTTTGCGACACCAATGACATTTCCACGCCAATGATTGTTTTCTACGCTAATGATTTTTTTAACGTTAATTGCCATTAATGGACCGTTAATTATTCATTAATATTTTTTCTCCATCCGGATGGTAAAGAAATAAAAAATTAATGGTCAATTAACGGTCCATTAATGGCAATTAACGTTAAAAAAATCATTAGCGTAGAAAAGAATCATTGGCGTCCAAGCACAAAAAAGCCCCGCCAGTCGTTTGGGACGACGGGCGGGGCGTACATATATTACTTATATGTATTATACGTTTAGAGCTGTGGACCAGCAGCAACGAGGGCCTTGCCGGCTTCGTTGTTGGTGTACTTGCCGAAGTTCTTGATGAAACGTGCAGCGAGGTCCTTAGCCTTCTCTTCCCACTGAGCAGCGTCAGCGTAAGTGTCGCGTGGGTCGAGGATAGCTGGGTCTACGCCAGGAAGCTCTGTTGGAACCTCGAAGCCGAACATAGGGATCTTCTTGGTAGGAGCCTCGTTGATAGCGCCAGAGAGGATAGCGTCGATGATGCCACGTGTATCCTTGATAGAGATACGCTTGCCGGTACCGTTCCAACCAGTGTTAACGAGGTAAGCCTTAGCACCGCTCATGTTCATCTTCTTAACCAGCTCCTGAGCGTACTTTGTTGGGTGCAGCTCGAGGAATGCCTGGCCGAAGCAAGCAGAGAATGTTGGAGTTGGCTCTGTGATGCCGCGCTCTGTACCTGCCAGCTTAGCTGTGAAGCCTGAGAGGAAGTAGTACTGAGTCTGCTCAGGAGACAGGATAGATACTGGAGGCAGTACGCCGAATGCGTCAGCAGAGAGGAAGATAACCTGCTTAGCAGCTGGTGCAGAAGAACCTGGCTGGATGTTAGCGATGTGGTTGATTGGGTAAGACACACGAGTGTTCTCTGTTGTAGACTTGTCAGCGAAGTCGATCTTACCGTCAGCAGCTACTGTTACGTTCTCCAGGAGAGCGTTGCGCTTGATAGCGTTGTAGATGTCTGGCTCAGACTCCTTGTCGAGGTTGATAACCTTAGCATAGCAGCCGCCCTCGAGGTTGAATACGCCCTCGTCGTCCCAGCCGTGCTCGTCGTCGCCGATGAGCTTACGCTTCGGGTCGGTAGACAGAGTAGTCTTACCAGTACCAGACAGACCGAAGAAGATAGCTGTGTTCTCGCCGTTCATGTCGCAGTTAGCAGAGCAGTGCATAGAAGCGATGCCCTTCAGAGGGAGGTAGTAGTTCTGCATAGAGAACATACCCTTCTTCATCTCACCGCCGTACCATGTGTTGATGATAACCTGCTCGCGAGTTGTTGTGTTGAAAGCTACGCAAGTCTCAGAGTTCAGACCGAGCTCCTGGTAGTTCTCCACCTTAGCCTTGGAAGCGTTGTAGATAACGAAGTTAGGCTCGAAGTTAGCCAGCTCCTCTTCTGTTGGCTTGATGAACATGTTTGTAACGAAGTGAGCCTGCCAAGCAACCTCAACGATGAAGCGAACAGCCAGACGGGTTGCCTTGTTGGCACCGCAGAAAGCGTCGACTACATAGAGGTTCTTGTTAGAGAGCTCGTTCTTGGCGATTTCCTTTACCTTAGCCCAAGTCTCTTCGCTCATTGGGTGGTTGTCGTTCTTATACTCCTCAGAAGTCCACCATACGTTGTCGTGTGACTGTGCGTCGTCTACGATGTACTTATCCTTAGGTGAACGACCAGTGAAGATACCTGTCATTACGTTGACAGCGCCGAGTTCTGTTACCTGACCAACCTCGAAACCTTCGAGACCTGCCTTTGTCTCTTCCTCGAACAGCTGCTCGTAGGAAGGGTTGTGCGCGATCACTGTAGAACCAGTGATGCCGTACTGTGTCAAATCTAATGTAGCCATTACTTTTTTGAAATGTGTAATTTGATGGTTTGAATAATCTTCGAATGCAAAAGTACGAAAAACTTTTGTCCCCGACAAATGTTTAACCCTTTTTTAGCCCGAAAAGAGGAGATTGAAAATAGTTTTACACACTTTTGCAACATTCACTTTGCAAAAACCCGCTCCCCGCGCCGTGCGCCTTACCAACGGGGCCCTCTCCTCCCCTATATATAAATAAGTAGGGGCAGGTGAAGTTCTTTTTATGGCATTTATTAGCTTTTCTTTTCGCCAACTCGTTTTTTTGAGCTATCTTTGCACTTGCAATACCAAACAAACGATTATAATGAGAATTGGAATTATCGTTGCCATGGACAAGGAGTTCGTGCAACTGAAGACACTGCTCGACCACGCCACCGTCGAGCACAAGGGGCGCCGCGACGTTGTTGTCGGCAAGATGGGCGCCAACGACGTTTTTCTGCAGCAGTGCGGCATCGGCAAGGTGAACAGCGCCATCGGTGCTGTGGAACTGATAGACCTCTACCACCCGGACTTGGTCATCTCCACCGGTGTGGCAGGCGGTGCCGACGTCAATCTTAACGTCACGGAGGTGGTCGTCTCCACCGAGTGCGCCTACCACGACGCCTACTGCGGCGAGGAGTGCGCCTACGGACAGATTCTGGGCATGTCCGCCACCTTCCCCACCCCACAGGAATACGTAGACAAGGCACTGGCCATCAACTCACTGACCGACGCCGACTACCCGAAGGTGCACGCCGGACAGACCGTCAGCGGCGAGTGGTTCGTGGACAGCCGCGAGAAGATGCGCAGCATCCTCGAGCACTTCCCCCACGCCATGGCCGTCGACATGGAGAGCTGCAGCATAGCGCAGGTGTGCCATCTGGACGGCATACCGTTCGTCTCCTTCCGCATCATCAGCGACGTGCCCCTCAAGGACACCAAGGCGCAGCAGTACTTCGACTTCTGGGCCAAGATGGCCGAGGGGTCGTTCAATGTCACCAAGGCATTCCTGCAGAGTCTGTAAATTACAAGACTCAAAACAGCATGTAACTCATTGAGCACCGCTCTATTACTATCATAACCAAACCACACAATCATGAACAAGATACCAAGCTTTACCATCAACCACGACAAGCTTCTTCGCGGCATCTACGTCAGCCGCAAGGACGCCGTGGGCGGCGATACCGTCACCACGTTCGACATCCGCATGAAGGTGCCCAACCAGGAGCCGTGTCTCCACAATGGTGCCATCCATACCATAGAGCATCTGGCCGCCACATACCTGCGCAACGACCCCGAGTGGAAGGACCGCATCGTCTACTGGGGTCCCATGGGCTGCCTGACGGGCAACTACCTCCTCATCCGTGGCGACTACGAGAGCCGCGACATCGTGGACCTCATGGCCCGCACCTTCCGTTTCATCGCCGACTACGAGGGCGACATCCCGGGCCAGGCCGCCAAGGACTGCGGCAACTACCTCCTCCACGACCTCCCCATGGCCAAGTACGAGTCACGCAAATACCTCGAGGAGGTGCTGGAGAACATCCAGCCCGAAAACCTCGTCTACCCGACACTCTAATATACATTTGGACTTCAATATTTTTTAGGACTCCAATTGATTTTTTTAGGACTCCAATTGATTTTTTAGGACTTTAATTGCCGTTAATTCTTGCTCAGGCAATTAAAGTCCTAAAATATCATTGGAGTTAAAAGTCATTGGCGTCGCCCTGGGCTATTGGTTACACTATAAGATTTCGTTTTCGTCTTCCACGTAGTCATCAAATATTTCTTCTTGGTAGCCTTCCGGGTTGGATGCTGCCAGAAGGCATGATGTCTGCACCTGCACTACCTCTGTCTGTGGGGTTGTATATTTCTTTTTCATTGTCGTTCCAGTTTTTATGGTTATCACTTTGTATCTATACTTTATATATAATAGCTTTATTACTTCACTACGACCTTCTTTCCGTTCACGATGTAGATGCCGCCCTGTGTTGGCTTAGCCACCTTCATGCCCTGCAGCGTGTAGTAGACGTCTGCCTCTGCAGCGGTGCTCTGCGTCTCAGCGTCGACGGCATCGATGCCAGTCAGCACGTTGGTCACCTCGAGGAAGTCGGCTGTCAAGTTGCTGACTGCTGCGGAGGTGCTGGCGAGGTCGATGTAGCACTTTCCAGCCGGAATGGTAACGCCGCTCTTCACCTTGCCGAAGCCCACATTACTGTCGGTGCTACGCTTGGTCAGCACGTAGTACTTGCTATTGTCGTCTGCCTTCACGCCGCCAGTGCCGGCTACCAGCAGGTCGTTGCCCTCAATGGCTGTAGCCGCTTCGTTGCTCAGCGCGAACTCGTAGCTACCCTGCTCGGCCGCAATGACGTATCCCGTGCCAGCCTTGAGCACCGCGGTGTTGTCGTCCACCGGAGTGAGCACGACGCTAGAGCCGGACACCTTGGCGGTGTAGAACTTGACGGTGTTGTCTGCAGAGAGCGAGATGTTTGACGAAGGAGAGTAGGTGGCGAACTTGGCATCCGTGACGGTGGCCGTGTCCGTTGCAGTTACCGGGGCGTATACGGTGAGGGCCCTGACGGTGTTTTTCTTCGTTACCCAGAATTCTGAAGTGATATCGCCATCTTTACCAGTTCCAGCTGTTGCCAAGAACTGCATGGTGGTGATGGAGTTTGACTCGCTTGAACCAGATGTGTCCGTATTGATATCCAGAATGTTTATCTCGCCCTTCTTCTGGTTACGCAGCTGCAGCGAGCAGCCGCTGTTGTTTCTGCCGATGCCCCATCCTATTACGACGTTTGTTACCGAGTTGCTGCCGAAGCGCAGTCGGCCTACAGTGGTAGTATTTTTGCTGTTGCTTCTGTATACCTCCGCACCAGACCACCATTCGTCTGCACTGACTGATTCCCAGTTGCTGCTGGTGAGGTTATCCGCTTTTGTCAGCTTGTCGTACTCATACTTGAACGTTAAGGCATATTTTGCAGATACCGGTATTGAGATTGACGACTGCGTATATCCCTCGGTAGAAGCATAGATGTTGAGCGTACCGTTTTCCGTAGGAGTGTAAGCGTATCCAGATGTTATGGTCTGCGCCTCCGACTCCGTTCCACCCACCGGCGTGAAGGTGTATGTCAACGACTGTGTAGCAGGCTCTAGCAATACGTTAGAGTTATCCGGCGCTGTGATAGTGAACGTAGGGAATACGATGCTGTTGTCGTTGCGGGTGTATGATGTAAGGCTGATGCTTGGCTGGGCGAGTGCTACTTCTTCTCCGGCAGCGAACTCATTCGAGTATACTTCTGAGGTTACGTTGGAAGTTGATACGGCAATGGCCTTTATCGTTGTGGTAGCCGTTATCTCTATGCCATTGTCATACTTATTGGAAGAAGCAGTAGGCGTTGAGCCGTCTGTAGTATAATAAATAGTAGCGCCCTCGGTATCGCTAGACAGCGTGACGGTGCGCTTCGTGCCGTCCACCTTGGTTATCTTGCCCTTAGGTGTGGTGATGCTTGGGATAGTCTCGGTGATGACAATCTTTTGGATGTATCCGGAGTTGTATGCTTTGACGAATGAAGCCACATAGCCATCCTTTGTCACATCGATTGTCACTCCGTCCGTTCCATACGTTACATTATAGTTCGCTTCGCCTGTTCCCTTGTTTGTAGTCTGCGCACTACCGTCAATTGAATCAGCTCCAGGAAACGTATAGTAAGAATTGTTTATAGCTGCACCTGTAATACTGACTTTATCGCCCTTCTTCAAGTTAAGTATGGCCATGCCGCCTGTCTCTGAGTTTTTATTGCGAAGTTGTATGCCTGAATTACTCGGACTGTTAGTATAGATTCTCCACCACCATTTCCCATTGGCATAGCCTGCTCCATTAGCATTGTTAAACGCCAGTCGTTCCATACCATCTGCCTCGCATGGATAAAGATTGATGTACGAGGATTCGGAGCTCTTGTAAACATAAGCAGCAGTATTCGTTGATTTCACATAAAAGTTACCATTGTCATGGTTATTTTGGTCATTAAACGTATAAGTAATGTCCTGCTTAGTTTTGTCCGACGCGTTCACCGTCTTAGTGATGTAGCTTGCCGCCGCATCAGCCTGCCCTGCAAAGCACGTCAAGAATGCCACGGCTGCCGCCATGGGCTTTAGAGTAGATAAAGTCATACCTGTCATTTGTGTTTTAGTTACTTAATAAACATTCTCTTCAAGGACACCCCATTTGTTGCATCCTTTTCGTGGGGGCAAAGTTATAAAGTAAATCCAATACGGGAGTTGTCTCTCTATCCGCTATTCTGAGAAAAAGTACGGAAGTGTAGTAGTTAACCGCCACAGTAACTATTCAGCGAATAGTTACGGGATTTCCCCTCTTTGTTAAATAACAATAATAAACAACTGCCTGCCAGCAAAGAATTTGCAATTATCGTGGAGAAATATTATCTTTGTCAACGATAATTATAAAGAACAAGAACATGGAGTTTAAAAGACTAATAGACCGACAGGCAGAGATGGAGCGGATTACTTCAGCTCTTAATAGGGACGACACTCAGTTTATCGTCATCTACGGGCGCCGCAGGATAGGCAAGTCCACACTTATCAAGCATCTGATAAATACGCGGGAGGGGGCTGTCTATTTCTTGAGCGACAGTTCGGCGGAAGCCGTGCAGCGTGACGCTTTTGCCAAGTCGGTGGCAGCGGTCATAGCGGATTTCGACAAGGTGATATACCCCAGTTGGGAAGCCTTGTTTCGCAGCATGAATGCGCAACTGTCAGAGCGGACCGTCGTTTGTCTGGACGAATTTCCGTATCTTGTGAAGAGTTGCGAAGCACTACCTTCTGTCATCCAAAAGCTGCTGAACGAGAAGTGCCTCAAGTTCGACCTTATTCTTTGTGGCTCTTCCCAGCAGCTGATGCATGGCTATGTGCTCAACCGCCAGTCGCCGCTTTACGGGCTTGCCAATGAGATTGTAAAGATGCAACCGATACCTGCCCAGTATATAGGCGAGGCTATGGAATGTGATGCTGTCCGGGCGGTGGAGGAGTATGCCGTCTGGGGCGGAGTGCCGCGTTATTGGGAACTTCGACGTGACTATGCCAACATGGAAACGGCTATCCGCAAGGTTCTGCTCGACCCACAGGGGCCACTGATGGAGGAGCCCCAGCGTTTGCTTCGCGACGACATGCGCGACACGGTGCAGGCGTCTACCCTGCTCACCATCATAGGCAACGGGGCCAACAAGGTGTCGGAGATTGCTGCCAGGGCAGGCAAGGATGCCAACACGCTGTCTGAACCGTTGGGCAAGCTGCGTGACATGGGATACATAAGCCGGGAAGTGCCCTTTGGCGACAATCCCAAGAAGAGCAAGAAGGGGCTTTACCACATCAACGACTCATTGCTGCGTTTCCATTACCAGTTTATCGTGCCCTACCGTTCCATCCTGGAGTTGGGCAGGACTGATATGGTGATGCAGGTGGTGAGCAGCCAGCTGCCACAGTTCTTCGGGCAATGTTGGGAGCTGCTATGCCGCAACTACATCAGTGGCAACATCATTGACGGCATCGCCTATAATATGGCATCCCGCTGGTGGGGCAAGATATTTCCTCCGGAGGACAAGGATGGCAAGATGGTGGAGCTGGATGTCGTGGCAGAGTCGCTCGACAAGAAGCACCTCCTGATAGGCGAATGCAAGTGGACGCACAACGACAGTGCCGACAGGCTGATGGATGCTTTGCGGCAGAAAGCCCACTATCTGCCCTTCATCAAGAAAGGCCAGCAGGTGCATCTCGTCCTGTTCCTGAAAGAACCTCCTGCCTACATGACAGAAGAATTGAGGATTATACTTCCCGAGGACGTTATGTAACACGCTGAGTAGCGCAGAATTCATAATAAACAAGAACAAACAAACCTCTTTAGTTTAGTTGCAAAGATAAGGCAAATATTCTGATTATCCAAACAAAATTATCCTTTTTAGGTAATTTTGTTTGGACAATATTCTCTTGTCAAGCCTGCATGCCAACTTGTCAACAGAAGCCGGAACAGTGGAAAAGCAGAAATCCTGTCAACCTCCTCAGCCCAAAGCAGGACGTTAATTTCCCTATCATAGTAATGGTGTCATGTAGATAGGCAGATACACAATTCCATCCTCCTGCTTTAAGTCTTTATCATGAAGAACGTACGGGGTTGAGAGCATATTTGCGTACTTCTTTATGCACTTGCGCAACGAAGTGATAGTGTACTGTTTGCCTGACTTTACCTCTATTGGCGAAATGTTGTGCCTACTCGTTATCGTAGGCTTCGAGATGAGAAAATCTATCTCCATCCTGTCTTCTGCATTTGTGGGAGACGGCTTACTGAAGAAGTACAGCCTATGTCCCGCGCTGTGCAGCATCTGTGCCACAATGTTTTCCACAAGCATACCTTCGTTTATCTCAAGTTTATCGAACATCAGCTTTTGGTACAACTCCGTAGTGACTATCCCCCTCTCGTCGAAAGCCAGGCTTATCAGCAGCCCCGTATCGCCCATGTAGCACTTCAGGGTGGTCCTCTCTTCATTAAGCCGCAGGCCTACGCTGGGTTCTGTAGAGTTGTAGCAGCAATTGATAATCTTAGCGTCAGAAAGCCAGAAGAAGGCATCTGAGTATTCGCGCATCTTGGCCTTTACCTGCAACGACGAGAGGCGGAATTTCTTCTCGTGCTTCTGGAGTTGTCCGGGCAGTTCCTCAAATATGGCTGCCACTTTGGTTTCCTGGTTGTCGGCATACTTGCGTATGTCGTTACGGTAAAGAGTCAGGATGTCGCGTTTCCTCTCGTCCACTTTGTCAAAATCCCTTGTATCGACGTATGTCTGCACCGCCTGCGGCATGCCACCCACTATCATGTACTGGCGGAAATAGTCCATCGCCCTGCGATGGAATTCTCCCATCGGCTGTAGTTTCTGAAACTGCCTGGCTATGTACGGCATAATCATCTCATCGCCCATTGCCCACAGAAACTCCTCGAAATCCATTGGGTACATCTCTACAGCGTGTTCCTCCGACGGTATCATGATGTCCTTGACGTTCTTCTTTATAGACACGAGCGAACCCGTCTCTATGTAGTCATACCTGCCGTCCGCCACTAAGTATTTTATAGCGGCACGTGCACGGGGACAAAACTGTATCTCGTCAAAAACAATGAGCGAATGCGCCTCTTCGTCATGTGTCTTGCGTGGGGTCAGCTTCTTCCGGCAGTACAATTCCAAATTGGCAAGAAGAGTGTCAACATCATCCAGATAAACATCAAAAAACTCCATGACTTTACGTGTCACTCGACTAAAATCTATCACCAAGTAAGAGTCATATTCGTTTTGAGCAAAAGCCTCCACGATATAACTCTTACCTATACGTCGTGCACCCTCTATCAACAGTGCACTGTCCCCCTTACGGGTATGCTTCCACTCCAGCAATGTCTTGTAGATCTTCCGTTTCATACGTTACGCAGTTTACACCTTTTCAAGAAACTCAACAACGGCATTTTACACCTTTTTGAGAAACTCAACAATGGAATTTTACACCTTTTTGAGAAACTCAACAATGGAATTTTACACCTTTTTGAGAAACTCACGCTGCAAAGTTACTAATTTTATGTAATATTCAAGCGGTATCTGCGCAACATTCTTACCTTCGGCTTGCAATTCGGCAAGCGGCACTTGCCAAAGTGGAAAGCTTTGTCTCTTTTTGCACAACCAGTAGTTAACCGCTCCAAAAGAAAAATGAACTACTGTTAAAAGGAGGGCGGACGGCTCCGACACCAAGCATAAGGTGCGAGCCATCCGGGATTTTCCTTTTTTTGTTGACGTTTTCCCCCCGTGCTATACAATATAATTCTTTGCTGTGGATAAAATGTAGTACCTTTGCACACATGCACGTGTGGCTTATCGTCACACTTATCAACACATCAATAATCTCAATACACACATGAAAAACAAAACTATTCTGCAGCGGGCACTGGCCGAGGGCAACGTGCACCGCATCCCCGGTAACATCACCTACTGTACCATCGACTCGTGCGCCCACCGCGACGACTGCGTCCACGCCATCGCCTACGCCTGCAAGGACCCGCACCTGCAACTGGGCGAATGTGTCTTCCCCGACGTCGTAGAGCCCGACGGCACGTGCACCTTCTTCGCCCCGTTCCGAGTGGTCAAGGTGGCGTGGGGGTTCGACAACCTCTTCGCCGACGTGAAGGCGAAGGATGCCCCACTGCTGCGCCTCGAGATGCGACGCTACCTGGGCAGCCACGCGCAGTACTACCGCTACAAACTGGGACAGCTGCGGCTGCTGCCCGAGCAACAGGAAGACATCAAGGCCATCTTCGCACGCTACGGCTACACGGACGTGGACTTCCAGTACTTCGCCCTGGAAGTGGACCTGACAAAAGCCGCTGCCTCCGGACGGCGATGAATGCCACTCTTCCACGCCAATGAATGTTTACGCCAATGAATGTTTACGCCAATGATTATTTTCGACGTTAATTGCCGTTAATGGACCGTTAATTATTCATTAATATTTTTTCCATCCAGATCGGACAAGATAAAAATTAATGGTCAATTAACGGTCAATTAACGGCAATTAACGTCCCCCGAAAGCACACGGCAATTAACGTCGAAAATAATCATTGGCGTTAAAAATAAAAATTAATGGTGAATTAACGGTCAATTAACGGCAATTAACGTTAAAACATTCATTGGCGTACCCACAAAAAGAGTCATTGGTGTGGAAAAGCCTTTGTATTTCCCCCAAAACTTCGTACCTTTGTGGCGAAATTGCAAAAAACCACTCTATAAAACAATGGAATACAACTTCAGAGACATCGAGAAGAAATGGTTTGCCTACTGGAAAGAACAGAAGACTTACCACGTGACGGAAGACAAAAACAAGAAGAAATTCTACGTGCTCAACATGTTCCCATACCCCTCGGGAGCAGGACTACACGTAGGTCACCCACTCGGATACATCGCCAGCGACATCTACGCACGCTACAAGCGCATGCAGGGATTCAACGTCCTCAACCCCATGGGATACGACGCATACGGACTGCCCGCAGAGCAGTACGCCATCAAGACCGGACAGCACCCCGAGGTGACCACCAACGCCAACATTGCACGCTACCGCGAGCAGCTCGACAAAATCGGCTTCTCCTTCGACTGGGACCGCGAACTGCGCACCTGCGACCCCATCTACTATAAGTGGACACAGTGGGCATTCGAGAAGATGTTCAACTCGTACTTCGACACCGCCCTCGGCAAGGCACAGCCCATAGAGAACCTCACCGCACACTTCGCCGCCAACGGATCCGAGGGCATCACAGCCGCCGAGACCGAGACGCTACACTTCACCGCCGACGAGTGGAACGCCATGGACGAGAAGCAGCAGAGCGACATCCTCATGAACTACCGCATAGCCTTCATGGCGGAGACCATGGTGAACTGGTGCGCCGGACTGGGCACCGTACTGGCCAACGACGAGGTGGTAGAGGGTGTCAGCGTACGCGGCGGCTACCCCGTGGAGCAGAAGAAGATGCGCCAGTGGTGCCTGCGCGTCAGCGCATACGCACAGCGACTGCTCGACGGACTGGACACCATACAGTGGAGCGATTCCATCACCGAGACGCAGAAGAACTGGATAGGACGCTCCGAGGGTACGGAGGTTAACATCAAGGTGGCAGACCAGGACGTCGACTTCACCATCTTTACTACGCGCGCTGATACGATGTTCGGCGTGACCTTCTTCGTGCTGGCTCCTGAGAGCGAGCTCGTGGACAAGGTGACCACCCCGGACCAGCGCCAGGCCGTAGACGAGTACGTCAAGTACGTAAAGGGCCGCACAGAGCGCGAGCGCATGATAGACCACACCGTCACCGGCGTCTTCTCCGGCGCTTACGGCATCAACCCCATAACGGGCGACAAGTGCCCCATATACATCTCCGAATACGTCCTCGCCGGCTACGGCACGGGAGCCATCATGGCCGTACCCGCCCACGACTCGCGCGACTACGCCTTCGCCAAGCACTTCTCCCTCCCCATCATACCGCTCATCGAGGGCGCCGACGTCTCTGAGGAGAGCTACGACGCCAAGGAGGGCATCGTGATGAACTCGCCAGCCCCCGGAAAGGAGGCTTACAAGGGATTCTCCCTCAACGGACTCACCATCAAGGAGGCCATCGCCGCCACAAAGAAGTTCGTCAAGGAGCAGGGACTCGGACGCGTAAAGGTGAACTTCCGCCTCCGCGACGCCATCTTCTCGCGCCAGCGCTACTGGGGCGAGCCGTTCCCCGTCTACTATAAGAACGGCATCCCTACCATGATTCCCGAGGAGTGCCTCCCCATACAGCTCCCCGAAGTGGAGAAGTTCCTCCCCACAGAGACCGGCGAGCCGCCGCTGGGCAACGCCACCAAGTGGGCGTGGGACGAGGCAGCAAAGCAGATTGTGGACAACAGCCTCATTGACAACAAGACCGTCTTCCCCATCGAGCTCTACACCATGCCGGGCTTCGCAGGATCATCAGCCTACTACCTCCGCTACATGGACCCCAAAAACGAGCAGGCTCTCGTAGACCCCGAAGTGGACCAGTACTGGCAGAACGTAGACCTCTACGTCGGCGGCACGGAGCACGCCACCGGCCACCTCATCTACTCACGCTTCTGGTGCAAGTTCCTCCATGACCTCGGAGTCAGCGTAAAGGACGAGCCGTTCCAGAAACTCGTCAACCAGGGCATGATACATGGACGATCCAACTTCGTATACCGCATAAAGGACACCAACACCTTCGTCTCCCTCGACAAGAAGGACCAGTACGACGTCACCCCAATCCACGTGGACGTGAACATCGTCAGCGCCGACGTGCTCGACATCGAGGCCTTCAAGGCATGGAGCCCCGAGTACACCAACGCCGAGTTCATCCTCAACGACGAGGGAAAGTACATCTGTGGATGGGCTGTGGAAAAGATGTCCAAATCTATGTATAACGTAGTCAATCCGGACATGATTGTGGAGAAGTACGGTGCCGACACGCTCCGCCTCTACGAGATGTTCCTCGGCCCCGTGGAGCAGTCAAAGCCTTGGGACACCAACGGCATCGACGGCTGCCACCGCTTCCTCAAGAAGCTCTGGGGACTCTACTACGACCGCGACGGCAACTTCCTGCCCACCGACGCCGCACCCACGGCCGACGAGGAGAAGTCGCTACACAAACTCATCAAAAAGGTGACGGGCGACATAGAGCAGTTCTCATACAACACCTCCATCTCAGCCTTCATGATAGCCGTAGGCGAACTGCAGAAGTGCCGCTCGGCTCAGGTTCTCCAGCAGATCGTAGTGCTCCTCGCACCGTTCGCACCATTCGTGGCAGAAGAGCTGTGGCACGCCCTGGGCAATGACAGCACCGTCTGCGACGCACAGTGGCCCCAGTGGGACGAAGCCAAGATGAAGGACTCCGTAAAGACCATGCCAGTGCAGTTCTGCGGCAAGACACGCTTCACCATCCAGGTGCCAGCCGACGCCCCCAAGGACGAGGTAGAGAAGCTGGCCCTGGCCGACGAGCGCACCGCCAAGTACACCGACGGCAAACAGATAATAAAGACCATCGTAGTACCAGGCAAGATTATCAACATCGTTGTGAAGTAATCCACATACACACCATAAAAAATCCCCAGAGCACATACAAGCCCTGGGGATTTTTTTTATAAGCAAATCCCCCCGATACCATCACGGTGTCGAGGGGACCATTATTATGTTTTCTAACCTCTCTCCCTCCCTAATATCATAGTATAAAACTATATCTGTCTATCACCTTTCGTACTCTCTCTCTCTACTCTGGAATAATGCTAAAATCATTTAATCTACAAAACGTACTTTTTGCATCATAACTAATAAATCATCTATTGTCTTTTATTTTTCACGGTGGCAAAGGTACAAAAACTTTTTCAAATACGCAAGTAGGAAATCCCTATTTTTGCATGGGGAAATCCATACTGTACATTTTTCGTGCTACCGAACCACCAAAATCCCCCCCAAATCCCCCTTTGTGGAAAACATCGTGGAAAACCCCGTGAAATGTACGCAAAACCCTATGGAAACCCCGTGGAAAGCCTGTACAATAACCCACAAGTTATCCATACACCCTTGGGGACAATACCACTCCCGGGGGATATCCACAACTTTATCCAACACCCCTATACACGCTTATACATACCATTTACCCACACCGCTCCCCACAGCTAAACCGCTGACTCTGACCCCCATTGGCAGTGCCGCCACCACATTGTCAACATATCCACACCACTTTATTATTAGTTATTATTTATTCTTTTAATATTAAATCTTTAATACAATAACAATAATAACAACAAAGAACATCCTCGTCTCTGTGCAAACATCAAGCCCTTGCCGTACATAAACGACGATGCCCACGACTCGGGCATCGTGTGCTCAAGCCGTGGGCATCGTGTGCCCGAGCCGCGAGAAGCCTGTGCCCGGGCCGTGGGCATCCCGGTTGCTGGCGCTTGGAGAAGTGTCCAGCAGCCATTTCCATACGGGGAGCACCTCGATAGTAGTGCCGCTGATTTCGACGGTCTCCTCCTGTTCGTAGGTCAGCAGGAGGAGGCGTCTGCAGTCCAGAACCTTGCTTAGTTTAACGAGAGCAGTGGTCTCCCTCTCCCAAGTGTCGTCGGTCTTTCGGGGGTTGTAGCTTACCTGTATGGCGATGGCGGCATCGGGGACGTAGAAGTCCACCTCCACGTTCCGATTGTAGAAGAACACCCGTTCGTCTATGCCGTAGCGGCGCAGGAGCTCCAGGGCGACCATATTCTCCAACAGAGAGGTTTCCACGTCAATGGCCAGTATGCTGATGATGCCATTGTCCACGAAGTAATACTTCGGGTTGGTCTCTCGCTGGGTCAGGTTGTCGGCAATATTTTTTATAGGGTAGATAAGAAAAGCATTTTGGGAGTATTCCACATAGTTGATGAGTGTGGATTTCCCCAGTTTTGTCCCCGTGCTCGCCACGATGTTGGAGAGACGGGTGAAGGAGACAGGCTGCTTTACGCTCTCCGCCATCTTGCGGAACAGTATGCGTAGGGCAAACTGGTTGGCTATCTGGTTGCGGGCGACAATGTCTCCCAAGTATATCTTTTGGTAGACGCTGTTGATGTAGTCGCGTTTGGAGGCGAGCTTTGCCCCCTCGGGGAACCCTCCATACTGGCAGTAGTCGGCGAAATGCCGCTGTATGTCGGCCCTGCCGGAGGTGGTATGCACGGCCTCGTCGGTAAACGGCACGCTGTTGGCCCTCAGGTATTCGCAGAAGCTGTACGGCATGACGTGCTTGGTGACGTAGCGTCCGCCCAGGGTGGTGGCCACGTCGCTGCTAAGCATCTTGGCATTGCTGCCGGTGATGTACACCCTGTATTTCTGGTCGGCAAGTCGGCGCGCAAACTTCTCCCACCCCTCGATGTTCTGTATCTCGTCCAGAAAGAGTGTGGGCTTCTTGGCTGACATCATCCCGTGCACCTCGAGGATGAGGTTCAGCTCCTGCACGGTCATCCCTATCAGACGCTCGTCCTCAAAGTTGATGTAGAGCATAGAGTCCCAACCGATGCCGCGCCTGAGGTTATGCTGCATCTGCTGGTAGAGCAGGAATGACTTTCCGGCTCGCCTCACTCCTATCAGCACGTAGTTGGCAAAGTCTTCCATCGTGAAGTTGCGCTCAACGATTTGTTGTTCTTCCACTTCACGACGGTTCTCAAAAAGTATTTCCTTAATAACTTCCTTCTGTATCATAATAGCAATATTGTTCTGTTGACGGGACAAAATTACAACAATTCCGTCTTATGCGCAAGACAATATGCGATGTTTAACATAGTAGGTGTACAGATTTCCACCATTGCCCCTGCGTGCTTGAATAGATCTTTTACATATTACTAAACGACAACGGCAAGCAGCAGAGTTATACATGAAGGTATCTTCATTGCACTTGTACAATAGGCAGAAATAGGCCTTCCACGAAGAAAAACCGCTAAAAGAGGTGATTGTTTGAAATTTTATTTGTACTTTTGCCATGCCATTCTGTTTTAAAGATATTTATTATATTGGTGCAGATTTAAGTGTAACACGAGATATATGGACTTGACACACAACATAATAGAATACGTCAATTGCTGCGTGGGTGCTTTTGCCAATCGCTTTAAGTTGCCCATGCCTGCAGCATATTCATACCTCCGTAGATTCAAGGGCATCGATTTCCTGATAGATTGCTATGCAGCTGAGCATACTCTCTCTATAGAGGATGCCGTGGATGACATCACCCAGTTATGCCAAAAGCATGGAGGGCGGTTGGTATGCTGAAGTTGTATCACGGCAGTAATGTCATTATATACGAGATAGACTTGTCACGTTCAAAACGTGGTAAGGATTTTGGCTGCGGTTTTTATTTGAATCCGAATAAGTCACAGGCAATGGCAATGGCTGTCCGTACATCGCAGCGTATGATGGAGGGGAAGCCAGTACTGAACACCTATCTTTTTGATGAATCACTTTTGGAAGAAGGTTCGCCCTTGTCGGTGAAAGTGTTTCCAGAATATTCTGTAGAGTGGGCGGAGTTTGTTTTGATGAACAGGAGAAATTTGAGTGAGACATCCGTTCATCAATATGATATTGTTATTGGTCCTATAGCAGATGATACTGTCGGTCTTCAAATGCGCCGTTTTATCCAAGGCTATATCAGCATAGAAAAAATGATAGAAGAGCTGCGTTTCAATCAACCTGCTATTCAATATTTCTTTGGAACGGAGAAAGCGATAAACTATTTAAAGAAAATTTAGTTGACTATGAGTGATGATATACAGTTTCAGATAGAATGCCTGTCTACCGAGTTGGTGGAAATGTTGATGTATAAATATGGTTGGGATATGAAGAAGGCACTTGACGAGCTCTATTCGTCTGAGACCTACAAGCGTCTTTGCAATCCTGCCTGTGGATTATATTATGAGGGAGCGGTTTATGTATTCTCTTATTTGGAGAATGAAATTGAGATGGGAGTGGTTAAGTAGTTCACAAGACTGATTTGTAACAACCAAAAGATGTCTTCCATAGAAGACATCTTTTGCTGTTTTTATGCAGTCTATATCGCGAATTATACTTAACTTTCCTATATATAAGTACCTACTCTCGAATCAAAAACTGCGCAAGTAAAAAATACTCAAGTTTTCTTTTGATGTTCCAAATAATAATATTATCTTTGCCC
>CAVAHD010000040.1:0-23121 GCA_963588475.1 Oscillospiraceae bacterium | reverse complement strand
TACAGGGCGCGTAGACACATACAAACAAAAACCCAGGGCGTTGCCCTGGGCTATGTAGTTATTGGGCTTTCAGCCCGTCGTCGGCATAATTCTCGAATAAAAATGCTCTTAGAAGAACTTGTAGCGCTCGTCCTTTACGCCGGCGTTGAGGTAGAGCTCCTGCATGTAGTTTGTGGCTGCACGCATGGCGAGCTGGCTCTGACGCTGCTCGTATGACTTCTGGTCGTACTTGCCGCCACGGTTCTTCTTGGCTGTCACCTGGAAGAGGTAAACGCCGGAGTTACCCTTTACTGGAGCCTTAGAGAAGGCACCTGCCTTGGTAGCTGCTACGGCACCGCTGATGGCTGGCTCTGAGCCCGTAGAGACGAAGGCTGGAGCGGAGAAGGTCACCTGACCTACCGTGCTCACCTGAGCACCCTTTGCCTTGGCTGCGGCGATGTTCTTCACGCCTGCGAGCTTGGCGATAATCTTCTCGGCCTTCTTGTCCTTGAGGACTTCGGCACGTACCATGTCGCGCACTTGCGTGTCGCTCAGGTCGCGGTAGCCCTTCTCGTGTACCTTGGTGAGGGCGAGGACGAGGAGGTTGTCGTTGTCGCCGCACTCATAGAGTGGCGAGATAGCTCCCTGCTTCGACTCGAATACCCACTTGAGGGCGTCGTGTGTGCTGTGGATGCCAGCGATGTTGTGCTGGGCTGAGCTGACGTCTGGGTTGTCGATGACGTTGTAGCCGAACTTCTTGGCGTTCTTCTCCAGTCCCTCGAGGGTCTGGTTCTCGGAAACGTACTGCGAGAACTTGTTGTAGGCTGCGCTGTAGGTGTCCTTTGAGAAGTTTATAGGAGCCTTAACGACGGCGGCGATGTACTTCGTCTTCATGGCCGTACGCTGCGTCACCTTCAGGATGATGTTGCCTGCGTTGGTGGCGATGTTGCGGAGCTCTCCGGCTGCCGTGGTGTTGAGGGCGTTGATGTATGCCTTGGTGTCTATGTCCATAGAGGTTGAGCTCTGGTACTGTGCAGTAGTAATCCATTGCTTCTCGCCAGTCTGACCGTACTTCTTGGCGAGTGCCTCAAACTGTGTAGCGTCGGCGGCGATAGCCTTCACGATGGAGTCTGCGCGGTTGTGAGCCTCGTCAACGGTCTGTCCGCCTACCTGTATGGCCTGGAACTCTACTGAGTCGGGCAGTTCCTGCTTAGACACGAGATGGATGACGTTGAGCGTATTGTCCATGGCGTTCTCCTTGATGGCGGTTGTCTGGCCTACACCTACGGAGTCAATCTGTGCGGCGATGTCTGACGGGAATGCAGTCTTGAGGACAGGCACTCCGAGGTAAGCTACCGTGCTGCCAGACTTGCGCACGAGTTCTGCCTTGTCTTCGGCCGTGCCGAGCTGTGCGGCGATGTCAACAATCTGCTTGTTGAGGGCTGCGCGGTCGGCTGCGGAAGCCTTCACCTTTACGCTGACGTACTTTACGTCGCGGCTCTCGTCGTACTGCTTGAAGCGTGGCTTGAGCTCGTTGTACTTTGCCTTGAGGTCGTCGTCAGTAACGTTGACGTCCTTGTCCTGTATAGACGAGTAAGGGAATGCTGCGAGCTGTATGGAAGCCTCTTCGTTCTCTTCGTTGAAGGCCTGCTTAGCCTCTACGGGGTTAGAGAGGAAGGTAGCGCCGAGGAGCACCTGGTACTTCTGGGCGAGGAGCTGCTGGCGCAGGTTCTTCTCGATGAACTGCCAGTAGTTGTATACTGCCTTGTACTGCTCAGCCTGCTGAGGGTTGGAGCTCTGTGCCTTCTTGTATTCGCTGAGGAACTGCTTGAGGGCGTTGGCGTCGAAGCGTCCGGTCTGCTGGTTGACGAAGGGAGTCTGCAAGAGCATTTGGTTGGTACCTTCGCTGAGTATGTCGCGGAGCTCGTTGTCGGTAACGGTAAGACCGAGTTTCTTGGCCTGCTCAGCTATGATTTGCGACTGCAGGTACTGGTTCCACACCATGTCCCTGACTTGGTTGAGTTCGTCTTCGGAGAGGTTTTCGCGTCCTTGTGTCATCTTTATGACGTCGGCGTATTCGTCCACCATGTTCTGGAACTCCTGGTAAGTGAGTTTTTCGCCGAACACTTCGGCTACCTGTTGGCGTTCGTTGTTCTTGGCGGAGTCGCAAGAGCGGAACGCTTCTTCGGCAATGAAAGAGAAGAGGCCCAGTCCGATGATGCCTACGAGCAATGGACCTTTGCTTCTGATTTTTCCTAATGCTGCCATTTTCTAATGTATTGTTGTTTTAGTTTTTATATTCATAAAAGCGGCACAAAGTTAGCATAAAAAATGTTCATACGCAAATTTTCGCGTAAAATTGTAGTTAATCTACGGGAATTGCCTCTGAGCCGACATATAAGCCTTATGCACGGTTGACGTTAATATTCATTCTACGCCAATGCTTTTTTCGACGTTAATTGCCGTTAATTGACCGTTAATTTGTCCGTTAATTATTCATTAATTTTTATTCGTCAATAATTTTCTTTTCATCCAAAAGGAAGAAAAATATTAATGGTCAATTAACGGTTAATTAACGGCAATTAACGTCCCCCGTCAACGAGAGATGTTCAACGGCAATTGGCGTCCTTAAGCAAACGTTACTTGGCGTGCTTGTCCTCCAGGCGTGTGAGCTTTACAAGTTCTATTTTCGTCTGGGTGCTTTTTATTATTTTGCACTTCCACTCGCCTCCGATTTCTATTTCCTCGTTTAGCTTGGGGAAGCTCTGGTAGGCGTCGAGAATCATGCCGCCTACGGTCTTGTAGTTGTCGCTCTCAGGCAGGTTGATGTCGAGTGTCTCGTTGGCACGCTCTATCTCTATGCGTCCGGAGATGAGATAGCCGCCGTCGGAGGTCTTGCGGCATTCGTAGTTGCTGATATCGTGCTCGTCCTCTATCTCGCCAAGCACCTCCTCCACGATGTCCTCCAAGGAGACGAGGCCGCTGGTGCCGCCGAACTCGTCTACGACGACGGCGAGGCTTATCTTCTGCTTCAGCAGACGCTGCATGAGCTTGGGGGCCGCCATGGTCTCGGGGACGAAGGGGATGATGCGGATATTGGGCGTCCACGTCTTGCGGATGCGGAAGAGCTCGGAGGAGTGGATGTAGCCGATGATGTGGTCGATGTCTCCATCGTAGACGATAATCTTGGTGCGGCCGCTCTCGATAAACTTCTGACGGAGCTCTTCGAGGGTGGTGTGCTTCTCTACGGCGTTTATCTCGGTACGCGGTATCATGCAGTCGCGTACTTTGGTGTTGGAGAGGTCGAGGGCATTCTGGAATATCTTCACCTCGTCCTTCACATCTTCCTTCTCCGTGGTGTGGTCGATACTCTGCGTGACGAGGTAGTCTAGGTCCACCTTGGAGAACTCATCCTTCTCTTCGTTCTTCTCTACCTTAACGCCGATGATGCGCAGGAGAAGCCGTGAAATGGCGGTACAGAATTTAGCTATGGGAAAGAGAATGATGCAGAACGTCCACGCCGGAATGGCGAAGATGCGCAGCATGGTGTTGGCGCTGTTCTTGAAGAGCGTCTTGGGGAGGAACTCTCCGGTAAAGAGGATGATGATGGTGGAGAGAAGCGTGTCGGCCACGACTCGCGTTGCCTCTTCGAGGGGCGCAAAGATGGTGGAGTCCAGCAGGCTGGCAAGCAGGATGCCGTACACGACGAGCACGATATTGTTTCCGACGAGCATCGTGTTGACGTACGTGTTGGGGTTCTTGTAGAAATAGGAGATGACGCGGTGCGTGAGGCTTTTCTCGTCGCCGCTCATCTCGGCGAGCATTCTGTTGGACGAGACGAAGGCTATCTCCATGCCCGAGAAGAAGGCGGAGAGTAGTATGGTTACTATTATGCCTATAGTTAATTCTATCATAAGAATCGTGTGTGTGTTATCTTTTTCTGGCGGGCGTATAGGGCTGGCGCTTCGGGGTGGAGTCCACGGTAGTGGTGTCTCCGGGCGTCTTGCCTGGAGGGAGTGTTTCCTTTTGTGTATCTTCCTTTCTGAATGAGCCTTTGGTCTGCGTGACGATGTAGTGTTGCATACGTTCGTCGGAGGAGAAGTAGTTTCCCTCGAGCGTACGTTCTGGCGTGACGACGGTAGAGTGCATGTTGGAGTACATCTCGTGCTTCTCCTGGTCCCAGTAGAGCTCCTGGCTGTTGAAGCGCAGTCCGTCGACGGTTCTGACGCGTACGTTGCCTATGAGGTGCCAGAGTTTCTGCACGTTGTAGTAGAAGGCGGTGTCGGCCTGTACGTATGCCTCGACGTGGAATTTCTCGTCGAACTGTTCGAAGAAGATGCCACGTGGGAATATCTGCCTCGGCGGGTTCTTCCTCTCGTTTACCTCCCAACGCTCGGCTACGATGCGATATTTCATCACGCCGGAGTCGCTGATGAGGGAGTTTACTCCGTAGGATGTCATGGTGGCTACGGAGTCGCGCTCACGGATGGCAGGCGCGGTATGTTCCTTCTGCTCCGTACAACCGATGGCGGCTGAGCAGAAGAGCATAGCAGCAACGGCACCAAGGGTGCTGTGCCTGGTGCCGCCTGCATGTTGTATGGCGTTGTGTGCCTGTTGTTTGGCTTTGTGTGTCATTGTACTACTCGAACTTCCACTTGGCGAACCATCGTTCGTTGAACGTGAAGCTGAGGTTGAGTCTGAAGGTGTTCTCGCTTATGAGGTTCTGTGCCGAGGTGCGCACGTACTGTACGCCGACGTTGAGCACGGAGCGGTTGTTGTACGTATTGATAATAGGGAGACCCACACCGAGGCTGGCGGAGAACTCTGACGGTCCGTCGTAGCCGTTTATCTTGGTGTATGGGGTAGCATAACCTACGCCACCTCTCCACTTTACGCGGTCGACGAAGGAGCGACCATCCTCGTTCTTGCAGAATTCGGCACCCAGGTTAAACTTGTGGCGGTCGGAGTAGAGGTCCAGCATCTGGTAGGCCATGGTGGTATTGCTGAAAGCCGGGTACTGCATTCCGCCCCAATGCTGCAGGGTGTAGTCGAAGGCGAGGCGCATGCGGCCTGCGCGGCTGTAGGACACGCCTACTCCCACTTGCGTGGGCAGCTGCATTTGTGCCGTTGGATACGGCTTTAGCGTATCGGTTACGGTAGTGCTGGTCTGCGACACTCGCATGTACTGGAGGTCGCCAGCCTTGTGGCCCGGGGTATAGGTAGCGCCGACGGTAAGCTGGTCTGTTTTGGACACGTCGAAGGTGTAGGATGCACCCACGGTCATCTTCCATGTATTGACGCTAGCTTCCTCTGCATTATATACGGACTTTGCGTTGGTGTCTGTGAACGAGCCGAGCATCGTGCGGTCGATGGTGCCCCAGAGGAATCCGCCGTTTACGCCGACGGAAAGTCCGCGTAGAGGTTCCCAACCGACACCTACGAAGACCTCATGCAGACCGCCGCTGCCGGAGAATGTCTGCGTGAACTTCTGCGTGGAGGCATCGAAGGGGTACTGGGTGTATGTGCCACCTACCGTGCTTTCCCTGCTGAAGGAGTAACCCACGTTGGTGTACGGGAGAATACCGAAGGCCACGCCGAGATGGCGCATGGCACGGAAGCCACCCACGGCGTACTCAAAGTCAGCGTTGCGAGCGTTCTTCTTTACGCCGCTTTCGGTAAAGTTGGTGAGCTGAAAGGACGCTGCCACGTCGAAGACGAAGGTGAGCGAGTCCATATTGGAATAGGATGCCGGGTTGAGGTAGTTTACATGGTTACGCTCGCGAAGTGCAATGCCTACTCCGTTCATTCCGCGGCTCGACCCAACCGACTGATCCGAGATTACTCCGAGCCCGTACATCGAATATGGAGAATTGGTACCGCTCTGTGCAAAAGCTGCGGCAGAAATGGCCACAGCAAGCAGAGAAAGGGGTGTTTTTTTCATTCTGTGTGTTCAATTTTTGCTATTTGGTGCAAAATTATTGAAAAAAAATGAGACAAACGAAGGTTTTCTCAGAAATATAAGTTATTTTTGCATCGTGAACCAAATAATTTGTCCATTTAAGCGTATTTCCTTGTGCGTTTTAATGCTTTTTATGAGCATTGCGCACATTTTAGCAAACGAGGCTTCTGACTCCACTCTCGCCAAGAGGATGGAGCAGATTGACATCAGTCTGCTGACGTGTCAGCCCCGTGACGAAATATACGCTCTGTACGGCCATACGGCAATCCGTGTGCGCGACCGTGCCCTGGGACGCGACATAGTAGTGAACTATGGCGTGTTCGATTTCCGTGCCCGTTTCTTCGTGGCGCGCTTCATCTTCGGACTGACGGACTACATGATGGGCATCTGCTCCTACGAGGACTTCGTCGGCGAATGGGACACGGGGGTCTACGAGCAACGCATCAACATGACGGCCGTGGAGAAGGCGCGTTTCCTGGAGCTACTGGCCATCAACAACGAGCCGGAGAACGTCGTCTACCGTTACAACTATTTCCACGATAACTGTGCCACGCGCGCGCGAAACATTATATTTGACTCTTACGAGGAGGGTAAGGTAGACTACTCTCCCTTAACCTCCTGGCAAAAGGGCGAACGCTCATTCCGTCAACTGGTACACTCGCGCAACGGGGACCATCCTTGGGCCCGACTGGGCAACGACCTCCTGCTGGGCGTGGGAGCGGATGCCAACACGTCACATGCGGAGCGGCAATTCCTGCCGGACGTGCTCATGGCCGACTTCGACTCGGCTTACGTAGTGTACGCCGACGGCAGCCGCAAACGTCTGATAGAGAGTGGCCATTGGATTCAGAAGCCCGTGGAGAGTGCCAAATCCTCCGGGGTGAGTCCGCCGTGGGAGCCTACGCCAACAGCAGCAGCCATAGTAGTAGCATGCGCCATTTTGGCACTTTGCGTGGTGGAGCGTTTCGTAGTACGCCGCCAACTGGTGTGGGCACGCCGCGTGGTACTGGTAGCATACGGTCTGCCGGGAGTGATACTATTTCTAATGATATTCTCGCAGCATCCGACGGTAAGTCTTAACCTACAGATACTTACGCTCAACCCTCTATGGCTGGTACTAGCATTTCCCCTACCCCGTCTGAAGTGGCGCTGGCACATAGTGTGCGCCTGTCTTCTGGCGTTCTTCGCAGGGGCTATCGTGCAGGACTACGCCGAGGGCGTGGCCATCTTGGCACTAGGCTTGTTCTTTTTGGCAACGAACGCTCTCGTGCCGATGGGAAAGGCTACGGCAAACAAGTAGCCGACAACAAATAACGAATGAACGTCCCCGAAACAAATAGGGATTTTCATCTAACTATTAAAATGAAAAAACAACAAAAAGATATATGAATTTCAACAACATTCTTTCCGCGCTGTTCGGCAACAAGTCGAGCAGAGACATAAAGAAAATCCAGCCATTAGTAGAAAAAGTGAAGGCGGCCTACCCTGCCGTTCAGGCTCTGAGCCACGACGAGCTCCGCGCCAAGACGAAGGAGCTGCAGGACTATGTGCAGCACTCCGCCGCCGACCTGGAGAAGCAGATTGCCGACTTGAAGTCGCGCATCGAGGGCACTCCGATAGACGAGCGTGAGCCTATCTTCACGCAGATAGACAAGTTGGAGAAAGAGGTCCTGGACAAGCTGGAGGTGGCACTCGACGAGGTGTACCCAACGGTATTCGCCATCGTAAAGGACACGGCACGCCGCTTTGCCGAGAACGAGGATGTCGTGGTGACTGCCACAGACTTCGACCGCGAGCTCGCAGCCAACCCTGCGCACGACTTCGTGACCATCGAGGGCGACAAGGCCATCTGGCACAACCATTGGACCGCCGGCGGCAACGACTTGAAATGGGAAATGGTACACTACGACGTGCAGCTCTTCGGCGGCACGGTATTGCACCAGGGTAAAATAGCCGAGATGGCAACGGGTGAGGGCAAGACCCTCGTGGCAACGTGCCCCGTATTCCTCAACGCCCTGACGGGCAACGGCGTTCACGTAGTAACCGTGAACGACTACCTGGCAAAGCGTGACTCCGAGTGGATGGGACCACTCTACATGTTCCATGGTCTGTCGGTAGACTGCATCGACAAGCATCGCCCCAACTCCGAGGAGCGTCGCCGCGCCTACATGGCCGACATCACGTTCGGTACCAACAACGAATTCGGCTTCGACTACCTCCGCGACAATATGGCGATGCACCCCGGCGACCTCGTACAGCGCCGCCACAACTACGCCATCGTGGACGAGGTGGACTCCGTGCTCATCGACGATGCACGTACACCTCTTATTATAAGCGGTCCCGTGCCTAAGGGCGACGACCAGATGTTCGAGCAGTACCAGCCGCTCGTGGAGTCTATCGTCGGCGTACAGCGCAAACTGGCTACGGAGCTCCTGGCCGAGGCAAAGCAGAAGATTGCCAAGGGCAACCAGACCAAGGACAACAACATGCTGGAAGAGGGCTTCCTCGCTTTGTACCGTTCATATAAGGCTCTGCCAAAGAACACTCCACTCGTGAAGTTCCTCTCCGAGGACGGCATCAAGGCCGGTCTCCTTTCTACGGAAGAGAAGTACATGGAGAACAACAACCGCAAGATGCCTGAGGCCGTGGCACCGCTCTACTTCGTCGTTGACGAGAAGATGCACTCTGCCGACCTTACAGATAAGGGTGTGGAGTGGCTCTCTGGCCGCGTATCTGACAAGCAGCTCTTCGTGCTTCCCGACATTACTTCCGAGCTCTCAGCCCTCGAGAACGAGAACCTCTCCAAGGAGGAACTCTTGCAGAAGAAGGATGCCCTGATGAGCCACTACTCGGTACAGTCAGAGCGCGTACACACCATTCAGCAGCTGCTGAAGGCTTACAGCCTCTACAACCGCGACGACGAGTACGTTGTCATGGACGGACAGGTGAAGATTGTGGACGAGCAGACAGGACGTATCATGGAGGGTCGCCGTTGGAGCGATGGTCTGCACCAGGCCGTAGAAGCCAAGGAGCACGTAAAGGTGGAGGCTGCCACACAGACCTACGCCACCATCACGTTGCAGAACTACTTCCGTATGTACCACAAACTCTCCGGAATGACGGGTACGGCAAGCACGGAGGCAGGCGAGTTCTGGGACATCTACAAGCTCGACGTTGTGGAGATTCCTACCAACCGCCCAATACTCCGCAAGGACCTCGACGACCGCGTCTACAAGACAGCCCGCGAGAAGTACAAGGCCGTTATCGAAGAGGTGGAAGCAATGCGCAACGCAGGCCGTCCGGTACTCGTCGGCACTACGTCGGTAGAGATTTCCGAGCTGCTCTCGCGTATGCTCAAGATGCGCCACATCCCGCACAACGTGCTCAACGCCAAGGAGCACGAGCGCGAGTCGCTCATCGTGGCCGAAGCAGGTAAGAGCATAGACGGCAAGGGTGCCGTGACGATAGCCACCAACATGGCCGGTCGTGGTACGGATATCAAGCTGACTCCTGAAGTGAAAGCAGCAGGCGGTCTGGCCATCATCGGTACCGAACGCCACGAGAGCCGCCGTGTAGACCGCCAGTTGCGCGGACGTGCCGGCCGTCAGGGCGACCCAGGTTCGAGCGTCTTCTACGTTTCGCTTGAGGACAAGCTGATGCGCCTCTTCGCTTCCGAGCGTATCGCCAAGGTGATGGACCGCCTGGGCTTCGAGGAAGGCGAGCGCATCGAGCACCCGATGATTTCCAAGAGCATCGAGCGTGCCCAGAAGAAGGTTGAGGAGAACAACTTCGGCATCCGTAAACGTCTGTTGGAGTACGACGACGTGATGAACAAGCAGCGTACCGTCATCTACGACAAGCGCCGCCACGCCCTCATGGGCGAGCGTATCGGCATGGACATCACCAATACCATCTGGGACCGCGTACTGGCCATCCTCTCTACGGGCGACTACGCTTCGTGCAAGGAGGAGTTCCTGAAGGTATTCTTCATGGAAGTACCTTTCACGGAAGAGGAGTACAACTCTACAGACCGCTCAAAGCTGGAGGAGAGTGCCTTCCAGAACGTAATGGCAAACTTCAAGCAGCACGTCGACGGCGTGGCAGCTCAGGCAATGCCAGTAGTGAAGGAAATCTTCGAGAATCCTCAAAACAACTTCGAGCGCATCATCATCCCTCTGACCGACCTGCGCCTCATCTACCGTATGTCGTTCAACCTGAAGGAGTGCTACGATAGCGGTTGCCAGAACGTAATGCGCGAGTTTGAGAAGATGGTAATTCTGCAGAACATCGACGACAACTGGAAGGAGAACCTACGCATGCTCGACGACCTGCGCCACTCTTCGCAGAACGCCAGCTACGAACAGAAGGACCCTCTGCTCATCTTCAAGTTGGAGAGCGTGAAGCTGTGGGACAACATGATAAACGAGATGAACACATCTATCTGCTCTACCCTCTCGCGCATTCACATCTTCAACGAGAACCAGCCCCAAGAGGTGCTGATGCCCTCCGAGCAGCCAGAAAACATCTAAACGGTTCTTCTAAAAAAACAAGAAAGGAATAAGTACCATGAGCGAAAAGACAGCCTATCAGGTGCAACGGTTTCTAAAGAAAGTGGCGGAGAAGTTTCCGCCTACGGAGGAACCAAGTATATTTACCGACATCCACGTCCGTGTCTCCCAAGACACGGGCGACGTGATGGCCTTCACGGACGCGGACACGGAAGTGACGCGTTGCGTCGTGGAGGAGTGGATAGACTATCCCGGCGATACCGACAAGTTCTACGCTACCGTAGCAAAGAGCTTGCGCGGACCGATAGCCGACACCTGCCAGAACCTTGGCATCGTGCGCCCCTACAACTTCGTCCTGGAGACGGAAACAGGCGAGCACGTAGCAGAGCTTTACGTGGCTGACGACGAGGAGACAACAATCCTCAGTACGCCCTTCATGGAAAACCTCTCCCAGGAACTCGACTCGTTCATCGACGACCTGCTGAAGGAGGACTAACGAACTCAACAGAAGAAGTACAACATTTTTTTCTTACTGCGCACGGCATTTCGGGAAAATAAATGAGGTATTTAGCTTATCAACATATGGTACTTAGACTAGAAAAGGAGGGTACTTAGATAAGGTAGGAGCCGTATTTTGATAAGAAAAGTACGACATTTCAGCTAGAAAGCGCAGAAAATGTTTGGCAGAGAGAAAAAAATGTTGTACCTTTGCAACGATTTTGCAAAATCGCCAATCATATTGGCGTGGATTGGTCCGGTAGCTCAGCTGGATAGAGCAACAGCCTTCTAAGCTGTGGGTCTTGGGTTCGAATCCCAACCGGATCACCATTCTTAAAAAGCTAAGTGGTTACTATTTAACTGCTTAGTTTTTTTTGTTTATAAAAACTGCTCGTATTTTCGCCACTATAAAAAAAACGCCGCCCTGTCATCACGACAAAGCGGCGCACAATTTATTTTAAACAATTAACCATTCAAATTATAGTTTTGACACCTTAATCACTACCCCACCACGTTCTTTGGCTCGCCGTCCAAGAATGCGCGGATGTTTTCTGTGGCGATGTCCACTACGCGTTGGCGGGCTTCGGGGGTTGCCCATGCTATGTGGGGTGTCAGAAAGGCGTTGGGTTGCTGGAGGAGAGGGCTGTCCTTGCTTGGCGGCTCCGTCTCCATCACGTCGGCGCAATAGGCGGCCAGTTGGCTGGCTTGTAGTGCCTGGGCCATCGCCTCTTCGTCTACCAACGGGCCACGGCCTGTGTTTATTATAATGGCTGTGGGCTTCATCTGCGCTATCGTTGACGCGTTTATCATGTGGCGGGTAGAGTCCGTCAAGGGGCAATGGAGGGAGAGGACGTCGGAGGCGGCAAAGAGTTCTTCCTTTGTTACTTTTGTGACGTACTGAAGCAGTTGCTCCTGGCTCTTGCTCGTGCAGACTGCAACCTTCATCCCAAGGACGTGGGCGAGCTCGGCTACCCTACTGCCGATGTTTCCGAATCCGAAAATGCCGAAGGTCTTGCCGTGGAGCTCCATCAGGTTCGTGTCCCAATAGCAGAAGACAGGCTGGGCCGACCATACGCCTTGCCTCGTGGCGTCTGCGTAGTGCTCCACGCGGTTTGTCACGGCGAGCAGGAGTGCCAGGGTGTGCTGGGCCACGCTCTCCGTGCTGTATACGGGGACGTTGGTGACGGTAATGCCACGCTCCTTTGCCGCCTCTATGTCCACGACATTATATCCCGTGGCCAACACGCCGATGTATTTTAGGCGTGGAAGGCGGTTGAGCGTCTGTCGGTCCATCAGAACCTTGTTTGTCAGGATGATGTCGGCCTCCATGGCGCGTTCTATCTTCTCCTCCGTGTCTTGGGTCTGCCCATACACGGTAACATTTGCCAGCTGGCGCAGAGGGTTCCAACCACGGTCCTCAGTCCTTGCCGCGTCGTTGTCTAATATTACTACGTTCATTCGAAAATAATTATACGAAAAAAGACTCAAGCCATTTTTGGTGAACTTGAGTCTTAGAAACTTTGTGATTATGGTCGTGACCCCTGCAGGATTCAAACCTGCAACCTTCTGATCCGTAGTCAGATGCTCTATTCAGTTGAGCTAAGGAGCCATCCTTTTGCTATTCTTAAGTGGAGTTCCAAACCTTGCGTCGAGTGGACCAAGTCTTTTAGAAGTGACCCCTGCAGGATTCAAACCTGCAACCTTCTGATCCGTAGTCAGATGCTCTATTCAGTTGAGCTAAGGAGCCATCCTTTTGCTATTCTTAAGTGGAGTTCCAAACCTTGCGTCGAGTGGACCAAGTCTTTTAGAAGTGACCCCTGCAGGATTCAAACCTGCAACCTTCTGATCCGTAGTCAGATGCTCTATTCAGTTGAGCTAAGGAGCCGTTTGGATTGTCACCCTTGCGAATTGCGAGTGCAAAGGTACGGACTTTTTCCGAATCCTCCAAACGTTTTCGCATTTTTTTTGCAATTTTCTTTCATTTTCTTGAAAAAAGCGGCTCCACGGGGTATTTGGAGCCGCTTTTTGTGTATTTGGTAATTTTCAAAAGACAACTTATGCAATTGTCATTTTACTATTCTTCCACGGCAGCCTGTGCTGCGGCGAGTCTTGCAATAGGCACTCGGAATGGGGAGCAGCTGGTGTAGTTCATGCCAATTTTGGCGCAGAACTTAACGGAAGAGGGTTCTCCGCCGTGCTCTCCGCAGATGCCCGTGCGTAGGTTAGGACGTGTGGCACGTCCGTTCTTTACCGCCATTTCGATGAGCTGGCCCACACCCTCCTGGTCGAGCACCTGGAAGGGGTCTACCTTCAGAATCTTCTTATCGAGATATACGGGGAGGAAGCTGGCGATGTCGTCGCGCGAATATCCGAAGGTCATCTGCGTCAGGTCGTTTGTGCCGAAGGAGAAGTACTGCGCCTCGGTAGCTATCTGTCCTGCCGTGAGTGCTGCACGCGGAATTTCAATCATGGTGCCTATTTCGAAGTCGATGCTTACGCCCGTTTCGACGAAGATTTCCTCTGCCGTCTGACGAATAACCTCCTTCTGCTGCTTCAGCTCGTTGATGGAGCCGATGAGCGGTACCATTATCTCGGGGTGCGGGTCGTGGCCTTCCTTCTTCAGCTGGCAGGCAGCACCAAGGATGGCGCGCGTCTGCATAGCCGTAATCTCGGGGAAGGTGATGCCCAGTCGACAACCGCGATGTCCGAGCATCGGGTTGTTCTCGGCGAGAGAATTGACGCGCTTCTGTATTTCCTCCACGCTAACGTTCATCTCCTTAGCCATGGTCTGCTGACCGGCCAGGTCGTGCGGCACGAACTCGTGCAGAGGCGGGTCGAGCAGACGGATGTTTACGTGCAGTCCGTCCATGGCCTTCAGAATGCCGTAGAAGTCGTTCTTCTGGTACGGCAGCAGTTTGGCGAGGGCCTTCTCGCGTCCCTCCACGGTATCGGCGAGAATCATCTCGCGCATGGCTATAATCTTCTGGTCCTCGAAGAACATGTGCTCGGTACGCGTCAGACCGATGCCCTTTGCCCCGAACTGTCGTGCCGTCTCGGCGTCCTTCGGCGTGTCGGCGTTTGTGCGCACCTCCATCTTGGTGTACTTGTCGCAGAGGTCCATGAGCTCCTTGAAGTCGCCCGACAGCTCGGCAGCCTTCGTCTTTATCTCTCCGGCGTAAACCTGTCCCGTGGTGCCGTTGAGCGAGATGTAGTCCCCTTCTTTATATACTACACCCTCTACCTCGACGGTCTTGTTCTTGTAGTTTACGTTGATGGCTCCCGCGCCGCTTACGCAGCACTTTCCCATGCCACGTGCCACGACGGCTGCGTGCGAGGTCATTCCTCCGCGTGCCGTAAGGATGCCTTGTGCGCTAGCCATACCGGCGAGGTCCTCGGGCGAGGTCTCTATGCGCACCATGATAACCTTGTGTCCGCTTGCGGCCCACTCCTGCGCGTCGTCGGCGTGGAAGACAATCTGTCCCGTGGCGGCACCCGGAGATGCCGGCAGTCCTTGCGTTATCGGGGTAGCCTTGCGTAGGGCCTCCTTGTCGAATACGGGGTGGAGCAGCTCGTCGAGCTTCTGCGGTTCGCAACGCAGGATGGCTGTCTTCTCGTCGATGAGTCCCTCGTGCAGGAGGTCCATGGCAATCTTCACCATCGCCGTACCCGTGCGCTTGCCGTTTCTGGTCTGCAGGAACCACAGCTTTCCCTCCTGTACCGTGAACTCCATGTCCTGCATATCGTGGTAGTGGTGCTCCAGTTTGTCCTGCAGGGCATCGAGCTCCGCATAAAGTTCCGGCATCGCCTCCTCCATGGACGGGTACTGTACCACGCGCTGCTCCTCGCTAATGCCGGCACGCTCCGCCCAACGTTGCGAGCCAATCTTGGTAATCTGCTGCGGCGTGCGTATGCCAGCCACCACGTCTTCTCCCTGGGCGTTGATGAGGTACTCGCCGTTGAAGAGGTTCTCGCCGTTGCCTGCGTCGCGAGAGAAGCAGACACCCGTGGCGGACGTGTCGCCCATGTTTCCGAATACCATGGCCATTACGCTTACTGCCGTGCCCCATTCGTCCGGTATTCCTTCCATCTTACGGTAGAGGATGGCGCGCTCGTTCATCCATGAGCGGAATACGGCGCAGATGGCGCCCCATAGCTGCTCGATAGGGTCTTCGGGGAAGTTGCTTCCGGTCTGCTCTTTTATGGCCTGCTTAAAGAGACTGACGAGCTGCTTGAGCGACTCTACGGAGAGGTCCTTGTCGAGCTCCACGCCCTGCTGGACCTTCACCTCTTCTATTATCTTCTCAAACGGGTCGATATCCTCCTTGTTTACGGGCTTCATGCCGA
Organism: Oscillospiraceae bacterium; assembly: GCA_963588475.1. Lineage (GTDB taxonomy): Bacteria > Bacteroidota > Bacteroidia > Bacteroidales > Bacteroidaceae > Prevotella. The sequence continues at coordinate 7,833 of CAVAHD010000040.1, read as the reverse complement.
GCACCACGTCGCCGTACATCTGTACGAAGCGGCGGTACGAGTCGTATACGAAATGTGGGTTCTGGGTTTTGCGTACCATGCCTTCGGCGACGCTGTCGTTCAGTCCGAGGTTGAGGATGGTGTCCATCATGCCCGGCATGGATGCTCTTGCGCCCGAGCGGACGCTGACGAGGAGCGGGTTGTTTACGCTTCCGAACTGGCAGTTCATTAGCGTCTCGACGTGCTTTACTGCCGCCTTCACTTCGTCCTGCAGCAGGGCTACAATCTTCTCTTGCCCTACCTTATAATATTCGTTGCACGTGTCCGTGGTGATGGTAAATCCCGGGGGCACGGGCACTCCGATGAGGTTCATTTCTGCCAGGTTGGCTCCCTTGCCTCCCAACTGCTCGCGCATCTGCGCGTTTCCTTCCGCTTGGCCATTGCCAAAAGTGTAAACTCTTTTCTGTGTCATTTAGATAAAATATTGTTTAGGTTTCAGTAATGGCGACAAAGTTAATGTTTCGCCTTGCATTGCGCAATAGCCTTCGGCAAATATCGTGCGTGGGAGTGTGCTTTTTGCTATAAAATTCGTTTATGTTCTTTTTTTGTTGTAATTTTGTCCCAAATTCGTTTATATAAACTTTTCTACATGTCAAGAAAGAAAAAGCCTTTACCCCTCCTGGAGAACGTCACGATAACCGACGTTGCAGCCGAGGGCAAGAGCCTAGTGCGCGTGGACGACCTCGTTGTTTTTGTTCCGTTTTGCGTGCCGGGCGATGTAGTGGACCTACAGATACGTCGCAAGAAGCACTCCTACGCCGAGGCGGAGGTGGTTCGTTTCCATAAGTATAGCGAGCGCCGTGCTGAGCCCAAGTGCAGCCATTTCGGCTTGTGCGGCGGCTGCAAGTGGCAGAACCTGCCCTACGAGGCGCAGCTGGAGTTCAAGGAGCACCAAGTCGTGGAGCAACTGCGCCGCATCGGCAAGGTAGAGCTTCCCGAGGTAATGCCGATAATGGGTTCGCAGAAGACGTTCGAATACCGCAACAAGCTCGACTTCGGTTGCGCCAGCAAGCAATGGCTCACGTCGGAGCAGATGAAGGCGGGCGTACCGTTTGCCCCAGGCATCGGTTTCCACGTGTCGGGTGCCTTCGACAAGATACTCCCCATAGAGCGTTGCTGGCTGATGGACGACCGCCATAATGCCATGCGCAACGGCCTCTTCCAGTACGCCATGGAGAACGGTCTGACGTTCTTCGACCTGCGCGCGCAGCATGGTCTTCTGCGCGACATGATAATCCGCCACAGCAATAGCGGCGAGTGGATGGTCATCATACAGTTCGGCCGTCCCGAGGGGCACGAGGGCGACGAGGAACTCTCGCTCGACGAGCTGCCCGGCGCACGTGGCGTGATGGAGTACCTGTCCACGGAGTTCCCCGAGATTACGTCGCTCATGTGGGTCTACAACCACAAGTGCAACGACACGTTCGGCGACCTCCCCGTTCACGTCTACAAAGGCAACGACCACATCTTCCTCCTCATGGAGGACCTGCGCTTCAAGGTAGGCCCCAAGTCGTTCTACCAGACGAATACGGACCAGGCCCTGGAGCTTTATAGCGTAGTGCGCCGCTTCGCCGGACTGACGGGCAGCGAGCTCGTCTACGACCTCTACACGGGTACGGGTACCATCGCCAATTTCGTGGCGCGCCAGGCCAAGCAAGTCGTGGGCATAGAGTACGTGCCGGACGCCATCGAGGACGCCAAGATAAACTCCGAGGTCAACGGCATCCCGAACACCCTCTTCTACGCCGGAGACATGAAGGACATCCTCACGGACTCCTTCGTGGCAGAGCACGGCCGCCCGGACGTCATCATCACGGACCCTCCGCGCGCCGGCATGCACCAGGACGTGATAAACGTGATCCTCAACGCCCACCCTCGCCGCATCGTGTACGTCAGCTGCAACCCCGCCACGCAAGCCCGTGACCTGCAGCTCCTCGACGCCGCCTACCGCGTAGCCAAGGTGCAGCCCGTGGACATGTTCCCCCACACGCCGCACGTAGAAAACGTGGTGCTGCTTGAGGAACGGTAATGACATTTTCGGAACGAGAAACGCTAATGATTTTTTGGACGAGAAACGCCAATGAAATTTTTAACGTTAATTGCCATTAATTGACCGTTAATTCGTCGTTAATTTTTTGCTTCTATACCATCCGGATGGAGATAAATAATTAATGAATAATTAACGGACAATTAACGGGCATTAATGTCCTAAAAAAATCGGCGGCGATTGATGTTCCTATTTTCAATTTAAGTTTAACGTCAGAGTATATGGAAAAGGTATTTCCCGGACTTATGTCGGGCAAGAAGATAATGTATGTTCATGGTTTTCTGTCGTCTGCAGCCAGCGGCACGGTACGTCTGCTTCGTGAGCTGCTGCCGGAATGTAGCGTGGTGGCGCGCGACGTGCCCCTCCACCCTGCCGAGGGACTGGAGATGCTGCGCCGTATGCAGGCCGAGGAGCAGCCCGACCTCATCATCGGCACTAGCATGGGCGGACTCTATACGGAGCTGCTGACGGGGTGCGACCGCATCATCGTCAATCCGGCCTTCGACATGGCCGACCACATGTCCGAGCGCATCGGCCACCAGGTGTTCCAGTCGCCACGCGAGGACGGCGTCAACGAGGTTATCGTGACGAAGGGACTGATACGCGAATACAAGGACCTGTGCGCCATGTGCCTGGCTCCCGAGCCTACGTCAGATACGGTCTACGGCCTCTTCGGCGACGAGGACCCTATCGGCACGGCCAATTTCCCACGCTTCCGCGAGAAGTACCCGGATGCGGTATGGTTCCACGGCGGTCATCGCCTGACGGACCATGTGGCCCTGCACTATCTGGCTCCCGTGATACGTTGGATTGACGACAAGCAGGAGGGTCGCGAGCGTCCGGTTCTCTATATGCACTACGACGCCCTGCACGACTCGTACGGCAAGGCGGTAGGCAGCATGCGCAAGGCCTACGAGATGCTGACGGAGCATTTCTGCGTCTACATCGTGGCGGACGAGCATCCGTACGACGGCGAGTGGATGGTCTCCGTGGAGGCATGGGTAGCGCAGAACCTGTCCGCCCCAGCCTACGGCCACGTGATATTCTGCCGCCGCAAGGGCCTGCTCTACGGCGACTATTTCATAGACGTAGAGGAGTCGCCCGAGTTCATGGGCACGTGCATCCGCGTAGGCAGCCCGGACTTCAAGACGTTCGACGAAGTAATAACGTTCTTCGAGCGGCTAAACCTTGAATAAAACGGGAATTCTCCCCTACAAGAATATACGCCCAATTTATTTTTAGGTACGAAGAACGCCAATGACATTTTTACGCTAATGATTTTTTTAACGTTAATTGCCGTTAATTGACCGTTAATTATTCGTTAATTTTTATTTTTGATACTCTCGTTGACAATACTTATACTGTCAATCATCTTGAACAGAAAAAAATTAATGGTCAATTAACGGTCAATTAACGGCAATTAACGTTAAAAAATATCATTAACGTTAAAAATACCATTAGCGTAAAATGTCATTAGCGTAAGAATGTCATTAGCGTAAAACACGCTTTTCCTTTTTAGTCGATAAGCGTCGAGGAGCGGACGCGGCTTAGGGTCTCTGGGGTCATCTGCAGGTAGCTGGCTATGAAGACCAGGGGGGCGCGGAGTACCACCTTCGGCATCATCTTGCAGATGCGGCGGTAGCGGTCCTGGGCCGTCTCGAAACGTACTAGGTCGGCGTGCACTTGGGCGTGTATCAGGGCCTCCTCCAGAATCTTACGGTAGAGAATCTGAATGTTCTGGTTGTGCAGGGCCGTCTGCTCCAGGGCACGCTTCGGGATGGCGTATATGTAGGACGGCTCTAGCGTCTCTATTGTCTCGTTTGAGGGCACCTCCCTGAAGAGACTCTCTACGCTGAGGAAGACGGCTCCGTCCACGGCGAGGTGGGAGGTCATCTCCTTGTCGTTCTTGTAGTAGTACTGGCGTATGAGTCCCTGGTGCAAGTAGTAAATCTTGTCAGACACTTCGCCCAGCCGGAGAATCGTCTCGCCCTTTTTCAACTTTATAGGCACCAGGATGCCTTCGAGCACGTCCAGTTCTTCGTGAGTCATGGTGCTGTATCGGCGCGCCAGTTCCCGGGCTACGTCTCTTAATGGGATGCTTAGGTCTTTCATTTTTGTATGGTAGGTGGGATTTTGAGGTTTATTTTTTATAAGGTGGTTTCCCGTTTAGTCGAGCTTCAGCACGGCGAGGAATGCCTTCTGCGGCACTTCGACGTTGCCTATCTGCTTCATGCGCTTCTTACCCTTCTTCTGCTTCTCGAGCAGCTTGCGCTTACGGCTGACGTCGCCTCCGTAGCACTTTGCGGTAACGTCCTTGCGGACGCACTTGATGGTCTCTCGCGCTATGATCTTGGCTCCTATGGCCGCCTGGATGGCGATGTCGAACTGCTGTCGTGGAATGAGGTCCTTGAGCTTCTCGCACATACGTCTGCCGAAGGTGACGGCGTTGTCGTTGTGCGTCAGCGTGGAGAGAGCGTCTACGGGCTCTCCGTTCAGCAGGATGTCGAGCTTTGCCAGTTTGGATGGGCGGAAGGAGTCTACGTGGTAGTCGAACGAGGCGTATCCCTTTGAGATGGACTTCAGCTTGTCGTAGAAGTCGATGACTATCTCTCCGAGCGGCATGAGGAAGTGTAGCTCCACGCGGTTTCCGCTTACGTACTCCTGCTTTACGAGTTCTCCGCGCTTGTCGAGGCAGAGCTTCATTATCGGTCCTATGTAGGTGGCGTCCGTGATGATGGTGGCCTTGATGTAGGGCTCCTCGATGTGGTCGATGTTGGTGGGGTCCGGCAGTCCCGACGGGTTGTGCACCTCCTTATGCTGCCCCTGCTTGTCGTAGACCATGTAGGACACGTTGGGGACGGTCGTGATGACGTCCATGTTGAACTCGCGGTCCAGTCTCTCCTGTACTATTTCCATGTGGAGCAGTCCGAGGAAGCCGCAACGGAAACCGAAACCAAGTGCCACGGACGACTCTGGGGAGAACGTCAGCGAGGCGTCGTTGAGCTGCAGCTTCTCCAGGGAGGCGCGCAGATTCTCATAGTCGACGGGGTCTATTGGATACACGCCTGCGAAGACCATAGGCTTCACCTCCTGGAAACCGCTTATGGACTGTTGGCAGGGGTTTGCCACGTGCGTTATGGTGTCGCCCACCTTCACCTCCTTGGCGTCTTTGATGCCCGAGATGATGTAGCCCACCTCGCCCGTGGAGAGTTCCGTGCGCGGCACCATGTCCATTTTGAGCACGCCGATTTCGTCGGCCTGGTACTCCATTCCCGTGTTGAAGAACTTCACCTTGTCGCCCTTGCGTATGGTTCCGTTTTCTATCTTGAAGTAGGCGATGATGCCGCGGAAGGAGTTGAAGACGGAGTCGAAGATGAGAGCCTGCAGGGGCTGCTCCTTGTCGCCCTCGGGGTGCGGGATGCGCTCTATTACGGCGTCGATAATGTCGGGTATTCCCTCGCCCGTCTTTCCGCTTGCGCGTATGATGTCGGAGCGGTCGCAGCCGATGAGGTCTATTATCTCGTCCTCCACCTCGTCTGGCATGGCGGCGGGCATGTCTATCTTGTTTATGACGGGGATGATCTCGAGGTTATGGTCTATGGCCATATATAGGTTCGAGATGGTCTGCGCCTGCACCCCCTGCGTAGCGTCCACGACGAGCAAGGCACCCTCGCACGCGGCGATGCTACGTGACACTTCGTAGGAGAAGTCCACGTGTCCCGGGGTGTCTATGAGGTTGAGGATGTACTTTTGGCCGTCCTTCTGGTGCTCCATCTGTATGGCGTGGCTCTTGATGGTGATGCCTCTCTCCTTTTCAAGATCCATATCGTCAAGCATCTGGCCCTCAGTAATTTTGATGGTATTGGTATATTCGAGCAATCTATCAGCGATAGTGCTTTTTCCATGGTCGATGTGTGCGATAATACAGAAGTTGCGGATATTTTTCATACGTTGTGTTTACTCTTTATATTTTGCAAAGGTACGACTTTTTTTTAATCTGCCATAATTTTTGGTTTATTATTTTAAATCAAGTGAGGAATAGCTGCATCAGCAGGGCGTCTACGGTTGTTCCGTCCCTGTGTCGTATCCATCGTTTTAGTGTTGCGCCCTCCTCGAATCCGCAGCTTCGTAGCATGGCGAGCGTTCCCAGGTTCTTCTCGCTCACTATGGCGTAGATTTGCTGGAGGTGCAGCGTCTGGCGTGCGTAGTTCTCCATCCATCGTATGGCCTGCACGGCGTATCCCTTGCGCTGCTCTCCGGCCAGGATGGCGATGCCCATCTCGGCGCGCTCGTGCTGGGGGGAGTAGTCGAAGAGGTCTATCAGCCCGACGGCGCGGAGGGGTGCGGCATCTTCCGCGTCAGCCCCGCCTGCGCCGTGTGGCTCTTCCGCCCTTATGACGAGGCGTACCTGCTTGTCGGCGTAGATGTCTGCCTGCTGGTTGGCGATGTAGTCCCTCAGGGCGTAGCGGCTGTAGGGTGCCGTAGTGCCGCTGACGTGCCAGACGTCGGGGTTGTTTTCTATAGTATAGAGGAGCTCGAGGTCTTCGGGCTCCAGGGGCGTAACTGTGCAGTTCATAGACGGTTGACAAAAAGTGGTTAACGCAGTTTCAGAATGTCGCCTACGCGTGGCGTATAGTCGGGCGAGAGGTCGTTTCGCTTGTACAGGCTCTTTAGGCGTATGCCGTATTTCTGTGCTATGGAGTACATGCTCTCGCCGGGTTGTATGGTGTGCGGACGCTTCTTGTATTCCTTTTCGGCCTTGGTGCGTTTCTTCTCCAGATAGACGATGTCGCCCTCGGAAAGGATATCCTTCTTGTCGCGCTCGTTGTAGCGTGCCAGTTTGCGGTAGCTGACGTCATACTCCTTTCCTATCTGCCGGAACGTGTCGCCCTGTCGGGCCACGACGTAGTAGTTCTTGTTGTTGAAATATACGCGATGCGAGCCAACCAATGCCAGCTGCGCGCCGCCGGACGACTTGCCCATCTGCGCCGCCATGTATTTGTTGTACGTCTTGGCGCGGTCGTACTGGTCCAGCTGATAGGTTTCTATGATGTCTATCAGCCGCTTGGCATACGTGGGGCTGGTGGCGTAGCCGCAGGCTTTCAGTCCGCGGGCCCAGCCCTTGTAGTTCTTTATGCTAAGGTCAAAGAGGCGCTGATAGCGTGAGCGTTGGAGAAACTTGCTATGGTCCTCGAAGCTCTCGCGCGGATTGTTGTACACGCGGAAGCACTCGTTTGGCAGGTCGTCGTGCACGCGCATGGAGGGGCCCGTCCAGTCGTGGCATTTGATGCCGAAGTGGTTGTTTCCCTTCGATGCCAGGGCCGATCGTCCTGCCCCACTCTCCAGCAGTCCCTGCGCCAGGGTGATGGATGCCGGTATGCGGTAGAGGAGCATCTGCTCGATGGCTATGTCCTTATAGCGCTCTATGTAGTCCTGGTACGTCTGGTTCCACTTGATGCTTTGCGCGCGTAGACCGATGCCGTTGCCGCCCAGCATGAGGAGCACGCAGACCACGACAACTGCGCGCGCCAGGCGTGCGTATGCTGAGAGTATGTATGCGTATGTGATTTTCATTGTGCCGTTTTAGTGTAGGGTAATAAAAAAAACACGCGCCGCTCAAAGTGGATGAGCAGCGCGTGTCAGTTAGAAAACAAAGGCTTTCTTTAGCTTGCAAAAAAGCTTTATTGTAGTGGATAGGGGAATCGAACCCCTATGCCAAGATTGAGAATCTTGTATCCTAACCATTA
>CAVAHD010000039.1:0-23646 GCA_963588475.1 Oscillospiraceae bacterium | reverse complement strand
TTTTTATTGAGAAACTGTTATTTTTACAGCACTTTTATGGGGTGGGAAACTTTAACTCTCTTCTAGAGAAGGTCCGTACAAAGAAGGGAATAAAGAAGGAGGACGTGGCAAGGGCTCTGCACATGCCTCTCGATTCTGATGAGTTTACAAAGATATTCGGCAAGAATTTGAAAAACGTGGGAAAGACATTCCCAGGGATAGAGATTGTACATTTCTGTGCCAACGATGCCTGCCGTCATATATGGACAGCTTTACAGATACCCATGAAGTTGGGGTCATACATTTTCAGCAGATTCCTCGTTCCAATAGTAGAAGAGTCAACAAAGTTGGTAGGTTGCGAATACCTCTTCCTCTTTGCCGCCGATTTGACCGAGGACGAGGAACTCGTCAAATACTATCAGACATTAGGTTTCGAGTTGGCTGACGACCATTGTGTCGCTATTCCCATCTATGATTTCACATGTCGGTTCATGAGCCAGAAAATAAGCAAGTTAAAGTCCTAAAAAATATTCTTTAGAGTCCTAAAAATATTCATTGGAGTCCTAAAAGTATTCATTGGGAGTCCCCGCTAAAATGTTCATTGGAATAAGAACCCCCTACCCTACATTAGGGAAATCCCACCACTGGAATAGAGATTTCCCCCGTCGTCATCACGGAAAAAGGCAGTAACTTTGCAACATCGAAAGATAAATACAGTTATTCACCTTTTAAAATGAAAAAAGTTATGAAACATACACTTTCACTCCTATGCCTCTCACTCATGATGACCATGACAACAACAGTATACGGACGCCCAGTGCACAACCCACACCACAAGGTGGAAGTACACAAGCACGTTTGCGGCAAACACTGCAAGCACCATCAGCCGACCAAAACCGTGGTGAAAGTGGTGACCGTTACCAAGCACCCGACACACCTCGCACAGGGCACACGGGAGTTCGACAACAACAGCCCGGAGGCTATCCGCCTGCGCCAGGAACTGCGCCGCAGTACCATGTACGGATGCAGATAAAAGTAGGGGGCAAGGCGGTGCAAAGGGACAATTTTACAAAAAAGTTACAAAAAAGTTTGCTATCTCACAGATTTTTTGTACCTTTGCACCGCTTTTGCGCTCCTTGGGGTAAAGAAGCATTAACTTACACATTATTTATATTATAACAAAACAATGATGAATCATTACGAAACCGTTTTCATTTTGACTCCCGTTTTGTCTGATGAACAGACAAAGGAAACGGTCGCTAAGTTCACAAAGGTGCTCACCGATAACGGTGCTGAGATTCTGAACGAAGAGGCTTGGGGACTCAAGAAGATGGCTTACGCTATTGACAAGAAGTCTACAGGTTTCTACAACCTCGTAGAATTTAAGGCTGAGCCAGAAGTAATCGCTGCTCTCGAGACTGCTTATCGTCGCGATGAGAAGGTAATCCGTTTTATGACTGTTAAGCTTGACAAGTATGCTTCTGCTTACGCAGAGAAGCGCCGCAACAAGCTTGCTAAAAAAGAAGCTTAATCACCATGGCAGAAAATTCTGAAATCCGTTATCTCACCGCTCCTTCTATCGACACAAAGAAGAAGAAGTATTGCCGTTTCAAGAAGAGCGGCATCAAGTATATCGACTACAAGGATCCTGAGTTCCTCAAGAAGTTCCTCAACGAGCAGGGCAAGATCCTGCCACGTCGTATCACTGGCACATCTCTGAAGTATCAGCGTCGTGTGGCACAGGCCGTTAAGCGTGCTCGCCAGATCGCACTGCTTCCATACGTAACCGACCTGATGAAGTAAAACATTTTAAAAGGAGGATTACACACATGGAAATCATACTGAAAGAAGACATCATCGGTCTTGGATACAAGAACGATATCGTTAACGTAAAGCCTGGCTACGGCCGCAACTATCTCATCCCTACAGGAAAGGGCGTTATCGCTTCCGCTTCTGCTAAGAAGGTGCTCGCTGAGAACCTCAAGCAGCAGGCTCACAAGCTCGCTGCTATCCTCGCTGCCGCTCAGAAGGAGGCAGAGGTACTCAACGGCGTTGCTCTCACCATCGAGAGCAAAGTAAGCGCTACTGGCGCTCTCTACGGTTCTGTAAACGCAGGCATTGTAGCTGCTGAGCTCGCCAAGAAGGGCATCGAAGTTGATCGCAAGCGCATCGTGATGAAGGACATCAAGACTGTAGGAGACTACACAGCTACTGTCATCTATCACAAGGAAGTAAAGGTAGAGCTGCCTATCAGCGTTGTTGCTGAGAACGCACCTGCTGCTCCTGCTACAGAGGAAGCTCCTGTTGCAGAGGCTGCTACTGAGGCCGCTGCAGAGTAATAGCACTCAAACTCTGACAGTAGAGTGCTCTCACATGGGCTCTACTCAACATAAAAGACAAAGAAGGTTCCGATTACCTGACACCAATAACATTTGAGTGCGGTAAACGGAACCTTTTTGCGTATATGACTAAATAACGAAGTGACCCTAATCGACACGTATATCTAAGTAACCCTAAACAAATAACGTAACACCAAAACTACAATGAAAGCATTTGTATTCCCAGGACAAGGTGCCCAGTTCTCCGGTATGGGCAAGGATTTGTACGAAAACAACGCCAAGGCTAAGGAGCTCTTTGACAAGGCAAACGAAATTCTTGGCTTCGAGATAACAAAGATTATGTTCGAAGGCACTGCCGAAGAACTGAAGCAGACTAAGGTGACGCAGCCTGCCGTATTCCTCCACTCGGTAATCTCGGCCATCTGCCTCGGCGATGCCTTCGACGCAGAAATGGTAGCCGGCCACTCGCTCGGTGAGTTCTCGGCCCTCGTGGCTGCCGGCGCGCTCTCCTTCGAGGACGGTCTGAAGCTCGTCTCACAGCGCGCACAGGCCATGCAGAAGGCTTGCGAGGCTGCACCTTCCACCATGGCCGCCATCATCGCCCTGCCGGACGAGAAGATTGAGGAAATCTGCGCCGGAATATCCAAAGAAGGCAACGTCGTAGTGCCTGCCAACTACAACAACCCCGGTCAGCTCGTCATCTCCGGCAACATCGACGCCGTCAACGCTGCCTGCGAGGCCCTCAAGGAGGCTGGTGCTAAGCGCGCCCTCGTGCTCCCTGTAGGCGGTGCTTTCCACTCGCCACTCATGCAGCCAGCCAAGGACGAGCTGCAGGCTGCCATCGAGGCCACCACATTCTCTGCTCCACGCATCCCCGTCTACCAGAACGTGGACGCAAAGGCGCACACCGACGCTGAGGAGATAAAGCAGAACCTCATCGCGCAGCTCACCGCCCCAGTGAAATGGACCTACGAGGTGCAGCAGATGATAAAGGACGGCGCTACGGACTTCGTGGAGTGTGGTCCTGGCAAGGCTCTGCAGGGCATGATTATGAAGATAGCAAAAGGCATAGAGGGTATCACCATTTCCGGCATCGCATAAATTCCCATGAACAAGAAACCGATAATTTACCAAGTATTCACACGCCTGTACGGCAACCGCAACATAACGTGCAAGAAATGGGGCACGGAGGACGTGAACGGCTCGGGAAAATTCAACGATTTCACCCCCGAAGAGCTGGAGCACATCAAGCAGCTGGGCGTCACGCACATCTGGTTTACGGGCGTTCTGCGCCACGCCACACAGACGGACTACCGCTCGGCAGACCCCAGCATCCCCACTCAGCACCCTGCCGTAGTGAAGGGCATTGCGGGTTCGCCATACGCCATCTGCGACTACTATGACGTAGATCCCGCACTGGCCGTGGACGTGAAGAACCGCAAGGAGGAGTACAAGGCTCTCGTGAAGCGATGCCACGATGCCGGACTGCGCGTCATCATGGACTTCGTGCCCAACCACGTGGCACGCCAGTACAAGTCCATCGCAAAGCCCGAGGGCGTGCAGGACCTAGGCGAGGGCGACAACCCGAACAACGGCTTCGACCCGCAGAACAACTTCTACTACTGCCCGGGCGAGTCGTTCGCACCTGAGTTCGACCTTACATACGGCGTATACAACCCGTGGGAGAGTGGCATTCGCCCCTCTGAGCCTTACCACGAGGAACCGGCAAAGTCCACCGGCAACGACTGCTTCTGCAACCACCCGGGAAGAAACGACTGGTACGAGACCGTAAAGCTCAACTACGGCAAGGACTACTGGACCCAGCAGGGACACTACGACCCCATCCCCAGTACGTGGAAGAAGATGACCGACATACTCTGCTACTGGCTGAAAGAAGCAAAGGTGGACGGTTTCCGCTGCGACATGGCCGAGATGGTGCCGACGGACTTCTGGAAATATGCCACCAACATAGTGAAGAAGCAGTTCCCGAAAGCATTCTTCATCGGCGAGGTGTACGACCCCAACCAGTACCGCAACTACATCGCTGCCGGTTTCGACTACCTCTACGACAAAGTGGGCATGTACGACACCATGCGCGCCATCATCAGCGGAAACGGACGGTCAAGGGACATCACCCCGGCATGGATTTCCACCCACGACATCCTCGACCACATGCTCTACTTCCTCGAGAACCATGACGAGCAGCGCATCGCCAGCGACTTCTTCGCAGGAGACGCACGCAAGGCCATCCCGGGACTCATCGTGTCGGTATTGCTGCACAAGAACCCGTTCATGATTTACGCCGGAGAGGAGTACGGCGAGCGCGGCATGGACGAAGAGGGATTCTCCGGCAAGGACGGACGAACGACCATCTTCGACTATTGGTGCATCGACACGCTCTGGCGTGCCGCTAACGACAAGCTCACCGACGACGAGAAGGCTCTCTACGAGATGCACAAACGCATCATGCAGATAGCACGTACGGAGAAAGCCGTAGACGGAGACTTCTACGACCTCATGTACGTCAACCAGCCGTCGGCTTACTTCAGCCACCGCCGCAACTTCGCGTTCCTGCGCAAGAGCGGAAAAGAGGTGCTCCTCGTCGTGTGCAACTTCTCTGACGCGCCAATGGACATAGAGCTGGGCATCCCTCACCACGCCATGGACTTCATGGGCATCTCGGAGAAACGATACACCGCCACAGACCTGCTCTCGGGCGAAAAAGAGCAGTTCAACCTCAGAGGCAACAGCAACCAGAAGATGTCCATCCCGGCATACGGCGCACGCATCTGGAAGTTCGTGGACAATCCGAAAGCAACCAAAAGTAAATAACATACAATATACAAATGGAAAAAGTAATCCTTACAGGAGACCGCCCCACAGGCAAGCTGCACATCGGCCACTACGTTGGTTCGCTGCGCCGCCGCGTGGAGCTGCAAAACTCCGGTGAATACGATAAAATCTTCGTCATGATTGCCGATGCACAGGCTCTGACCGACAACGCCGACAATCCGGAGAAGATCCGCCAGAACGTCATCGAAGTGGCTCTGGACTACCTCTCGGCAGGCATCGACCCTGAGAAGACCAACATCTTCATACAGAGCGCAGTACCCGAGCTGACCGAGCTTACGTTCTACTACATGAACCTCGTCACCGTGCAGCGTCTGCAGCGCAACCCTACCGTGAAGTCGGAGCTGGAGATGCGCAAGTTTGAGGGCGGCACGCCGACAGGCTTCTTCTGCTACCCCATCTCGCAGGCTGCCGACATCACCCTCTTCAAGGCCACTACAGTGCCTGTAGGAGAGGACCAGAAGCCTATGCTCGAGCAGACAAACGAGATAGTACGCCGCTTCAACCACGTCTACGGCGAGACCCTCGTGGAGCCACGTATCCTCCTCCCGGACAACGCCGCTTGTCTGCGTCTGCCCGGTACGGATGGCAAGGCAAAGATGTCCAAGTCGCTGGGCAACTGCATCTACCTCTCGGACTCGGCAAAGGAGCTGAAGAAGAAGATAAACTCCATGTACACCGACCCCGAGCACATCCACATCGAGCAGCCGGGACACCTGGAGGGAAACACCGTGTTCATCTACCTCGACGCATTCTGCACCGACGAGGACTTCGCACAGTTCCTACCGGAATACAAGAACCTCGACGAACTGAAGGCACACTACACACGCGGCGGACTGGGCGACGGCACTTGCAAGAAGTTCCTCTACAACGTGCTCAACTCACGTCTAGAGCCTATGCGCGAACGCCGTCACTATTGGGAGCAGCGCATCCCGGAGGTTTACGAGATTCTGAAGAAGGGCACAGAGGCTGCACGCCAGCGCGGCATCAAGACCCTCGACGAAGTACGCCACGCCATGCGCATCGACTACTTCGACGACAAGGAGCTCATCGAACAACAGTCAAAAGCGTACGCAGGAAGGTAGTTCATGTGGTTAATCTTAGCATTCGTCTCGGCAGCCCTACTGGGCTTCTATGACGTATTTAAAAAGACTTCACTTAAGGAGAACGCCGTCATTCCGGTGCTTCTCCTTAATACTTTGTTTTCCAGTATCATCTTCCTGCCGTTCATCTGGCTGTCGCATACTGGAGCAATAGCAGACGACTCGCTCTTCCACTGTGCCGACTACGGTTGGGAGGGGCATAAGTACATCCTGCTCAAGTCGTGCATCGTGCTGTCGTCGTGGCTTTTCGCCTACTTCGGACTGAAGAACCTGCCGCTCACCATCGTCGGTCCTATCAACGCCACACGCCCAGTCATGGTGCTCGTAGGTGCCTTTGCCTTCTTCGGCGAGAGACTGAACATCTGGCAGTGGCTGGGTGTCGTAGCGGCACTCGTGGGCATCAGCCTGCTGAAACAGACCAGCAAGAAGGAAGGCATCACGTGGGGACACAACAAGTGGATTTACTTCACCATACTTGCCAACGTCCTCGGTGCCGTCTCCGGACTCTACGACAAGTTCCTCATGGCATCGCCCGAAAACGGCGGTGTCGGCATGGACAAGATAGCCGTGCAGTCGTGGTACAACATCTACCAGTTGGGCATGATGGCGGTAATACTCGCCGTCATCTGGTGGCCCAAGCGCAAGCAGACAACACCGTTCCACTGGCACTGGACCATCCCGCTCATCAGCATCTTCCTCTCCGCCGCTGACTTCGTGTACTTCTACGCCCTCAGTCTGGACGGAGCGATGATAAGCATCGTGTCGATGATTCGCCGAGGCTCGGTAGTAGTCAGCTTCCTCTGCGGAGCCATGTTCTTCCGCGAGAAGAACCTCAAGGCCAAGCTGCTCGACCTGCTCCTCGTACTGCTCTCCATGCTGCTGCTCTACGTCGGATCAAAGTAAACAAAACAACCCCCATTTATGAGAGGTATATTTAATCGTACAGAACTACTATTAGGCAAAGACGGCCTGGCACGCCTGCAGGACACACGCGTCATCATTCTCGGCGTAGGCGGCGTGGGCTCGTGGTGCGCCGAGAGTCTCATACGCTCAGGCATAGGCCACCTCACCATCGTGGACAGCGACCGCGTCTGCGTCACCAACGTCAACCGTCAGCTAATGGCCACGACAAAGACCGTCGGACAGGTAAAAGTAAACGCCCTGCGCGACCGTCTGCTCGAGATAAACCCCGATGCTGACGTACAGGCAATACAAGAGATTTACAGCGAAGAGACCAACGACTCCTTCCACTTCGAGGAATACGACTACATCATCGACTGCATCGACTCGCTGAAGGACAAGATGGCCCTGCTGCTCAACGCCACGAAGCACCGCGCCACGGTATTCTCGTCCATGGGTGCAGCACTAAAGCTGGACCCCACACAGATAAAAGTAGCGGAATACTGGAAGGTACGCGGCTGTCCGCTCGGAGCGGCACTCCGCAAGAAGATGAAGCGCGCCAAGGTAAAGCCGTCAAAACCCGTCCTCTGCGTCTACTCCGAAGAGCTCCTGGAGAACCAAGGCCAGAGCACCGCATGCGGCACCGCCCACTGCCTCTGCCCCAAAGCCAAAGCCGGCGCAGCGGTAAGCGGCAGAGCCGACCTGGAGAACCACGAATGGTGCTCGTCCAAAGCGCAGATAAACGGTACTCTCCCCCACATCACCGCCATCTTCGGCTTCACCCTCGCCGGACTCGTAGTCCAGGACCTCATGCAACAGTAGGGTGCCGCTGGTTCATAAACAACGAAAATCCCCCGACGTCACCAACAGACATCGGGGGATTTTTGTTACGCTGACATTAAAAATAGAAAGGAAATACGGGAGAAACCAAAATAATTTATTACCTTTGCACTCACAAACATACAAAACATTAATAAAAAAGCGGGAAGCGAACAAAAGCCCGGCTATAAAGTATTCAGAATTATGCTAAGAATTGCAGTTCAGTCAAAAGGACGCCTCTTTGAGGACACCATGAACCTCCTTAAAGAGACAGGTATCAAGATAAACAGTGCACGCCGCACCCTGCTCGTGCAGTCTGCCAATTTCCCACTGGAAGTACTCTACCTCCGCGATGACGATATTCCGGAGTGCGTAGCAAGCGGGGTTGCCGACATCGGTATCGTCGGCGAGAACGAATTCGTAGAGCGCGGTGAGGACGCCAACGTCGTAAAGCGTCTCGGCTTCTCAAAGTGCCGCATCTCACTGGCCATCCCCGAGGAGACTGACTACCCCGGCGTACAGTGGTTTGACGGTAAGAAGATTGCCACTTCCTACCCTAACATCCTCAAGAAGTTCGCCAAGGAGAACAATATCAACATCGACATCCACGTCATCCAGGGCTCCGTGGAGATTGCACCGGGCATCGGTCTCTCCGACGGCATCTTCGACATCGTAAGCTCCGGCTCTACCCTCGTCAGCAACAAGCTGAAGGAGGTTGAGGTAGTGATGAAGAGCGAGGCGCTGCTCATCGGCAACAAGGAACTGGACGCCGAGAAGCAGGCCATCCTCGACGAGTTCCTCTTCCGCGTCAAGTCTGTCCTCGTGGCCGACGACAAGAAGTACGTCCTCATGAACGCACCGACGGACAAGGTGAACGACATCCTGGCCATTCTCCCCGGCATCAAGTCGCCTACTATCCTCCCACTTGCCACGGAGGGCTGGACCTCAATCCACTCCGTTGTAGACCAGAAGCACTTCTGGGAAATCGTAGGTCAGCTGAAGGCTGCCGGCGCAGAGGGCATCCTCGTACTGCCTATCGAGAAGATGATACTGTAGTTTCGTTTGTTGACAACTCTGAACAACAGAACAACTGAACAACCAAACAATGAACATAATAAAATACCCCGCCGCTTCCGACTACGCTGCAATCTGCGAGCGCCCTCACATGGACACCTCGCAGCTTAACGCAACAGTAGCGGGAGTATTGGCAGACATAAAGCAGAACGGCGATGCTGCCGTCATTGCATACGAAGAAAAGTTCGACCACGTACGTCTGGCGCAACTCGCCGTCACCGACGAGGAGATTGCAGAAGCCGAGACACTCGTGTCGGAGGAACTGAAGTCAGCCCTCGTGCTGGCACACGAGAACATCGCCAAGTTCCATGCCTCACAGAAGTTTGAAGGCACACGCGTACAGACAGCTCCCGGTGTAGAATGCTGGCAGAAGAGCGTCGCCATCGAAAAGGTGGGCCTGTACATCCCCGGCGGCACCGCCCCACTCTTCTCCACCGTACTGATGCTTGCCACACCGGCCAAGATTGCCGGTTGCAAGGAGATTGTGCTCTGCACACCGCCTAACAGAGAAGGCAAGGTGAACCCCGCCATCCTCATGGCAGCCAAAGTGGCTGGCGTGAGCCGCATCTTCAAGGCTGGCGGCGTACAGGCCATCGGTGCTCTGGCATACGGCACGGAGAGCGTACCTAAGGTGTACAAAATCTTCGGACCGGGCAACCAGTTCGTCATGGCCGCAAAGCAGCAGGTTTCGCTGCACGACGCTGCCATCGACATGCCTGCAGGACCGTCTGAGGTGTGCGTCATTGCAGACGAGACGAGCAACCCCGTCTTCGTCGCTGCCGACCTCCTCTCGCAGGCAGAGCACGGCACCGACTCGCAGGTGATTCTCATCTCTACCTCCGAAGAAATGCTGAACGCAGTCATCAAGGAGACTGAGACACAACTGGCAGCCTTGCCACGCCACGAGATTGCGGAGAAGACACTTGAAAACTCTCAGTTCGTACTCGTACACGACAAGGACGAGGCAATGGCACTAAGCAATGCCTACGCCCCGGAGCACCTCATCATTGCCACGGCAGACTATGAGGCTTTGGCAGAGAAGGTAGTAAACGCCGGTTCCGTATTCCTCGGCAACTACGCTTGCGAGTCGGCCGGAGACTATGCCAGCGGCACTAACCACACCCTGCCTACCCACGGCTACGCTCTGGCTTACAACGGCGTGAACCTCGACTCGTACAACCGTAAGGTGACCTTCCAACACCTCACCGAGGAGGGCGTACGCTCCATAGGACCAGCCGTAGTCTGCATGGCAGAGAACGAACAGTTGGAAGCACACGCCAACGCTATGCGTCTGCGCGTAAAACAACTCAGCAACTAATGACAAAGGACGAACTCCTACTACTCATCAGGAATAAAGACAGTGAGATGACGCTTCAACAGAAGCTTCGTCTCACTGTACTTTTAAGTATACCTGCCATCATCGCACAGGTATCGTACGTGCTGATGCAGATGATTGACGCCGCCATGCTCGGACACCTAAGCACGGACGACGCTGCCGCAGTAGGACTCGTCTCCACTACCATCTGGTTCTTCGGTGGACTCACCTCAGCCTTCTCCGCCGGTTTCTACGTGCAGGTGGCACACTGCGTCGGGGCAAACAACATTTATGCGGCGCGCCGCGTTATACGCCAAGGGCTGGCTACGGGACTCTCTTTTGGACTGGCGCTGACGGCCATCGGTTTCCTTATCTCCCCATACCTGCCACATTGGCTTGGGGCATCAGACCACATCTGCCAGGCAGCCACAGAATACTTTCAGATATTCTGCTGCGGTCTGCCCATCATCATCATAAACAGCCTGGCTGCCGGATGCCTGCGCTGCAGCGGCAACGTCAAGATTCCCTCCGTGCTGCTCAGCGTGATGTGTCTGCTCGACATCATCTTCAACTACCTCTTCATCTTCGTCTGCGACCTGCGTACGGCAGGTGCTGCTTGGGGTACGCTCGTGGCGTACGCCACCTCGGCGACCCTTATGGTCTACGCACTCGTCATGAAGGACAAAGTGTTGGGTTGGAAAGACCACACCTTCCTCCTGGAGCGTCCACGCCGGAAGGTGCTCGCCAAAGCCCTGCGCATCGGTTTCCCCATGTCGATGGACCGCTCACTCATCTGCCTAGCACAGATAACCATCTCCGGCATCATCGCCCCGCTCGGTTCACTCGCCATCGCTGCCAACTCCTTCGCCATCAACGTGGAGAGCCTTTGCTACATGCCGGGGTACGGCATCTCAGAAGCTGCCACGACGCTCGTCGGACAGAGCAAAGGAGCACGACGACCACAACTAATGCGCAATTTCGCTGCCATCACAGTGACACTCGGCGTACTGGTCATGGCACTGATGGGAGCCATCATGTGGTTCTTTGCACCGGAGATGATGGCGTGGATTACGCCCGATACGGACGTGATACGCCTTGGCTCTGAGATACTCCGCATCGAGGCATGGGCAGAACCGGGCTTCGCCGCTGCCATCGTGGCAAACGGAGTGTTCATCGGTGCAGGCAAGACAATAACCTCTAGCATCATGAACCTCTTCAGCATCTGGGGAGTACGCGTGTCGCTCACCCTGCTGCTGGCGCCAACCTACGGCCTGCACGGCGTATGGATTGCAATGGCGGCAGAACTGTGTTTCCGTGGCACTATATTTGTATTCAGACTCATCACATTGAGACATCGATGGACAGCGTAGCTGGTAACCGTGTACAAAAGACTTTTTGGGAAGAACAACGGAAGTTAAGGTAACGGCCAAATGAAGAAATCTGTGTACCTTTGCATTTGTTTATCTCAATAGCGTTATTATAATAAGAATAAAGAGCAATGGATTTAATTAAGGATAAGGAATTTGGTGGTGAGCGTCCACTCTACGCCTCACACAATCTGCGTCTGGAGAACGTCACCATACATCCGGGAGAATCGAGCATCAAGGAATGTTCCAACATAGAAGCGGAAGGCTGCACCTTCGAGGGCAAATACGTCTTCTGGGAGACGCGCGGCTTCCGCATCAACAACTGCTACTTCGACGAACGCTCGCGCTCGTCGCTGTGGTACTCCTCCGACTGCCGCATGACAAACTGCCGTGTGGATGCCCCAAAGCTGTTCCGCCGCATGCGTGGCATCTACGTGGAGAACTGCCAGTTCAGCAAGGGACAGGAGACGCTCTGGGACTGCGACGACATCACGCTGAAGAACGTCACCATACAGGACTGCGACTACCTCTTCATGCACTCCCACGACATCCGCATCGACGACTACCGCCAGGACGGCAACTACAGTTTTCAGTATGCCCGCAACGTGGAGATTCGCAATGCCGTCATTAACTCCAAGGATGCCTTCTGGGAGGCGGAGAACGTGACGCTCGTAGATTGCGAAGTAAACGGCGAGTACCTCGGTTGGTACGCCAAGAACATGCGCCTCGTACGCTGCCACCTGACAGGCGAGCAGCTGCTCTGCTACGTCGACGGACTAACCCTCGAGGACTGCACCTTCGGCGAGGACGCCAACCTCCTCTTCGAATACTCCACCGTCAACGGCAACATCAAGGGCAACGTCACGAGCATAAAGAACCCCACGTCAGGCCATCTGAAAGTAGAAGGCACCATCGGCGAGCTTATCTTTGACGATAACCAGAAGTCGCCGGCTGACGCTGTGGTAGAAACTACTGGGACAAAAGCTGTTGGAGAGTGAACTTAGCTTTTTAGATTTGTGAATAAATGTAAACGAGGAGCTTCTGCCCCTCGTTTTTTTTGTTTCATCCTTGTTTGTTGGTTAAATCCGATTAACACACAAACTTTTTCGACGAAAGGTACACGTTGCCATATTTATTATGTGTACCTTTGCGGAGAGATATTATTAAGAAGAACCTGATTATAAATTCAATATATATAAATATGTATACAAAGAACGTTTATTTGTGCATCGCCGCACTTGCAGCCATAGCCACTTCTGCAGAAGCCAAAACATGGACGCTGGACGAATGTATCAATTACGCAATGGAGAACAACATCTCGCTGCAGAAGCAGGGCCTCACACGCCAAAGCTCGCACGAGGATGTATTGTCATCAAAGGCCCAGCTACTCCCCTCACTGTCTTTCTCTACTGGCCACAACCTCTCCTATCAGCCGTGGAAAGAGTCGCAGGCTACCGTAACAAACGGACAGGTCGAAATGAGCAGCACCACCGTATCTTATTATGGAAACTACGGTCTCTCCGCAAACTGGACCGTATGGAACGGCAACCGCAACCGCAATCAGATAAAATCTTATAAGCTGCAGGAAAAAGCTGCCGAGCAGGACAGCCTCACACAGGCTCTGCAGCTACAGGAACAGATAGCACAGCTCTACGTGCAGATTCTCTATACGAAGGATGCCATCGAGGTGAACAAAAAGACCCTCGAGGCCGCCAAAGTCAACGAACAGCGCGGTCTGGAGATGGTAAAAGTAGGCTCGATGAGCAAGGCTGACTGCTCTCAGCTCACGTCCACACGCGCCCAGGACGAATACAACGTAGTACAGGCCGAGAGCAACGCACGCAACTACAAGCGCCAGCTGAAGGCCCTCCTGCAGATAACGGGCGAAGAGGAGTTCGACGTGACTGCCACAGAGTCCACCGACGAGATGGCTCTCGCAGCAATCCCATCCATGTCTTCCGTTTACAATGCCGCCGTGGACAAGCGTCCGGAGATACGTTCCGCACAAATCTCCGTGGAACAGGCTGAGATACAGAAGAAGATAGCCAAGGCGCAGCGCGTGCCTACCATTTCCCTCAACGGTTCGGTAAGCACCAGCACCAACACTCTGAGCGAGAACAACTGGACAACACAGATGAAGCGCAACCTCGGCGTAGGTGCAGGCGTAAGCATCTCCGTGCCCATCTTCGACCAGCGACAGACAAAGACTGCCGTCAACAAGGCCGAAATACAGCGTCAGACAGCCTTGCTCGACGTTCGCGACAAGCAGACCTCACTCTACAGTACCATCGAGAACTACTGGATTGAGGCTCAGAACAACCAGGCCAAATACAAGTCGGCCAAGGCAAGCACCGAGAGCGCACAGACTTCCTACGACCTCCTCTCGGAGCAGTTTAAGGTGGGTCTGAAGAACATCGTCGAGCTGCAGGAAGGCAAGACACGCCTCCTCTCCGCACAGCAGAGCGAGCTGCAGAGCAAGTACATGACTATCCTCGACCTTAAAATGCTAGACTTCTATCAGAAATAACTCTTAGGTATGAACAAGAAAAAAATAACTATCACCGTAGGCGTTGTCGCAATTGCCGCCATCGCCGCATGGAGCTTCTTCGGAGGCAAAAAGGATGAGCAGGTAAGCTATGCGACAGCTACCGTAGCCAAAGCAAACATCAGTACCACAGTAACCGCCACCGGCACCATCGAGCCTATCACCAGCGTCACAGTGGGTACGCAGGTGAGTGGTATTATCTCACACATCTACGTCGACTACAACAGCGTAGTGAAGAAGGGACAGGTCATTGCCGAACTCGACCGCACCACCCTACTCTCTGAGCTTGCCTCAGCCAAAGCGCAGCTGTCGAGCGCACAGGCTTCCTTGACCTACCAGAAGGCCAACTTCGAGCGTCAGAAGGCACTCTACAACAAGGGGCTCATCTCTGCCAACGACTACGAGCAGGCACGCCTCACATACGAGCAGGCAAAGCAGACCGTGCACACCAGTACAGAGCAGGTGACCAAGGCACAGACAAACCTCGGCTACGCTACCATCACATCGCCTATCGATGGTGTAGTACTGGCAAAATCTGTTGAAGAGGGCCAGACAGTGGCTGCCTCATACAACACCCCTGAGCTCTTCACCATCGCACAGGACCTCACACGCATGCAGGTAGTGGCAGACGTTGACGAAGCAGACATCGCAGAAGTCCGCGTCGGCGAGCGTGTCACATTCACCGTGGACGCTTACCCGGACGACACCTTCGACGGCACTGTGACACAGGTGCGCCAAGAAGCCACCACTGAGAGCAACGTCGTGACGTACGAGGTGGTCATCTCTGCCCCTAATGCAGACCTCAAGCTCAAGCCGGGACTCACCGCCAGCGTTACCATCTTTACAAAGGAACTGAAGGACGTAGTGGCTGTTTCCACCAAGGCCCTCAAGTTCACTCCTAACGAGAAGCTCCTCACCAAGGACCAGAGCATCCAGGACTGCGATGCAAAGGCAAAGGTATGGACACTGGATAACAACGTCTTCAAGGCTCACGCCGTAACAATCGGCACCAGCGACGGCATTACGACAGAGATAAAGAGCGGCGTAACGGCTGGACAGAAGGTAATCACCGAATTCCGCATGGGAGCCGCCACTGACGAGGAAAGCGACGGAGAGGCTAACAGCAACCCATTCATGCCAAAGCCACCTTCAAAGAAGAACTCAAATAAGAAGTAACACCACGAACCTCTAAACCGTTCTTTTCAATGAGTAACCAACAAACAAACCAAGCGCAGGGCGACAACCGCAAAGTCGTCATAGAGCTCGACAACGTACGTCGCGAGTTCAAGGTAGGCTCTGAAGTCGTCAAGGCCTTGCGCGGCGTTTCCTTCAAGATATACGAGGGCGAATTCGTCACTATCATGGGTACGTCGGGCTCGGGTAAGTCTACCCTGCTCAACCAGTTGGGCTGCCTCGACACTCCTTCCTCTGGAGAATACTACCTCGATGGGGTCTCCGTGCGCACCATGTCGAAAAGCCAGCGCGCACGCCTACGCAACCAGAAGATAGGCTTCGTCTTCCAGAACTACAACCTGCTGGCAAAGACTACCTCCGTGGAGAACGTGGAGCTGCCCCTCATGTACAACGCCAAGTACAACGCCCAGCAGCGTCGCGAGGCCGCCGTCAAGGCCCTCGAGGCCGTAGGACTGGCCAACCGTCTCGACCATAAGAGCAACCAGATGTCCGGCGGACAGATGCAGCGCGTAGCCATCGCACGCGCCCTGGTCAACGACCCCGCCGTCATCCTTGCCGACGAGGCCACGGGTAACCTCGACACGCGCACCTCATTCGAGATGCTAGTACTCTTCCAGAAGCTGCACGCCGAAGGACGCACCATCATCTTCGTCACGCACAACCCGGAGATAGCCCAGTACTCCTCACGCAACATCATGCTGCGCGACGGCAAGATACGCGAAGACGTCGTCAACGACAACATCCTGTCTGCCGCCGAGGCACTTGCCGCTCTCCCCGCTCCGCAGGACGATTAACACCCACGAGATTAAACAACACCCCCAATGAGCTTCATCAATCTATTTAAAGTGGCTTTTAAGGCCATTGCCAACAATAAGTTTCGCTCGTTCCTCTCCATGCTCGGCATCATCATCGGCGTGGCGGCAGTGATCGTGATGATGGCCATCGGTCAGGGTTCCAAGGAGTCCATCCGCAAGGAACTCTCCTCCATGGGCACCAACATTATCATGATTCATCCCGGCGGCGACATGCGTGGCGGTGTTCGTCAGGACCCCTCTTCCATGCAGACGCTGAAGATTGACGACTATGAACGCATCAAGGCTGATGCCAAGTACATCGTACACATCTCCCCGGAGGCATCCTCCAGCGGACAGGCCATCAATGGCAACAACAACACCTCCACCACCCTCTACGGCGAAACGGAGGACTACCTCAGCATCAAGCAGTGGGAAGTGACCCAAGGCACCATCTTCACCGATGAAGACGTGCGCAAGAGTGCCAAGGTATGCGTGGTCGGCAAGACTGTCGTCGACGAGCTCTTCCCCGACGGCCAGGACCCCATCGGAAAGACCATCCGCTTCAAGAGCATCCCCATCCGCATCATCGGCGTGCTGAAGAGCAAGGGCTACAACAACTTCGGACAGGACCAGGACAACCTCATCATTGCCCCCTACACCACCGTCATGAAGCGCGTCACAGCACAGACCTACCTCAGCGGCATCACCTGCTCGGCCATCTCCGAGGAAATGTCCGAGGATGCCGTGAACGAACTGACCACCATCCTGCGCGAACAGCATAAGCTGAAGGACGGCGACGACGACAACTTCACCATCCGCTCCATGCAGGAGATGATGGACACAATGACCTCCACCATGGACACCGTAACACTCATCCTCGTCGTGGCAGCAGCATTCTCGCTCCTCGTTGCCGGCATCGGCATCATGAACATCATGCTCGTCAGCGTGACGGAGCGTACGAAGGAAATCGGTCTGCGCATGTCCGTTGGTGCTCGCGGCATCGACATCAGCAACCAGTTTCTCCTCGAGTCCATACTCATCTCCGTCACGGGCGGCATACTGGGCATCGGTGTCGGAGCGTTGCTCTCCTTCGGGGCCAACCAGCTCTTCCACCTCCCCACGTCCATTCCGCTTTGGAGTATCGAGGTGTCCTTCCTCATCTGTACATTCATCGGTGTATGCTTCGGATATTTCCCTGCCCGCAAGGCAGCGCGCATGGACCCTATAGAGGCCATACGCTACGAATAACGCAAGCACCACGCACACAAGCTATTTTTTCTTAACTCTCTTCATAACTTATGGATAAGAAGCTCATAGCCGGAACAATCCTCTTCACCTTCGTCGTGCCCATCATGTTCATGAAGCCCTTCGAAGAAACAAGTCTCCTGGAGTACCTCATGCAATGTTTCGTACCGCTAACCATTGCATTGGTGTTTTGGGCAAACTACCTCTGGATTATTCCGCGCTATGACTTCAATCCTCGATTCAGACAACGTTTCATTGCACAGAACGCCATTCTCATGATGGTGTCCTGTGCAATTGTTGCTTTGGTACACGTACTCGAATTTCATTATTTCTCTGACGCAGGACGCCCTGGTCGCCCGCCCATGCGACTGGACACCCGCTTCTTCGTGCTCTGCGGCTTCAGAGACCTCCTCAACTATTCCATCGCCATCGTCGTGGCTTACAGCATTTGTCTTTCCAGTCACGCCGACACCCTGAAACGAAAACAACAGGAAACGGAAATGGCACGCCGCGACGCGGAGCTCCGCAGTCTGCGCAACCAGATCTCCCCGCACTTCCTTCTAAATACTCTAAACAACATCTACGCCCTCTCAGCCATCTCCACCGAGCGCACGCAGAGTGCCGTGATGCAACTCTCCAAGATGCTGCGCCACATGCTCTACGACAATCAGTCGGAACTGGTGACGCTCGCCTCCGAAGCCAGCTTCATCAGCTCGTATGTAGACCTCATGCGTCTCCGTCTGGCAAGCAACATCCACGTCTCCACTCACATCGACGTCTCCCCCGACTCTCCCACCAAAGTGTCGCCCCTACTCTTCATCTCGCTCGTAGAGAACGCATTCAAACACGGCGTATCGCCCACAGAGCCCTGCACCATAGACATCATGCTCACCGAGCAGCCCGGCACATCCATCACATGTGCCATAAAGAACTCCAACCACCCCAAACTGTCCACGGACCGCTCCGGCCACGGCGTAGGCATGACCCTCGTTCAGCAACGACTCGACATGCTCTACCCCGACCACTACACATGGACAAAGGGTGTGGAAGCCGACGGACTGTACCACTCAACGATAATTCTAAATTCATAATGCATAATTCATAATTAGGCTCCGCATGAAGATTGCTTGCAATAAATTCAAGAATCATTTGGATAACAATTCTGCATTTTGAATTATGAATTATGACTTAAAAATCTCATTTTTATGACTTGCGCTATAATTGATGACGAACCTCTCGCAGCTGAGCTCCTTGCCAGCTACGCACAGAAAACCACATTCCTCGACCTCGTAGGCACGTACAACAGTGCCATCGAAGCCATGAGAGTGCTGCGTACCACTCCCGTTGACCTCATCTTCCTCGACATTCAGATGCCGGAACTCAGCGGACTGGAGTTTGCCACCATCCTCTCCCCGAGGACGATGATAATCTTCACCACTGCCTTCGACCGTTACGCCGTTGACTCATACAAGGTAAACTGCGTGGACTACCTCCTCAAGCCCATCTCCTACGAAGCCTTCCTGCACTCGGCCAACAAAGCCCTGACACGCCTCGAGGAGAATGCCGGCAGTGGACAAGCAGCTGGAGGACTGACGTTCAAGTCGGCCACGGCGTCAAACTTCAAGTCGGGAGCGGCCGCAGCAGCATCTGGTCTCACTGACCGCTTCTTCTACGTAAAGAGCGAATACAAGATAGTACGCATATTCCTCGACGACCTCCTCTACGTGGAGGGCCTCAAAGACTACGTCCGCTTCGTACTGCGTCCTGACAGCATCTCCGCCGCCCAGTCGTCCAAAAGCATCATGTGCCTCATGAACATGAAGACCGTGGAAGATGCCCTGCCCCAACCAGAGTTCATGCGCATCCACCGCTCCTACATCGTCCACATGCCCATGGCCGACACCGTAGACCGCACCCGCATCGTCTTCGGCGAAACAATGCTTCCAATCTCAGACAGCTACAAAGACACCGTCCTGCAGTACATCAATGCACACACGCTGGGCAATGTATAAGTAACGCCGCGCCCACCGGGCTGAAAGCCCAACAACTCCATAGCCCAGGGCAACGCCCTGGGTTTGTGTTTAATTGTATCTACGCGCCCTGTAAGGGTAAAAGTACAAAACTGCACAAGTTATCTTTACATTACTAAACTATTGACGGCTTCGACCACACGGTCGAGGTCGTCTTTTTTTATGTATGGCGACATGGGGAGGGACAGCTCCTCTCTGGCAATCCGTTCTGTTACGGGGAAAGAAGTCCCCAGTCCCTTGCCCTTGTAGCAGTCCTGCATGTGCGGCGGAATGGGATAGTGTATCACGGTGCCGATACCATTGTCGGCAAGATGTCGCTGCAGTCTGTCGCGCTCAATACAGAGCACGGGGAAAATGTGATGCACGTTGGAAAGGGCGTCCGCCGTAGATTCCGGCAATGCCACAAGGGAATTTGAAATATGTTCGCGATAATATTCAGCAGCGGCGCGACGATGAGCATTGTCTTCGTCCAGATACTGCAGTTTCACACTGAGCACAGCAGCCTGCAACTCGTCCAGACGCGAGTTGCGTCCCTCGTACGGGAACACATACTTCTTGCTCGAACCATAGTTGGCCAGCGTGCGTACCAATGCAGCTATTTCCTCGTCGTCGGTAGTCACCGCACCGCCGTCGCCCAACGCTCCCAGGTTCTTTCCCGGGTAGAAGGAATGGGCTGCAGCATCGCCCAACGAGCCTGTCAACCGGTAAGTACGACTCTCCGTAGCACCAGCCATAGTATTAGCCTCCCCAGCATTAGCACCAGCCTCATCCGTCGGCAGCACAAAGCGGCAACCGTGCGCCTGGGCGTTGTCCTCAAACAACAGCAGCCCGCGCTCCTTCACGAGTTTGCCTATCCTCTCCGAGTAGTTGAGCCGACCGTACAGATGCACCAGCATCACAGCCTTAGTACGCGGCGTGATGGCACGTTCCACGTCCTCCGCCTCTATCACGAGCGTAGTCGGTGACGGCTCTACCAGTACCGGGCGTAAGCGGTTCTCCGTTATCGCCAGTATCGTAGCAATGTACGTATTGGCAGGCACTATCACTTCGTCGCCTTCGTGCAACCTTCCCGTCTCCATGTAGGCACGCAGCATTAGGGTCAGCGCGTCGAGACCGTTGGCGCACCCTACGCAATGTCGCGTGCCTATAAACTCGGCATACTGGCGTTCAAACCGTTTCACTTCTTCGCCAAGCAGATACCAGCCGCTTGACACCACACGCGCCACAGCCTGCTGAATCTCCTCAGCATGCATGGCCGTCACACACTTAAGGTCGAGAAAAGGAATAGACATTTTCGTTCGTTTTGTCGTTTAGTCGTTAGGTTGGCGTTTGGGGCAGAAAGAGTCAAAGGGACACTTACTGCACATGGGCTTCTGGCTCTTGCACACATATCTGCCGTGCAGCAGCAGCCAATGGTGGGCGCGGCACATCTCGTCGGCCGGGATGTGCTTCACCAACGCCTGCTCCACCTTATACGGCGTGTTGGCCGTGCGCGGCACGAGTCCCATGCGGTGGCTCACCCTGAACACATGCGTATCTACGGGCATCGCGCTCTTTGCAAAGGCCACAGCCAACATCACATTTGCCGTCTTGCGCCCCACGCCCGGCAGTCGCAGCAGCTCATTCATATCAGCTGGCACCTCGCCGCCATAGTCGCTCACAAGCATCCGCGACAGTTGAACCAGATGCTTAGCCTTGGCATTAGGATAGCTAACGCTCTTCACGTATTCGTACACCTCATACTCCTCAGCCTCAGCCATCGCCTTGGCATCCGGATAAGCCGCAAACAGCTCCGGCGTCACCATGTTCACCCGTTTGTCCGTACACTGCGCCGAGAGCACCACAGCCACAAGCAGCTGAAACGTAGTGGAGAAGTTCAGCTCCGTATCCACGTCGCCCTGCTCCCGTCGAAACCACTCCAGTATCCTATCGTATCGTTGTTGAAGCGTCATCTTTAGTCTTTTTTCTATATCTTTCACTTACTTCTCATACCCCTCATAGTAATAGCTCTGCTCTATGCCCTTGAATATCACCTCACGACTCTCCGTGTCGGAAGTTAGGTTCTGACCAAGCAGATAACGAATTTCGAGGTCGTTGATGGGAGACCGTTCCATGGCCGAGAGGTATTGGTCCTTGTCCACATACTGCCAATTGACAACCTTGCCGAGCGAGCGTTTCAGCATCATGTCCAGCCAAATTCGGGTAGACCGTCCGTTGCCCTCCATGAAAGGATGGCACACGTTCATCTCTACATATTTCTCTATGATATGCTCAAAGGTGTCCTCTGGTAGCTTCTCTACGGCCGAGAGGGCGGCTTCCAGATAGAGGCTATTGGCAAAACGGAAACCGTCTTTTGCTATGTTCTTGTCCCGGATAACGCCGGCAAAAGGATACAGTCCTTCAAACAGATAACGGTGTATCTGCTGTAGTCCGGCAGTCGTGCCCACAGGTATCCTGTCAATATCGCCCGACTCAAACAGTCGGTGGGCATTAGCCAATGAGAGTTCATCAATTTCTTTGGTTGTCA
The DNA here is from genome assembly GCA_963588475.1 of Oscillospiraceae bacterium. Lineage (GTDB taxonomy): Bacteria > Bacteroidota > Bacteroidia > Bacteroidales > Bacteroidaceae > Prevotella. Next base: position 1,565 of record CAVAHD010000039.1, on the reverse strand, counting down.
TAATCTATCTAACCGTACTTGTTTTTGTCACATATTGATTCTCGATACACTATTTAGAATGAGTACCATTCGTTCTGCCTTTTTCTCACAACAGACATCACGCACACACGTTTTCCAAGGGACTTTTCTGCAAATCCCACACGTTTTTCAAGGGACTTTTCCGCAAATCCCACACGTTTTCCAAGGGACTTTCGCTGCAAAGGTAGAGAAAATTAACGGATAGACCAAAGAAAAAGAAAAAAAATACAATCGATAATTAATAAGTACGTCAGGAAAACGTGCTAAATATGGCAGTTGAGTCCAAGAAATAAGGCAGTTAACTCCAAAAACTAAGGCAGTTAGCCCTTGGAATCAACCTTTCGCCCGATAGTCTCTCGGCGACATGCCCAGTTCCCTTCTGACGTATTTGCCGAAGAAGGATAGGTTGTCGAAACCTGTGTCAGCGGCTATTTCCTTTATGCTCTTGTCTGAAGAGGTGAGCATGTTGCGGATGTAGTTGGCGGTCACCTGGTTGATGAGCTCTGAGGCCGTCTTGCCCGATTGTTTCTTGCAGACAGCGGAGAGGTACTTGGGCGTTATGCACAGTTTGCCGGCGAAGTACGCCACGTCGTGGTGTTGTACTGCATCGGTAGACACCATACCAATGAAACGCTTGAAGATGACCTCAGCGGAGGAGTATTTGCGTCCGGAGGGCTGGCTGGCCAGCTTCGGGGCTATGTTATCGTAGAACTCATAGACGAACGACTGCAGCAGCAGTTTTATTATCTGCTCGTGGTGAGGCAGGTGGGTGTCTGCCATCTTTCGCTTTATCACCTCAAAGTCAAAGGTGAAATGCTCCACCTCCTCGTCGCTGAGGTGGAACAACGGCTGGTCCTGTATTATGAAACTGGCCTCCCAGATGTTGCCGCCTACCATAAAGATATTCTCGAAGTAGGCGGGCGACATCCACAGTCCCTGGCACTTGAAGTCGTAGCTCACCATGGCGTTCTGTATGAACTGGTTGGGGTGCGCCATTATCAGGTCGTTCTTGCCGATGTTGTACGTCTTGCCCTCTATGGTACACGATGCCTTGCCGGCGAGGCACAGGATGGTGATGTACGCCTCGGAGTGGATGTTGTCTACTGCCACGTCGTCTATCTCGTCGAATACGGCGATGTCCTTGTCTGTCAACTGCTCGATAGACAGTTTTATGTCCTTTTCTTCCATTGTTGCTCTGTCGTTTTATTTCTGCGACAAAATTACTGCAATTTATTCGAACGGCGTGTGTCGCCTTTGTCTTATATGTGTCTGATGTTTCGCAATGTTATAATAGCGGCGAATTATCGGACACTATGTAGGACCGGTTGTGTCTGAAATCTCCACGGCAAATCTGTTATTTTGCACCCGAAAACGATAACAAGCAACAAGAGACGTAATATGAAACAGACAGAAATTGCCATTGCTCTGCTGGCCTTCCTCGCAGTGGGTTGCAGCAAGAAGCAGGAGGCGCAGAGCCAACTGCAGCAGGCCGTAGCCGCCGAGGGCATCGCCAAGAAGAGCCTTGCCGACTGTGCACTCCACGCTCC
>CAVAHD010000038.1:0-26116 GCA_963588475.1 Oscillospiraceae bacterium | reverse complement strand
TATCTGAGTCTGGATTGGATAAGCGCTGAAAGCATCTAAGTGCGAAGCCAGCCGCAAGATGAGAACTCCACATGAGGGTCGTCATAGACGATGACGTTGATAGGAGGCAGGTGTAAAGACGGTGACGTCAAAGCCGAGCCTTACTAATAGCCCGAGACTTTCCGATTCAAAGAATGTGATGTCAGGAAGAGCGCTCCGCTCGCAACACAAAAGCGAGACAAAGCGAGTATGCTCACCTGGGCAGCTCATACTTTCAGAAGTAGTGTGAAAGAAATACTTTACAACAACCAAGCAAACAACACAAAAAAGCGAGCAAAGGTAAAACGACAGTTTTGTCTTGTGCAATAGTCAACCCCATATTAGGTGGTTATTGCGGTGGGGTTCCACCTCTTCCCATTCCGAACAGAGAAGTTAAGCCCACTTGCGCCGATGGTACTGCAATGCAATGCGGGAGAGTAGGAGGCCGCCTTCTTTCTTCAAATTAACGAGAACTCCATGATAGAAATGTCGTGGAGTTCTTTTTGTCGTTATTGCTTCTGAGCAAAGCGTAGCCCAAACTTGCTCGTTAGGCATAGCTTGATATAAACTACTAATAAGAGTATGAATAGAATTATTATTGCTGACAACCAACCTCTGACGGCTCTTGCCGTGGAGACTATCTCACATGATATTCTAAAGCATGGACTCGGCGGAGCTGGTCTCGGCGAGTCTGACGTACAGATTGTGTATGCTTCCAACCGTAGCGAGTTGGGCACCATGTTGCGTGAGGACAATTGTAAAACGGCAGTAATATTGGATTATACGTTGTTTGACTTCCCTAATACGGAGAGTTTGGTCATCATGAGTGAGGCGCATAAGAATTCGTCTTGGCTGCTGCTAAGCGACGAGCTGACGGCTGATTTCCTGCGTTATGTGCTCTATGAGACTCACAACATCGGTATTGCCTACAAGGACGCGTCCATAGACATTCTTCGCGAGTCTCTTCGCTATACGTTGCGTGGCGAGCGTTACATTGCTCAGCATGCCACGGAGGTGCTGCTGCAGAAGGCTGCTACGCAGGAGAAGCAGAGTGACGACTTGACGCAGACGGAGCGTGAGGTGCTGAAGGCTATTGCGCTGGGCAAGACTACCAAGGAGATTGCAGCCGAGCGTTTCTCCAGTATACATACCATCAACTCGCACCGCAAGAACATCTTCCGTAAGCTGGGTGTCAACTGCGCACACGACGCGATGAAGTATGCCTTCCGTTCGGGACTGGTAGACGAGTCGGAGTTCTATATTTAATAACAAGCCAATAAATAACTAATCAACAAATCACAATAAACCTATGATTAGACTTGCAACAATGGAGGATGTGCCCGTCATTATGTCTATAATAGACGAGGCTCGTCAGACGATGATAGAGAACGGAAACGCTACGCAGTGGGCCAACGGTCACCCTGCCCAGTCTGTGGTAGAAGCCGACATAGAGACAAAGACTGGTTATGTGATAGTAGAGCAGGATGCCGTAGTGGCCTATTTTGCGTTCAAACCGTCTCCAGACCCTACGTACCTTGTTATAGATGACGGAGAGTGGGTTGACACAAACAGCCCTTACTACGTCATTCATAGTGTGGCATGCCGACGTTCGGTTCATGGTGTTTTCAATAAGGTATTGGACTTCTGTTCTGAGCATACCAATAACATTCGTATTGACACTCATCGCAATAATACGATAATGCAGCATCTCTTGAACAAACACGGCTTTGTCTACTGCGGCATTATCCATTTGCAGAACGGCGACGAGCGCTTGGCTTACCAAAGAATTCTTTAACTCTCTGATGAACTGGATATCAATCAAGTGGTGGGTGCGGTGAGAATACCGCATCCACCATTTTTATGGTAGACTTAAACAGTATAGGTAGGTTTCGTTGAAAGAAAATGGTGGTTTGTTGAATTAATTTGCAGCCTACGTATAAAAGAGGTACTTTTGCATATGATTCTTTAAAATCGCTATTATGATGAAGAAAAAGGTTTTATTTCTTATTATGGCATGTCTGCCTTTCGCAATGGTACATGCCGAGGAGAGTTACCCCTACCTTACCTTCCAGAAGACGGACGGCACATTGGTGTCTGTTGGGGTAGAGTCGCTTGAGATTACGTTGCAAAATGGTCAACTTGCCTATACCAATAGTACTGGTACTGGCACTCTGACGTTGACTGATCTTACTTCGATGTACTTTACCTCAGATGATGCAACGGGTATAGCTTCTCTTGTTGCAGATAGTACTGACGGCAAGGTGGAAGCCTTTTCGCTGCAGGGTACAAGTTACGGGACATTCGACAGCATGAAGACTATGAAGGAGAGTGTGCCCACTGGTATGTATATCGTGAAGACAAATGGTAAAACCCTTAAAATTGCAGTGGAATGAAAAGATTTGTTAGCTCTATGATAGTGGCTGGCTTCGCCTTCTTAGGGGCGGAAGCGCAGACCCTCAATGTGGTGACCGGCGATGTAACCTACGCCTTCCATGCTGCCCAAACTGGTAGCATGACTTATCAGGATGGAGAGACTCTCACCGTCATGGGCAAGACCTTCAGTGTCGCCGAGATTACTAGAATGTATGTGGACAATAGCAGCGTTAGCGAAAATACGGTGAGCGTCAGCTACAGTAGTACGACAGCTACCGTTACCATTGCCGGCAATGTGGCGCAGTATGTGACGCCTACCGTTACGGGAGCGCACGTCAGCATCGTGCAGAGCTCAGAGGTGAGCGATGACGTTTGCGGTGAGATTACCTATACGCTGACGGGTGAGTCCGCCGATGGCGAATTTACGATGGAAGGCTCTTACAAGGCTACGCTGGAACTGAACGGGCTGACACTTACCAACCCATCGGGTGCTACGCTCAATATACAGGACGGCAAGCGCATTGACCTCAGTGTGAAGAAGGGTACGGAGAATACCCTTACTGATGCTGCTTCGGGCAACTGGAAGGGATGCATCGTCTGCAAGGGACATCTCGAGCTGAAGGGCAAGGGTACGCTCAATGTCTACGGCAACACGGCGCATGCCATCTATGCCAAGGAGTACGTGGAGATGAAGAACTGCACCGTCAATGTGCTCTCTGCCGTGAAGGACGGCATCAACTGCAACCAGTACTTCCTCATGGAGAGTGGTTCGCTTAACATTTCAGGCGTGGCAGACGACGGTGTGCAGGTGTCTTACAAGGATGACACCGACCGCGAGGCAGAGGACACAGGTTCCCTCACTATTGCTGGCGGTACGGTGAACATTGACGTCACTGGAACTGCAACCAAGGGACTAAAGGCTGAAGGCAACCTCACTGTGTCTGACGGAACTATCACCATTACGACCTCCGGAAACGGTACATGGGATTCTGACGACAATAAGACGAAGGCTTCAAGTTGTATTAGTGCCGACGGTAATATCCAGATAGACGGTGGCACGCTCACGCTTACCAGTAGTGGTAGCGGCGGCAAGGGAATTAACGGTGACAGTACGCTCGTTATCAATGGTGGCACCATTACCGTAAGTACCACAGGCGGCATGTACGCTTACGTGAATGGTAAGGAATATACAAACTACACTGGCAACACCGACAACCTCGACAGTGACTACAAGTCTTCGCCGAAGGGTATGAAGATAGATGGCAATGTAGAGATAAATGGTGGTACCATCAACGTCAGCACCACAGGAAACGGGGCAGAAGGTATAGAGAGTAAGGCTGTGTTGACCATCAACGACGGTACTATCGTAGTCAATGCCTACGACGATGCCATCAATTCTTCAAGCCATATGTATATCAAGGGCGGCGACATTACCGTTGTGGCAAGCAACAATGACGGTCTGGACAGCAACGGCAACATGTACATCAGTGGCGGTACTATAAAGGCTTTTGGTACGACATCGCCTGAGTGCGGTATTGATGCCAACGAGGAAGATGGATACTCTGTCATCTTCACTGGAGGTACGCTCCTTGCTGTGGGTGGCGGCAACTCAGTGCCAAGCACGTCGGAGTCGACTCAGGCGTATGTCACCACTACCATGTCGGTAAGTGCCAATAGTGAGATTGCTATCAAGAACGGTTCTACCACGCTCGCCACGTTTACCGTACCGTCCAACTACTCATCTGGCGGTAACGGCGGCAATGGCGGTGGAGGCCACAGCGGCTTCGGTGGCATGAACGGCCCCGGCGGCGGTGGTGGCGGCGGATGGAGCGGCTCCGGTAGTTCGATACTCATATCCTGCCCTTCGCTCTCTTCCGGCAGCAGTTACACGGTTACCAGCGGTTCGTCATCTGCTACGGCCACGGCTGTAGTAAAGAGCAGCAGTGGCGGACGCCACTAATACGATAAAAACAAAAAAAGTCAGGTTGCCTAAGTGTACTCGGGCAACCTGACTTTTTTATGTGTATGATTATTTAGATAGAACGAGTCTTAGAGCAGTTCTAGCGTTACAATGGAATTCTTGGGGAGTTTCACTTCCATTATTCCGTTCTTGATTTTTGCGTCCTTGAATGGTGCTTCCTTCACCTTGTTAGGGTTGTCGAAGGTGTTGAGGTCGTCAATGTTTGGTGTGGTGAGTATCACGCCGCTGGCTTTCTTGGCGGTGATGCCCTGAAGGTTAACCTTGACGGTCTGCGCCTTGTCTACAGAGACGTTGGTGAGTGAGACGTGTATTTTGCCCTGCTTGTCCTTGGAGGCTGTTGCGCTGACGAGTGGCAGTTTGGCATCGAACTTGCGGTTGGCTCCCTTGATGTCCATCTGCTCACATTCTACGTCGACTGGCAGGTATGTGGCATCCTGGTGTACGTTGTACTGCTTGAAGACGTAGTATGTTGGGGTGAGCACCATCTTGTCGTCCTTAGTGAGAATCATAGACTGCAGCACGTTGACAATCTGCGCGATGTTGGTCATCTTCAGACGGCGTGTGTACTTGTGGAAGATGTCGAGCGATGTAGAAGCTACGATGGCATCGCGCATGGAGTTCTGCTGGAAGAGGTGTCCCTTGATTGTGCCGGGCTCTTCGTCCCACCATGTGCCCCATTCGTCGAGGAGAAGGGCCACGTTGTTCTTTGGGTCTTTCTCGTCCATGATGGCGATGTGCTTCTTGAGCACGTCCTCTATCTCACGGCACTTGCCGATGGTCCAGTAGTACTGGTCTTTGGTGAAGTTAGTGGCAGAGCCTTTCGAGCCGCTCCATCCGGGTACAGTGTAGTAGTGGAGCGATAGTCCTGCCATGCGGTTGCCTACGTTGTTCATGAGCACCTTGGTCCAGTTGTAGTCGTAGTCGCTGGCACCGGAGGCAATCTTGAACAGGTTGTGACCGTCATAGTTGCGGCAGTAGGTGCTGTAGCGACGGTAGAGGTCGGCATAGTATTCCGGGCGCATTGAACCGCCGCAGCCCCATGACTCGTTGCCTACGCCGAGGTATTTGAGGTTCCATGACTTCTCACGACCGTTCTTGCGACGCAGGTTTGCCATTGGCGAGTCGCCGTCGCTGGTGATGTATTCTACCCACTTGGCCAGTTCTTCCACTGTGCCGCTGCCCACGTTGCCGCTTAGGTATGGTTCGCAACCGATGAGTTCGCAGAGGTTGAAGAATTCGTGTGTGCCGAAGGAGTTATCCTCTACGGTGCCGCCCCAGTTGTTGTTCACCATCTTCGGGCGGTTCTCCTTTGGTCCGATACCGTCCATCCAGTGGTATTCGTCAGCGAAGCAGCCGCCTGGCCAGCGCAACACGGGTACTTTGAGTGCCTTCAGAGCGTTGAGCACGTCAGTGCGGTAGCCGTCTTGATTGGGAATTTTGGAGTCTTTGCCCACCCATAGACCGCCGTATATGCAGGTGCCGAGGTGTTCGGCAAACTGTCCGTAGATTTCTTTTGGAATAACTTCGCCTGGTTGGTCGGCATGTAGTGTTACTGTTTGACCGAGCATAGGCATGACGGCAAGCGTCAGTGCGGAGGTAGTGATAAGATTTTTGATATTCATTGTGGTAAGTAAATAGGTTTAGTTGTCTGCAAAGTTAAAGGATTTATTTGGCTTAGAGAAGAAAAACAAAAGGAAAAAAGTGGACAAACGTCATTTCGATGGCGTTTATCCACTTTTTTCGTGTTGCGATTATAATTTGCGTATAGAGAGACTATTTTTTGCGTATTAGTGCGAGTCGTTTGCGACGGCGTTTGCGGCGTCTGTAGTTGCGTAGCTTTCGTGAGGCTAAGACGGCGATGAAGCCAACGATGACGCTGACTACGACTACAATCATTCGGATGTTTAACGAGTCGCCCTTGACGCGGCTCCACATCTCCACCATAGCTTCTGTCTGGTCGGCGCAGTCGTGCATGAGAGCGCAGCGGTCAATGACGCTCTTGTCGGTGTAGTACACAGGGTTGAGTCGTGCGTTCTTGCCCACCTCACCAAACATGTAGCTGGCATCGAGTGGGGCATAGCTGTCGTCCTGCATGGCTTCGAGCACTTCCGGTGTACCGATGACGGAGACATATCCGATGGCCTCCATGTTGCGTATGGCGTTTTCGCTCTTGCACATGAAATCGATGAAGTATGAGGCGGCAACGGGGTTCTTGGCATATTTAGGTATCACCCATCCGTCGAACCAGACGTTGGAGCCTTCCTTTGGCACGACGTAGTCGAGTTCTACACCCACTTCTTTGGCTTCCTCGATGGCCCATGCAGCGTCGCCGCTCCACGTGAGGTTGGCCCATGCCTTGCCTTTGGTCATGGTCTCCTTGCCGAAGTCCACTTCCCAACCGAAGATGTTCGGCTTGGCGCGTCGCAGCATGCTCTCGACGAGTTGTATGTTCTCCGTCGTGATATTGGCTACGAGAGCATCGCGCGTGGTGATGCCTTTGAGTATGTCGTCGTAGCGTGCGAAGAGCACAAGGCATGAGTAGACGTCGCGGAAGGCATCCTTCATGAGAATCTTGCCGATATAGCGCGGGTCGTAGAGCGCGCCCCACGAGTTGAGGTCGCTGGCTTTGAGGTACTTCTTGTTGTACATGAAGCCCGTTGTTCCCCACATATATCCTACGGCATAGTCGCTGACATCTGTGGCAGAGCCGTTAGGCGACATCTGCTGGAACTTGTCCTTGGCAAACTTAGATACGTTGTCGAACCACAGTGGAGTGTGCGTCGCTGCGAGTGCCTGCTTGTTGATGGGCTGCAGGAGCTTGTGGCGCAGCATACGTTCTATGATATACTCCGAGGGACAGACAGCGTCGTAGTCTTCGTGGCCCATCTCTATCTCGGTGAGCATGGACTCGTTGATGTCGAAGGTCTGGTAGACGACGTGTATGTATTTGCCAGTCTGCTCGTGATACCATTTCTCGAAGTCCGCCACCATGTCTTCGTCGATGTAGTCCGCCCAGTTGTATATCTTCAGTATCTCACTGCGTGGTACGGCAAAGGCAGTCTGTGTGGTGAGAAGTGCAAAGAGCAGTACTATTAGACAATAAAACTTCTTCATGAGCGACCTCCTTTCTCTTTTTGCTTTATTTCCTTCCGCTGTCTGTTGGCTCTGACGTTGATGACGATGAGGAGTATGAGCAGCAGTACGAAGATGAGTGAGGATAGAGGTCGCAGTTCTGGGGTGAGACCTCCTTTTCGTGCGTCTGAATATATATAAGTAGACAGCGTCTCGATACCTCCTGAGCCTTTAGTGAAGAAGGTGACTGCAAAGTCGTCGATGGAGAGCGTCAAGGAGAGTATGAATCCGCTTATCATTCCCGGCAAGAGTTCTGGCATGAGCACCTTGCGGAAAGCCTGTACCGGCGTAGCTCCGAGGTCGAGGGCAGCTTCGTAGATGTTCGGATTCATCTTGACGAGACGAGGCATGACGGAGAGCACTACGTACGGCGTGCAGAATGCGATGTGCGAGCAGATGATGGTGGTCATTCCACGGGTGATGCCGAGGAAGACGAAGAGAAGGAAGATGGAGATACCCGTGATGATGTCGGGGTTGACCATCGGCACGTCGTTGAGGAAGTTGACCGCCCGGCGTGATGCACCGCGCATATTGTGTATGCCAATGGCTGCCACGGTGCCCATGATGGTAGACACGGAGGCTGCGATGATGGCGATGATTGCCGTGTTGACCAGTGCGGAGTAGAGTGCGTCAGCTCCCTGTGCGGTGCCCGAGAAGAGGTTCTCGTACAGTCCGAACGAGAAGCCCGTCCAGTTGCCCAGCACCTTCGATTCGGTAAACGAATAGATGATGATGATGGCTATCGGAGCATAGAGGAATGCCAGTATGAGCCAGAGGTAGATGTTGGCTCCCCACTGTTTGGGAGTCCACTGTTGCATGCGTTCTATGGTTTTCATATGGTACCTCCTTCCTGTCCTGTCTCGTCACCGAAGAAACTAGTGGCGCAGATGAGCACGAGCAATATCAGCGAGAGAGCCGCACCGTAGTTGAGCATGACTCCGGAGTTGATGTTCTCCTGTATCGTGGTGCCGAAGAGCTTGATGTTGTTGAGCGTGAGCAGTTCGGCGACGGCAAAGGTGCTGACTGTAGGCAAGAATACCATCACGATGCCCGAGTAGATGCCGGGCATGGAGAGCGGCAGCATGACATCGCGAAAGACATGCCAGCGGTTGGCACCGAGGTCTTCGGCAGCCTCAATGAGGTTCTTGTCCATCTTCTGCAGCGTGTTGTAGATAGGGAATATCATGAACGGCAGGAAGTTGTAGACAAGTCCGAAGAGCAGTGCGTTCTCGTCTAGAGGGAGCGAGAAGAAGTCGAAGAGGGCCACGGTGGCGAGAGTTCTGAGCAGCATGTTTATCCACATCGGAAGGATGAAGAGCACTGCCATCACCTTTGGTGTGTCGTACTCTTTTCCCGAGAGGAACAGTGCAGCGGGGAATGCGATGATGAGGCAGATTAGCGTGGTGAGCATCGCTATGCCTATGGAGTAGACCAGCGTGTTGACCGACTCTGTCTGCAGGAAGAACTTCTCGAAGTTGCGTAGAGTGAAGTTGCCTTCAAGGTCTACGAAGCTATAGTATACAATGAGCAAAAGCGGCAGGACGACGAAGAACACCATGAAGATGATGTATGGCCACGCCCAGCGCTTGCGGTTGTCAAGGCTGAAGGCTTGTAGTATCTTAATCATTTTCGAGGGTGATTTGTTCTGGTAGTATCTTTATGCCGACGCGGTCGAAGTCCTCCCATACGTCTGTGGTGTCGACGTATATCTTCTGGCGGTTCTCCGTACGTACGGTGAGGCGGTAGTGGTCGCCCTTGTAAAGTATGTTGATGATGGTGCCGGTGGCCATACCGTCAGCAGGGTTGTCGGTGAGTTCCACATCGAATCCGAAGTTGGCGTAGACCTCCTCGCCTTGCAGGAAGCCGTGCTTCTTACACAGGAAGCGTGCGCCGAGCATGTCGACATGGTCGGAGTCAACGACGGTGGCGTCGATGCTGTTGCAGGTGCTTTCTACCGCCATGACGTGCAGCCCTTCCGCAGGTACGATGAGTCCGTAGCTCGTACCCACCTCGTAGGCGTTGTAGTCCTGCACCTGAATCTCGTAGCCGTCCGGTGTATCGAAGAACATCTCGTAGTGTACGCCCTGGAAGACGCACGAGCGCAGTTTGCCGGTCCATTGTCCCTTAGCCTCGTCTACGACGGAGATGTCCTCGGGGCGTATGACGACATCAACAGGTGTCGGGGCTTCCTGCGGAGCACCGTATGGCATGGGTGGAATGGGGTCAACACAGTCGAACTCCTTGCCCATGAACGTCACTTTCTTTGCTTCTGTCATGGTGCCGTCGAAGATGTTGCTTTCGCCGATAAAGTCAGCGACGAAGGGGTTGGCGGGTTCGTTGTATATGTCGCGTGGCGTGCCAATCTGCTGTACCACGCCGTCGTCCAGTACGATGACGGTGTCTGAGAGGGTGAGTGCCTCCTGCTGGTCGTGTGTCACGAAGATAAAGGTGATGCCGAGTCGCTGGTGCATCTCGCGTAGCTCCATCTGCATGTCCTTGCGCATCTTGGCATCGAGGGCCGAGAGCGGTTCGTCGAGCAGGAGCACCTGTGGCTCGTTGACGATGGCTCGTGCTATGGCAACGCGTTGCTGCTGTCCACCGGAGAGAGAGTTGACGTCTCTCTCTTCATAGTCGGTCATCGACACCATCTTCAGTGCAGCCAGCACCTTCTGGTCAGTCTCGTCCTCGGAGAGGCCCTTCAGCTTCAGTCCGAAGGCGATGTTGTCATACACCGAGAGATGCGGGAACAAGGCATACTTCTGGAAGACGGTGTTCATCGGTCTCTGGTAGGGCGGGATACCGGTGATGTCCTTGCCTTCGAGCAGTATCTGCCCTGTGGTGGTAGGTTCGAAGCCGGCTATCATTCGCAGCAGCGTTGTCTTGCCGCAGCCAGAGGGGCCAAGCAGTGTTACAAACTCGCCACGCTTTATGTTCAGCGTGACATCCTTCAGCACCACTTTCTTTCCGAAAGCCTTGCTGACATGTTCAATTTGCAGGATGTTTTCGTTCATTTCTTGTCAGACGAAAGGACGCATAAAAATAATTTGTTAATTGATGACGTGTCACGTTTTGGGCACGCATGTAAGATATGTGTTTGCTTTTGTAAAAAAGATGAGTGCAAAGGTACGGTTTTTTCTCGAATTACTGTACATAATGTAAAGAAAAGGCTGTGATTTTTTTGTTACAAAAGTTTTGGAAGTAAGCAAACTATTTGTAACTTTGCAAAAAATGAGCTTATGACATTCAGATTTTATAATGCGCGTATCCTGACGATGAAGCCAGGCGAAGACGTGTTCTTCGGTGAAGTGATAGTAGAGAATGACCGTATAGTGGAGGTGCGCCACACGTTGCAGTCGCAGCCGTGCCTGCCCTTTGACGGCAAGTGCGACTCGTCCATCGACTGTGCCGGCAACTTGCTTATGCCCGGTTTTAAGAATGCCCATACGCACAGCGGGATGAGCTCTCTGCGCTCGCTGGCAGACGACTTGCCGCTGCACGAGTGGCTTAACGACTCCATATTTCCCCGTGAGGCCAAGATGACAGCTGAGGACATATACTATGCCTCGCAGCTCTCTGCGCTGGAATACTTGACCAGCGGCATAACGGCGTGCATGGACATGTACCTCATGCCCGAGCCCGTTGCCAATGCCATGGATGCCATCGGTATGCGGTGTTGCCAAGTGGCAATGCTGACCACCATATCCCATGACGTGGAGCATCTAGAACGGCTACTGCTGAAGGGGAAGGACGTCAGTCCGCTGCAGTCGTATGTGTTTGGTTTCCATGCTCAGTACACTTCAAACGAGGCTGATTTGAAAACCATTGCCGCCCTTGCACATAAGTACCATGCTCCCGTCTACTGCCATGCTTGCGAGACGGAATGGGAAGTGCAGGACAGCATTGACAAATACGGTGTACCACCGATTGTCCATCTGGACAGACTGGGCGTCTTTGACTACGGCGGTGGCATCTACCACGGTGTACACGTCACGGAGGAGGAACTACAGATAATGAAGCGGCGCGGACTGTACGTTGTCACTAATCCGGCGTCAAACTTGAAACTTGCATCAGGCATAGCACCGATAGCGGAGTATTTGCGTCGCGGCATACCGGTGGCGATAGGTACTGACGGTCCGGCCTCCAACAACTGTCTGGACTTCTTCCGCGAGATGTTCCTCGTCACAGGACTGGCGAAGGTACGTGAGCACGATGCTGCAGCGGTAGATGCTGGGGAGGTACTGCGCATGGCAACTGTGAACGGCGCGCGTGCCATGCACCTGACGGACTGCGAGACGCTCTCTCCCGGTCAGAAGGCCGACATGATAATGCTTGACCTCCATCAGCCCAATATGCAGCCTATTAACAATATACAAAAAAACATCGTCTACAGCGGTTCCAAGCAGAACGTGCTGATGACGATGATTGATGGACGTATTCTATACCGCAATGGCAAGTTTGCCGACGGTATAGACGTTGAAGATATATATTCACATGTGGCTGCCTTCTCAGCCAAGTAGTACGCAGAGGACTACGCTCCAGTGTGCTATGGCTCCGAGGAGCACGAAGGTGTGCCAGATGGCATGGTAGCCGGGGCGGTAGTCGTGGGCGAAGAAATATGTGCCTCCACTGTATAGTAAACCTTCGAGCACCAGCAGGGCGAGCGACAAGTTTGATAATCGTTCGAAGACGGGTTCGGCGATGAAGAGTACGCTCCATCCCATTATGAGGTATATGGCAAGGGACAGGCGCGGGTATTTGCCTATGGCGAAAATCTTGTAGAATGTCCCCCCAATGACGGCGGCCCATTGCAGTCCGAATACGAGCCACCCGACCCATCCGCCTATGACTCCCACGCAGATTGGCGTGTAGGAGCAGGCTATCATGACATAGATGCTGATGTGGTCCAGTTTGCGCAGTACCCGTTTTGCCTTGCCTTCCGGCACCCAGTGGTAGACGGTGCTGGCAAGGAACATGCAGAACATGCCGGAGATGAAGAAGATGACTCCGAAGGCCATCTGCCATCCCTGGTACACGGCGGGCCACGCCATCCAGATGGACCCGAGGGCGAATATCACTCCCACAAGGTGAGTCCACGTATTTGCTTTCTCTGTTATCTTCATGTTGTATCCTCCTGTATAAGCAGTTATTCAAAAGATTTAATGTAGTCCGAAGAATAGTCTATATAAGCAGAAATATATTTGCAATGGGGTAGTTCTCTCACGAGAGAACTACCCCATTTTTTTATATCTTGTCGTTGATGGCATTGCGTACGCGCTCGGCGAGAGTGTCGTAGCTGTCTGCTTCGGCAGGGTAGATAGGCGGCAGGTATTCCACGCTGATGTGGTGTGGAGTGGGGAGCATCCTTCCGCGTGGCATCGCTTCGTAGGCACCGCGTATGCATACTGGCACGATGGGCACATCAAGTTCTATGGACAGGATGGCGAAGGTACGCTTGAACGTTGCTACGTGTCCGCTGCGGGTGCGTGTGCCCTCGGGGAAAATCATGATGTTCTTGCCCTGCTTGAGCACTTCCGCCATTTTGAGTATGGAGTTCTTCAGATTGTGGCGCTCCATGAGGATGATGTTGTGGCGGCTGGCCATGTGCTTGAGTATTGGACCCTTGACGTGCTCCTCTGTGGCGTAGAAGTAGCAGTTGGAGATTTTGCTCCACGGCATACCAACGAGTGCCAGTGGACCGTCGATGAAGCTCTGGTGGTTTGGTGCCAGGATGTACGGACCGTTCTCGGGGATGTTCTCCGCGCCAGTGATGGTGAGGCGGTTGTGCAGTTTGAAACTCAGCGTAAATATCTTGGAGAACAGAGGGTGTGTCCAGGATGCTATCGGGAGCTTCAGTTTGCTGCTTGGTGCCTCTTCGTAGAATAGCGTGCGCCAGTCGGCACGTTCGGAGTCGATGTGCGTTTTGCCTTCAGCTACGTATTCTGCAATGGCTTCCACGTCCTTGAACTCCGCCATGGTGTCGGCATTCAGCGTTACGCCGAAGTTTTGCTCGATGAAGCTCTGCAGTCCCACCTTTTCGAGGGAGTCGAAGGCGAGGTCGGTCTCAATGTGGCTGTCTGGGCGTACCGCAATCTTCTTTTCTTCCTCTATATAGTTTTTGATGATGCGGTATTCCTCCGTGTCAGGTTCGTTGACGGGAGTGTCGTCTATGGGCTTCTCCACGGGGAGCTCGTTGTTGAGGATAGCCTGTAGCTTGAAGCGCTGCAGTTTATCCAGCTTTGTGCGCGGCAGGTCGTTGTGGTACACGAAGATGCTCATTATCTTCTTGTAGTTCTCTACGGTGCGGTTGTACGGTTCCACGACTTCTTTCTTGAGCAGCTGCTCCTGCTGTGCGTCCGTCTTTCCTTCCGCCCACTCGTCCTGTGGCACGATGATGGCGCGTAGCATGTCGCCGTCCTGGGTGACGGCAGCTTCCTTCACCTGTTTGTCGTACGCCTCAAGCTTGAACTCTATCTCGTTAGGTTGCACGTTCTTGCCGTTGGAGAGAACGATGATTTCCTTTGAACGACCAGTGATGATGATGCGTCCGCGACGGTCGAAGCGTGCCAGGTCGCCCGTGTGTATGTATCCGGCCTTGTCTATGACTGCGGCGGTTTCTTCCGGACGGTTATAGTATCCGCTCATGACGTTAGGACCTTTGGCGCATAGTTCTCCTACCTCTGCACCGCCAAACTCCTCGTGGCGTACCGTGTTGACCAGTTTGCAGTGCATGGACGGCAGCGGCTTGCCTACGCAGCCCGGTATGATGTCGCCGGGGCGTGTGAAGGCGATCATAGGTGCAGTCTCCGTCATGCCATAGCCCTCGAGCACGTCCAGACCGATGGTGCGCAGTCCTTCGCCTATCTCCTTGTCGAGAGCCGCACCGCCGCTGACGCAGAAGTCGAGATGGCCGCCCATCTTCTTGCGTATGGATTGGAAGACGAACTTGGATAGTCGTGGGTTGTTTGCCTTCTTACATATATTATATAATGTACGTGTGACGAAGCTGGCGTCGATTTTCTTCTTTATACCACCGAAGAGCATCTGCCATAGTCGTGGCACACCGATGATGATGGCCACCTTTCCGCGGCACAGCGTAGACATGATGTCCGCTGCCGTCATGGAGGGGCAGATAGCAATTCCGCCGCCGAGTGTTATCGGGGCTATTACGCTGCCCATAAGCGGCAGCACGTGGTGCAGCGGCAACAGTACGAGTGTACGGCGTTTGTCGTCGAAGATGTGTACTTCCGTACTCACTCCGCTCACGTTGGCTATCATGTTGCGGTATGAGAGCACCACGCCCTTTGGCGATCCCGTCGTACCAGAGGTGTAGACAATGAGGCCTGGACGCTCGCGTACGGCATCGGAAGCCTTGTCGCTGAAGGGGGAGAGAGTCTCGTCAGCCACGTGGTTGGCGATGTCAGCCGGCAGGGATTGTTTCTCGTATTCGTCGATGATGTGGAGTGTCACGTTGATACCAGCTTCCGCCATGGCAGCCTTGAACGTGTCGAGACACTGGCTGGACACCCAGGCGTGCGTCGGCGTGCAGTCCTTTATGATGTACGCCACATCGGGAACCGTGGAAGTGGCGTCTACCGGCACTACAATGCCTTCCTTTTGCCACGCGGCAAAGAGGGCGTATACCCATCCCTCGCGGTTTTCGCTGAAGATGAGGCACTTTTCAATCTTTGTAGCGGCGATGGCGGCAGACTCGTCTGCGTTTGCTTCGCTGCAAGACAGGTCGGGCAGTTGCATGGAGAAATGGGCTATGCGCTGAATGAGTTCAGCGTAGCTTATCTCGCGTTCAGCGGTGACGATGGCTGTCTTTTGAAAGTCTTTTATCATTTTATTTGTAGATTAAGCGTAGTACTAATGGCAGGTGGTCGCTGAAGCCTCCGTGGTACGCCGGACCGGTGAAGGTGCGGAAGGGCTTCAGCACTCCGGCTTTGTTTTGCTCCAGCAACCACGGTGCATCGTAGATGTAGCATTTGTCTGCCAGCGGCAGTAGCGGTTCGTTGACGAGGATGTGGTCGAGGCTCTCCCAGATGCCTTGATACTGGTATGTGCCGCGCACTGCCTTATTGTGGTACAACCCGAGAGCATTTTCCGATACTTCCGTGAATCCGTTTTGTTTCAATAGCTGCAATGATCGGTCGTTTGAATAGTCGTTGAAGTCGCCAGCCACGATAATGTGTGCTTTAGGCGACTTTTTTTGTATCTGCCCGATGGTATCCACGATGCGCTGTACCACAGCCATGCGGTATGGTTCTGTTATTTTTGCACCGCCCAGACGGCTTGGAGCATGAATGCCGAAGACGTGCAGCGGCGTGCCGCTTGTCGTGACGAATTCCACGTGTATCACGTCGCGTGTGGGGCGTTGGTCTGGTCTCGGTGTGATGCGCAGAGTATCGTGGGCGAGCAGCCGTAGGGTCAGCTGAGAGTATATGATGGCGATGTCCACGCCGCGCTGGTCTTGCGAATCGGTGATGATGTACCTGTATTGGCCGCCTTTCAGTGCGCTGTAGTATACGAGGTCACGCAGCACCCTGTCGTTCTCCACTTCCAGCAGTACGGCAATGTCAGGTGCTTGCCAGTCGTCACCCTCGCCGCCGCAGGCTATGAGCACCTTGCCTACTTTGTCCAACTTCTGCCGATATCGTCGTGGTGTCCAACGGTACTTTCCCGTGGGCGTGAAGTCCGTGTCGTTCTTCAGCGTGTCGTGCTTGGTGTCGAAGAGGTTCTCGCAGTTGTACGACACGAAGGTGATGCGCTCGGCGTTTCCCCAAAGCGTCACCAGCAAGATGACTGTAGCCAATATCCATCGTGTCATAGTCTTTCAGTCTTTTATCAGTTCTCCACTACATGTCTTTCCAAATTATAGGTTTCCCACTACCTGTCTTTCCAAAACGTCGGTGTGAATATCATCAGTACTGAGAATATCTCCAGACGTCCCATTAGCATAAGCAGTGAACAGATCCACTTTGCGAAGTCGGGTAGGGCGTTCCACGACATAGTAGGGCCTATCTCGAGTCCAAGTGTCGGTCCTACGTTGCTCAGCGTAGACACCGTAATGGTGATGGCGTTAGTATTGTCCACACCGGCGGCAATCATTGCCGTGGCGCATATGATGCAGAGCAGGCAGTATGCCGAGAGGAATGCCAACAGCGTGACGCGCTGCTGCATGGAGATGTTTGTCCCAGCAATGCGGAGAGGCAGCACCGCCTTTGGGTGCAGCATCTGTTTGAACTCGTTTTGTATCACCTTCAACACCATTACGCAGCGTATGCTTTTAAAACCGCCGCTGGTGCTGCCCGAGCATGCTCCCATAAACATGCAAAGTGCCAGTAGCACCCATGTGACGTGCGGCCACTTGCCTACGTCGTCGTTGAAGAGTCCGGTGGTGGTGATGAACGACACCACTTGGAAGATAGCGCAGCGGAAGGCGTACTCCAGGTCGTAGCCGCAGCGGTGAATGAGCGTGAGCATGATGGCGGCAGTGAACGCCAGTGTTGCACCGCAATAGAACTTAAACTCATTGTTTATCCACACACCGCGTAGGTCGCCTCGCATCACAGCCCTATAGAGCATAATGAAGTTGATGCCGCTGACGAAGCAGAAAGCCGTGGAGACGTATTGCAGTGCCGGAGCGTTGTAGTAAGCCAGACTTGCATTATGCGTGGCAAAGCCTCCCGTAGCAATGGTACTCATGGCATAGTTGATGCTGTCGAACCAACTCATGCCGAGCAGGCGGTAGCAAATCAAACAGGCAATGCTCAAGACGAGGAAGATGACCCAAATGGACTTGGCCGACATGGACAGTCGCGGGTGAATCTTGGTCTTTACGGGTCCCGTGGCTTCTGCCGAGAATACCTTTACTGAGCCTCCTACCATGGAGGGCAGGATGGCTATGGTAAAGAACACGATGCCCAAGCCGCCAATCCATTGTGTCAGACTGCGCCAGAAGAGTATGCCGTGCGGCAGGTGTTCCACGTCGTCGAGGATGGTGGCTCCAGTCGTTGTGAATCCCGACATCGTCTCGAAGTAGGCGTTGGTGAAGTTGGGGATGTATCCGCCTATGACGAACGGCAGCGTGCCGAAGAGGCTGAATATGCTCCACGTCAGCGTGACGACGAGGAAGGCATCGCGGCGGCTCATCAGGTTGTCCGAGCTGCTGGCTCCGAGAGTGCGGAAGCCGAATCCTGCAAGCGTAGTGACGAGGATAGACAGGATGAACGATATAATGTCGTCTTCCATGTAGAAGATGGAGAATCCAAGACACACCGCCATGAACACTGCCTCCAGAAAGAGCAGTGAGCCGAGTATCTTGTATATCAGTCGGAGATTAAGCATGGAAGAGTTTTTCTATACGTTTCATGTCCGAGTTGTGGCTGAATACCATCACTACGTCGCCCTCGTGCACCTGCGTGCCGCCGGAGACGAGCATTCCCTCGCCGTTTCTCACCAGTCCGCCGATGGTGCTGCCTTTCGGCATTCCCACTTCGAATATGCGTTTGCGAGTTATCGGTGACCCCGGCTGGGCTGTGAACTCCGCCACGTCGGCCTTTGCCTGCATGAGGAAGCGCACGTTCGTCGCACTGCCCTCCAGCAGCATCTCGTAGATGTGCGATGCGGCTATGGCTTTCTTATTTATAATAGTACCGATGTCGAGGCTCTCTGCCATATCTATATAGTCGAGGTTTTCCACCACCGCCACCGTTTTGCGCACCCCGAACCGTTTTGCCGAGAGGCAGGCAAGAATGTTTGCCTCGCTGTTTCCCGTCAATGCTACGAAGGCCTGGGTGTTGCGTATGCCCTCCTCCATGAGCAGTGAGGAGTCGCGTGCGTCCCCGTTGATGACGAGTTCGCTCTTGCCGGGCAACAGGTCGTTGAGGCGTTCGCAGCGTTGTGGGTCCGCCTCCAGTATCTTCAGATACATATAGTCCGGCATCATGTGTGCCGCGCGTACGGCAGTCTTGCCTCCGCCCATCACCATGACGTTCTTGACGTCAGCATAGTCGTTCTTGCCTACGAGGTCACGTATGAAGGGGATGTACTCCTTTGTGGTCATGAAGTACGCCACGTCATACATCTGCAATACGTCGTTGCCGCCCGGGATGATTGTTTCGTTCCCACGTTTGATGGCTACGATGTGGTATGGGTCGCTCGGTCCGCAGAGGTCCTTAAGGGGCTTGTTGAGTATGGTGGCCGCCTGTCGCAGTTTTATGCCCAGCATGACTAGTGCTCCGTTGTGCACATCCCACCGTTGCCGCACCCACGACATCTTCAGACCATTGATGATGTCCTGCGCGGCGAGCAGCTCCGGGTATATTATGGAGTCGATTCCCATGCGTTGCAGTATGTCCTTGTTCTTCGGTGAGGCATATTCGTACTCCTCCACCTTAGCTACGGTCTGCTTTGCACCGAGCGACTTTGCCAGTCCGCAAGCGCACATATTGGTGGCCTGACTTTTGGTAACAGCAATGAAAAGGTCAGCGTCGCCAGCGCCAACGTCCTTCAGCGCCCTGATGCTCAGCGGTGATGCTTCGAGCGTCATGACGTCAAGGTCGGGGTTGATGCTTGCTATGGCATCCTCGTCCTCGTCTATGATGGTTACTGTCTCATTGGTGCGCGAGAGTAGCGTGGCAAGATAGCCGCCTATTGTATGCGCACCGGCGATGATGATTTTCATTTCAGCGTTTTCGTTACTCGTTTAGATGTGTTATGATGCTTTCTGCATCTATGCCAACCAGATGCTGCAACTGTGCAACCGTGCCGTGCTCTACGAATTCGTTAGACGGCAGTCCCAGTCTTGTTACCTTGATATCCGCTCTGTCATGGTCTTGCAGCCACTCCACAACGGCAGAACCGAGTCCACCGTCGCGCACTCCGTCTTCTATGGTGACGATGTGTTTGAACTTGCTTGCCACGGTTTGCAGGATATCTTCGTCCAGAGGCTTAAGGAACCTCATGTCGTAGTGCGATACGGTCTGTCGTTTCTCCGTGTCAAGAGCCTTCATGGCTTCTACGACGTTGTTGCCTATGTGCCCGATGGAGAGAATAGCTGTCTTCTCCATGCCCGGTGTAGCCTCTGCGATGCAGCGTCCTTTGCCTATGGGCAGTTGTTCCAGTTGGCATTGCCAGTCTACCTTCACACCACGTCCACGTGGATAGCGTATGACGAACGGTCCTTGGTCGGGCAGTTGTGCCGTGTACATCATGCGTCGCAGGTCGTGCTCGTCCATTGGAGCGCAGATGGTGAGGTGGGGGATGGGGCGCAGTGCAGCCATGTCGAAAGCCCCGTGGTGTGTTGCACCGTCTTCGCCTACCAGTCCGGCGCGGTCGAGGCAGAACACTACGTTGAGGCGTTCTATGGCCACGTCGTGGATGATGTTGTCGTAGGCTCGTTGGGCGAAGGCACTGTAGATGTTGCAGAAAGGGACAAGTCCCTCCTTTGCCATGCCACCAGAGAATGTGACGGCGTGCCCCTCGGCTATGCCCACGTCGAAACCGCGTTCGGGCATGGCCTCCATGAGTTTGTTCATGGAGCATCCTGTCGGCATGGCTGGGGTCACGCCGACGATGCGCGGATTCTTTTGCGCCAGTTCCACAAGGGTGTCGCCAAAGACATCTTGATACTTTGGCGGTTTGGCGGTGTTGTCCTCCTTCAGCCGCTCGCCCGTTGAAGGGTCGAACTTGCCTGGTGCATGCCAGATGGTGGCAGCCTGTTCGGCAGGCTTGTATCCCTTGCCTTTTACGGTGTGTATGTGCAGCAGCTTCGGTCCCGTCATGTTCTGAAGGTGCTTCAGTACGCGCACCAGTTCCGTGACGTTGTTGCCGTCTATGGGTCCGAAGTAGCGTATGTTCATACCCTCAAAGATGTTGGGCTGAGAGGACAGCGCAGACTTTATGGCGTTGCCGAGACGTATGGTCTTCTTGCGGCGATTTTCGTTCAGCAGTCCGTGGTGGTTCATCCACTGCGCTATGTTGTTGCGCCAACGGTTGTACGACTCGTTGGTGTTGAGCGAGAGGAGATATTGTTTCATGCCGCCGACGCTGCGGTCGATGGACATATTGTTGTCGTTGAGGATGATGAGCAGGTCGTTTGGCGACGAACAGACGTTGTTGAGGCCCTCGTATGCCAGTCCGCCGCTCATGGAGCCGTCGCCGATGACGGCGATGACGTGACGTTGCTTCACTTCCTTGCCCTGCGCCTTGGCGTTCTTCTGCATGAGATGGTCAGCCACGGCCATACCCAGCGCAGCGGAGATGCTGTTTGAGGCGTGTCCGCAGGTGAAGGTGTCGTATTCGCTTTCCTCCGGACATGGGAACGGGTGCAGTCCGCCCAGTTTGCGGTTGGTACAGAACGTTTCACGTCGTCCGGTCAGTATCTTGTGGCCGTACGCCTGGTGTCCCACGTCCCATACGATGCGGTCCTCGGGGGTATTATAAACGTAGTGCAGAGCTACGGTGAGTTCTGCAACGCCAAGGCTCGAAGCGAGATGTCCGGGGTTTACGGACAGTTCCTTGACGATGTCATCACGTAGTTCTGCACATACTTGCGGCAAGACCTCCGCAGGGAGTTTGCGGAGGTCAGTCGGATATTCTATGTTGTTTAGATATTTATAGTCCAAGACTTACTGTTTTATGTTTCGCGTTTTATGTTTAGGCTGCTTTCAGAGTACAGGCTCTTGGCATTGTGCTCTATGGCAGCCTTTTTTGTTTTAAGGTGGTACTTAAAACTTAAAACCTAAAACCTAAGACTCCAACTTACTTTACGTCGCCTACCTTGATGAGGTACTCGGCAATCTGTACTGCATTGAGTGCGGCACCCTTCTTAATCTGGTCGCCAGAGAGCCAGAAGGTGAGGCCGTTGTCGTTGGCGAGGTCTTCGCGTACACGTCCAACGTATACGTCGTCCTTGCCAGCGGTGTAGAGAGGCATTGGGTAAGGCAGTCCTTCCATTGTCTCCTGTGTAGCGTCCTTGTTTGCCTTTGCGCCAACCTTCTTCGGGTCGTCCACGAGAGTCACGCCCTCGGCGTTGCGCAGGGCCTCCTGGGCAGCTTCAACTGTGATAGGCTCCTCTGTCTCAATCCAAACTGCCTCAGAGTGAGCGCGCAGAGAAGAGATACGTACGCACATAGCCGAGCAGCGTGCGTCGGTGTGCATAATCTTCTTTGTCTCGTTGAACATCTTCATCTCCTCCTTGGTGTATCCGTTGTCCTGGAACACGTCAATCTGAGGGATAACGTTGTAAGCCAGCTGGTAAGCGAACTTGTTTACGGTAGGCTCCTGGTCGGCAGCCAGTTCCTTGTACTGCTGCTGCAGTTCAGCCATGGCAGCTGCGCCGGCACCCGATGCTGACTGGTAGGAAGCGATGTGGATGCGCTTGATGTGGGAGAGCTTCTCCAGTGGCTGCAGGCAGACTACCATCATGATGGTGGTGCAGTTAGGGTTGGCGATGATGCCGCGTGGACGCTTCAGCGCATCCTCGGCGTTGCACTCAGGCACAACGAGGGGCACGTCGTCCTCCATGCGGAATGCGCTGGAGTTGTCGATCATGACAGCACCGTACTTTGTGATGTCCTCGCAGAATTCCTTTGATGTTCCGGCACCGGCACTGGTGAAAGCGATGTCAACGCCCTTGAAATCGTCGTTGTGCTGCAGCAGTTTTACTTCGTACTCCTTGCCGCGGAAAGTGTACTTAGTACCTGCACTGCGCTGAGATCCAAAGAGCACCAGCTCGTCAATAGGGAAGTTTCTTTCATCGAGAACACGGAGGAACTCCTGTCCAACGGCGCCGCTGGCGCCAACAATAGCTACTTTCATTTTCTTTCTGTGTTTTATGTGAGAATTGTTTTGCTCCTTATTCTTATATACCGACCTTTTGCTTTTTTTATATACCAATAGGTTGCTTTGGCGGTATAATTGGGGGCAAAATTACAAATTTTCGCTCAATTCTTCGAATAGTCGAGTTTTTTTTTGCACCTTTGCACTACATTTTGCCTTAAGTCAGTTGTTAAAAGCAGAAAAATGATAAATCTCGCGCAGTATTTGCCCATAACGAGTCCGACGATGATTTTCTTCGTCGTGCTCCTCATCATACTCTTCGCTCCTATAGTGATGGGCAAACTGCGTATTCCCCATATCATAGGCATGGTGCTGGCCGGCGTTGCTGTCGGCGAGTACGGTTTCAACATTTTGGAGCGCGACTCGTCGTTCGAGCTTTTCGGTCGTGTGGGGCTGCTCTACATCATGTTCCTTGCCGGACTGGAGATGGACATGCAGGGACTGAAGCAGAACCTGCGTCAGGTGGGCATCTTCGGGTTGCTTACCTTCTGTATACCCTTCGTCGCCATCTTCGGCATAAGCATCACCTCTCTGGGCTACAGCATCCCGACATCGTTCCTGCTTAGCTGCATCATGTCCAGCAACACCCTCGTGGCGTACCCCATAGTGGCGCGCTACGGTCTGCAGAAGCACCCCACGACGACGTTGGCCGTCGGCGGTTCTATGATTTCGCTGCTCCTCTCGCTCATCGTCATCGCCGCCATGGTAGGCTACTACGGCGGCAAGAGCGACGTGTGGTATTTCTGGCCATTGTTCGCTACAAAGCTGGTGGGGTACTGCGCCTTGATACTGTACGTCATCCCGAGGTGTACGCGTTGGTTTCTCCACCGCTACAGCGACTCCGTCATGCAGTTTATCTTCGTCCTCGCCATGATGTTCATGAGCGCGGCACTGTGCGAGGTGATAGGCTTGGAGGGCATCCTTGGAGCCTTCGCCAGCGGCTTGATACTTAACCGCTTCATCCCCACTACGGCACCGTTGATGAACCGACTGGAGTTCATTGGCAATGCCCTGTTCATACCGTACTTCCTCATCGGTGTCGGCATGCTCATCAATATACGCTTGCTCTTTGCCGGCAGCACCATCATAACCATCGTGCTCTTCATCGTCATCGTCGGCACGCTGGGCAAGGCCTTTGCTGCCTACATCTCATGCTTCCTCTACCGTCTCTCATGGAAGGAAGGCCATCTGGCATTCGGCTTGACGGCGGCGCACGCTGCCGGTGGCATAGCCATCGCCATGATAGGCATGCGCATCTCCAACGGTCATGGAGGTTACCTCGTGGACGACAACATGCTCAATAGCATCGTTATCATGATACTCTTCACGTGCATCATCTCGTCCGTCATCACCGAGTCGGCTTCCAAAGCAATCGTGCTGCAGGACGACAAGCAGGGCATTGACGGGGACTCCAACAACAACGGCGACGACGAGAAGATACTCATTCCGGTGAAGTATCCCGAGACGTGCACCACGCTGATGAACATCGCCTTCATGATGCGCAACCCGAGCCTTAACCGTGGCCTGGTGGCACTCAACGTGGTGTATGACGACGACGATGCCGAGTACCACCAACGGCAGGGACGCCAGTTGCTAGACAAACTGGTGCGCTCGGCTGCTGCTGCCGATGTACGGTTGCAGACGCAGGTGCGCCTTGCTACTAACATAGGCAACGGCATCAAGCACGCCTTTAGGGAGTACGACTGCTCCGAGATAATCCTCGGACTGCACAACCACGACAACTCCTCCCGCATTTTCTGGGGCGAGTTCGCCCAAAGCGTCTTCAACGGACTCTCACGACAGATTATCATTGCCCGTTGCCTTCAGCCTATGGGCACCCTTCGCGGCATGCGCATCGTAGTTCCTTCGCGTGCCGAGTATGAACCGGGTTTCTTCCGTTGGCTCGAGCGTCTGTGCCGTATGGGCAAGGCATTGGGCTGCAACATGGAGTTCTTTGCTACGGCAGAGACGTACCGCCTGATGCAGCTATATATAAGTAAGAAGCACGCGACCTTGCGCTTCGACTACCACAACATGTCCAAGTGGGTGGGCCTGCTGGACGTGATGGAGGAGACGCAGGAGGACCAGATGCTCATCGTCGTTACGGCCCGCCAAGGCACCGTGTCCTACAAGCCGGCCCTGTCGCGTCTGCCCGAGGAGCTC
The DNA here is from genome assembly GCA_963588475.1 of Oscillospiraceae bacterium. Taxonomy (GTDB): domain Bacteria; phylum Bacteroidota; class Bacteroidia; order Bacteroidales; family Bacteroidaceae; genus Prevotella. The sequence continues at coordinate 1,605 of CAVAHD010000038.1, read as the reverse complement.
ACGGAGCATTACCACGGCCGCAACATCATGATAATCTTCCCGGACCAGTTCGGTCTGCCGCCAGACCAGTTTACCTTCACCGGCATAGAGCACAAGGAGCAGCTGTCCGCCTACCAGGAGGTGCTTGCTTGGTGGCGTAAACTGAACAGAACGAAAAAATCTAAACAGACAAAATAAATGAACAACATCAAAACCATGGCCATCTGGATAGGCGCCCTAATCTTGGGCGGCATCCTCGGCACCCTCGGCATTGAATGGCTCAACGAGCTCTTTAACTTTATTGCACTGGCGTACACCCGCCTCTTCCAGTTCGTGGCAGTCCCCACCATCGCACTCGCAGTCATCACCACTCTGGCAGCCCTTGGTACTCACCAGAACGCAGGGCGCATCTTCGCGCACACCATCACCTATACGCTGCTCACCACCATCGCTGCCGCAGCCGTAGGACTGATACTCTACATCATCGTGAAGCCGGAGAACCTGCCTATGACCCTCATCGCTTCCGGCCAGCAGGCTGTGGACACCAACCTGGAGAGTCTTTCGTACTACGACCACATCATAAAGGTGATACCTAACAATATCATCATCCCCTTTACGGAGGGCAACGTTCTCAGCGTACTCATCATCTCCGCTGCCGTAGGCATGGCGCTAGCCTTCATGCCCAAGAGCGAAAACATCCAAACCCTCATCAAGTGCATCAACGGTCTGCAGGAGCTGCTCTTCACCCTCATCCGTGGTCTTATCTGGGCGCTCCCCGTCGGCATCGTCGCCTTTGCCGGTCAGTTGGCAGCGCAGATAACGGCGGGCGTCATCGTAGGCTCGCTGGGCAAATATGTCGCCGTCATCCTTGGTGGCAACTGCATACAGTTCTTCATCATACTGCCGCTGTTCCTCCTTGCGCGTGGTCTCAATCCGTGGAAGGTATTCCGCGGAATGTTGCCCGCCGTGCTCATGGCCCTCTTCACCAAGAGCTCTGCCGCTACGCTGCCCGTCACGATGAAGTCGCATGAGGACAACCTCGGCACCCGTCACGAGGTGTCACGCTTCGTACTGCCCATCTGCACCACCATCAACATGAACGGCTGTGCCGCCTTCATCCTCGTCACCTCCCTCTTCGTCATGCAGCACACCCATACGCTCGGCATCACGGAGATGCTGATGTGGCTCTTCATCGCCGTCATCTCCGCCATCGGCAATGCCGGCGTCCCCATGGGCTGCTATTTCCTTACCCTCTCCCTCGTAGCCTCCACCCCCGGCGGCGTAGGCATCATGGGTATCGTGCTCCCCATCTTCACCATCATCGATATGATAGAGACCGCCGAAAACGTATGGTCAGACTCCTGCGTCTGCGCCATGACAAACAAAGACACCGCTCCGAAGGAGTAAATATATATAATAGGTATACGAAAAAGCCCGTTAATTCTGTCCCAGACAAGAATTAACGGGCTTTTTTTGTTTACGTACTCTCCTCTATTGCTCCTCCGCTTCGCGGCACTCCACCATCTCCGTACCTCGGTAGATGACTACGAGTTTGTGTAGCGTGGTTGCCTTGACGGACTCGCGTACGATGTCGCTGTCGGCGTAGCGGCAGATTTGGGCTGAGGC
>CAVAHD010000037.1:0-26439 GCA_963588475.1 Oscillospiraceae bacterium | reverse complement strand
AGTTGTCCCAGTCGTTCTCGTCGAGACCGTCCTCGATGGAGTCGATAGGATACTTCGTGATGAGCTCTTCGAGGTACTTTATCTGCTCGTCGGCAGTCAGCTTCTTGCCGTTAGGGTCCTTAGGCATGCCGCTCTTCAGCTTGCTGTAGTCGTAGTACCACTGTCCGTCCTCGCAGGTAGCAAACTCGGAGGCAGCGCAGTCCATGGCAATCTTAACGTCCTTGCCCGGTTCGTAGCCAGCGTCCTTAATGGCCTGGCAGATGCTCTCTAAGGCATCCTCGATGCCGTCGAGTGCAGGAGCGAAACCGCCCTCGTCGCCTACTGCGGTAGAGAGGCCGCGCTTCTTCAGAAGCTTAGCCAGGGCGTGGAACACCTCAGCACCCATGCGTACAGCCTCGCGCTCGTTTGGTGCGCCAACGGGACGAATCATGAACTCCTGGAATGCGATAGGAGCGTCGGAGTGTGCGCCGCCGTTGATGATGTTCATCATAGGTACGGGGAGAACGTATGTGTTGGCACCGCCGATGTAGCGGTAGAGAGGTATCTCGAGATAGTCGGCTGCGGCGTGGGCTGCTGCGAGGGAAACGCCGAGGATGGCATTGGCACCGAGCTTCGACTTGGTAGGAGTGCCGTCGAGTTCGAGCATCTTGTAGTCGATGTTGCGCTGGTTGAGCACGGACATGCCCTTCAGTGCAGGAGCGATGACGGTGTTGACGTTCTCAACGGCCTTCAGCACGCCCTTGCCGCCGTAGCGCTGCTTGTCGCCGTCGCGAAGCTCGAGGGCTTCGTTCTCGCCGGTGGATGCGCCGGATGGTACGGAAGCACGGCCTACTACGCCTGACTCCAGGGTGATTTCCACTTCTACTGTTGGATTGCCGCGAGAGTCAAGAATCTCTCTTGCATGTACGTTTTCGATGATCATAGTTGTGTGTGATTGTTTGTTGTGTTGAACTGTTATTAACTTTGTCTAAAAAATCGCAGAGCCATGCCGCACGCGCAGTGGAGGTAGGCTGCTCTTTTCGCTTGCAAAGTTACCAAGAATTCTATACAACGACAATTCTGAGGTATCATCAAAAGTAGGTAAATTGCGCTTACCTATTTTTAGGTAATCGGCAGGGGCTAAAGGCCGTCGGAGGGTTGTTCTTAGTGGCAGTTGGCCACGAAGTCTGCGAAGATTTTGCGGCTTGCCTCGTCTGTCTTATAGGAGAATTCTGGATGCCACTGGTAGGCGCGCAGGTAGCGCATCGTGTTGTGGCACACTGCTTCCACCAGTCCGTCGGTGCTCATGGCCATCGCCGTCAGGTCGGTGGCGAGGGTGCGTACGGCTTGATGGTGGTAGCTGTTTACGCCCAGCATTTCGATACCTAATAATGAGTGTAGTGGGGTGGAGGGCAGAATACTCACATTGTGTATGTGGCGGTCGTAGGGGGCCGTCATGTGGTGCTCCACTTCGGAGGGGTGCTCGGTGGGCAAGTCCTGATAGAGCGTTCCGCCGAGGGCTGCGTTGATGAACTGTATGCCGCGGCAGATGCCCAGTACGGGCTTGTCTTGCCGTATGGCCTCGCGCAGAAGGAGCAGTTCCATGCGATCGCGCTCGTCGGAGCATTCGCCGCATTCGGGGGTGGGGGTAGTACTATATAAATAAGGTGAGACGTCGTGTCCGCCCGTGAAGAGCAGTCCGTCGCACATGGTAGTAAGGTGTGCCAAGTCCGACGAGTCGTGGGTCAGTGGCAGCATGATGGGCATTCCGCCTGCCTCGGCGATGCCGTCCATATAGCCCGGCAGCATCCAGAGGCTCTCCCGCTCGGTGTCCACGAGCGGCGTTATTCCGATAATGGGTTTCATAGGTGAGTGGGTGTGTTTTGTGTAACTATAGCTAAAACTGTAACAGTCTGTGTCAGCGTAAAGCAGTGTCCTGAATAAAAAAAGGTTGCTCGACCTCGCGGTCAAGCAACCAGGCAAACTTAAACAACCAATTAAAGAAATAGATTGTTGCGTATTATCTAATAAAGAGCATTTCGCGATACTTAGGCAGCGTCCAAACTTCGTCGTCCACCTTAGACTCGAGCTTGTCGATGTGGTAGCGGATTTCGTCCATCTTAGGCTCCACGGTGTCGTGGTATGCGATGGCCTTCTCGCGCTCGCTTTCAATCTTGTTGGCAACCTTACGTGCGTCGATGAGTGACTGTACGCCTTCCTCGATAGCCTTTACGCGCTCTGAGATTTCCTTGATGAGGGCCAGGTTGCTGCTTGCTACAGTCTTCAGCTCCTCTGCAGGGATGATGCTCTTCAGCGCAGCTACGTTCTCGGCGAGCTTTGTCTGGTAAGCCATTACCTGTGGGATGATGTGGTTGATAGAGAGGTCGCCGAATACACGAGCCTCGATCTGTATCTTCTTTGTGTAGGTCTCCCACTTGATTTCGTTACGTGCCTCAAGCTCCTTGGCAGTCATGATGTTCAGAGACTCGAACATATCGATAGACTCCTTGTCGAGGTAGCGGTCGAAGATGATTGGGCAAGACTTCTCTACGTCCAGACCGCGCTTTGCAGCCTCCTCAACCCACTCGTCAGAGTAGCCGTTGCCGTCGAAGCGGATAGGCTTGCAGGTCTTGATATCCTCACGCAGAACAGCGATGATGGCAGCGTGCTTGTCCTTGCCGGAAGCGATGAGAGCGTCAACGCGCTGCTTGAAGCTTACGAGAGCCTCTGCTACGGCAGCGTTCAGGGCGATCATTGCAGAAGCGCAGTTTGCCTCTGAACCAACGGCGCGGAACTCGAAGCGGTTGCCGGTGAAGGCGAACGGTGAGGTACGGTTACGGTCGGTGTTATCGATGAGCAGCTCTGGGATAGAAGGGATGTCGAGCTTCAAGCCAGACTTGCCAGCGATGTCGATGGTGTCGTCGGTAGAGTTCTCGAGGTGGTCGAGAACCTCTGTGAGCTGCTTGCCGAGGAATGAAGAAACGATTGCCGGAGGTGCCTCGTTGGCGCCGAGACGGTGAGCGTTGGTAGCTGACATGATAGAAGCCTTCAGCAGACCGTTGTGCTTGTATACACCCATCAGAGTCTCAACGACGAAGGTAACGAAACGGAGGTTGCCAATCTCGTCCTTAGCAGGACCGTGCAGCAGGATGCCGTTGTCGGTAGAGAGTGACCAGTTGTTGTGCTTACCAGAACCGTTTACGCCGTCGAATGGCTTCTCGTGCAGCAGGCAACGGAAACCGTGCTTGCGGGCGATCTTCTTCATCAGAGACATGATGAGCATGTTGTGGTCAACAGCCAGGTTTGTCTCCTCGAAGATAGGAGCCAGCTCGAACTGGTTAGGAGCAACCTCGTTGTGGCGAGTCTTGCAAGGGATGCCGAGCTCAAGAGCCTTAATCTCCAGTTCCTTCATGAACGCTGCAACGCGCTCTGGGATAGCTCCGAAGTAGTGGTCGTCCATCTGCTGGTCCTTAGCTGAAGAGTGACCCATCAGGGTGCGGCCAGTCAGCAGCAGGTCTGGGCGTGCTGAGTACAGACCCTCGTCAACGAGGAAGTACTCCTGCTCCCAACCGAGGTTGGACTTAACGCTCTTCACTTCTGGGTTGAAGTAGTGTACTACGGCAGTAGCAGCTTCGTCAACCGCACGGAGAGTCTTCAGCAGTGGTGTCTTATAGTCGAGTGCTTCACCAGTGTAAGAGATGAAGACAGTAGGTATCATCAGGGTGTCACCAATGACGAATACAGGTGATGTTGGATCCCAGGCAGAGTAGCCGCGGGCCTCGAAGGTAGAACGGATACCGCCTGAAGGGAATGAAGAAGCGTCAGGCTCCTGCTGTACGAGGCTCTTGCCCTCGAATTCCTCAATCATGCCGCCCTTCCAGTCGTGCTCTACGAAAGCGTCGTGCTTCTCAGCGGTGGTGTCTGTAAGAGGCTGGAACCAGTGTGTGCAGTGGGTAGCACCCAGCTCCATAGCCCATTTCTTCATGCCTTCTGCAACTTTGTCTGCAGTAGCGCGGTCCAGAGGAGCACCGTTGTCGATGACGTCAAGCATCTTGTCGTAAGTCTTCTTCGAGAGATACTTGAACATCTTCTGCTTGTTGAAGACGTACTTAGCGAAGAACTCTGAAGGACGCTCAGCTGGTGCTGGTACTTCTACTGGCTGCTTTTTGAAAGCTTCGCCAACAACCTGAAATCTTAAATTTGCCATTGTATTAAGTTTTTGTTTTTATGGAGCAGGCACTGCGAAGACTGTGCCTGCTCCGGTGATTGGTGTTTTCTCTGAGAGTTTTTTAGGGTGGGGATTTGCCGTGAGATTAGTATGCCAGTGTCAGACCTACTACGAAGTAGCCCTTCTTTGTGGCTGGGTTTGCAGAAACCTCGCCGAATACTGGGATACCCCAGCTCTTGCATACTGGAATTGTCTTGGTAGCGCGGAGGGCGAGGTTTGTTACAGCAAATCCGTTCTCAGCACCTGTGTAGAATTCTGTAGCCCATGGCACGATACCTACAGTACCCGTCCAGTCACAAGTAACGAGCTTGAATGGAGCGCTGATCTGGAAGTAAGAAGAGTAAGCTCTCTTGAGGCTCTTATTCAGTCCGTCATCACCTGCGAAGTTGGTGTACCACTGCAGGGCGATAGGACCGAAGTCGTAGCCGATGTTACCTTCCCATACGTGGGTAGAGTGACCATTGCGGTATTCAAAATACTTGTTGTCCTCGCCATAGTTGCTGAACCAGTAGTCTGTTACGCCAATGTTGAAGCCGCCTACAGTGTAGGCCAGTGTCAAGTCGAACTCTTTGGAGTCTTCTGAATTGAGGAAGCCATAGCTACCCCAGAAGCCGAATGACAATCCTTTATAAGCGATGCCGGCAGATGGCTGTATTGCTGCGTCGCCAAGACTCTGACCACGCCAAACGTAGCGGCTTACAACGTCAGCGCCTACGTTGCCTTCCAGTTTGTCCTGTGCGCTTGCTGTACTTACGCCTACAAAGGCTGCGAAAGCTACTGCCAAAACTTTGAAAATCTTCATAATCTTTTCCTTTCCTGAATTAGTTAATACCTTGGTCGTACGCCCGGCTTGGTCAAGCTGAACGTGACGGCCTTTCTCTTGTTTATAATTTTTGTTTGTGTTGTGTTTGTGTCCTTAGGAAAGAAGAGTGTTGTCGTCTCTTGCTTGTCTTCTTCTTATTTGTGCATCCACTCCTTGATGCGGCGCATTGCCTCCTCGCAGTCCTCACGCTCGCCGAACGAGGTGAAGCGTACGTATCCCTCGCCCGAAGGACCGAAGCCTACGCCTGGGGTGCAGACGATGCTTGCTCCGTAGAGCAGCTGCTCGAAGAACTTCCATGAGGAACTTCCGTCTGGAGTCTTCACCCAAAGGTATGGTGCGTTCTTTCCGCCGAATACCTCGAAACCCATCTCTGTGAGTGCCTCGCGCATGATGCTGGCGTTGGTCATGTAGTAGTCGATGACTGCCTTTGTCTGTGCCTTACCCTCCGGTGTGTAGATGGCCTCAGCGGCGCGCTGCGAGATGTAGCTTGTGCCGTTGAACTTGGTGCTCTGACGGCGGTCCCACAGGTGGTTCAGCTCTATGCGCTGAGTGCCGTCGAGAGTGGTGGCGGTGAGTTCCTTCGGTATTACGGTGTAGCCGCAACGTACGCCAGTGAAACCGGCTGTCTTTGAGTACGAGTGGAACTCGATGGCGCATTTGCGTGCGCCCTTTATCTCGTAGATGGAGTGGGGGATGTCCTCCTCCTGGATGAATGCCTCGTATGCTGCATCGTAAAGAATCAGTGTGTCGTTCTTCAGAGCGTAGTTGACCCACTTGCGCAGCTCGTCTTTGGTGAGCACCGTACCCGTCGGGTTGTTAGGGTAGCAGAGGTAGATCATGTCCACGCGATGGTCGGGAATCTGTGGAGTGAAGTTGTTCTCTGCGGTGCAGGGCATGTAGTTTACGTTGCTCCAAGAGCCGTTCTCGAATACTCCGGCTCTGCCGCACATCACGTTGGAGTCGATGTAAACGGGGTATATAGGGTCCGTCATGCCAACGGAGTTGTCCCAGCGAACGATGTCGCCGATGTTGCCAGTGTCAGACTTCGCACCGTCGTTGACGAAGATCTCGCTCGGGTCGAGGTGGATGCCGCGTGGCAGGAAGTCGTTCTTTATGATAGCCTCGCGAAGGAAGTCGTAACCTCTCTCCGGACCGTATCCTCGGAAGGTAGCCTTCTCTGCCATCTCGTCAACAGCCTTGTGCATTGCTTCGATGACGGCTGGAACCAACGGACGGGTCACGTCGCCAATACCGAGGCTGATCACCTGTGCCTTCGGGTGTGATACCTTGTAAGCGTTTACCTTCTTTGCAATGTCAGCGAAGAGGTAGTTGTTGGATAGTTTGAGATAGTGTTCGTTTACGAGTGCCATGTTCTTTCTTTATATTTGTTGCTTGCTTTAAGTTTGCTTTTTTATCCTTAGACTTATAGTTGCTAACTCTAAGGTTTGTCTGTCGTAACTCTAAGAGTTGTAGGAACAGTTAGTCTTTCAGCTCTATTTCTCCCTCGAAGGAGATGGCTGCCGGACCTGTCATCATGATGTGGTTGTCCTCCGCCCACTCGATGTTCAGCGTTCCGCCGTCCATCTTGATGTCGCTCTGGTTGCCGCGTCGTCCTGTCAGCTTGGCTGCCACTGCCGTGGCGCAGGCTCCGGTGCCGCAGGCGAGGGTGATGCCGCTTCCGCGTTCCCAAACTCTCATTCTTATTGTCCCGTCTTCCAGTACCTGCGCGAACTCGATGTTGCAGCGCTGTGGGAAGAGATCGTGGTGTTCCAGTATCTTGCCGTAGTAGGCTATGTCGAACTTCTCAACGTCCTCGTGGAGGAAGATGACGAAGTGTGGGTTTCCCATTGAGACGAAGGTGCCGGAGAACTGCTTTCCCTCTATTGTTACCTCGTAGTCTACTGCCTTGCCGCCCTTCACTGCAAACTGTGCCGGCTGCTTTAGGATAGGCTCGCCCATGTCTACCGTGACCGTCTCTACTTTGTTGTCGGCATCCAGATGAAGGTTCAGTATCTTTATGCCTGAGAGCGTCTGGAGGTTGATGGGGTTCTTGTCCGTGAGACCTTTGTCGTGAAGGAACTTTGCTACGCATCGTGTGCCGTTTCCGCACATCATTGCTTCCGAGCCGTCGTTGTTGAAGATGCGCATCGAGAAGTCAGCGCCTGGCTCTGTAGCTTTGCCGATGAGGATAAGACCGTCAGAGCCTACACCGAAGTGAAACTTGCTCCATTCTATGGATGCCTTTGCTGGGTCCGGGATGTCATACTTAGTAGTGTCTACATATATATAATCGTTACCAGCGCCGTGCATCTTGGTGAATTTGATAGTCTTTGTCATCTGTAGTTTGCCTTTTTGTTTGATTTCTGCTGCAAAATTACTACTTTTTGTCGGAATTGCAATAAGAATTCTGTCATAATAACACTACGAGCCTTACTTTTTACCATTTTGTAAGGAAACGGCGCGTTAAAGTGTGCAAAGTGAAAGTAAACAAGTGTGAATGTCTTACACTTCGTAAGTGTGAAAGAAAAAGAAATAGCAAAGTGCACGCAAAGTGGTGGTTAAACTGACAAAAAGTAGTAATTTTGCAGCAGAAATCAAGCAAAGTGTCACTTGTTGCACGTACAACAGCGACAAACGCTCCTTGAAGACGCGCTCTTTTATAATATATAATGTACACACGTACATTATTACTATTAAGGCAGACACAACACAAACAAAGATAATATAAACGTTTTAAAGGTAATTAGTATGAAAAAGATTGAAGCAATCATCCGCCGAACAAAGTTCGAGGATGTGAAAGAAGCTCTGCTAAGCTCAGACATTGACTGGTTTGAGTATCACGATGTACACGGCATCGGCCAGAGCCGTCAGGAGCGCATTTACCGTGGTGTACAGTATTCAACAGACGTCATCGAGCGTGTGGCAATCACCATCATCTGCCGCGAGCAGTTCGTTGACTCTACAATAAAGGTTATCAAGGAAGTGGCTCACACTGGCAAGGTTGGTGACGGACGTATCTTCCTCAGTGATGTGATCGACTGTTACTCTATCCGCACCGGCGAGCATGGCGACACCGTTCTGGCAGACAAGAAATAATATATCAAGACGCAAACACTGAGACAACAACACTAACACAAACGTAGAAAGGAAAAAGAATTATGATTGATACATTATTTGCCACTGGTCTTGCCGCTGTCGTGGAAGACGCAAAAGATTATGTAAACGGTTTGGATACCCTGTGGGTACTCCTCGGCGCAATGCTCGTGTTCTGGATGCAGCCTGGTTTCGCACTCGTGGAGGCTGGTCTGACACGTTCCAAGAATACAGCCAACATCTTGATGAAGAACTTCGTTGACTTCATGTTCGGTACAGTACTGTACTGGGTGATGGGTTTCTCTATCATGTACAGCACAACGGGTAACGGCTTCATCGGTTTCGATGGTTTCTTCAATATCGGTTCTGACTCTAACGTGCCTGCAGAGGCTACATTCATCTTCCAGACAGTGTTCGCTGCCACAACAGCTACCATCGTTTCCGGTGCTATGGCTGAGCGTACTAAGTTCTCCATGTATGTAGTATACTCTATCCTCATCTCCGCTTTCGTTTATCCTATCGAAGGTCACTGGTCATGGGGCGGCGGCTGGCTCTCTGAGATGGGCTTCCACGACTTCGCAGGTTCTTCTATCGTACACCTCTGCGGTGGTGTCCTCGCTTTCGTAGGTGCACTCATCCTTGGTCCACGTATCGGTAAGTACACAAAGGACGGCAAGAGCCGCGCTATTCCTGGTCACAACCTGACCATCTGCGCACTCGGTGTATTCTGCCTCTGGGTAGGTTGGTTCGGCTTCAACCCATGTTCTACTGTTGCCGCTACTGGTTACGCTAACGCAGTGAGCATGTCTCACGTATTCGTTACCACCAACATGGCAGCCGCTACTGGTGCTATCGCAGCTATGTTCTACACATGGGTAGTTGACGGCAAGCCATCTCTCTCAATGCTCTGCAACGGTGTTCTCGCCGGTCTCGTAGGTATCACTGCAGGTTGCGACTGCGTAAGCGTCGGCGCTGCTGCTATCATCGGTATCGTAGCTTCTCTCGCAATGTGCTTCGCTGTAAACTTCATCGATAAGGTCCTCAAGATTGACGATCCAGTTGGTGCTGCTTCTGTACACGGTGTAGGTGGTTTCGTTGGAACCGTTCTCACAGGTGTCTTCTGCGACCCAGCCATCGACGGTGTTGAAGCTTCTGTAGGCGTTCAGGCACTCGGCGCTATCAGCATTGCAGCCTTCGCTGCTGTCGCCGGTTTCATCATCTTCGGTATCATCAAGTACACTGTAGGTCTCCGCTGCGACCGCGTTATTGAGGAAGAAGGTCTCGACGTATACGAGCACGGTGAGGCTTGCTACAACAACTAATCTGACACTGACACAGATAACTTGATGGTTATCCAGTCAAGTAGCCAACATACACGCTCCTCTGGAGCACAAATATAACACAAATAGCCCAGGGTTAGCTAGGGCAACGCAAATAAACATTGCCGAGTCTAGCCCTGGGTTATAACTACGAAAAGTACAGCGGTCTACTCTAAGGCCGATTTAACTGTATAGGGCGTTGCCCAAATACAAAGCTAGAGCAAAGCAAACTTACGCATTTATCAATTAACAACCAACAATAAAGAAAAAACAATACGACTATGTGTGGAATTGCATGTATCCTAGACATTCAGCAGCAAACAGCTGAGCTTCGCAAGAAGGCTCTTCAGATGAGCCGTAAGATTCGTCACCGCGGTCCGGACTGGAGCGGTATCTACGTTGGCGGTTCTGCCATTCTCGCCCACGAGCGTCTGAGCATCGTGGACCCCGAGTCTGGCCAGCAGCCTCTATTCTCTCCTGACCGCAAGCAGGTGCTCGCTGTCAACGGTGAGATATACAACCATCGTGACATCCGTGCCGAGTACGACGGCAAGTACGAGTTTCAGACTGGTTCTGACTGTGAAGTTATCCTTGCCCTCTATCGCGACTGGAAGGCAAGCGGCAATGCAGACCCCGCATGGATTTTCGAAAAGATAAGCGGTATCTTCGCCTTTACCCTCTACGACGAGGAGGCAGACGAGTACCTCGTAGGTCGCGACCCCATCGGTGTTATACCTCTCTATATAGGCCACGACAAGGACGGAAAGACTTACGTTGCTTCCGAGCTGAAGGCTCTCGAAGGCTTCTGCGACGAGTACGAGCCGTTCCTCCCAGGCCACTATTACAGTTCAAAGACCAAGCAGCTCACCAAGTGGTACAAGCGTGAGTGGATGGACAAGATGCCGGGCGAGTGCAGCTCTCCCGTAGCAGAGATTGCCAAGCTCTCCTATAAGGAAAGCGTAGAGGCTGTACACGACGCACTGGAGAGTGCCGTCAAGCGCCAGCTGATGAGTGACGTGCCTTACGGCGTGCTCCTTTCTGGCGGTCTCGACTCCAGCGTCACCTCCGCCATCGCACGCAAGTTTGCCGCCAACCGCATCGAGGCTGACGGCGCAGAGAAGGCATGGTGGCCACGCCTCCACTCGTTCGCAGTGGGTCTGAAGGGCGCACCTGACCTTGCCAAGGCTCGCGAGGTGGCTGACTACATCGGCACCGTTCACCACGAAATCAACTATACCATACAGGAAGGTCTCGACGCCATCCGCGACGTTATATATTTTATTGAGACTTACGACGTCACAACCGTACGTGCCTCTACCCCGATGTACCTCCTTGCCCGAGTTATTAAGTCTATGGGCATCAAGATGGTTCTCTCTGGCGAGGGTGCCGACGAGGTGTTCGGTGGTTACCTCTACTTCCACAAGGCCCCGGATGCCAAGGAGTTCCACGAAGAGACCGTGCGCAAGCTAGGTAAGCTTCACCAGTACGACTGTCTGCGTGCCAACAAGTCGCTGTCGGCTTGGGGCGTTGAGGGTCGCGTGCCGTTCCTCGACAAGGAGTTCCTCGACGTTGCCATGTCGCTGAACCCAGAGTACAAGATGTGCCCGGGCAGCGTGATGGAGAAGAAGGTAGTCCGCGAGGCGTTCGCCGACATGCTCCCAGAGAGCGTGGCATGGCGTCAGAAGGAGCAGTTCTCCGACGGTGTAGGCTACTCTTGGATTGACACTCTGAAGGATATTACCTCCAAGGCAGTCTCTGACGAGCAGATGGCTCACGCCGCAGAGCGCTTCCCAATCAACACTCCGCTCAACAAGGAGGAGTACTACTACCGTACCATCTTCGAGGAGCACTTCCCGTCAGACAGCGCAGCGCGTGCCGTGCCTCACGAGGCCAGCGTAGCTTGCTCTACAGCCAAGGCTCTCGAGTGGGACGAGGCATGGAAGAACATGAACGACCCTTCAGGCCGTGCCGTTGCCGGTGTACACGAACAGGCATACAAATAAGATAATTGTGAGTATTAAAATAGTCAAAAGCCAGCAGGACGTGAGTCTCGCTGGCTTTTATTTTTACTCATTGTTGTGTAATTTCTGCTTCAAACAATCATTTTGTTACATTCTTATGGTGCGTTTCAGATTAAAACGACTACCTTTGCAACAAGTTTTGCATATACCAAAAAACGAGCACGTTATGACTAAATCCTATTTAGCCCCCCTTTTGGCATGTCTTATGGCCCTCAGCCTGATGGGTTGCGGAAGCAATGACGCCAGTTTGCCAGGCCAACCGGACGAAGAATCGTCTGCCGAAGCCAGCTTCCGCCAGTACAGTTATACCCAGTTGGAGACTTCTCCCGTCACGAAGGGCAACGCCAATGCAGTCACCACCGGTACAGAAGAGAAGCTGAACTGCAAAATCCTCAAGGACGGCAAGCTGCTTCTCACCCATAAGAACGTGGTGTTCGACGATGCCACTGACATCAAAGTGTCCACCACGCTGCAGGGCGGCCAGATTACTGTCGTTGAGAAGGGCGATTACGGTCTGTCCGGCAAATATGGTTACTATACGCTGACCTCCACGGTGGGAACACTAAAAGACGGCGATTACACCATTGTTGTAATGCGCAACGAAAACGTCCGCGCGATGTTCCAGATGACTTACGACTCTTCAAAGGCAAAAGAGTAGTCCATCGGAAGCTAAGTACACAATCATTAGTGTGCAGCATCATAGACTGCCTGTATGAGCGTCTCAGCCGAACAGTCTTTCAGCACCACCTTGTTTCCTTTGTCCAGTAGGAATATCGTTGGCATGGCTTCCAGGCTGTATAGGTCCGTGAGGCGGTCGTCCGCCTTTATGCGCAGGAACGTGTAGTCCTGCGGGATGGTCTGTGTCTTCAGCCACTCCGACACCTTGTGGCAGTTGTCGCAGTCGGGGTCGTAGAAGTACAGTATCACTTTCTCTGCCGCATATTCTCTGAGAGTGTGCGGCTGGTTGTTGCCGTCGGTGAAGGTGAAGTCCATCGCCATGCTGCCCGGCAGGTTCTTCTTTCTGCTGTCCAGCTTGAAAGTAGCGCGCTCCTTCTCCGCATCGGAGAAGTGTGCTGACTTTGCCATCTGCCCGAGGAAGAGCACGTATGTGCGGTCGTCCCTCATGGGCGACTGCGGGTCGTCGAGGTAGTGGTCCAGTAGGGCTTCGAACTTTGTCTTGGAAGCCTCAGTGGCAAAAGCCTTTTCGCTGAACGCTGCCACGCTCTGCTCCACGACGGCGTGCGAGGTCTGCTGCAGCTTGCCCTGGTCTATGTTGGGCGCCAGCTTCGTCAGCAGATCTATGTAGTTTACGAACCCCTGCTCCACGTTGTCGGCATTGTTTAGTTGCACGGTGTCGTTGAAGTCGAAGTTGTCCCAGTAGTGAAGCAGCAGGTACGAAACCCTTGCATCGGCACTGCGCAGCGTGTCCGGCATTGCCGGGTACTGAAAAGAAGATCCTTGCGCACATATATCACATACGCACGCAAGGAAAAAGACTATATATATTAGTACTCTCATGATAGTTCTGTAGGTTAGTTGTCTTACTCTATTGTATTACCTTTATGCATCGTACTGAGCCAGAGGTGGTCCAACTGTTAACCATGGTGAAAACGTCTGTGTAAGTCCACGACTTTCTGAAGTTGGTGTTCGAGAACAGCGTACGGCAGAAGGTGTTCTTTACGAGACTCGGGTCTATGAGCACCATGAGGCTCATTTCCCTCTGGTTGGGCACTCTCCACTTCTTGTCGGTCTCGTTGTAGTTGCCGTAGCATTTGAATACTCCGTTTACCACGTTGGCCTGAGTGGCGGTGCCGTGAGTCTTGCTGGCTATATAGAATGCACTTGCTGGTTTGTTGTCCTCCGAGCGTTCCGTGTGGGCGTTCAGCTCGCCTTGCTCTCCGGTGGCGTTTACGGCTCGTACATCCACGTTCTCCAGGCTCACCTTCTTGTCGCTCGCCGTATAAGTGTAGTACTTGTCCGGTGTCTCGGCGTACCCGATGTCGTTGGACTTTAGGTTTCTGATGCAGCGCACGTAGGTAGGCGGAAAACCGTTGCTCGAGCTGGGGTTATAGTGGTTTGTTGCCATGCCTTCCTCGGCAAAGAACGTGTTGGTGCCATTGGTAGTAGCGTAGTACAGCATGCGGCATCCGGGGTCGTTGCCAGTGCTCAGCGTGGATGTGGAGCGGTTGAATAGTTTGGAGTCCGTGCTCACCACTTCCTCGCCTATCCAGAGTCCCGCGTACTGCTCTATGGTAGGAGCGTACCACCTTACTTCGTCTTGACTTATATAGCCGTCGCCATTGAGGTCGCGGTTTCTGCTCATGCATGCCTTTACCAGCGATGTGTTGTTTTTCAGTTTACTCCAGGTATTGGTAGTCCCATAGTAATTGGTAGAGAAGATGTCCGTGAGCATATTGGCGCGTCCGTCCCAAGAGTCTTTTCCGTTTGTCTGGTACTGGCTGCCGCTTCCGTTGACGGTGTACCCCTTGCCCTCCTCGTCGTTTGTCGTCTCACAACCGAAGGCAGTGATGCTGCCGGCGAGCGATCGGTTGTAGAAGGTCTGTATGTTGTACTGCTGCAGACCGTAGGCTGCTTTGGCGTAGATGCTTCTGCCGTCTTTGCTTTCCTCCACTTCGTTGGCAACATAGAAGGATCGCATCTGCACGTCATTGACGAAGGTGTCCCAAGTCTTGTCGGAGTAGTAGTTCTCGTTCACGAAGCAGGTGGCGTCGATGTACTTGTTGTTCGAATAACCCTTCCAGAACGAGTTGTTGTCGGCATTCTCATAGAGCAGCTTGAGGAAATTTACTATGGAGTAGAGTCCCGTATTACCTTTGCCAGGGTAGTCGCACGCCGTGCCCCTGTTTGTGGCATTCGAACTGTACTTGCTGGTGCCGATGGCAAACTCAATCCAGTCGGTGTCCGTCCCGTTGAGGTTGCCCGTCACTTCGGTTGTCACCTCTATCGGGTCCGTCTTTCCGTTGATGGTCTGCACTTGATAATAGTATCCGTGACCGTTCTCCTTCAGCGTCTTTATGTCCTTCTGGTAGAAGCGCATCACCATGTATTCGTAGTGGCTGTCCAGTATCATGTTCTTTCCAGCCGAACCGTATTCCAGTACTACGCCTTCTGCTCCCGGCTGTTCGTTGTTGCCGGTCTTCTTGGCTTCCACTATTATCTGGTCCACACCCTCCACGGTGATGTTGTACGTGTAGCGGCAGTTGCGCTCCACGTCGTAGTTGTTCACGTCGGCGGAGCAGTCGCCCAGGTGTACGTAGTAGGTGACATCGGCGTTCTTCGTCACGCCGCTCTTCACCTCCGAGTATTTTCCTCTCAGTACAACGTACGTGCCGTTGGCCGGGGCGTTGGCGAATGCCTTTGTTGCAGTCTCGCCGTCGTCTTCCCTTTTGTGCCAGGTGCTTACGTCGTTTTTCCGTGTCTGCAGGTTCTCCGGCAGATACACCTCAAAGAATTCCCTTCCCTCGGTGTCCACATCGTTGACACCTCTTGCCATGCCCGTTATGTCGCTGACACTCTTGGCCTCATAGCGGGCATTGTTGTCTGCTGTGCCCACCAGTTTGCCGTCCTTTGATACGCGCATGATGTCGTAGGTGCTCAGCTTGAACGTCCTGCTGTTGCCCGTTGCCGCCTTTATGGTGAACTTCACCTTCGAGACGATGCGGTTCAGCTTTATGACGTTGCCGCCCGTTATGCTCCCCGAACTGGTGACGGTCACGGCCTGTCCGTTGCTTACGGCTCCGCTCATCAGGAAAGCACTTGAAATCTGGATGGTCTCGTCGTTGTTCCTTGTGAACGGCAGACTCAGCAGCATGTCCTTCGTGAAGTCGTACTCGCAGTTCTGTGCCTTCGTCTCGTCCAGATTGATGGGCAGCTTGCCGTCCTGTACTGTGCCGCTGCTCGTTGCTACGGGATATAGGCCCGTGCTTATGTTTGCCACGGCATATATGTATGCCTGCCCCACGCGGGTTTTTATACCGCTGACGGCTGCCTGGTTGGAGCTACTGGTGTTCTGGTCCAGCCCTTCGGTCACCTGTTTGTAGCCCGTCAGGTAGCCGTCTTCATTGAATATATAAATGTACAGGTCATCGAGGCGTCTCTCCTCAGCCTCCGTGGCGCGCGTGTTCACGGTGATGTCCCTTGGCGAGGTGTCCGAGTAGTTCAGCGTTATCGTTGTCGTTTCGCCGTCGTGTGCGCTGGGTGAGTATAGATCTTCCGAGCATCCGCAGAGCAAGAGTATGAAGCTTGCAAGTGCGCATGCCATTAGGGTGCGTCCGTTGCGGCAATGGTTGTTCTGGTATTGTTTCATAGTCGTGCTCTTTAGTAGTGTTAGTTGAAGTTGATGTTCGTCGCGGCTTTGTCTGCCCACTCAGCCACGTAGTACTTGAGTGTCAGTTCCGCCGTTCCGCTGCTCTGGAAGTATCCGTATACCACCAACTCGTGGTTTCTGTATGCCGGAGTGTCTGTGGCGGATGGTATCTGGAAAGCGGCTGTCTTCACTTTCGCACCGGTGCTGAGCTGGTAGTAGATTGTTCCGGTGAGCGGCTTGTTGGACTCGCGCAGGTAGCAGCGGTTGCTCTCTTCAGTGGCGGCGTAGAGTCGCTCCATGTATTCGCTCGCCGTCTCGCCGCTCTGGCGGATGAGGGTGGTTGGGTCTTCTACTTCATATATGTAGTCAGTGTCGATGCCGTCCATCACCATCTTTGTATTGGTATACTGCGTGTCGGCGGTGAAGAGTCCGGTGAGGCCGTCGCTGTCCATGTTGCTTACCGTCGTAGCAATGGGGAACACCTTGGATGCCGTTGGCAGCACCTCGGGGTCCAGTTCTATCTTTGTTATCTTCACATTCTCTGTAGCCGCATTGCTCTTGCGTGCAAAGAAGAAGTGCAGTTTCGATACGGCGCGCACCAGCGGGATGTTCAGTGCCTTGGCCGCTGCGGCGGTGGGAGTCTCGGCTATGTGCGTGTTCACATTGATATTCTTTATGACGCGCGAGACGGGCAGTCCCTTGTCGGGCACCGTGGTAGTCTGCGGTTTGCCGTCGGAGGCTATGCCGAACTGGTCGGCGATGCTGAGGCTTTCCAGCTGTCCGCGTGTCAGTGTCTTCTTGTATGTTACGCCGTCCAGCAGTCCCGTGATGCTCTCGGCGTTTGCCAGGATGTAGAGGTCCAGGTAGTCGATCGTCGTTCCGTCGCCCATACGTGGTATCTTCATGCTGATGGTCTTCGTGGAGTTCTCGCCGTCTACGGGCGATGCGAGGCTTTCCTCTTTGAAGCTGATGGGCAGGGCGTCGCTTCCGTCATCGCTGGAGCTGAATGCCCAGACGCAGATGCTGTGTATGCTGCTCTCCGTAGATGGGTTGGCCGGCGTGGTCTCCGAGTCGGCGACCCGTGTCGTTGTCTCCGTGCCGCCAGCCCTTGTCGTGGTGGGCGCGGCGGTCTGTACGTTCAGGTTTAGGTAGGTCTCAGTGGCAGGTGTTGTTGTGGCAGCAGCAGGATATTCTTCATTGGCGCATGACGAGAACAGTGCTGCCAGCGGCAGGGTGGCCAGCAGTACAGTCGCTATGGACTGCCTGAGGCGGCTGCCTCCTTGATGGTATGTTTTCGCATGTTTCTTCATAATGGCAGGTAGTTTTTTTTATTGTTGTCCAAGTGGTGTGTCAATCTGGTTGAGCACCCATCCGTTTATCTTCACTCTTGCCGACATGTTGTAGTTGCGTGTGTCCGGTACGTAGAACATGAGTACGTAGTGGTCCTGACGGTCGAGGTACTCCTGGTCGCCCCAGTCTTTGTCGGCGTGCTCGCCGCAGAGGGCGAGGAACCAGGGCAGCGAGTGGTTGAATACCTCCTTTGGGTTCTGTGGGTCGCGCTTGTCGGTGATGATGATGCGCTTGTCGCTGTATGTGGCTTCTGCCTCACTGGTATTTGTGGTGGCTCGCTCAAACATACGCGACGACATCAGGTCGTAGACCAGTGCCTGGTCTACTGGCTTTTCGTCCACCAGCGTCTTCTCGTTGCCGTAGTTCTGGCGCAGCTCTGTCTTGAAGGGCAGATAGGTGATTAGCTCGTTGCACACCTTGTCGCCCTTGTGGTCGAGCCATGCTGCGGATCCTTCTATGCGTACGTCGAAGTTCTCGGGCTCGAAGTCCACCTGGTCGTTTTCGTATGGCAGCAGGACTATGCGGTATGTCTTGGTGCACTTCAGGAGGCTGAGCGTGTCCGCCACGACGTTTCCGGTCTTGCCGTCGTCGGTGAGGTTCTTGAAGTCTACGCTGGCCTGTGCGGTGTAGAGTGCTGCAAACTCCTTGTCGTTCTCCACCGGAGTGGTGCCGTCGCCGTTGCCCATCTTTTCGGTCAGGTCGTCGATGGTGGACACTCCCGGCGTGAGCGAGGGGAAGGTGAACTCCATCTCGTCGTCGCCTACGGCTTTGGTCGTTATCTGTCTGTCGCGTGCCAGGCAGACGAAGGTGTATTTGCCGTCCTGCAGACCGCTGATGTCCATGGTGTGTCCCGTTTCAAACTTGTCGGCGCTCTGCGTGTACGAGTCGAAGAACTTTCCGTTGGCGTCGAAGGCGAAGACGTTGATGGTCTTTACCTCAGCGGCGAAGGCGTCAGCCTCCTTCACGTTGTATGTGTAGTCGAAGGCGAGCGACACCTTGCTGGGTGCGTTGCCCGGGCAGTCGTCGATGTTGTCTTTCATGCAGGCCGACAGGGCGCAGATAACTATGGCAGCTGGAAGCCACAATGTGCTCCAGCGCTTTGCTGTGCGTTGTGCGCGATGGCGCAGACTGTTGCTTGTTGTGTTTGCCATATTGTAGTGTATTTATATTGTTAGTTGTGCCCTAGACGGTGTCAGAGGGGTAGGGGGGAAGGTTAAGAGATCTCCCGGAGGAGAGATACTATGAAGAAAAAGAGCCTCCGGGAGAATTAAGAAAACCGATGATTACTGAAGTTGTATAGTCTTAGTGTTGAGAACCCAAGGATTGATGGCTACCTTCACGTTCATGTAGTAGTTAGGTGTGACCTTGTCCGGGGTAGGGCCGTTAGGCACGTCTTTACCCATCTGGTAGATGGCGTCGACCGTCAGGCGGTAGATGCTGTTGCGGAGGACTGAGTAGTAGCCGGCGCGAGTGTAGAAGTTGTCGGAGATGGCGTAGCGGTAGTACATGTTGCCCTCACGGTAAACCTCTATGTTGTAATTCTTGCGGAAGTCGGCGAGTGTAGTGCCCTCTGCGATGAGCTTGCCGTCAGTACCTTTGATCTTGGCCAGTACCTGTGCAGGTGGCAAGGTGGTGGTAGCCTTGGTGTCTGCGTTCACCTCTACGAATGGGTAAGCCACTTCGGCGTCATCCATGATGTCCTGGATAGAGACGTACATGCGGTTGTCGTAGCGGTAGAAGGTGCCGTCAGAGAAGTCTGCTTTATTCTTTGCTGCATCTGTCAGGTTCGCTTTGATGCGGAAGTACATAGCCGTGGCTTTCTCTGCGTCGTTCGTAGTGTTCTCGAACATGTAGTTCTTTGCCACTGTTGTTCCGAAGTTGTCAAGTCCCTTTGCCTCGTAGGTGGTGCCGTAGGTAGCGTAGTCCTTGTAGTAGGTGCTTCCTGCAGTGTTCAGCGTCCAGACACCGTCAGTATCTGTCCAGTTCTGCATTACGTACGAGTGGTTGTTCAGGTTGGAAACGGCGTAGTCTACGTAAGATACACTTGCGATGTAGTCGATGTGCTTGGTCTGGGGGGTGGCCGTTTCGCTTGGATCTGTCGTGATGGCAGTGGCTGTGACGGTAGGTTTATCAATTCTTGCAACGACGCGGTCCAGATAGATGGTGCTTGCCTCTGCTGGATTAGTTTCGCTCTTGTTCGTATCCACGAACGTAACTGTGCTGTGGGCTCCACCCCTCGATTTGTCGTTCTGATTGAACATGACGAACTTGTTGTCGGTAGCGTAGTTAGCACCGCCGGTTGCAGATACGTCGAACAGTGGGTTGTTGATTGGGTCAGCAATGGGCGTTTCATTGTTGTTAGCAAGGAAGTAGACGTTGTAGCTGGTCTTCTCAGTTACGCTGTTCACACTAACCTTGATAGGCTTCGTGGTGCCCGTAGTAGTCTGCGTGGGAGCTGTCTTCCAGTCGGCGGAAGTGATAGCCTTGGTGAATACCAGCGACGAACCGTTGTAGATGTAGATAGTACCGTTGGTGATGGTGCTTTCCTCTGTGCTGCCGTCATCTTTGTTCGGGTCGCCTTTCTGTTCCGTTCTCGTGACGGTGCTGTTGGCCGATCCTTTCACCTGAAGCGTCATGTAGAAGCTGTCAACAGATTCTGGTGTACTGGCAGTTCCTGCGATTGTATCGTCGTTGCTGCAACTGTTTAGGGTGAATGCTGCTGTGGTGGCGAGCAGACTCATGGCGAATAAGTTAGTCTTTTTCATAATCAGGGGTTTTTATAAAGTTAGACATTTGTTTGTTGTTTACATTCTTTTTTTAAGTTCCTCCAGGTTGTCCTTGGCTTCCTGGAGTCCTGCGTCGGCAGCCTTTGTGAAGTAGTCTTGTGCTGTAGCGTAGTCCTTCTTCAGTACTGCGAGAGCTCCGCGGGCGTTGTCGGTCTGTGGACTGGTGCCGGCTTTCTCTAGGTATTGCTCTGCGCTCACCTTGTCGCCACGGTCAATGGCGGTGTAGGCGGCATTGAGGTTGGCCAGTTCGTCGTCGGGGAACATCTTCACTGCTACGTCGAACACCTCGTTGAACTCCTTGCTGCCCTTCTCGTAGCTGTTTGCCACGGCGTACATCTCTTCTTGCGAGAGCTTGTAGGGCTGGGTCTTGATGAGGCGGCGGGCCTCCTCGAGGTTGAAGTTCCTCACGTTGTAGTGGATAGTGTAGTCCGTGCGTCGCAGTTGCGGGTAGACCTTGTCGAGGAGGTAGCGGTGCGCCTCGGGAGCCTGTTGGGCTATGGCGCGTTCCTTCTCGTCGGGCGAGAGGAAGCTGGCCATTATTTGTTTCACTACCTTCTGTTGCGGTATGGAGTTCTGGGCCAGGTAGTCCTTTACTCCCTTCCAGTCTTCCGCCGTGGAGGTGTAGGTGAAGAGGCGTTTCTCTACGGGGTAGTAGCTGCGCAGGTAGTCGTTCAGCGCTGCCGTGCGGCTCTTGGCTAGCTTCTCGTTGTTGGCGTACGGTCCGTCGGGCGAAGCGTAGCCGTGCAGCTCTATGGATGTGATTTGCACGTCGGTGTCGTTCCTTACCACGTCGAGGGTCTTGCGGAGCTTCTCCAGTTCGCTTTGGTTGTTGGCCAGCTTCTGGTTGATGGTGGAGTTGTTGAGGCCGAACTGCAGTCGTGCCGTTCCCTTGTTGTCGCGCTCCTTGATGCCTTCGGCTTTTGGCTGTACGTAGGCGTAGCACATCTTCATTGGTCCTGGCAGAGCCTCGCCGACGCGCTTCAGCGGTCCGTTGTCCAGGATGCTCTGGTTGCATCCGCAGAGGTCGTGGCCTATGACGAGTTGTGAGTTCTCCATCCATGTGCGGTAGGGCGTCGTCTGGCTGTAGTGTACCGTCTGCGCCTCTCCGTCGGTGTACTTTATTACGGTGTCGGGGCTCTCGGTAGCCGTCTTGCCGTTGCGCTGGTAGTAGATGTAGCGTTTGCGTCCCATCACCTCCACGGCCGGCAGCTTCGCCGTGTCGCCCTGGTTTACTATCATCGGTATGACGACGGTGCCGCGGTTGCTCTTCAGATTGAGGTTGTCGAAGATCATGTCCATGTTGACGTTGACGTTGTCGCCGACTCGCTTCACTTCCTTGTTCAGAATCTGGACGTTGCTGGCCTTCTGTTGTCCGGCTGAGCACGGCAGGCATAGGGCGATCAGTGCCAGCGGCAGGGTGCGTATAGTTTTATGCTTAGTGTTCATAATGTATGGTCTGCTTTAAAGGGTGGTTAGGTCAGGGTGGGGGGGAGTATTCTCTCAGAAGACGTATATGAGGTTTATGGCAGCCTTCGTGGGGCCCACGTAGTGGTTGCTCTTGTCGCTTTCCACCTTCTCGCCGCATTTCTCGCACTTGTACTTGTCGTAGTTGAAGTATATGTACCCCAGTCCTATCTCGGCTTCCAGGTTCCAGTGGCGTGAGAGTGTCCATGCGTAGCCGTATGCCACGCCGGCACCGAGCATCCAACCTTCATAGCGGTGGTCGCGGAGGGGGGAGAAATCCGTCCCGAGGAACTTGAAGTCGGCGTCTATATTGCCTACGTTATATGCTCCGCCGAGGGCGTGGAAACCCAGGAAGTGCCCCATCATCTTGTTGCAGAACCAGTATCTGGCCTCCGGCTGCACGAGCCAGTGCTGCCATTTGCGGTTGTGGGAGAAGGTCCAGGGGTTCAAGTTGCCCGAGATGTCGAGACTCCAACGTGGGGCGAGGCCCAGTTCCACACCGAGGTTGATGGTGGTAGTGGCATCGTAGAGCAGATTGGTCTTTATCGCCGCCTTCTGTGCTATGGCCGAACAGGTTATTCCTATCCAGACCAGCAGGGTTATAATGATCTTTTTCTTCATAATGTTTCGGATAAGTAGTGAGTAGTGAAACTGTGGTCGTTGTCCGTTTTTGTGACAGCAAAATTAGTGGTAATCAGAGCCGCTGGCAACAAAATCTACACTGAAAAACCTTGAAAATCCCTCTTTTTTAGGCATTTACTGTTGAAAAAACTTAAAAGTCTATTTACCCCCCCCCGAGCTGGGGCGATTGCCAAAAAAGTGTTACTTTTGCAACATCTAACTACTAAATGTGATTGCTTATGAAAGGACTGAATTTACCCATTGTAAAAATGATAAACCACATCGAGGAGACGCTGTGCCCCAACCAATGTGGTGTTGTAGACAGGCGGAGGGTGATAGCCTACATCTTCCTCAGTGGCATAGAGACGGTGATAATCCCGTTTCATTTCTTCCTCTTCCTGCTGTGGTGGGAGCCGTTCGGGTTCGCCGTGGCTTGCACACATCTCATTGCGTATGCTGTAATACAATATTTAATATGGAAGGAAGAGGTAGACTTTAGCCAGGGACTGTCTGCCCTGTATATCCTTATCGGGGCGAAGCTCACGGTGGACAGCGTGTTCTGCACCCTGTTAGGAATGCCGGAGGACAACATCAGCGTGCTGGGCAACATATATATAATGGTAGCCCTCGTGGTGACGGCCATCAGCATGATGCTGCGTACGGCGGTCTGGGTGGCGCTGGGCATGATAGTGGCGGTGGTGGTCTTTTTCTTCTTCACGCAGAAGGCTGGTGTGGCGATGCTCTCTGTAAAGTCCATTCTGGTGGGCTTTGTACTCATGATATACGTGGGGGTATACAATATGAGCCGAATAACCGAGAACCTGCGGCAGCCCCGCGAGGTGTCGCAGGAGGAGAGACGGGCCCTCGAGATGCTGGCCAACCTCAAGGACGTGGATGCCCATAAGGAGGGTAACCTCATTGAGCGACTCAGCCCCGAGGTGCGCGAGCGCATATTGCGCCGTGCCAGCCAGCGCCTGCGCAAAAATGAGCTGGACAACCTGGCATGGGACCTTGTCTGCGCCGAACTGACAAAGAGTGAAAAGACAATATGCCGCCTCATAGTGGACGGACACTCGCTAAAGGAAATCTGCGAAAAGCTAAACAAGACCGAGTCCAACATCTCGAGCCAGCGCAGCCATATCAGAAAGAAACTAGGCATGGGGCGCACCGACGACCTCCAGCGCACGCTAGAAATCAGAATAGCTGAGGTAAGACGAGGAATGACATCATAACAATACACGGCAAAAGCCCGGGGCACAACAGCCTCGGGCTTTTTTTGAACATTATATAATATCTTGCCAAATTGTGGGCAGATAACAAAAAATACAGGGGAATTGCAATTTTTTACCCCATTGTAAACAGCTGTATGCAGAAAAAGTCGTAACTTTGCAGCATTGCAACTAATATATACAAAAAGACTGAACACAGAATGCCATGTAGCCCTGATGCCACGTGGCGGTTAATTGTGTGTAAAACCAAAAAAATGTGTTGATAAAATGAGTGGCTTGGGTAATTTTGCTGTAAAATGGATTAGGTACATCGAGGAGACTCTGTGTCCCAATTATTGCGGTGTGGTGGACAGGAGAAGGGTGATCGCCTACATCTTCCTCACCATCATCGAGACATTTATCATCCCGTTCCATTTCTTCCTCTTCCTGACGTGGTGGGAGCCGTTCGGGTTCACCGTGGCGTGCATCCATCTCGCGTCGTACGCCGTGATACAGTACCTCACGTGGAAGGAGGAGATAGTCTTCAGCCAGGGACTGTCCGCCATGTACATCCTCGTAGCGCTAAAGCTGACGGCAGACTGCATCTTCTGTACCCTATGCGGAACGCTGGACGACAACGTCACCGTGCTGGGAAACATATTCGTTCTGATAGTACTCACCGTGACGGCGGTCAGCATGATGCTGCGAAAGGTGATGAGGGCGATTTTGGCCATGCTGGCCGTGGTGATAGTATTTTACATATTCACGCAGACGAGGAACGTGGTCATGTTCTCGGTAAAGTCCATCGTGGTAGGCCTCATTCTTGTGGCATACGTGTACATATATAATATGAGCCGGATAACCGTGGGACTGCGCCAGCCGCGCGAGGTGATGCAGGAAGAGCGAAAAGCCCTCGAGATGCTTGCCAACCTCAAGGACGTCGACGTGCACAAGGAGGGCAACCTCATCGAGCGACTCAGCCCAGAGATGCGCGAGCGCATAGTGAACCGTGCCAGCCAGCAGCTGCGCAAGGAGGAGCTGGACGACCTAGCCTGGGACCTCATCTGCGCCGAACTGACAAAGAGCGAAAAAGAGATATGCCGACTCATACTGGAGGGCAAGACGCTGAAGGAGATAGGCTGCCAGCTCAACAAGACCGAGTCCAACATCACCAGCCAGCGAAGCCACATCAGAAAGAAGCTCGGCATGTCGCGCACGGACAACCTACAGCGCACCCTCGAACTGAAAATTGCAGAGGTAAGAAAGAGTATGGCATAATAGTTATTTACAGATGGAATACATGTCACAGGAAGGCTACGACAAACTCGTGGCCGAGCTAAAGCAACTGGAAACCGTAGAGCTGCCCCGCGTAAGGGACGCCATCGCAGAGGCACGCGACAAGGGCGACCTGAGCGAGAACTTCGAGTACCATGCCGCAAAGCGCGAGCAGGGAAAACTGCTAAGCCGCATACGGTTCAAGCAGAAAGTGCTTGAACACGCATGCGTCATAGACAAGGCGCGGCTCAGCACCGAACGCATCGGGCTGCTTAGCAAGGTGGAGATAACCAACCTTGGCAACAATCGCCGCATGACATACACACTTGTAAACTCCCACGAAGCAAACCTGAATGAGGGCAAGATTTCCATCAAATCCCCCATCGGCCAGGCTCTCCTCGGTAGGAAGGCTGACGAAACCGTAGAGGTTCGCGTGCCCGCGGGACTACTGAAACTTCGCATCGAGAGTGTCACCCTATAAAGGTCATTGCACGGGCGACACCTCGTATATATTATTCATAACTTTGTTCGATTCTGTAATGTTCAAACAATAACTTGCACAGAATAGCAATGTTCAAACATAACGTGCATAGATTTGTACAGGTACGGGCTGAAAGCCCAACAACTCCATAGCCCAGGGCAGCGCCCTGGGTTTTTTGTTGCATGTAACTACGCGCCCTGTAAGGGCAAAAGTGTTACATTATATTGCAACCTCCGTCAGATAGCCGCTAGACAGACGGCGCACGGCATTCATGATGGAGCGGTATTTGTCCGAGTTGCCTGCGTGGGCTGCTGACAGCCAGCCTGCGTCCAGACGACCGCCCGAGGGAACCAGATTATAGAGGATGCCGTCGTGGCACTCAAGACCCTCCGGCGAGAAGGGAACACGGATATTCTTGTAGAAGAAAGGACGTATAAACTCGGCGCCATGTTCGTCGATCTTTATTTCTGTCACGAACTGATGCATTATGGCGTTGGAATAGATTATGGAAGCCAAACGCTTCACCGCACTGCAGTCGATACGGTTTACCAGGAAGAGTTTAATGTTCATAACGCTCAAATAAAATTATACATATATAGTCTTAGCTCGTGCTTAGGTTAGGGAGGCAAGGTGTGATATCAGGCACCTTGCCTTCCTTTTTTGTATAGCAACCGCAAAATTAGGCGGTTTCATCGGTAAAACCAAAGAAAAGTACACTGAAAAATACTGAATTCCCCCATTTCAGGGCTTTTTTGACGCTGAAAACCCCCTAAAACAGCCGTTGGAGAGCCGTTGGACTACTGCCTTTTTGGGACAGAAACTCCAGCTCTTTGTACCGTCATTCTGCTCGCCTTGTGAGCATCGAGTGCCCACAAGGCGAGCACCGCCTTCTCACCTTGCGGGCATCGGGTGCTCGTAGGGCGAGCATCCGACCCCTACTTTTTGCCGCCATTCGCAATGCTTTTTGTCACCATACGCGGTGCTTTTTGCCGCAAACCTCGTAAGTAAGTAATATGTAAAAAATAACTTGAACAGTTTTGTCCTACACGCCCTGGGCTATGGAGTTGTTGGGCTTTCAGCCCGTCGTTGGCGTAATTTTCGGATTAAAAACTGCTCAAGTTATTTTTTAATAATACTAAATGATAAAAAGCCTTTACTTGTGGTATTTGGTTGACATAAATCAATTAAATACCACTTTTTGTATATTTTCTAAAACTTTTTTCGAAAAACGTTTGGTGGTTTCGCTAAAACTCTGTACCTTTGCACTCGCTTTTGAGAACAAGGCCACTTGGTCAAACGATTTTAAGTGAAAACGACGTTCGAAAGGGCAACTCTAAAACGAGTTCTTTGACAAGATTTACATAAACAGAAAGTAGTAGTACAAGAAGCAAGACTACATCAAGGTTTAGCAATAAACTGCGAAATAGTTTTGGGTAGAAAACAAAAGTTTCTACAAACCAGTCA
>CAVAHD010000036.1:0-26959 GCA_963588475.1 Oscillospiraceae bacterium | reverse complement strand
ATTACGAGTATTTTGCTTGTCTATAGTCAAGAAAAAGAAGGGTGGGAAACTTTAGATATTCATTGGCGACTATTGGCGTTTCTAGCGGCGCAGCAACTTGCCATTGGCGTTCCGCGGGACGGCGTCTACTTGCTTGTATAGCAATGGCACTTTGTGTCGCTCAATGCGCTGGGCGATGTGCCGCGCTATGGAGCGCTTGTCCAGCGTGCAGCCGGGCTGCAAGACCACGTGCAGCTCCAGCTGGCTGCCCAGGAGAGGGTGGGGGATGCCAAGGCAGAGGCAGTCGGCGACGGCGGGGTGGGAGCGGGCTGCCTCCTCCACCTCAGTGGGCGACACCTTGTAGCCCCCCACGTTGATGATGTCGTCGCAGCGGCCCTCTATGTGCAGCATGCCGAGGGCGTCGAGGTAGCCGCGGTCATTGGTGACGATAGGCTCATCGTAAGCCTCGCTGTGGCATACTATGCGGCCGTCGGGGGCTATCGTGACGCTGCAGCGAGGCATGGGCGTGCCGCAGCAGCCGCTCTGAGGAGCACCGTCGTTGTAGTCGTAAGTGGCAATGATGCCCGTCTCCGTAGAGGCGTACGTATTATACAGCCTGGAGTGGGGGAGCAGGCGGCAGAGCCTCTCCATATCGCACTGCGCCATGGGAGCCGCGCCCGTCTCTATGAAGTCGATGCGGTCAGCGTACTGGGCAAGCCGCTCGTCCTGCATAAGCATACGTATCTGCGTGGGAACGAGAAATGTAGCGTACTTGCGACTCGATGTCCCCCTCTCAAGAGCCTCGTAGAAGTCGTCGATGCGCTTCATCCCGTCGGGGATGATGACGATGCTTCCGCCCGTGGCAAGCACGGGGAAGAGCTTCGACCAGCACCCGAGGTGCGTCATGTCGCCGGCTATGATGAAGATATGCTCATCGGAATACCCATGTCGCTCGATGAGGTTCAGGGTATTGACGCAGACGGCGCGCTGCGTCACGCGGACGTCCTTAGGCGCCCCGGTGGTGCCGGAGGTATGGAGCGTGAAATCAGCGTCCCACGCCTCGCCCAGCAACGGCAGCGGCAGCGGCTCCTTACGCTCCATAGCCGAGCACAACTCGCGGTACGTCAGCCCCGTCCCACCGCCATGCAGCACACTAACGGCAATCTTCTCCGGGTACTTCGCAGCGGAACGTCTAATATAATCCAGTATTGTAGTCATGTGTGTAGCGGGGGACGCCAATGATTCGTTTCCACGCCAATGAATATTTTCGACGTTAATTGCCGTGCGAAAGGTCGACGCTAATTGCTGGGCGAAAGGTCGACGTTAATTGCCGTTAATTGACCGTTAATTATTCGTTAATTTTTATTTTTCTTCCTCCGAATGAGATATAGAATTAATGAATGAATTAATGAATGAATAAAATTAATGGTCAATTAACGGTCCATTAATGGCAATTAACGTTGAAAATATTCATTGGCGTTAAAAATAACATTAACGGCCAATTAACGACAATTAACGTCGAACTTTGCACGGCAATTAAAGTCGAACTTTCGCACGGCAATTAACGTCGAAAATATTCATTGGCGTAAAAAGATTCCTTGGCGTTAATTAAAGTTTACTCTGCACGAGCGCCACGATGCTGTCCAGAGTCTTGAAGTTCTTAGGCGTCACATCGTGAGAATCCAGCGAGACGCCGTACTTCTCGGAGAGCAGCATCATTATCGTCGTGATGTCCAGCGAGGACAGCTCGGCAAAGAGGAAGTCGGAGTCGAGGTCCACCAGAGGCAGCGCATCCTCAAGGATGTCGTGTATTTCTTGTTTCATTCTTATGTGTATAAGTACTATTGACGTGTTGGTTTTGGGATGAAAATCTTTGCAAAGTTACTCAGAAAATGCTTACAAAATGTACTTTTCGAACTTCTTTTTGTCCTTTTTGCCCTAAGAATGACAAATTTTCAGTAACTTTGCAACAATGTAATGCAGCGAACACGGATGAAGAGAAAAGTAGTAGTCACTGGAATGGGTATATGGTCGTGCCTGGGCACGGACGTGGAAAGCGTCGCGGAGGCACTCCGCGAGGGCCGCTCCGGCATCGGGACGGACGAGGCGCGACTGGTCTACGGCTACCACTCGCCGCTCACGGGAATAGTCCCCACGCCCAACCTCAAAGGCCTTGTGGACCGCCGCACACGAGCCTCCATGTCCGAGCAGGCGCAGTACGCCTACATGGCTACACGACAGGCGCTGGAGCAGAGCGGCATCACCGACGACTACCTGCTCCACAACGAGGTGGGGCTGCTTTTCGGCGGCGACTCCTCAGCCAAACCGCTCATCGACGCGCACATGACGATGCTGGAGACGCACAACTCCGAGGCCATAGGCGCCGGAAACGTCTTCCAGACTATGAACTCCACCGTCTCCATGAGCCTCAGCACGGCGTTCCACCTACGAGGCATCAGCCTCACCGTCAGTGCCGCGTGCGCCAGCGGAAGCCACGCCATAGGCCTCGCAGCCACGCTCATCCGCCAGGGGCTGCAGGACGTGGTGGTCTGCGGCGGAGCACAGGAGGTAAACCAGTACGCCATGTCGTCCTTCGACGCCCTCGCCGTCTTCTCCAGCGAGACGGAGGCACCGCAAAGGGCATCGCGACCCTTCGACAGCAGCCGCCAGGGCCTAGTACCCAGCGGAGGAGCGGCGGCACTCATCCTCGAGGACTACGACCACGCCGTGGCACGCGGAGCCACGATACTGGCCGAACTGGCTGGCTACGGCTTCTCCAGCAACGGCGGAGGACACCTCAGCACACCGAGCGACCTCGGCTCCGCCACCGCCATGCAGCGAGCCATGGACGACGCCGGAATCAGCCCCTCTGACGTGGACTACATCAACGCGCACGCCACCGGAACGCCGCAGGGCGACGCCATAGAGGCCAGAGCCATAGACATACTTTTCCACAGTGCAAAACCGTGGGTGAGCAGCACCAAGTCCATGACGGGGCACGAGTGCTGGATGGCAGGGGCCAGCGAGGCAGTCTACTCCATCATCATGATGCAGAACGCCTTCGTCGCACCAAACATAAACCTCACCACCCCCGACGACGATGCCGCAAAGCTACGCATTGCCCGAACCACGGTGGACACCCCCGTCCGCACCGTCCTGAGCAACTCTTTCGGCTTCGGAGGCACCAACAGCGCGCTGGTGCTCAGAAAGTTACAAGCATAGCTCTACGACTCACAATTACCGACGCCAAGAAAGGCCAGAGTGCCCGCCTTGTGAGAACCCGATGCCCACACTGTGAGAACACGGTGCTCACAAAGCGAGAACACGATGCCCACAAAGCGGGCATCCGATGGTTAATTTCAAATAAGAAACAATGCACCTTTTCCCTGAACTAAAGAAGAAATATACCCACGAACAACTCTCCGCACGCGACGCCCAGCGGATGGCCGAGCTAATAGCCTGGGGACCAGTAGTCTTTCAGGCTTCGCGTCTGATGGTAAAATGGGGCATCCTAGACATGCTCCGCGACAGCGACGAGGGACTGACCGAGGTCGAGGTGGCCCGGAAGGCAGGCATCTCACCCTACGCCGCCAAGTGCCTCCTGGAGGCTTCGCTGTGCATAGGCACGGTACTCATTAACGACGAGACGGACCGATACCAGCTCGCAAAGACGGGATGGTTCCTCATCACAGACCAGACGACGCGCGTCAATATGGACTTCAACCACGACGTCAACTACGAGGGAATGTTCCGACTGGAAGAGTCGCTCGAGGAGGGACGACCAGCCGGACTGGAGCACTTCGGCCCCTGGCCCACCATCTACGAAGGACTCTCCTCGCTGCCCACACAGGTGCAGAAGAGCTGGTTCGGCTTCGACCATTTCTACAGCGACTCGTCATTCCCCGAGGCACTGCGCATCGTCTTCGACGAGCACAAGGTGCGCTCCCTATATGACGTAGGCGGCAACACGGGCAAGTGGGCCCTGCAGTGCGTGGCCTACAACCCCGACGTGGAGGTAACCATTCTCGACCTGCCACAGCAGATAAAGCTCATGCAGGACAACACCGCCGGAAAACCGGGCGCAGGACGCATCAGCGGACACGGCATCAACCTGCTGGACCCCACGGCGCTCTTCCCAAAACGCGAAGGCGGACTCGACGCCATCTGGATGAGCCAGTTCCTCGACTGCTTCTCGGAGGAAGAGATAGTTAGCATACTCACTCGCGCCAAGGCCGCCATGACCGACCAGACGCGCCTATACATCATGGAGACCCTCTGGGACCGCCAGCGCTTCGAACCGGCCGCCTTCTGCCTCACCATGACGAGCCTATACTTCACCGCCATGGCAAACGGCAACAGCAAGATGTACCACTCCAACGACATGACACGACTCATCAACGAGGCCGGACTCACGGTGGAGCACATCTACGACGGACTGGGAATGGGACACAGCATCATCGTTTGTAAACTATGAATTTAGAAGAAATAAAAGAAAAACTCAACGCCTTCCTCATCGACGAGATGGAAATCGACGAGGAGAAGGTCTTCGACGGCGCACTGCTGCGCGCCGACGTCGGAATAGACAGCCTGGACTACGTGGACATCGTGGCCTTCATCACACGCAACTTCGGATTCAAGGTGGGACAGGGCGACGTGCAGAAGCTCAACACACTGGCCGACCTATACCAATACATTGCCGAAAGGACAAAGGACTGATGGAGAAGCAGTGGGCTGGGATAACATACGGCAACGGATGGATGCACAAGTGGCTCATCCGCATGCTCAAGATTATCGACGTGAGGGCTGTCTACGCCTTCATGGCGATTTTCGTCATACCCGTATGCCTAGTGGTAAACCCCGCGCAGAAGGTCATCTACCGATACTTCCGCCAGCGCTGGGGCATGTCCCCCCTGCGCGCCGCCCTGAAGACGTACCGCAACTTCTACCTCTTCGGGCAAGTCGTGGTGGACCGCTTCGCCACCTACGCCGGGAAGACTTTTCGCGTGGACGTAGAGGGCATGGACCACTTCAACGCCCTCGAGCAGCGCCCCGAGGGCTTCGTGCAGCTTAGCGCACACGTGGGCAACTACGAGATGGCCGGCTACACACTCACCGCCGACAAGCCCTTCAACGCACTCGTCTACGGAGGAGAAAAAGAGTCTGTCATGGCAAACCGCAACCGCATGTTCGCCTCCACGCACATCCGCATGATAAGCGTCCGCCCAGACATGGGACACCTCTTCGAGATAAACAACGCCCTGGCCGACGGACAGACCGTCAGCATGCCCTCCGACCGACTCTTCGGATCGAAGAAAAGCATACGCCTGCCCTTCCTGGGCCGCGAAGCCGACTTCCCCTCTGGACCCTTCTCCCTCGCCACCATGCGAGGCGTCGACGTCATCGCCGTCAACGTCATGAAGAAGTCCGCCAAGGCATACCAGATATACATCACACCCCTACACTACGACCGCACACTGCCACGCCGCGAGCAGACACGCCAACTGGCACAGGCATACGTCGCCGAACTGGAGCGCATCCTCCACCTCTACCCCGAGCAATGGTATAACTATTACGAATTCTGGACATGAACGCGCCACACACACCACTGCCCGTCATACCGTCTGACATAGACCCCACCGCGCCGCCCGACCACTTCGTCGCCGCCATAGACGTGCACACCCTGCTGCCGCAGCAGGAGCCATTCGTTATGGTAGGCAAACTGGCACACTACGACAGCCAGTGCACCGTCACGGAGACCACAGTCACCCCAGACAACATCCTCGCCGACGACGGACACCTCTCCCCCGCCGGCGTAGCGGAGAATATAGCCCAGACCTGCGCCGCACGCATCGGATACATCAACAGGTACATCAATCACCAGGACGTGGCAACCGGAGTAATAGCAGCCATCACAGGCATGAAGATACACCGCCGCCCACGCACCGGAGAGACGCTGCGCACAACGATAACCATAGAAGCCGAAGCCTTCGGAATGATAATGGCAAACGCCACCATCACCGTCGACGGCACCACCATCGCCCAAACGCGAATAAAACTCAAAGTCTAAGACACACCAATGAATATTTTTAGGACATTAATTGCCGTTAATGGACCGTTAATTTTATCCATTAATGTTATTTTCCATCCGGATTGACAAGAATAAAAATTAATGAATAATTAACGGTCCATTAACGGCAATTAACGTCGAAAAATATCATTAGCGTCCCCCACCAACAAAAGTTATTGGCGTCCACGCACAATATAACATTAGTGTAGTATGAAGCTACTCGCAACCAACATAACGTCGCCCCTCGGGACGACAACAGAGGAAACCTATCTCGCCGTACGCCGCGGCGAGACAGGCGTCAGCTTCTGCCCTGCAGGCACCAAGGGACTGCCATTTGACTTCCAATTAGCCCAGCTCTCGCAAGAACAATGGGACAAAGTGATGCTACCCGGCCACACACGCTTCACCTCCCTCGCCATAGCATCCATCCGTGAGGCACTGACACACACCACCATACCCCTCGACAGCGACCGCACCATCCTAATCCTCAGCACCACGAAAGGCGACATCGAGCTGCTCGACCAGGGCCACGACACCATGCCTACCCCCGGCGACTCCGCACTCACCATAGCACGCGCCATAGGCATCACCACCATGCCCGTCGTAGTCTGCAACGCATGCATCTCCGGCGTAGCGGCACAGATACTGGCGCTCCGCCTCCTCAACGCCCGCCACTACGACCACGCCATAGTCTGCGGATGTGACGTACAGAGCCGCTTCATCATCTCTGGCTTCCAGTCCCTAAAAGCACTCTCCCCAGAGCCCTGCCGACCATTCGACATAGAACGCCTCGGCCTAAACCTAGGCGAAGCAGCAGCCACCATGATATTCGCAAGGGAAGACCTGCACACGGAAAGTGAAGCCTCATGGCACGTAGTAAGCGGAGCCATACGCAACGACGCATACCATATCAGCGGTCCGCACCCCAAGGGTCTCGGCGCCCTCCTGGCCCTGCAAGCCACCATCGGCACCACCCCCACGGACGACATCGCAGTCATCGGAGTCCATGGCACCGCCACCATGTACAACGACCAGATGGAGTCCAAAGCCATAGAGCTGGCCGGACTCTCCGCCACACCCCTCTCAGCCCTCAAAGGCTACTTCGGCCACACCATGGGCGCCGCCGGAGTGCTAGAGACCATCATCACAGCCCGTGCCCTCGACGACGGCATCATCCTCCCCACCAAAGGCTACGCCGAGCCAGGCGTCAGCGGCAAGGTAACCATCTCCCCAGAAGTACTGCACACCCCCAAACGCACCTTCATCAAGATGCTCTCAGGCTTCGGAGGCTGCAACGGCGCAGTAATGCTAACAAAAAAAGCCCCGGCAGCCAAGCCACAGGAAGCCAAGGCATACCTACCCATAGCATCCAGCCCAATCACTCTCTCCTCAGCAAAAGGCGACGACCCCACCTCTATATATAAGCGCCGCGTGCGCGGCTACCCAAAGTTCTACAAAATGGACATCCTAGCCCGCCTAGCCTTCCTAGGAGTAGAGCTACTTAAACAACAAGCAGAAGAAGCCCAGCCACACCAAGAGCACCAAGAGCAGCAGCCAGCCCAGCAAGAAGCCGTCATCCTCTTCAACCGCTCCTCCTCCATCGTGGCCGACAAGCAGTACGAAGCCTCCATCAGCGACCCGGACAACTTCTTCCCCAGTCCCGCCGCCTTCGTCTACACACTACCCAACATCACCACAGGCGAGCTGGCCATACGCCACGCCATACACGGCGAGACATCCTTCTACATCCTCCCAGAGCGCAACGAACGCCTCATGCAACAGATAGTCCGAGCCTCCCTCAACGGAGACAGAGACACACAACGCGTCATCACGGGATGGATAGAAGCCACCTCAAACGACAACACACAATGTACAATATATAATTCAGAATTCATAATGCATAATTCATAATTCAGAATGAATAATAATGAACATCAACTAAATATGGAAGAACTCATAGACACCCTCAAGGCCCAAATCATAGAGGCCCTCAACCTACAGGAACTCAGCGTAGAAGAATTTGACGACGAAGCACCACTCTTCGGCGACGACGGCATAGGCCTAGACTCCATCGACGCCCTAGAGCTCATCGTCCTCCTCGAGAAGAACTACGGCATACGCCTAGCCAACGCCGCAGCAGGCAAGGAA
Organism: Oscillospiraceae bacterium; assembly: GCA_963588475.1. Classification (GTDB taxonomy): domain Bacteria; phylum Bacteroidota; class Bacteroidia; order Bacteroidales; family Bacteroidaceae; genus Prevotella. The sequence goes on along the minus strand of CAVAHD010000036.1, from coordinate 18,765 downwards.
GTCTTCAAAAGCGCAAAAGCCATGGCAGAATACGTCGCTGCCAATCGTCAAAAGTAACACATCCGCTCTTTAAAGTAAGGGCAAAAGTACATAAAACAAGCACACACTACAATGTCCATAGCAATCACAGGACTCGGCATCATCTCCGCCATCGGCAACGGAAAGGAACAGACCCTCCACGCCCTGCGAACAGGGCAGGGTGGGGTGGCCACGATGCAGCACCTCCACTCCAAGCACCGCCAGTTGCCCGTTGGCGAGGTGAAGCTCTCCAACGCCCAACTGGCAGCCATGCTCTCTCTGCCCAATGCCGACGGCATCAGCCGCACCGCCCTACTAGGCGCCGTAGCCCTAAAACAGGCAATCAACGACGCCGGAGGCCCCCAGCTGCTAGAAGCCAAGCGCATAGCCTTCGTCAACGGCACCACAGTAGGAGGAATGGACATCACAGAACAAGTCTTCGCGGACGCAACTGCCAAAGCCGACACCAAGTTAGACTTCGTCCTGCACCACGACTGCGGCAGCAGCTCCAACGACATCATCCACCTACTAGGCATCGACTGCACCGTCACCACCGTCTCCACGGCATGCTCCTCCGCCCTCAACGCCATAGCGCGCGGAGCAGACATGCTCCAGAGCGGACAGGCCGACATCGTCCTCGCCGGAGGCACAGAGGCCCTCAGCCTCTTCCACCTCAACGGCTTCAACACCCTCCTCATACTGGACCATGACCGCTGCCGCCCCTTCGACAAGTCAAGAGCAGGCATAAACCTGGGCGAAGGAGCCGCATACCTCGTCATGCAGCGTACGGAAGACCTAGCCCAACCCCCACAGCAAGCCCCCACTAGTGGCGCGAACGCGTCACCCCACGCCCCCCTAGCCTACATCACCGGCTACGGCAACGCCTGCGATGCCTTCCACCAAACGGCATCCTCCGAAAACGGCGAGGGAGCATACCGAGCCATGACGGAGGCACTCCGCCAGGCGCACCTCACACCAGCCGACATCGACTACGTCAACGCCCACGGCACCGGCACGCCCAACAACGATGCCAGCGAGAGCGCAGCCCTCCGCCGCATCTTCGGCACCACCATGCCCCCCATCTCTAGCACCAAAGCCTTCACAGGCCACACCACGTCGGCATCAGGATCCATAGAAGCAGCCATCTGCATCCTGGCCATGCAGCAAGGCTTCATCCCCCCAAACCTAGGCTGGACAACCCAGGACGACACCTGCATCACCCCCTGCCAGCAAGCCAAAGAAGCCACCATAAGCCACGCCCTATGCAACGCCTTCGGCTTCGGAGGCAACGACAGCGCCCTCATCATCAGCAGACAAGCCCCAACCACCGAGCCAGCCACCCCAACCAGTGGCACGAACGCGTCACCACATGAACCAACAGCTCCCACCAGTGGCGCGAACGCGTCACCACAAGAGCCCAAAGCAGAGTGCGTCGCTGAAGTCATCATCGACACCCCCGAGCAGCTCAAGGACTACAAGGACATCATCAAGCCCATGGAGGCGCGCCGCATGGGCACCCTCCTCAAGGCCGCCACGCTCACCTCCGTCAAGGCACTCCGCATGGCAGGCATAGACACTCCCGACGCCATCGTCACAGCCACGTGCTACGGCATGCTCGAAACGAGCGAGAAGTTTCTCACAGACCTATGCCACAACGGCGAGGACCTCCTAAAGCCCACGCTCTTCATGCAGAGCACCCACAACACCGTGGGCAGCAGCATAGCCATACGCACCCACTGCCACGGCTACAACATCACGTACTCCCAGGGCCTGCGCTCCATGGAGTGCGCCATGGAGGACGCACGACGCCTCATCACCAGCGGACGAGCCAAAACAGTACTCGTCGGCCTGCACGACGAGGCCACACCGACCCTACGCCGCCTCCTCCAGCGCCTCGGACAGCCCGTGCCCCCGGAGATATACTCCCGAGCCCTAGTCCTCCGAGCACGCCAATGAATATTTTGCTGACTTCAGTGAATATTTTGCTGACTTCAATGAATATTTTGCCAACCTCAGTGAATATTTTACTGACTCCAATGAATATTCATCAGAGTCCTAAAAAGTCATTTGAGTCAATGTTAAATTAAACGTCCACGCCACAGTGCTACATCTATTACCGTTAGCCCTGCTGCAGAGCGCACTACTGGCGCTCGGGCAGGTACTCCTCAAGTTTGCCCTCACGCGCATGGCACCGGTAGGGTGGACGGCAGCATTCGTCAAGTCGGTGCTGCTCAACTGGCAGTTTGCCCTCTGCGGCATCACATTTGCCGCAGCCGGAGTGCTGTGGATGTACATCGTCAAGCACTTCCCCTTGAGCATGGCATACCCCATGGTGTCGCTCAGCTACGTCTTCGGCATGATAGCCGCCATCGTCTTCTTCCACGAGACGGTGGACATCACAAAATGGATCGGCGTACTACTCATCATGGCAGGATGCACACTCATCTCAATTCATAATGCATAATTCATAATGCATAATTGGTGACTTATGAAACAGATTATACTGACGCTGCTCCTGGCACTGCCTGCACTGCTCGGGGCACAGAGCCAACAGCAGGCCATACAACGCATCAGCGCCGCTGCGGCACAGATGAAAACCATGCAGGGCGACTTCACGCAGACCAAACACATGAAGATGCTCGGCGACAAGATGGTCTCCAAGGGAAAGATGTACTACCGCCAGAGCGACAAACTGCGCTGGGAGTACACCACGCCGTACTCCTACACCTTCGTCATGAACGGCAACAAGGTTATGCTCAAGAAGCAGAACCGCAAGGACGTCATAGACGTGCAGCAGAACAAGATGTTCCGCGAGATAGCTCAGATCATCCTGGGCAGCGTCGTGGGCAACTGCCTCACGGACAGCCGACAGTTCAAGGTCTCCATGGCCGAGAGCAAGACGGCATACACCGCCACGCTCATCCCACAACGCAAGAACCTCAAGCAGATGTACACACGCATCGTCCTCGTCTTCAACCGCCAGACGCTCACCGTAGACCGCATCACCATGTACGAGAAGAACGGCGACTACACCGACATCGACATGTACAACATAAAGAAGAACACCACAGTAGCGGCCAACGTCTTCGCCATCGAATAGGATCCACCCTATATATAATAGAATAGGCTCCACCTTATATATACAATAGTATAAGAGATGCGCACCATAATACTAACGATCCTCCTCACGCTCTCCCTCACCGGACAAGCACAGTCGCTGCTGCCCGGCGAGGGAGAGCGCGTGCGTTACGACATACAGATAGACTTCCGGAAGGCATACGTCAGCGGCCTATGCACCATGCTCGGCGACGAAGGCGCGGTGAAGGCAAGCGTCGTCAACGAGTTCGGCGTCTCAGCCATAGACTTCATCTACCGCCCCGACCGCGACAAGGTGAAGATAGTAAGCCTCCTCGCCCAGCTAGACAAGTGGTACATACGCCTGCTATTGCGAAAGAACCTCAAGGCACTCATGCACCAGCTGCAACAGGGCCACACCACCTACGCCGACCACAAGCACCACGTCACATACACTCTGACACCGCACACCGCCACGCTAGAAACAACGCCAGAAACAACGACCACTCCCCCCGCCGATGACACTGAAAGATGAACTCTACACGGTGACTGCCCATAACGCCGACGCCCAGCAGTACACCATACGCATGAACCCCGACAGCATCATATACGCCGCACACTTCCCCGGCCACCCCGTGACGCCCGGCGTCTGCATCGTGCAGATAGTGCAGGAGCTGGCCGCCGATGCCCTCGGCATCCCACTGGACATCAGCGAGATGGTCAGCGTCAAGTTTATCAACGTCCTCACGCCCCAGAATGGCAGCACCATAGACTGCACGCTCGATATAACTAAAGAAGACCCAATAAAAGTAAAAGCCACACTGCGCACAGCGGACACCACAATAGCAAAACTATCACTCTTATGCACGCCGAGACAGAAATAGGCCAGCAAGACACCGTGCGCCAGCGTCTGAGCCGCCGCGGCATCTGCGTCATCATCCCCACGTACAACAACGCGGGAACCGTTGGCGACGTCGTGCGACGCTCGCTCCGCCAGTGCGCTGACGTCATCGTCGTGGACGACGGCTGCACCGACGGCACGGACGCCATTCTCGCCCAGATAGAAGGCATCACCGTAGTGCACCACGCCAGAAACGCCGGCAAGGGCGCAGCACTGCGCACAGGCTTCCGAAAGGCACAGCAGATGGGCTTCCGCCGCGCCATTACCCTCGATGCCGACGGACAGCACTATCCCGAGGACATCCCCCTCCTCCTTCAGGCAAACATAGAGCACCCCGATGCCATCATCGTAGGCGAGCGCATGGACCTCGACAGCGCAGACCGCTCCGGCGGCAGCAAGTTCGCCAACGCCTTCAGCAACTTCTGGTTTGCCGTGCAGACCCTACGCCCCATGCGCGACACGCAGACCGGCTACCGCCTCTACCAACTCCACAAGCTGCACGGCCTCCGCTGGCTCACCTCGCGCTACGAGGCTGAGCTCGAGCTGCTCGTCTTCTCCGTATGGCACGGCGTAAAACTCGTCTCCACACCCGTACACGTCTACTATCCGCCACGCGAGGAGCGAGTCTCCCACTTCCGCCCGGGGCTGGACTTCACGCGCATCTCCATCCTCAACACCGTCCTCTGCTTCCTCGCCGTCCTCTACGGCGTGCCCCTCACCACCACGCGGTGGGCACTGACGCTACTGCGCACCCTCGCCGCCGCTATCGTATTCATAATAGGAACAATAGGCGCCATACTGCCCGCCACCGTCATCTGCCACGCCATGAGCGCCGAGAAGCGCACGTGGACGCTCCACCGCCTCCTCGCCGCCATCGGGCGCACCGTGTGCCAGACCATCCTCGGCATGGTGGGCGTGAAGTACCAAGTGGACAACCCCCACGGCGAGACCTTCCACAAGCCCGCCATGGTGATATGCAACCACCAGTCCGTGCTCGACATCATGGCGATGCTCGCACAGTCGCCACGCATCGCCATCCTCACCAAGGGATGGGTGTGGCACAACCCCTTCTTCGGTCCCGCACTGCGCCACGCCGAGTACTACCCCATGCAGATGGGCGTGGACGAACTGCTGCCGCGCCTCCGATCCCTCGTCAGCCGCGGCTACAGCATAGCCATATACCCCGAGGGCACACGATCCGCCGACGGACGCATACAGCGCTTCCACAAGGGCGCCTTCGAACTGGCCCGTCAGCTCCAGCTCGACATACTGCCCATCGTAGAGGCAGCCCCCTGCCGCATCATCCCGAAGGGCTCCTACATCATGCGCCGAGGCACCCTCCGCCTGCAGTACGGCCAGCGCATCACGCCGGAGCAGCAGCAACGCCTGGGGGACACCACAGCCGTCACCAAATGGTTCCGCAACTACTACAAACACCAATACGCCATACTAGAAGACCAACTATAAAAACCCGTTGACTCTAATGATATTAGAAGACCAACTGTAAAACCCCGTTGCCTCTAATCATACTAGAAGACCAACTACAAAAACCCGTTGCCTCTAATGATACTCCGGATATACGAATACTTCACTGCGCACAGGTCCGTACGCTGGACGTCGCTGCTCTGCCTCACGGCGGTGCTGGCAGCCCTCGTCATGCGCCTGTCCTACCAGGAGGACATCTCCGCCTTCCTGCCTCTAGACAAAAAAGACCGCGAGGCCCTCAACATCTACCAGGACATCTCCGGCGCAAACAGACTCTTCGTCATCTTCGGAACAGCAAAACAAAACAACGAAACCGCAAGCGCAGCTAAGCAAGAAACCAGAGACGCGAGCGCGGCTACACAGGCCACTGCCCTCAACCCCGACACAGCCAAGGCAGCCATAGACCTCTTCTGCACCGCCGTGGAGCAGCGCGACACGGCCCACTGGACCGCCGACATGACGGCGCAGTTCGACATGGAGAGCCTAGCCGAGATGCAGACCTTCGTCTACACCAACATCCCGTACTTCCTCACCGCGGCCGACTACCACCGCATGGACTCGCTCCTCGCCACGCCAGGCTACATAGACCGCCAGCTCGCCGCCGACCACGAGATGCTCCTCTTCCCCTCCGGCGGACTCCTGCAGGACAACCTCTCGCGCGACCCGCTCAACCTCTTCACCCCCGTCCTCACGCGCCTCCAGGGCACCAGCGTGCAGAACACCTTCGAGATGGACGACGGATACATCTTCACCCCAGACATGTCGCGCGCCATCGTCATGCTATCATCCCCCTTCGGCAACGCCGAGACGGAGAACAACGGCAAACTCATCGCCCTGCTGGACAGCGCAATACATGAGGTCCAGCAAGCATACCCCACCATAGAAGCACACGTCGTAGGCGGCCCGCAGATAGCCGTCGGCAACGCCACACAGATAAAGACCGACAGCATCGTCGCCGTCGTGCTCTCAGCCATCCTCATCCTCTCGCTCCTCTTCTACAGCATACGCTCCCTAAGGAACATCCTCCTCATAGCCCTCTCCATAGGGTGGGGCATGCTATTCGCCCTCGGCGGCATGGCACTGCTCCACGACAGCGTCTCCATCATCGTCATAGGCATCTCCAGCGTCATACTGGGCATCGCCGTCAACTACCCCCTCCACCTCGTGGCCCACTCACGCCACGAGCCCGACATGCGACGCTCCCTACGCGAGATCATATCGCCCCTCGTCATAGGCAACATCACCACCGTCGGCGCCTTCCTCGCCCTCGTCCCCCTTGAGTCCACCGCCCTGCGCGACCTCGGCCTCTTCGCCTCCCTCCTCCTCATAGGCACCATCCTCTTCGTACTCCTATACCTACCCCACCACGTAAAGACCGCACGCCAGCAGAAGGACATCAAACTGCTCACGCGCATCGCCGCCGTGCGTCTCGAGGAGAAGCGCTGGCTCCTCTGGGCCGCCGCCGTCCTCACCGCCGTCTTCACCTGGTACAGCCTAGGCACAGAGTTCGACACCGACATGGCGAACATCAACTACATGACCGCCCCCCAGCGCGAGGACATGAACTACTTCCAGCGCCTCACCGCCGCCAACTCCTCCGCCACCACAGAGCCCCTATACATAGTCTCCTCAGCCAGCACCATAGACGAGGCACTGGACAAAAGCCTGGCCACACAGCCAATAATAGAGGAAATAACAGCCGCCAAAGCCAAGGCATCAGCAGGTGCAGCGCAGCAAACAGCCGAGCGCAGCCCGTCATCAGTGGCGCATACGCGCCCCCTCCTAGCCTCCGACTTCCTCTCATCCCAAAAAGAGCAAGCCCACCGCCTGGCCCTCTGGCGCGCCTTCGTATCCAAGCACCAAGCCCAGCTGACCACCCGCCTCACCGCCGCTGCCAAGGCCCAAGGCTTCTCCCCCGAGGCCTTCACCGACTTCGCCGCCATCGTCAGCGCCCAGTACCGCCCACGGCAGTTCGGCTACTTCAAGCCCCTCACCACCACCGTCTTCGCCGCCAACGTCAGCATCGACGCCAAGGCCGGACGCTACTCCATCGTGGACAAGCTCCCCGTGGAGCAGCACGACATGGCACGCATCAAGGCACGCTTCCCCCACGCCTTCGACGTCAAGAGCATGAACGGGGCCCTGGCCGCCACCCTCGCCAACGACTTCAACTACATCGGCTTCGCCTGCTCCGCCATCGTCTTCTTCTTCCTCTGGTTCTCCTTCGGGCGCATAGAGCTGGCCCTCCTCTCCTTCCTCCCCATGGCAGTGAGCTGGCTGTGGATACTAGGCATCATGACACTGCTGGGCATCAAGTTCAACATCGTCAACATCATCCTCGCCACCTTCATCTTCGGCCAGGGCGACGACTACACCATCTTCATGACCGAGGGCTGCCAGTACGAATACGCCCACCGCCGCCCTCTGCTCGCCTCCTACAAGAGCAGCATCGTCCTCTCCGCCCTCATCATGTTCATAGGCATAGGCACCCTCATCGTGGCCAAGCACCCAGCGCTCCACTCCCTGGCCGAGATAACCATCATAGGCATGTTCAGCGTGGTACTAATGGCCTGGACCCTCCCGCCGCTCGTCTTCAACTGGATGACGCGCCACGCCGACGGCACCTACCGCCGCCGTCCGCTCACCCTAGCCCGCCTCCTTCGCCGCGCCCTCCGCATGCCGGAGCCCCCCGAGTCGGCAGACGACTACCGCCAGCTCGTCCTCGACCGCTACCTATACAAAGGCACCGACATACAGCGCGCCGTGCGCCGCAGCCTAGCCACCGCCCAGGTAGAGGCAATAAAGCAGCTGCGCCCCGACGCCAACGGCGAGATACACATCCCCCACTGCGGCTACGGAGCCACAGCCCTCCTAACCGCCCTCCTGCACCCCGCCGCCACCGTAATAGCCTCAGACCCAGACGCAGAAAAAACAAACGTCCTGCGCATCAGTGCACAGGACATCGTAAGTAATATCAAGATTAAGTAAGCGCACAAAAAAAGCTGCCCACCGTTCCCGGAGGGCAGCTTTTATTATTGTTGTTGTGTGAAGATTAAATCTTAGAGGGCGAACTTGTAGCCAGCGGTGAGCTGGAATGTCATGTTAGAAGTAGAAGACTCGTCTCCCTTCCATACGTTTGTCACACCGATGTTGTAACGTGCGTCAACAGTCAGACCGAATGGGAAGTCGTAAGAAGCACCTACTGGGATAGAAACGTTTGCTGAGCTGTATAAGTCCTTCACGCTCTCATCGCCTACCTTTGCAGACAGTACGATTTCTGGCTGTACACCTGCCTTTACAGCAAGACCCTTCCATACGTAAACGTTGCAGAGAACTGGGATGTTAAGTGTGTTGAGTTTTGTAGTTGAGCTCACTGTCGTTCCCAATACATCCTGCTCATACTTTGCACCCTGCATAGCGTAGAGTACGCCTACAGAAGCACCTACTCTGTTTGAAATCTGGTAAGCACCTTCTACACCACCGATAAAACCAAGTTTAATCTTTGCCTCATCTGCAGTGAATGTAGACTCCATAAGACCAACCATTGGCTGCAGAGTGATTGTACCCTTTTCTACCTGTGCGAATGTTGAAACGGAAGCTACGAGAGCTACCAGGAGAGTTGCTAACTTTTTCATACTTTCTTAATTTTGATTGTTGTACTTTTGAGCCGTAGATAGGCTCTACCTTTCGAATTGCTAGGTGCAAAGTTAAAAATTGTTACTATACGAACCAAACGTTTAACGTAGATTAACACCAGTTTAACACTCTCGGAAGGCTTTACGCGTTTGCCGAAAAGCTACAACACTTTGCGGCTTACCACGTTACGCTCATGCCCAGGGCCACGCTGGCGTTGGAACTGAGCGGAACGAACTCTTTGCTGGTCTTGCCGAGGAGGTGGTCCATGCCGACGAAGAAGTTGTAGCCCTTGGGGTGGATGTTGAGGACGTAGCCGAAGCTGGTGGCGAAGCTGTTTACGGCGAAGTTGATGCCGCCGTCCAGCCACTTGAGCGGACGCCAGTTGGCGCTCAGTCGGCCCTCGGTCCAGGAGAAGCTGCCGTTGATGCGTGTGCTGCTGAGCAGACCGAAGGAGAGCTTGTCGTAGCAGGGGAGCGTGTAGTCGGCACCCACGTTGACGGTGGCAGCGAGGGCTGTGGTGCGACGGCCCTGGTCGCCGTTGTCGCGGAGGTTGATGAAGTCGGCTATCTGGTCGCCGTAGCTGTCGGTCTGGTCGTCGATGGTGGAGCCGCTCGCGCTTCTCACTGCCAGGTCGTGGAAGCCGTCGAAGACGAAGCTCTCGCTGCGGTTGACGGCCTGCATGTTGTTGCTCCAGCTGATGAAGCCGAGGTCGAGCACGGCCGCGCTGACGGTAATGTTGTCGTTAATCTTATATGCGCCGCCGAGGTCTACGCCCACGCCGAAGCCGCTGAGTCCTGCGCCGTCCACGTCAACGTCGTTGACCTTTTCGTAGCTGCCGTTCTCCTTTATATTATAGTCGGAGGTCTTCGTCTTGTAGCGGAAGCCCTTCATGGACACCTGTGCGTTGGCCTTGCCGGAGACGGTCCACTGGTTGGCGCCGGAGAGGTCGGCGCGCACGTTCTCCATGGTGACGTCGGCATTGCCCACGCCGAAGAGGAACTTCAGCTTTGCGCCGACGGTAAGCTTCTCGTTAATCTTGTGCGAGTGTCCGAAGGCGAGTTCGGCGTAGGAGCGTACCCTTGCGTTGATGTTGCCGATTTCGTAGCTCTTGTTGCCCGTGTTCTTGGCGAACTCAAAGAGCGAGTAGGGGACTGATACGCCGATGGAGGTCTTCTCGTTCAGCTCGATGGTGTTGTAACCGCCGAAAGCCTTGAATCCGGCCGAGATGATGGTGAAGTTCATGTCGCCCACCACGCGGTTGTTGCCCGTGCTGAATCCGCTCAGAGCGTCCGAGGCGGAGATGTAGGGGTTCATGAAGGATGTCATCTTCTTTGCGCCTGACTGCTGGCCGTACATGGGGTTGTTCCTTATTACGTCCTGGTAGCCGAAGTTACCCTGCATGCTGATGCTGATGTTGCCCAGCATGGGGATGGAGACGTAGCTCTGCTCGTTGGCGAAGGCTGGGTTCATGTCGTGTCTGAACTTATAGTCGTCGGTGAAGTAGGCCGAGTTGAGGTTCTGTGCCGTGGCGGCGCCGCCGACCATCAGCAGCAGGGCGAGGGGCAGGCGCTTGTATATCTTGTTCATTATGTTCCTTGTCATAATCATTGGGTGTGTCATTGTGAATATTATGGTTCCTCTACCTTATTATAATTCGGCTATAACCTGTCCTACTACCTTCACCTTGATGTCGTTGAGCTTCAGGGTGTGGTCCTTGGCGTTGAGGGTTATTCCGGTGACGGAAACGCCGTCCTGCGTAGCCTTGCCGAGGAACTTATATGACAGTCCGTCCAACTTCTGCAGTGCGCCCTTGGTCTTTTCGCGTATCTCTATCTCTAGCGGCGACTCTGCGGCGTTCACTCCGTCGATGGAAGCCTTCGCTGTGCCCTGCTTTATGTTTATCTCAATGTCGCTGCTGATGTCTTTGCCATTGGCGTCCAGCGGTGTAGCCTCTATGACGAGTGCCAGTGGGAGCTTGTTCTGCGCCGTGGCGGTGAGGGAGATGTACGTTCCGTCAGCCAGCTTTATGTCCTTTAGGTCCTTGTTCCATCCGTCGAAGCTGTCGCTGTACTCTATGACGGCATTCTCGGCGAAGGCAATGGGAGCCTCCACTTTGTATGAGGTGGCGACGGTGTACTGGTGTCCCAGCTTGAAGGTGCCCTCCTTGCTGGCGTCAGCCCTGGCGGTGCCGTTGAAGGTGATGTAGTCCGGTATCTTCTCTATGATTGTGGAGAGTTCGGGCACTTCCTTCACATCGACGCTCTCGGGTATCGTCTCATCGTCCTTGCGGCAGATGTAAACGTTGGTGGTTCGGTCTGCCCCGATGTTGATGCCGCTGAACCTTACAGTGGCCGTGGTGCTGCCGTTCTTGGTGCTGGTGAGCGTGCCGCCCAGCACGCCGCCTATCGGCATGTCGCTGGTAACCTGCAACTTGATGATGGGGTTGTAGAGGTCCACCTTTACGTTGTCGCCGCTGAGGAAGTCGGGTACTCCCGTGATGCTTACGCGTCCGAGGTCAGCGAGGTTAATGTTTGGGTTGAAGCGTCCCGTTGCGCTCGTCACGGTGATGTTGTCCATCGATATATTGTTAGATATCGTGCCTGACGTGCTGGTGGCCGACGTGTTGTACGAGCTAGTCTCTACAAGCATGTGCACTTTGCCGTTCATGGTGATGCTCTGTCCGCTTATGGCCAGGCCTCCTGTCTTTGAGAAGTCCAGACCCTTTATCTTTACGCTAAGGCTAAGCTTGCTGCTTGTCGATACGTTCTGCAGTGTGATGACGTTGCCATTCAGCTCTCCCTGCGTGCATTCTATCTCCATATACTCTGGGAACGTCAGCACGACCTTGTCCAGTTTGGACGTTATGGAGCTGATTCCCGTGAGGTAAGAGTTCAGAGTGATGTTGCAGTTGATGTCTGCGTGCTTCAGCTCCTCCACGTCCGCTGGCTTCGTGCCGGAGTACTCGAAAGTGAATATGTCGCCCTCGCCCTTCAGCGGAGTAGTGGTAGTGGCTCTGGTGGCTGCGCCAGACAAGCTGAGGGTGATATTCTCTTCATGGGCCTGGCTCTTCGATATGAGAATCTGGTTGATTTTCGGATGTGCGGGGTTGGTCTGCTCGCCGTCCTTACTAAATACATAGGAGCTGTCCACGGGGGCTATCTGGACAACACCGTCCTCCTTTAGTTTCAGAATATCCTTAAGCGGGATATTCATGGTGTTGCTGGTGGGGAGTGTCAGTTCTCCGCCAAATCCCATCGTGCCGTCGACTTGGTTGAAGTCGTAGTCGCTGTTTGTGCAACCAGTCAACAGGAACCCACCCGCCATCAGCACGGCCGACAGGAAGGCAGTTCCACAGTTTCTCTTCATAATATTCATAAGCTTATACATTAAATTAAAAGTACCACTTTTAGGTTTTGTTTGCAAAGGTAGTATTTTTTTTACACTTTACAAACAAATATGGTACTTTTTGTAGATTTAGTGTCAAATGTTGCCGTTTCGTAGCAAGAATGGCACTCGGTCTTATTTCGTGGGTACAACCTGCTTTATGGTGCCGTCGGCGTTGAACTCCAGTCGGTCTATGCACACCTCGCGGTGTATGCCGGGGAAGTTCTCGAGGTAGTCCTTGTTGATGCGGTGGTAGACGATGTACCACTTGTCCGTCCCGGGCACCTGGATGACTGAGTTGTGCGCCGTGCCGTATATCTCGTTCTTGGGGTCCTGCTGGAGCACTATGGGGTCCTTGGCCACCTCGATGGGACCCAGTGGCGACTTTGCCGTGCCGTATGCCACGTGGTAGTTTGGCGATCGCGTGTCGTCCACCGACCACATGAAGTAGTACGTTCCCTTGCGGTAGAAGACGTACGGAGCCTCGCGGTAGGCGTAGTCCTTTAGCGTGCCGCCCTGTGGGGTCATCACGGTGACGGTCTCGTCCTTTATCTTCGTCATGCTAGGCTCCAGTTCTGCCCCGGCCATGAAGCTGTTGCCCCAGTAGAGGTATGGCTTTCCGCTGACGGGGTCTACGAAGACATCCACGTCGATGAGCTGTCCGCGGCAGCCGGGGTGGTTCTTGGCCAGCAGCGGCTTGCCGAGGTCCACGAAGGGCCCGGTGGGCGAGTCGGCCACGGCGACGCCCATCTGCTTGCGGCCGTTGTCGTTGGGGCGTGCGCTGAAGTATAGGTAGTACTTGTACGTGCCGTCGGGCTGCTTCACCTCCACGGCGGCGGGGGCCCAGAGGTAGCCGTTGGCCCATGGTATCTGGTCGGTGGAAGCGTCGAGGGCTATGCCTTCCTCCTTCCACTTCTTAAGGTTTGCCGACGAGTAGACGTAGTACTTGTCGCCGCCCCAGTTGGGCGCGCCGTCCGTGGTGGAATAGATGTAGTAGCGTCCCGTCTGGTGGGAGTAGAGTATCTCCGGGTCGGCGTGGAAGCCGGGCAGCACGGGGTTTCCCTTGCCGTAGCAGGCAAGGCTGAGGACGGTAAGGAGGAGCAGCAGGAGGCTGCCGGTCAGGTCTTTCTTCATCATAACAAGTAGTTTTTTAATTCATAATTCATAATTCTTAATGCATAATTCTTAATGCATAATTGGGCTTAGCATGAATGAACAGAAATTATCCAGACGACAATTATGAATTCTGCATTCTGCATTGTGAATTAAAGTTTCACGCTTGCAAAGGTAAGCTTTTATCCCGGATTGAGAGCATCTTATGGCAAAATATGCGCGAGAAGTTTGCCAGTTTCCCTTTTTCTTACTACTTTTGCCACTATTATTGCACATACCTTATATTAATACGACGTCTTTATCCAATACGCTTATAAGAAAACTACAATACTCTAACTGAAACTAAAACAAATGAAACGAAACCTTTTGTTTGCTGCCACCCTGGCGGCAATGTCCCTGTCCACCGCTACGGCGCAACAGGTAAAGGAGAAGCTCAACCGCGCCCCCGTAGCCGTGAAGACCAGCCAAGGCATACTCGTGTCATGGCGCAGCCTGACGGCAGACCCCAGCGGACTGACGTTCGACGTCTACCGCAACGGCACGAAGGTGGCCAGCGCCATCTCCAAAGTGACTAACTACCTCGATGCCAAAGGATCGGCCGGCGACACCTACCGCATCGTCTCCTCTGCCGGAGAAGCGAGCGAGACGACGGCGTGGAGCAACATGTTCACCAGCTTCGACGTCAAGCGACCCGCCGCCATCAAGAGCGGAAACACCACCGGACGCTACCGCCCCGACGACATGGCCGTGGGCGACCTCGACGGCGACGGCAACTACGAGCTCATCCTCAAATGGCTGCCCGACAACCAGCGCGACAGCGGCAAGGACGGCTACGCCTCGCCCGTCATCATCAGCGCATACCGCATGGACGGCACGCCGCTCTGGGAGAAGGACATAAACCTCGGCATCAACATACGCTCCGGCAACCACACCACGCAGATGGTGGTCTACGACCTCGACGGCGACGGCAAGGCGGAGCTGGTCTGCAAGACCGCCAACGGCTCCACCGACGGCAAGGGCAAATACGTCTCTGAGGCTGGCGACGCCACCATCAAGGCCATCAACAATACCAAGGAGTACGTCAACAGCAAGGGCCGCGTCACTGGCGGCGAAGAGCTGCTCACCGTCTTCAACGGCGAGACGGGCGAGGCCATGCACACCATCTGGTACTCCCCGAGCCGCACCGGAGTGGACTTCCCCACGGCAGCCACGACGGCCAACTCATACTTCGGCGACAGCAGCTGCAACCGCGCCGAGCGCTTCAACGCCTGCGCAGCCTATCTGGACGGTCTCGACAAGCTGCCCACCGCCATCTTCCAGCGCGGATACTACACGAGCTGCTACCTCTGGGCCGTCGACTGGGACGGCACCAAGCTCTCCACACGATGGCTCCACAAGGGGCTGAGCGGAAAGTGGCAGACAGTGGACGCCAACGGCAAGGAGCTTAGCTCGGGCACCGGAACATCCAGCTACGGACAGGGCGTGCACGGCATCTCCGTAGGCGACGTCAACAGCGACGGATACGACGACATCTGCATAGGCTCAGCCACCATAGCACACGACGGCAAGCTGCTCTGCGCCACCGGCATGGGACACGGCGACGCCATACACCTGGCAGACCTCTGCCCAGACAGACCCGGCCTGGAGGTAATGATGCCACACGAGGAAAAGGCAAGCGGATACGGATACGACGTGCACGACGCCGCCACGGGAGAAATCATCTGCAAGGCGACAAGCGGCAGCGACAACGGCCGCGGACTGGCAGCCGACTTCATACCCTCCAACCGCGGCTACGAGTTCTGGTCCTCAGCAGACGGAAACATGTACGACTGCGCCACGGGAAAGTCGGTATTCTCAAAGAAGCCAGACACCAACTTCCGCATCTACTGGACCGGAGACCCCTACGACCAGACCTTCGACGGACACTACAACAGCGGCAACGGCACCTACGCACCGAGCATACAGAACTACAACACGGCCACCAAGAGCATTGCCACCTTCCAGACCTTCGCAGACTACGGACACCCCGACGCCTGCAATACCACGAAGGCTACCCCCTGCCTGCAGGCCGACCTCATGGGCGACTGGCGCGAGGAGATCATCATGTTCCAGCACGAGGACGACTACTCGTCCCCCACGTGCAAAATCATGATATTCTCCACACCGGAGCCCACCAACTACAAGGTGCCGTGCCTCATGGAGGACCACATCTACCGCATGGGCATAGTATGGCAGAACTCCTCCTACAACCAGCCCCCACACCTCGGCTACTACCTCCCCGACTACCTCGGCGTCAGCGGCTCCACCTACGTCACACAGACTAAGAGCCACGCCCCCGAAGCACCTGCTGAAGAGGAGAAGACCAACGGCACAGAGGAGCTGAAGACACCGTCCGCAGACAAGGGCACCGTAAAGGGCACCTGCTACACCGCAGGTGAAAACGGCGAGATAACGGCTTCCTCATCAAACGGATACATCAAGGTGCGCACCGGCAACAACGACAACACCGTCACCTTCTCCGTCAACGCCGGCTACCGCATCACAGCCATCACCCTGGAGGGCTACAGCAACAACTCGTCCTCTACTGCCGACCGCTCCATCTACCTCACCGGCGTATACGTTGACGGCAGCGACAGCTCAGTGCTCACAGCCACGAAGACCCTCCCCGGAGGCACGAAGGGACAGTCCCCAGCCACAGCGACCGTAAGCGGCATCGACGCCACAAAGAGCATCCAGCTGGCCTTCGACAACTCAAACATCACCACCTCCGACGTGGATGCCAACGGCAAGAACAAGCAGATAATGGCACGTGTAACCTTCACCTACGAGAAGATAGCCACCGGCATCAGCGAAGTGCACACCGCCACCGTCCCCGTCGCCGACGGCAAGATATACAACCTCAGCGGCATGCAGGTAGAGTCAACCATCCCCGGACAGCTCTACATCTGCAACGGCAAGAAGTTCATAGCTAGATAAATAAAATAACCTGTGCAGAGTTCTGCACAGGTTATTTTTTTGTTTTGTATATGTAAGTCTCAATTACTTGATGTACTTCTTACCATTGATGATGTAGATACCCTTCTCAGCCTTCTCCACCTTCATACCATTGATGGTGTAGATAGCGTCATCAGCAGCACCAGCAGTCTCAGCAACGCCATTGATAGCGGTTACGACGCCAGTCTTCACGATGTAGATGTAGTCGAGCAGACAGTTCTTGTCCATGCCCTCTGCCAGCAGTGTAACGTCAGTCTCCTCTTTCAGTTCAACCTCTGTCAGAGCAACCTCAGAAGCGTTCACTGTAGCTACAGGAGCCTCAAGAGTCTCCTCGCCTACCTTAATCTTAATGGTGTAGCTTGGGTTAGAAGAACTTGAGAATACACCAGCGTGGATAACGTATTTGCCTGCAGGGAGGGTAGTAATCTTTGTATCCTCAGCAGCAAGAGCGGCAAGAGCCTTAGAGGCACGTACAGCCACGTTGCCGTAGGTGTTGACGGTGAGACCCTCGATGTCCTCTGCCTCAGAGTAGTATACTACATCGCTTGTAGACTCTGCATAGCCGTCCAGTGTGTAGGTATAGCCGTCTGCGTCAGGAGTGAAGGAAACGCTGTACTCCTTGTTTGTTGCACCCTTAGAGTACAGAGTGCCGTCCTGGAGGATGTAGTGTGGATAACCTACCTTTACAGACTCGCCCTCAATGCTAGAGCCAGCAGCCACCGTTGTGCCCAGGTTGCTCTCTACGGCATACTTGTACTCGTAAGCCTGACGATAGGTAACAGTAACAACGGAAGAACCGTCAGCATTTGGTGTTATGGTAGCTGCGTCGTCGCTAACGTAGTAGTACTTGATATTGTCAGTACTAAGGAAGGCATCCTTGTCTGCTGCGTTGAGTGCAACAGCCTCACCGCCGATACCCTTTCTGGTCTCGGAAGCCTTTACTTCCTTATCACCACATACGAACTTTACAGTATAGTCGACAGTGGATATTTCCTTTGTCTCCTTAGACAGTACGAGGTCGTTGATGGCTACAGAGCCGCAAGAGCCTGGACGTAAAGCGATAGAAGCCGGCGAAGCATTGCTGGCGCTTACCGTAGCTCCGTCGATAGTGTAGGCAGAGTTCAGCGTGCCGTCTGCAGCGTAGTCCTGAACGTAGAGCTTTACGCCAGTAGCATTTCCAACTACCTTTACATGGTGCCAGTATTCAGCGGTCAAAACGCTACCTGTTTTAGCTGATATACGAGTACTCTTATTGCATGGATAGCAAGACAATGTGCCGCCTGCAGAAATGGTAAAAGTCGAGCCCCAAGCTGCCGCGTCATCGAACGACAAAATAGTATTGCCGTCAATGTCCCTTATCTGTGTATAGCCGGCTTTTCCGTTACAGCCAGAGTATCCAGCCCAATCAAATTCAAGAGTCCATTCGACCTCGTCTGCTACGAGGTTGTCCGACGTAAGTGTCACAACCTTAGAACCGTTGAAGTTGTTTTCTCCCCATACATTGAGGAAGGTGTTGCCATTTAAGTTGTAGTCATAGTTGGCAGTTCCTCTGTCACCGTTTGAGCCGTCAAGGGTAAGCGTAGGGTCGCTAGCACTGTCAAATGAGAACTTGGCAACATCAGCGCCATAGGTTTCTACCGTGCTGACACAGCAAAGCGCTGCAGCGAGGAAAGAAGACTTGAGTAAAGAATAATTCATAAGTTATTACGTTTTAGTTAGTAATTAGTTAATTTCCAATTAGGTTAGAATAATGCAAACCACGGCGCTGCGCACGCCGTCTTATGGCAGCAAAAGTACTCATAAAAAACTTTAAACAACTGCAAATATCTATTAAATTGCAGTAATGTCGCAAATAATGTAGTAGTTTACCAAAAGTCTAAGGGCGGGAGGCTGCGTAGATACATGCAAACAAAAACCCAGGGCGGTTGCCCTGGGCTATGTAGTTGTTGCGAATTTGTTGTACGGCTTGGTCTATTGCCGCAGTAACTTTTCCACTTCCTCTGTACTCTTATTCAGAGCTCCGGCTATTACATCCATACTCAGACCATTATTCAGCATCGCCAGTGCCATAGCCTTTATCTGTTCACTCTGCTGAGATAGCTGTTCACTCTGCTGAGATAGCTGTTCACTCTGCTGAGATAGCTGCTCACTCTGCTGAG
>CAVAHD010000035.1:0-30402 GCA_963588475.1 Oscillospiraceae bacterium | reverse complement strand
ACACCACGACGGAGCCGCTGCAGGCTATGCGATGGGCAATGAAGATGACGCCGCGAGAGTCGCAGTATGGTCAGGCGGCAGCCAACGTAGCACCATCGTGCGTGTCTATCGTGGAAGGTGGCGACTGTACAATCACTGGCATCAGCAGCGTAAAGTCTGCAGACGACAGCGCCGACGCTTACTATGACCTGAACGGTGTACGCAAGAGTCAGATGACGCAGGGCGTGAACATCGTGAAGACTGCCGACGGCAGGGTAATAAAAGTGGTAAAACAGTAAAAATTAAGAGAAACTATGAAGAAGTACTATAATGCACCGCAGACAAATGTGGTGGAAATAAAAGCGGACACCTTACTGGCAGCTTCTACACTGCCGGTTGGTGGCGATGGCAGGCCAAAGATGATGATGGACCTGTCAGACGACGACATTGATTTTGACTAATAGTAGACAAGATGCAAACTAAAAGAGCCTCGGGACAGCAATCTCCCGAGGCTCTTTTTTTTGTTGCTTATCAATCTGATATATAAAAGTCTACTTTACCTCCCAATGGCCACTATAGCCACTACCTACATACTCAATATGAGGCATTTTGGCGATATGACGCTTGATGGTTATAATGCTTTTTGATGATAAATGAGCCAATTCTTCGGTTGTTATTTTAGGATTTTCGGTGACTTTATATTCTATCCATTCATCCAAGTCTCGACCTTGAGTATCACCTTGAGTATCACCTTGAGTATCACCTTGAGTATCACCTATAACCTCACTCTTTACCTCACCTCCTTGTTCTGAAGTGTTTCCTTTGTTTATGGTGTATGTAGTCCAGCGGTTCTTGCTTTCTTGGTTAAGTAGCAGTTTGGCAACCATATTGTGTAGCAACTTACCTATTTCCAGAGGGTTCATTCCAAGCATCTGCTGCAGTTCCATATTGCTTACGCTGTCTCCATTCCACGCGTAAGCCATCACCTGCTGCTCGTTGGCGGTAAGGCAACCATAGGTATCCTCACCATAATATCTCATCATCTCCGTCAGTGTTGATGCAGGCAACAGGCTTACCATAGGCAATGTAAGATCCACTTGACGCAGTTCGGTCCTGTCTATCAAGATAGGTTTGCGCCAGTTCTGTTCCTTCCATGCCTTCAGGATGGTTGGGTAACCGCTGCCTATGTTTTCTCCGTAGCCTATCATACGCAGCATATTTTGTATTCTTGGGTTCCTGGCCTTGGAATTGCCACCGTGCATGATGTCCTCCATCGGCAGTTTGAGCGACCCCGGGTTAGAGAAGAGGAACTCTTTCTCGTATTTCTCTATCTTGAGCACACCTGTGATGAGCAGGTCAGCGTGGATAATCATGTTGGTCAAGGCTTCGCGAACAGCTTTATGTATGGGAGTATCGTCTATGCGCTCCATGCCTTCCAGCTTGAACGGGCGTTTCAAGTCCTGCGTGAGTTTGGCGATAACCCGCATGAAGAAGTTGTAGAGATTGTTTTCCCATGTGCCGTCGTATGTCAGGCGGTCGCTCCAACGGCTGTCTCCCTCCAAGTCGGTCTTGTCGATATAGTCCATTCGTATATTGTCAAAACGGTCACGGACGGGTAGCCCCTTGCCGAACATCATCAGTCCCGCAATGGTCAAGCCTTCACGATGTGTGCTACGGTCGTAAACATAGCCACCCATATTCCTGAGAAATTCTTTGTCATCGAGCTGGTTGAACGCATGGTCCACGTTTCTCACCTCAAACCGATTGCGGTAAGCGCGCAGGGTCGGCATGTCTATATCGTTCATGTCGTAATTTTCCACCAGAGTGCCATCATTGCCGTTCTCGTTGGCATCACGCAGCATAGACTTTACTTCCTCATCCGTACAGTGATAGTCGCCTTCAAAGTTACGCTTATAGGAACCTCCTATCAAGTTCTTGTTGATATAGATAGGGCGCATGGTATAGTTAGCCATCGGAACATGTATGGCTATGATGTGCTTCCCTTCATAGTCAACACATTCCACGTTGTCTTCCATGAGGATATTGCGGCTCACCTTGTCGCTGTTTACCGTGTCCCAAAATGTCTTCAACATCTTGTCAGTATCATTGACACCCGTCACCTCAAAGCGCCCTTCTTCCATAGATTGGTTGCGGTGTTCCTTTATGCCAAGTACAATCGTTCCGCCAATAGTGTTGGCGAAAGAAGAATAGGTTTCCCATACCGATTTGGGCAGCTCGTTAGTGGCTTCCTTATATTCTATGTTTATGCGCTCCCCGTAGAGCATCATGTCTTTTATCTCGTCTGCTGTCATATCTTTTCATTATGGGCACATTTCCCTTTTTCTATATATCCGTCAGCCCGTGGCTGGTGTAGTAAACCAATTCCTTCGTCTTGTCTGCAAGAAACAATGGGAGGTTGATGAAGTTGTCGTCTTTCTTCAAGTTGAGCATTGAAAAACGAATGCGCAGTTCCGGAGAATACTTCTTGTTGTATTCTATCAAGCTCCTGCCCGTGATGCTGGTGCCTGACTTTACCTCTATTGGAATCACCCGTGATGCGTGCTGGATGATGAATTCTACTTCGGCCTTGTTGCCTGAAGCCCAATAGCGTGAACAGTTGATGCCTTGTGCGATGAGACTTTGGAGGACATAGTTCTCCGCCAAGGCACCCTTGAACTCTTTGAAGCCGGTATTGTCGTTAAGGTAGATGTCTGCATCCAACTCGGCCAATACGCGAAGCAAACCGATGTCAAGGCAATATATCTTGAAGATGCTGAGGTCCTCGTACGACTTTAGAGGCACTTGGGGCGTGGCGCAAAGACTTACTTTGTATAGCAGCCCTGCATTTTTAAGCCAGATTAGTGCATCCTCGTATTCGCGGGCCCTTGCTCCTGGGCGTACCAACTGGTAGATAAATTTGCGGTTCTCCTTGGCGAGCTGGGAGGGTAAGGAGTTCCAAATATGGGAGATTCGGTTGGCAAGCTGTGGTGTGGCATGCTTTATGAAATCAAAGGCATAGTCCTTGAGAATGTTGCTAAGCACCGTCTCCGCGCCAGTCTTATCCAAGGACAGCATCTTTAGGGCAGCCTCCGGCATACCACCGGATATCCTATACGCCGTGAAGGCTTGGGAGAGTCGCTCGAAGAACACATCGGGGATGGGGGCAAAGCTCTTGATGGACTGGTAGTATCGATAGAGAGTCGCATCCTTTTGCTTCAAAAATTCAGAGAATGTGACAGGATACATTTCCAAATGGTCTACCTTGCCCACTGGAAAGGAGAATCCCTCATGGCCAAAAGCCAATCCCAACAGGGAACCAGCGCATGCCACTGCGTATTCCGGCGCTTGCTCACAGAAATATTTCATGGCAGCGATAGCTTCTGGACATTCCTGTATCTCGTCCAGTATCAACAGTGTCTTGCTTGGTATAATGGGTGCGTCTGTCAAAAAGGATAGCTGTTCTATGACCTGTATTGGCTTTTTGGTCTTGCGGAAAATATCGCATACGCCATTTTCTTCGTCAAGGCTGAAATAAGCGCAATGCTCAAAGCATTCTTTGCCAAATCGCTTCAGTACAGATGTCTTGCCAACCTGTCTTGCCCCAAGCATGATGAGAGGCTTTCTGTCCTCTTTCATTTGCCATTTCTTGAGCTCTGTGATAATTTCCCTGTCAAACATTTTTTACGGCTTTAAGTGTTTCAAGTGTCGAAAATGTGAGTCTTTACACATTTTTGATATCTATTTTGTGCAAATTTACACATTTTCTGTACTTGAGGCAAATTCTGGATGCATTATCTTCAGAATTTAGTTTTTATTAAGGTTCAAACTACAGCAAGGATGAAGGCGGAGTCTTGGACGATTTGTTTAAGGTGCGATAGCGACTAATGCGGCTGCTTTAGTTAAACTTTCTTAACATTTGTATTTTTGTTTGGTGGAACTTACTAGTAATCAATAAAAAAGTAGTACCTTTGCACCCGCTTAGCAAAAAGCTGGGCTGCATTCATAGGATGTCGGCGTGATTTGTGGTCGTGCGCCTCCGCATTTGTTGGATGTAATTACAGTAATAAAAGACCACTCACATTTAAGACAATGTACTTAGATCAGACTAAGAAGACTGAGATTTTCGGTCAGTATGGTAAGTCAGCAACTGACACAGGTTCTGCAGAGAGCCAGATTGCACTTTTCTCTTACCGCATCAAGCACCTCACAGAGCACCTGAAGGCTAACCACAAGGACTACAAGACTGCTCGTAGCTTGACTCAGCTCGTTGGTAAGCGTCGTGCGCTTCTTGACTACCTCTACGACCGTGACATCACACGTTATCGTGCTATTGTCAAGGCTCTCGGTCTGCGTAAGTAATCTAAAATTGCTTCGCAACAAGAAATTGAAATGCCTAATCCCGCAAGAGTCGATGACAATCGCTTCTGCGGGATTTTATCTTTACACCTTATTATATAATATACAGGAGACCCTCACTCCACACAACCTAATTATTCATATATGTACCTGTTTACATCAGAATCAGTTTCGGAAGGCCACCCAGACAAAGTGGCTGACCAGATTAGCGACGCTTTGCTTGACCAGTTCTTGGCTTACGACGAGAAGTCACACTGCGCCATCGAGTCGTTTGTGACTACCGGTCAGGTGGTCCTCATGGGTGAGGTGCGCTCTGAGGCGTACATCGACTTGCAGACTGTAGCTCGCAAGACGATAAACAAGATTGGCTACACGAAGTCGGAGTATCAGTTCGACGGTAACTCGTGCGGCATTCTCTCTGCCATCCACGAGCAGAGCTCTGACATCAACCAGGGCGTTAGCCGCGAGGACGAGATGGCGCAGGGCGCCGGCGACCAGGGCATGATGTTCGGCTATGCCACAAACGAGACCGACCGCTTCATCCCCGTTTCTCTCGACCTCTCTCACCTTGTCATGAAGACCCTGGCGGAGATACGCAAGGAGGGTAAGGTGATGACCTACCTCCGTCCGGACTCCAAGTCGCAGGTGACGGTGGAGTACGACGACAACGGCACACCGGTACGCATTGACACTATAGTAGTGAGCACCCAGCACGACGAGTTTGACGAGGACGCTCCGATGCTTGCACGCATCAAGGATGACGTCATCAACATCCTCATCCCACGCGTGAAGGAGCAGATAAAGGAGCAGAAGGTGCTCGACCTCTTCAATGAGGATATAAAGTACTTTGTGAACCCTACGGGCAAGTTCGTTATCGGCGGTCCTCACGGCGACACCGGTCTGACTGGTCGCAAGATTATCGTAGACACCTACGGCGGCAAGGGTGCACACGGTGGCGGTGCTTTCTCTGGAAAGGACCCCTCTAAGGTTGACCGCTCTGCAGCATACGCTGCGCGTTACGTGGCAAAGAACCTCGTGGCAGCCGGCGTGGCAGACGAAGTACTCGTGCAGCTGAGCTATGCCATTGGCGTGGCAGAGCCTGTCAGCATCTACGTAAACACCTACGGCAAGAGCAACGTGAAGCTGACCGACGGCGAGATAGCTGCAAAGCTGAAGACGCTGTTCGACTTCCGCCCGAAGGCTATAGAAGATGCGTTGAAGCTGCGCCAGCCAATGTACCTTGAGACGGCAGCCTACGGTCATACAGGTCGCATGCCGAAGACCGTGAAGAAGGTATTCACGTCGGCTTATCACCCGACGAAGGAAATAGAAGTGGAGCTCTTCACATGGGAGAAGCTCGATATGGTAGAAAAGTTCAAGGAGGCGTTCGGCTGCTAATGTCGGCGTCTCTATCCAAAGGGAATGATGCCTAACGATTCCATACAGCATACCGTAGAGCCGTCACCGATGACGGTGGCGGCTCCGGATAGTAGCCACGTGGAAACAACGTCGGCCGCCAGCGTCGACAGTGCCGCTGTGGGGAGGATGATGCTTCTTCCGGCGAAACAGGAAGAAGAAACTCCTACTGCGGAGGTGAAGCCCGTGAACCTGGACTCGTTGCGCAAGGAGTACCTCTACGGCTCGTTCTTCTCCGACAGAATAGCATGGCACGAAGGGGAGCCGGTGCACAGGCCAGGCTACTCGGGGGATATCGTTCCGCAGCAGTTGGCAACGGACAATGTCGTTGCCTTGGCGGTGATATTCTGCATCAGCATGACGTTGCTGACGGTGTCGCGCTCGTTGCGCTTCCTGGCCTTTCACTTGAATAATATGTTTAGGGTGCCCCGCACGGATTCGGCCTTGCTTCGCGAGACGAGCAACGAGATAGGCTACCAGCTGTTCCTCTGTTTCGACGGTGTCGTGGCAATAGGCTTGTACGCCCTGTCGGTGTACAATGCTGCAAGCAGCGATACGGAGGAGATAACGCAGGAGGACTATACGGTGGCAGGCGTGGTGGTAGGAGCTGTTATGGCATACCTATTGCTCAAGTCGCTGATTTGGCTGCTGACGCAGCGGTTGCTGATAGATAAGGAAAAGCGCAATCTGGCACGTGTGGAGGCGTTGTTCCATGCAGCGTTTACAGGACTGTTGCTCTTGCCGATAGCATTGCTGCACATATACTTCGGACTGGACATGCAGTGGACGGCAATGAGCGGACTGGCGGTGCTCGTCCTGCTGAAGTTCATCGAACTGTGCAAGATGCAGAACCTTATGCGGAAGAAAAGAAAGCCGCTGCGCTTCCTCTCGTACTTATGCCTACACGAGATAGTGCCGCTGGCACTTCTGGTAGGCGCACTCACGTACTACGCTACGACATTGACGCCCGTACCGATAGGGCAATAACATTCTGGTTACATTTGCGAAAAAAGACATAGTTAGAAGATAAATTTAGGAAAATACGATGGTAAAAAAGATTCTGGTTTCACAACCAAAACCCTCAAGCGAAAAATCGCCTTATTACAACATTGCTAATGACTTCAATGTGGAGCTCGTGTTCCGCCCCTTCATCAAGGTGGAAGGACTGTCATCCCCGGAGTTCAGACAGCAGAAAGTCAACATCTCCGACTATACGGCGATTGTATTCACTTCGCGCCACGCTATCCAGCATTTCTTCGAACTTGCAAAGGAGCTTCGCGTCAACATCCCCGAGACGCTGAAGTATTTCTGCGTCACCGAGACCATAGCACTGTATATCCAGAAGTATACCCAGTACCGCAAGCGCAAGATATTCTTCGGTGAGACAGGCAAGATTGACGACCTCATCCCTCAGATGGTGAAGCACAAGAACGAGCGCTACCTCGTGCCGCTGAGCGACGTGTCCAACGACTCCATCACACAGTTGCTCGACTCCAA
Source organism: Oscillospiraceae bacterium (assembly GCA_963588475.1). Lineage (GTDB taxonomy): Bacteria > Bacteroidota > Bacteroidia > Bacteroidales > Bacteroidaceae > Prevotella. The sequence goes on along the minus strand of CAVAHD010000035.1, from coordinate 23,154 downwards.
GGGACTGAACCACAAGGAGTGCGTCATGTACCGCACCGTGACAAACGACTTTACTCCAGAGGAAAAGGCCAATTTCGACTATGACCTGGCTCTTTTCTTCTCTCCCTCAGGCGTAAAGGCACTGCAGGAGATATTCCCAGACATAAAGTCAGGCGACATACAAATTGGTACCTTCGGTCCTTCAACAGCTAAGGCTGTACGCGATGCTGGTCTGAACCTCGACTTCGAGGCACCTACCGAGCGTTACCCGTCCATGACCGGTGCGCTGCGCCACTACCTGCAGGAGCAGGAGGACTAAGAGAATACTCACACACTCCCGATGATGAAACATCCCAATGCTTTTCCCGAGTCACAGAGGCTGTTGAAGCATCCCAATGCCTTCCCCAAGTCGCAGAAGCTGTGCAGCAAGTACTTGATAGACCGCCTCTTTGAGCAGGGGGCCAACAAGTCCTTCTCCGCATACCCGATGAGACTGGTGTACAGGATAGAGGAAGGGGTGGGGGAGAACCAACTTCTCATCTCCGTCCCCAAGCGCTACTTCAAGCATGCCGTGGACCGCAACCGCGTGAAGCGACTGGTGCGCGAAGCCTACCGTAACGGTCGCGCTGCCCTGAAGTTGCCGGAGGGCAAGCATGCACTCCTCGCTGTCCTATGGGTGGACTCACACCACCGCTCTCAGGAGACCGTGGCGGCAAAGCTACACACACTGCTGGGAAGAGTAAGCGAAGAACTGCGGGTTAAGGATGCCGAGGCTGAGGCGAAGGAATAGGACTGCGACTTAGAGACTGCACAGAGTGAGTAACGCTTGGTCTAGGTAATGCTTTAATATACTTGATGTATGTAACGCTTGATAATAAAGTAAGCGATGCTAGATATAATAAAGAAGGTGGCAGTGTTCCTGCTCTTGATACCGATAGCATTCTATCAGCGTTGCATCTCGCCGTTTACTCCGCCGGCATGCCGCTTCACCCCGACGTGCTCCGAGTACGCAAGGCAGGCACTGATAAAGCACGGACCGATAAAAGGAACGTGGCTGGCCATAAAGCGCATCTGCCGTTGCCATCCCTGGGGAGGACAAGGGTACGACCCCGTGCCTTAGGCGCTGGCTGTAGCTTATAGCATATTAGGCGCAGTCTGTATTATCATAATAAAGAAATAACTGAAAACAATATACAACGATGAAGAACTTCATTGAAGAACTCAAGTGGCGCGGCATGCTCGCACAGGTGATGCCGGGCGTAGAAGAACTTCTCCAGAAGGAGATGGTCACTGCATATCTCGGAACCGACCCTACGGCCGATTCCCTCCATATAGGACACCTCTGCGGCATCATGATGCTCCGTCATCTCCAGAGCTGCGGACACAAGCCAATCATCCTCGTCGGCGGTGCTACGGGTATGATAGGTGACCCCTCGGGCAAGTCGCAGGAGCGTAACCTCCTCGATGCCGAGACACTTTACCACAACCAGGAGTGCATCAAGGCACAGGTGGCAAAGTTCCTCGACTTTAACGCTACTGGCGGCAATGCTGCCGAGATGGTGAACAACTACGACTGGATGAAGGACTTCACCTTCCTCGACTTCGCACGCACCGTAGGCAAGCACATCACCGTCAACTACATGATGGCGAAGGAGTCGGTGCAGCAGCGCCTTAACGGTACTGCCCGCGACGGTCTCTCGTTCACCGAGTTCACCTACCAGCTCCTCCAGGGCTACGACTTCCTCCACCTCTATGAGACCAAGGGCTGCAAGATGCAGCTGGGCGGCAACGACCAGTGGGGCAACATGACTACCGGTACTGAGCTCATCCGCCGTACCCTCGGCAACGAGGCTGAGGCATACGCTATCACCTGCCCGCTCATCACTAAGGCCGACGGCAAGAAGTTCGGTAAGACAGAGAGCGGCAACATCTGGCTCGACCGCAAGCGCACCTCTCCTTACAAGTTTTACCAGTTCTGGCTCAACGTCAGCGACGACGATGCAGAGCGCTACATCAAGATATTCACCTCTCTGGACAAGGAGACTATCGACGGTCTCGTGGCAGAGCACAAGCAGGACCCAGGTCAGCGCATCTTGCAGAAGCGTCTCGCACAGGAAGTTACCGTCATGGTACACTCTCAGGAGGACCTCGACACAGCCATCGAAGCCAGCGGCATCCTCTTCGGCAAGAGCACCAAGGATGCACTGGAGAAGCTCGATGAGCAGACCTTCCTCGACATCTTCGAGGGTGTAGGCCACTTCACTATCTCTGCCGACAAGCTCGGTCAGCCAGCAGTGGAGATTCTCACCGCCGACGACTGCAAGGTGTTCCCTTCCAAGGGCGAAGTGCGCAAGATGGTGCAGGGAGGCGGCGTTTCCCTCAACAAGGAGAAGCTAGAAGACCAGAACCGCCCCATCACCTCCGACGACCTCATCGCTGGCAAGTACATCGTAGCACAGCGCGGTAAGAAGAACTACTTCCTCATCACTGTGAAGTAGTTGATGTACACCAACAGTGTTGACAATAATGCTAACTAAACGGGCTTAAAGCCCAACACTCCATAGCCCAGGGCAACGCCCTGGGCTTTTTGTTTTGGATATTTTTCTTGCGTTTATTTGGCGGAATAAAGAAAAAGTATTACCTTTGCACACGCAAAACGTTCTTTTGCGTGTTTTGACATATTGGTATTGTCGTATGGTGTAACGGTAGCACAACAGGTTTTGGTTCTGTTTGTCGTGGTTCGAATCCGCGTACGACAACAAATTCTATCTAATATTATACCCTAAACATCCTTCCCTAACTTATGAAGAAAATTGTTGCCTTGGTATTCATGGTAGCACTCGCTGTTTGCGTAAGTGCGCAGAGTACCGCCCGCAAATTCGTTCTAAAGAATTCCACTGACGGAAAGTCGGAACTTACCGTATATCTCCCCTCTGCCTCCGCAGCCGAGAAAGCTGGCGGCCGTGCCATTGTTGACTGCCCTGGCGGCGGCTACACCCACCTGTCCATGGACAATGAGGGGCACAACTGGGCAGAGTTCTTCAATGCCCAGGGCATTGCATACATCGTGTTGAAGTACCGCATGCCAAACGGCGACCGCAACATCCCATTGACAGACGCATACAACGCCATGCGTACCGTGCGTGACTCTGCTAAGGTGTGGAACGTCAACCCACGCAACGTGGGCATCATGGGCTTCTCTGCCGGCGGTCACCTCGCCTCCAGCGTCTCCACACACGCCACGCCAGACGTGAAGCCTAACTTCGCCATACTGTTCTACCCCGTAGTGTCGATGATTGCTAACCAGACCCACAAGGGTTCTGTCAACCGTTTTCTCGGTGAGAACTGTCAGGACAAGGAACTCATCGCCGAGTGGACCAACTACAAGAAGATAGACAAGGACACACCGCCGACGCTCCTCCTCCTTGCCAGCGACGACAAGGCAGTGCCGCCAGCCACCAACGCTGCACTCTACTATGCAGCTCTCTGCAAGAACAAGGTATTCTGCGAGATGCATTCCTATCCGAAGGGCGGTCACGGTTTCGGTTTCCGCGACACGTTCGCTTTCCACAACCGCATGCTCGACAACATCACCGAGTGGCTCAAGTGTCTGCCAGTACCAGTGGAGGTAGACGCAACAACTGGTGCTTCCCCTCAGAAGTGACGGAAGCATGAAAAATTGGTTAAAAAGGCGCACCTTTTCGGGTGCGCCTTTTTCGTTTCATTTATTATTCGTATATTTGCAGAAGAAAATCCGAACAACGGACTATCCTACACAAAGAATAGCGAGACGGCTATATATACATTAAGAATAACCAAAAGACGATATACATGGAAAAGAAACTCATCAATGTGCGCTGCCGTAATAACGGCGAGACGATAGAAGCCGAGATAGGCTGCAAGATTTCCGACGTGCTGCCCCTGCTTAACCTCAATATGCCCTTGCCGCCGATGGTGGTGAAGGTGAACAACCGCGTAGTGGGCCTTAACTACCGCCTCTTCGGCAACAAGACGCTGGAGTTCCTCGACATCACCTCCGAGGCTGGTATGCGCGCCTATACCAAGACACTCTACATGGTGCTCTGCAAGGCTGTGCATGACTTGTACCCAGACTCGCGCGTCAAGATAGAGTTCTCCGTCTGCAACGGCTACTTCTGCCGTCTCTTCCTTGGGCGCGATGTCACCCCCGACGATGCCAACGACATACGCCAGAAGATGCAGGAGATAATAGCTGCAGACTACCACATCCACCGCCACCAGCAGCCCACCGAGGACGTTATCAAGCGACTCGAAGAGCGCGGCGAGACGTCTAAGGTGAACCTCATAAAGAGCCTTGGCGAGATGTACACCACCTTCTACTCCCTCGACGACTACTCGGACAACTACTACGGTCCTGTGCTCACACGCACCGGTCTGCTCTCCACCTTCGGACTGGAGATGTTCACTGACGGTCTGCTGCTCCGCGTGCCACAGCGCAGCGAGCCGACAAAACTCGCCCCGTTCGTCAAACAGAACAAGATGCTCGAGGTGTTCCAGCAGTATCACGACTGGCAGGAGAAGATGGGCATAGGCACCGTGGGCGACCTGAACAAGGCCATCCTCACCGGCCATTCCAACGACATGATAAACGTCTTCGAGGCCTTGCAGGACAAGCAGCTCATGCGCGTGGCTGACGACATCAAGTCGCGCCATAATATAAAGGTGGTGCTCATCGCCGGTCCGTCCTCCAGCGGCAAGACCACGACGTGCAAGCGCCTCTCTGTGCAGCTCATCACCAATGGCATGTGGCCCGTCGGCATCTCCCTCGACGACTACTTCCTCGACCGCGAGGCAACGCCCAAGGACGAGAACGGCGAGTACGACTTCGAGTCGCTCTATGCGCTCAACCTCGAGCTCTTCAACCAGAACCTCTCCGACCTCATCGAAGGCAAGGAGGTGGAGCTGCCACGCTACAATTTCGTGGCTGGCAAGTCAGAGATGAGCGGCAAGAAGCTTCGTCTGAAGCCCAACGAGGTGCTCGTCATCGAGGGCATACACGCCCTTAACCCCTCGCTCCTCACCCAGGTGCCCGACTCGCAGATATACCGTGTGTACGCCTCCGCCCTCACCACCATCATGCTCGACGACCACAACTACATCCACACCACCGACAACCGTCTGCTCCGTCGCATGATTCGCGACCACAAGTACCGCGGCACATCGGCCCAGAAGACCCTCCACCGCTGGGCATCCGTCCGCGCCGGAGAGAACAAGTGGATATTCCCATACCAGGAGAATGCCGATGCCATGATAAACACCGCCATCCTCTTTGAGCTCGCAGTCATAAAGACCCAGGCGGAGCCACTGTTGGAACAAGTGCCGGAGAACAGCGACGAGTATTCTGAAGCATACCGCCTCCGCGAGTTCCTGCGCTATATAAAGCCGATGCCAGAGAACCAGATACCGCCCACCAGCCTCCTGCGAGAGTTCCTCGGCGGCAGCAGTTTTGAATATTAAGTAATGTTCAAAAAATAAATATGCAAATTTATGCAAGTACGCCCTGAAAGGGCATAACTACATAGCCCAGGGCAACGCCCTGGGTACAAAGGGGCATCAACCGCCGCCCTGTAAGGGCAAAAGTGCATAAACTAATCACCATACTATGGACTTTTGCCCTTACAGGGCGCGTATATACAACCAAACACAAACCCAGGGCGTTGCCCTGGGCTATGTAGTTGAAGGGCTTTCAGCCCATGTTGATGTGTTTGTTAGTTGAGATACGTTGATGTATTTGTTAGTTGAGATACGTTGATGTATTTGTTAGTTGAGATATAATGAATAGGTACTAAATGATAAAGACAATAATGACAGCAGTAGTAGCGGCAGCGGCACTCAGTGCGCCTGCCAAGAACGAGATAAAACTTGACAATGACTTGATGACACCCGAGGCACTCGAGGCCCTCGGCAATGTGAAGAGTGCTTCGGCATCGCCCGACGGCAAGCACATCGTATACCAGGTGGCATACGCCCGTATGGAGGACAACAAGATGCAGAATGTGCTCTATGTCATGAACGCTGACGGCAGCGATGTGCGCCAGCTCACCGCCGATGACAAGAGCGAGAACGATGCCGCTTGGATACAAGGTGGCAAACGTATCGCCTTCATCCGCGACAAGCAACTGTGGAGCATGGCACTGGACGGCACAGACCGCCGCCAGCTTACCGACGACAAGATAGAGATAGAAGGCTTCCTCTTCTCGCCGGACGAGCAGCGCGTAGTGCTCATCAAGAGCATCCCGTACCACGGAACGATAAAGGAGAAGCCCGCCGACCTGCCCAAGACCAGCGGCCTCGTCATCACCGACATGAACTACCGCCACTGGGACCACTACGTAGAGACCAACGCCCACCCCTTCCTTGCCAATGTGGACGCAGAAGGCAAGGTGGACGAAGGCACGGACATCCTCAAGGACGAGCCGTACGAATGCCCCATGGCACCCTTCGGCGGCACGGAGCAGCTGGGCTGGAGCCCCGACTCGAGAACCGTAGCCTATACCTGCCGCAAGGCGGAGGGACTACAGTACTCCCTCTCCACCGACTCCGACATATACCTTTATAATATAGACACGCAGACCACCACCAACATCTGCAAGCCCGCCGACTACGTGGCCCCAGCCCTCGACCCCACGATGAGTGCCAAGGACCAGCCCGTCAACGCCCCCGAGAACCTGAAGAACAACGTGGGCTACGACACCAATCCCCAGTACTCCCCCGACGGTCGCTACATAGCATGGCAGAGCATGGAGCATGAAGGTTACGAGTCCGACCGCAACCGCCTCTGTGTCTATAATGTAAAGACAGGCGTGAAGACATACGTCACTGAGCAGCTCGACGGCGACGTAGACCAGTTCTACTGGAACGCCGATTCCAAGTCGCTCACCTTCGTCAGCGTCTGCGAGGCCACAGCTAACATCTACCAGACCAACCTAAAGGGCGAGGTGAAGCAGATAACCCACGACTGCGCCGACTATGCCGGCATCTCCCCGGCCAACAAGGGCAACGCCATCCTAACACTGCGCCACAGCATGACGGCCCCCAACGACGTCTACGCCGTCAACCCCAAGACGGGCGCAGCCACACAGCTTACCAAGGAGAACGACCACATCCTCTCCCAACTGACCTTCGGAACGGTGGAGAAGCACTGGGCGACCACCAAGGACGGCAAGAAGATGCTCGTGTGGATAGCCCTACCGCCGCATTTCGATGCCACTAAGAAATACCCCACGCTGCTCTTCTGCGAAGGCGGTCCGCAGTCAGCCATGAGCCAGTTCTGGAGCTACCGTTGGAACGTTCAGATAATGAATGCCAACGGCTACGTCGTCGTCCTGCCTAACCGTCGCGGTGTGCAGGGCATGGGTCAGGAGTGGAAGGCAGCCGTCAGCGGCCGTTGGACCAGGGAGCCTATGCAGGACCTCCTCGACGGCATCGACTATGCCGTGGCCAACCTCCCGTACGTAGACAAGGACCGACTTGGTTGCGTGGGTGCCAGCTTCGGCGGCTACTCCGTTTACTACCTTGCCGGCCACCACGAGAAACGCTTCAAGGCGTTCATCGCCCACGACGGTGACTACAACCTCGAGTCCTCCTACAGCGAGACCGAAGAGATGTGGTTCAACAACTATGACCTAGGCGGTGCACCGTGGAACGCCGACAAGTCCGCCGACATCAAGACGACCTACGCCAACAGCCCCCACCGCTTCATCGACAAGTGGGACACCCCAATCCTCTGCATACACGGTGAGAAGGACTACCGTCTCAACCTCACGCAGAGCATCGGCGCATTCACCGCAGCCCGTCTGCGCGGCATCCCAGCCGAGCTGCTCCTCTTCCCCGACGAGAACCACTGGGTGCTCAAGCCCCAGAACGCCATACTCTGGCAGCGCACCTTCTTCGACTGGCTCGCCAAATGGGTCAAGTAGAAAAAAACTCCCTTCAAACAGAAGTCTGCTTGAAGGGAGTTTTTTTGTTTCTACTCAATCCGCTTCTTTTTATTGTCCGTCACCTACTATGCCTCAATGGCCCAGTCGGTGATGTTTCCTTGTGCGGAGTCGAAGTTGATGCCCACCTTTGTTATTGGCTTGTCGGAGAGGGCGAAGCGTTGTCGGTAGTTCTTCAGGTTTATCTGTCGCATTGCCGCCTGTGCGCTTTGGTTTAGCTTCAGTTCTATGATGTATAGGTCGGTGCGTGTGAGCACCACGATGTCCACTCTGCCTCTTGGTGTATGCACCTCCACGTCCACCACGTAGTCTGTGAGCAAGGAGAAGATGATGTAGAGTATCTGCTGGTAGTGTCCCTCGTAGTTGGTGACGTTGCAGTATGGCACTGTTCCCAGGAAGTCCTGCAGCAGCTGCAGTGCATCGTCCATGCGTTTCTTGCGTATGAGAGTACCCATCCTTGCTACGGTTACGCCGCCTTGCTGGGCATGCTTGCCGTCAAGGTAGTATGGCAACAGATTCTCGTACAGTCCCATCTTTATTTCCTTATTCGGAATGTCGAGGGTGTACAGCATAGACTCCTTGTCGTAGTCCTTGATGGTGACGTATCCGCTCTGGTAGAGCAGTGGGGTGATGGTCTTCATCGTTTCCGTCGGTGCGTCGAAGGCCGACTCCAGAGCGTCTATTGGTGCAATGTCGGCAGGCAGCACCTCAAATTTCTTCAGCATATTGATGAGGTACGTCGGTGTGCCCGAGCTGAACCAGAAAGGGCGGAATCTGCACTGCAGGAAACAGCTGAGCAGGCTGAAGGGGTTGAATATGTCGGGGGAAGCCGCCGAGAAGTGGTACCCGTCGTAGTGCTCCTTGAGCTTTATGATAGCCTCCTCCTTTGTTATCTCGTTTTCCCGTGCGAGCATTTCGATGTCAGGCTGCATGTTTTCCAACAGTTCCTCCTTGGTGATGCCGCAGATGCCGGCGTAGTTGTCGTCCATAGAGATGTTGGTGAGGTTGTTCAGCTCGCTGAAGATGCTGAGCTGAGAGAACTTGGTGATGCCCGTGATGAACGTAAACTCCAGATATGGGTTGAGCATCTTCAATGGGCTGTAGAAGTTGCGCATGACGTTGCGCAGGCTCTGCAGGTTTTCTTCTTCGTGTACCACGTCGAGCAGCGGCGCGTCGTATTCGTCGATAAGGATTACCACCTTTTGACCTGTCTGCTTGTAGGAGGCCTCTACGATGTTTGTCAGTCTGATGTTGGTATCATAGTCCCCTTTGTCGCACCCGTATATTTTTTCATACGGTTCTAATATTCTGTTTAGATATTTTATGAGCTTTTCCTCATCGAAATGCTTCGCTCCGCTCATGTCGAAGTGCAGCACCGGGTGCTTGGTCCACTCCTTCTCGTAGTCTGAGATGACGAGTCCCTCGAACAGTTCCTTGCGTCCTTCGAAATATGCCTGCAAGGTTGAGGTAAAGAGCGACTTGCCGAACCGCCTTGGGCGGCTCAGGAAGACATATTTGAGTTCATTTTCCAGAAACTTAACGATATAGTTTGTTTTGTCAAAATACAGATACCTACCTTCGCGAATCATCTCAAAGGTCTGTACTCCCACAGGATATGTGTGTGTAATCTCAGTCATAGTTTTACTGTCTTTACGTTCTTTTGCCGCAAAGTTACTAATAATTTTCGTTTTGGGCTATGTAAAGGCAATATATTTTAGAACAGTTTAGTTGAGGCTGGGGAGCGTATGCCGTGAATAATAGAGAGTTAGACTGCTGGATATGTAATTGTACAGATTTGTAGTATGTGGAATGTGCGCTTGCTTTACCTTTGCAGGCGTGATTGAGGGTCACACTAGCAGACTGACTCCTATTTACCGTAGAATATAACTTATCTATTAACCGTATAACAATTTAAAAGAACAATCGCAATGAAGAAAATTATTTACACCTTACTTATGCTGCTCCTATGCGGAGCACAGACATTGATGGCGGCTGATGCAGATGGATACATCAAGTACCGACTTAAAACGACTGGCGACTTCCCGAAAGAGAACTCTGCTTCCCGTGGTGTGTTTCGTGTGAAAAATGATAACGATAAAGATTACAGAAGTGGAATCAACAACAGTGCTGATACACAGACTCCCAAGCGTTGGACTGTGAACTCTGATGGCGCTTATATAAAGTGCGAGAGTACAACTCCTTTTGCAAAAGGTGATACCATCTCTATTGTGGCTACACCAAGGACTGCATCGTCTGCGGGTTTTCAATATGCGTTAGAAAAAGATGATTCTCACAAAGCTGAGATAGCTGGTATATATGACAACAAAAACAAACAACTGGTATTGAAAGATACGATTGAAGAAGGAAATGGCTTAATTGGAAAGAACTATTTTTATCTTTCTGTGAAAGATCCTTCTCACTCTTTCTGGATTGAAAGCATCACAGTAACCTCCGCCTTCCCAACAGCCCAGTCCGTCCAAATCAGCGACAACATGCAGTACGCCACATACAGTAATCCTACCTACTCCGTCGACTTCACCGACAGCGGTGCTAAGGCATATATCGTTAAGCAGGGCGAAAGCACAGACAAGATTACCTTCACCGAAGTAACCAAAGTGCCAGCCAAGACTGGCGTGCTGCTTATGGGTACAAAGGGAAGCACCGTCACCATCAAGGCAACTAACGAGGAAGAAAACGACGTTACTGGCAATCTGCTCGTTGCCGACGACGGCCAAAAGACAGTAGGGGCTGGCGTTTACATCCTTTCTTACAAGGACGACAAGGCGGCGTTCTATAAGTCAAACGAGAACCGCACGCTTGCAGAAGGCAAGGCCCACTTGGAGTTCCCGTCAGCAGTAGCGACGACCAGCCTGGCATTCTATCTTGACGATGTGTCGACACTCACCGGCATCGAGGGCGTGCAGGCAGAGGACGTTGAGGCAGAGGATGCCTCTACATCCGAGGTATACAACCTGTCCGGCCAGAAGGTGGACAGCAACTACAAGGGTATCGTGATAAAGAACGGTAAGAAGTACCTGCAGAAGTAATCAATCATAGTAACCAACTAAAACACCAGTATAGTCATGAAAAAGAAAACATACGTACGTCCCGAGACACAGTCGTTCCAAGTAGAGGCAACGCAACATCTGCTCGCCGCCAGCGGACCAAATTTAGGCATCGACGACGACATAATGTTGGATGACGAAGATGAGCAATATTAATTGGACGTAGCCCCACAATTGATTAGGAGTATTTAAAGTATTGATTAGTAGTAGTGATAGAAGAGAGAGAGCAGCGGTCTCACACCAGCAATGGGTGTGAGACCGCTTTTTTTTGTTGCCATTGCAAAGGCAGAGAGAGTCCGCTTTAGCTTCCCCTTCGGAAAGTGCTTGGCGGCATGCCGAATTCCTGTTTGAAGCAGCGGCTGAAGTAGTAGGGATTGCTGAAGCCTGTCTTGTACGACACTTCTGCTACGGTGATGTTTTCTTCCTCCTCCAGCAGTCGCTTGGCCTCCGTCAGGCGTATCTTGCGGATATAGTTGTTGGGCGTCATGCCTGTTAGGGTGTTCACCTTTGCGTAGAATGTGCTTCTGCCGTAGGAGAGGCTGCTTGCTAGGGTGTCTATGTTCAGCTCCGTGTCGCTGAGGTGTCGCATTATCCAGTTGTCGAGGATGTCGACGAACTTCTTGTCGCGCTCCTCGCGTATGATGGTCTGCACCTTCTGCGGCTCTTCGCTCACCATGGTGCTGTACGATGCTTTGAGTCGGTCGTGCTGGCGCATCAGCTGTGCGCAGCGGCTTACGAGCATCTTCATGCTGAACGGCTTTGCGATGTAGTCGTCCGCCCCGGCGTCGTAGCCCTTTGCCTTCTTCTGCTCCTCGTTGAGGGCGGTGAGCATGATGACGGGGATGTCGTAGAAGTCGTCGTTGGTCTTCAGCTTGCCCGTCAGCTCGTATCCGTCCATCACGGGCATCATGACGTCCGTTATGATGAGGTCCGGCCTCTGCTCCGCCACCATGTCGAGCGCCTCCTTGCCGTTGCATGCCGTGGAGACGACGAAATATTTGCGCAACTCCTGGCAGAGGTAGTCTATCACATCCGCGTCGTCCTCCACGATGAGTATTCGCTTGTCGTTGAGGCTCAGTCCGGTGGCCTCCTTATAGCCCTCCAGCCATGCCTCGTCCTTGCGTGCGTCCACGGCGAGGGCTTTGGCTTCCGGTTTTGCCATTTCTTCCGCCGCATATACGTCAGCGGAGTCGGGTAGGGCGAGCGTGAAGATGCTGCCTCCCTCGGGGCGCGCCTTGTATGTGATGCTGCCGTGGTGGAGCGTTGCCATGCGCCCGGAGAGGTAGAGTCCGATGCCCACGCTGTCGTACGAGAATGAGCTTTGCATGAATCGGCTGAACAGCTCCTTCTGCTTCTCCTCCTTGATGCCCACGCCGCTGTCCGCCACGCGCAGCAGCAGTTGGCCGTTTGGGCTGTCGTGTTCCAGGCTCACCGTCACCTCGCCTCCCGTAGGCGTATATTTCAGTGCGTTGGAGATGAGGTTGCACAGTATGGAGTCCGCCTTCTTGCGGTCCAGCGGTGCGTGGTGCTCCTTGGCGAAGGTGCTGAAGTTGTAGTTGATGCGCTTGTTCTGCGCCACCTGCTGGAAGAACGCCCAGATGTCTCGCGTGAAGCTGACCACCTCGGTGTCCTCCACGCAGAGCTGCATCTTTCCGTCCTCCGTCTTCGAGAAGTCCATCAGTCGGTCTATGAGTCGCTTCATGCGTCGGGTGCTCTTGAGCATATTGCTGACGGGCTGCTTGAGGTTGCCCGGCAGTTCCCCTTTCTCGCGTATGCTGTCCATGGCGCCGAGAATGACGGTGAGCGGCGTGCGGAACTCGTGCGAGATATTGGTGAAGAAGTGCATCTTGAAGTCGGTCATCTGCTGCTCCACCCTAATCTTCTCGCGTAGTTTGCGCTTGTCCTCCACTTCTCTCCATACGAGGTAGGCTATGGCAACGGCTGCCAGTATGTAAATTAGCCATGCGTACCACGTGGCCCATAGTGGCGGGTGTATGACGAACGTCACCACGTGGTTCTCCTCGCTCCATTCGCTGTCCATATAGCTGCTGCGCAGGTGGAACTTGTACGTTCCCGGCGGCAGGTTCTTGTACACGGCAACAGGTATCTTCGACGGTTCGGACCACTCCTTGTCGTACCCCTCTAGCCGGTAGGTGTACTGGCTGTTGTGCTCGCGGTCGAAGGAGAAGTCTGAGAAGCGTATCTGTATGGAGTTGTGGGTGTGGTCCAGATGGAATGCCTTTCCGTCGTACTGCGCCTTGTCCTCTCTTTCCAGTTGCTCCAGCGGGCTGTTGTTCACGAGTATGGCGGTGAGTCCCGCCTTGGTGTTCAGCGGCTTGCGCACCATGTGGTCGGGGTTGAAGTACGCCATGCCGTTCTTGGTGCCGAAGGCCACTAGTCCGTTGGGTAGCGTGCATGCGGCGTTCTCCAGGCAGCGGTTTCCGAATAGGTTCACGTTGCTCAGCGAGTAGTTGTTGAAGTGCTGTCGCGCTTCGTTGTAGCAGCTGACGCCGCTGTTCGTTCCCACCCAGATGTTGCCCTTGCTGTCCTCCACGATAGACTGCGCGCTGTTGTCGCCCAGTCCGTCCGAATTGGAGAATACGTTGACGAGCCGTGGCATCTTTCCCCTGTTGTCGTAGAGCACCACTCCTGTACCCGTGATGGCCACCCATACGCGGTGTTTGCTGTCCTCCATGATGGCGTGCACCTCGTCCATCTTGGGGTTCTTGTTTGCCAGTAGCTGGCGGTAGGCCTTCTGCCCCAGAGCCGTCTTATCGGGGTTGAAGAGTACGACTCCCTCACCCGTGCCGAGCCAAATCAGGCCGTGGTGGTCCTGGCAGAGCACGCGTGCCTCCTTCACCTCTTTGCTCCAAGTGAAGAAGGTGCGGAACGCCCACGTGTCCTTATGCCGCACGGCGAGGTCGAGCCCGCCGCCGTAGCACGCCAGCCACATGCGGCCTTTCGTGTCGCAGAGCACGTCGCTCACCTTGTCGGAACTGGGCGAGAGTGCATTCGCCTTGTCGTGACGGTACTGTCTGTCACCGACGAACACGCCCTGTCGTGTGGCCCACCAGTGTGTGCCGCCGTTGTCTATGGCTACGGCGAGCACGCTGCCGTAGGCCGAGCCAAGGCTGTGCAGCTCTCCTTTGGAGTATATGGCTAGTCCGTTGCCCATATTGGCGGCGTACGTGTTGCCGTCCTTCATGTTTCGGAGCATGCGCACCATCTGGAAGTGGTCGTCGTTTGCTGTGGCTTTCTGTGCCGGGAATGCGGCGAACTCTGCCGTGGACCAGTTGGGGGTGAGGCACAGCACGCCCATGTCCTCCGGCAGTATCCAGATGTTGCCCTGCCGGTCCTGGCAGATGCCGAGTATGTTGTCGTTCGGCGTAGGAATCTGTTGCGCCTCGGCGTGTCCGCTTGCTTTGCCCTTTATGTCAATGGAGAAGAGGCCTTGTCCGTTTGTAGCTATGAGCAGCTGGCCGTCCTTCGTCGTCACCGCTTTGAGGTTTATATCCCTTCTGGACAGAGTGTTGGCAAAGGGCAGAGAACCATTGTACTGGTGCTTGCCAGCGAAGAAATGGAAGTCGCCGTTGTTGTTGATTAAGAAGTGGTTATTGCAGTTATCCACAATTGCGTAAGCGTCTTTCACCGCGATGGTGGCGCAGCGTTGCAGTCTGTTCTGCTGTGGCAGGTATTCGTACACGTCCTCCTTGGTGGTCATGAGGATGCGCCCGTTTATCGTTGCGACGTTCTTCACCTTCAGCCCCGCCGGCAGTTTGCCTTGGCAGCGCATGGGCAGCAGTTTTCCGCCCGAGACGATGAGGATGTCTCCGGTGGACGTGACGAACAGCTCCTTCTTACCTTTTATAATAGGTATAAAGGCGATGACGTCGTATTTGCCTTTCACGGAGGTGCAGACGTTGCCGTCGGTTACTCTGACGAGTCCCTTGTCCGTGCCTATCCAGACGTTGCCGCCGGTGCCCCTGCGTACGAAGTTGACGTGCTGCGAGGGTAGGGCGTTGCTTTTGGTGGTAAACTTATGAGATGTGAACTCCTCACCGTCCATCTTCACGCGCATGCACCCGTTGGCGGAGTCGTAGAGCCACACCTCGTTCTCCATGAGGCTGATGTCGTTGTACGTCTCGTCCGTGTTGGCCGGGTTGGTGTGAAACAGGAATCTGTGTGCCCTCAGCCCATAGCATGCGAAGACGTTGCCGCGCAGTTTCAGCCAGAGGTGCTGGTTGCCCCAGAGGTGTATCTTCCTGACGCGGTTGTCGGGCATGTCGCCCCGCTGCATTACTTCTCGCGAGGTGACGTTGCTGAAGGTGTAGCCGTCGTAGCGGTCCAGGCCGTTGAGGGTGGCAAACCATAAGAACCCGTTGCGGCTATCCTGCACCACATCTCGCACGTACATGTCGCTCAGTCCGTCGCTCGTCGAGAGGGAGTACGAGAGGTATTCTGTGGCGTGGAGGCGCAGGGCAGCAGTAAGGTTAAGGCAGAGACTGATTAGCAGTAGTCGTAGTAGTGTCATATTGTCGTCGAGTAGTAGATTTACGGCAAAGTTACACAATTTTGTATAGACGGCAAACAAATGTGCAGCGAAAATAAGGTGTGCGAGACTGTCGGATATGGATTTATACAATAGTATATCATGTACATATTTTAATATATATACCTTTGTCGTAGCAAGTTAGCAATATCCGTTCGCTGCATACTCATAACTAAAAACTATAAGAAGATATGAAGAAATTGTTTGTTACCCTCGCACTGGTTTGCGCCACTGCGCTATCTACAACAGCCCAAACAGTAGTTAATTTCGGACAGTTTTTCGGCGTTCCCGCCTCCTCCGAGGCTCTCAACGCTCCCATAGCCAAGGGTGCCGACGGTGTAGCCCTCATCGGTGACTACCGCAGCAACGTGGAGGAAGGCCACGCAGCCGGTTTGACGTATACCAAGCGTGCACGCTATTTTAAGGTGAACGGTACGACCGTGAAGACGGACGCCGCAGTGAACCTGATGAAGTACCCCACGGGCGTGCAGAAGAATTTTGAGGTTCTGCCGTCTAAGATGCCCGTCAACCGTTGCATCCAGATGAAGGCCGCCACGGACGGCAAGGTGCAGGCCTGCGCATGGTCCAAGAAGGGAGCTGGCCGCCTGTTCATGGGCGTTTTTCGCGGAGGCAAATGGCAGTATCAGGGTGAGGCAGCCTGGGACAAGGGCAACGCCAGCGGCACAGAGGCCAGCCCATACCAGCCAGTCGCTTTCGACTATGCCGTGCAGGCAGGCGACGTGGTAGCCATCTTCGCCGGTTCGGCAATGGAGGTTTCAGCACTCTACTACACCGGTCAGCTGGACCAGCAGTTCAAGGGCGACGACCCCAGAAACCTTGCCTCAAAGAAAAAGAAGAGCTCCAAGAAGTAGGCAAGAACGTTGAGGTTTAGTACCAGCACGATGCCCGCTTGATGAGCACCTTGTGCCCGCTTGGTGAGCACCGAGTTCTCGCTTGGTGGGCATCGAGTGCTCACCAAGCGGGCATCCCAAGGGTGATTTTACCCGGAAATGGCGCGTCCGGTTGCCGACGCTGCCAATGTCAAGTAGTTGTAGTGTAACTTATTGAATTTTAGACTAATGAAGAAAAAGTCAACATATATCCCCATTCTGCTTTTGGCCGCTTTGGCCTCCGCCACCAGTTGCAGCAAGGACGCTGCCTACGAGGATGGCGACTACAGCAGCTGGACGGCTGGGATGGTGACGGTGCCGCAGGGCACCAATACCCTATATTTCGTACCTACGGACGGAGGTATGATGTTTACCATGGACCGCACCGACATGACGTACGAGAAGCTCGTGCAGATGAATGGCGGCAGCGTCAGCGCAGACGACGGCGGCACAGGGTTTGCCGGTGTGCAGACGTACAAAGGGGACATCGAGATTCCTGCCGAGGTAAACGGTTTGCCCGTAGTTGCCATAGACCAGTATGCCCTCTCGGGCAACCAGGGTCTGACGGGTATCAAAATACCAGAGAGCGTGAAGACAGTGGGCAGCGAGTCGTTTGCCCTCTGTCCGGCTCTCGACTCCGTGGTGCTCCCCTCGCAGGTGACGGAGATAGCCCCGGGCGTCTTTGCCGGTGCCGGCGTGCGCAAGGTAGTGGTGCCCGACGGCGTGAAGAAGATTTCGCACTTCGCCTTCCTGAAGAATACGCAGCTGGACAGCGTGAAGATAAACCCCGCCACCAGCCAGATTACCGTCATCGAGCCTTCGGCCTTCAACGGTTGCTCGGTGCTGGTCAGCTGTCCGCTGCCCGAGGGCATACAGGAGGTGGGTGCCTACGCCTTTGACGGTTGCAGCAAACTGGCGGAGACCAGTATACCGCAGGCGGCAACGGTGATAAACCCCTACCAGTACCGCAACTGCAGCTCGCTGACCGAGCTGACCATCCCCGCCACGGTGGCCGAGATAGGCCAGAACGCCTTCTACGGCTGCTCCAAGATAACCACCTACAACCAGAGTGAGGACAGCCAGCTGAAGAAGATAGGCTACCGCGCCTTCTATAATAATAAGGTGCTCGCCGCCTTCACCTTCCCCCAAGGACTGGAGGAGATAGGCAGTCAGGCGTTCCGCGATTGCCAGGCACTGAAGGAGATTGTGATTCCCGAGGGCATCACCGCCATCAAGGACTCCACCTTCTACCAGTGTAAGGCGCTTGCCACGATTACCCTGCCCTCTACGTTGCGCAGCATCGGCTCGTACGCCTTTTACTATAATAAAATAAGTAGCGTCATCGTACCAGATGGCATAACGGAGATACCGAGCCGCTGCTTCTTCTACTGCACCAAGCTGACCTCTGTCACTCTGCCCGAGACGGTGGAGACGCTGGGCGACAAGGCATTTGCCAACTGCACCTCGCTGGCCAACATCGTGCTGCCGGCCAACGTGAAGACCATGGGCCTCCAGCTCTTCTACAAGTGCAGCAAGCTGAAGACGGTGCACTTGAAGAGCGCCGTGCCGCCGACACTCACCGCCAACCTCGACGTGACGAGTGCCAAGTACTACATCCCCAAGGGTAGCCTCGAGGCATACCAGTCGGCACCCTACTGGAAGAACATCACAAACTTTGTAGAAGAATAAGGACGTATGAAGAAATATATAATGAGCATCTCAGCCCTGCTGCTTGCCACTGCCGCCTTTGCGCAGAACCAGATAAGGGGCATCGTCGTGGACGAGAACGGCGAGGAACTGCCCGGTGCCACCATCAAGCTGTCCAAGGGGCAGGGCGGTGCCGTCACCGACATGAACGGCCAATTCACGCTGAACGCCGATGCTGCGGCAAAGAGTTTCGTCGTGTCGTACGTGGGCTTCACCTCCAAGGTGGTCAAGATAAACCCGAACAAGAAAGAGTATAAGATAGCCCTTCAGCCCGACGCACATTCCATCAAGGATGTGGTCGTCATCGGCTACGGCACGGTGAAGAAGGGCGACGTGACGGCCTCCGTCTCCAAGGTGGACGGCGAGACCATCGAGGACCGCCCCAACACCAACGTCGCCTCACTCCTGCAGGGACAGTTGGCAGGTGTGGAGATACGCAATACCAGCGGCGCCCCCGGCGGCGAGACCTCCGTCAACGTGCGAGGCAGCGTTACCCTCAACGACCCCGAGGCCACGGGCGACTTCACCGACAACACCAATCCCCTCTACGTCGTCGACGGCATCCCGATGGACGAGAACTTCGACCTCTCCGACATCGACGTCCGCGACGTCGCCTCCATCGAGGTGCTGAAGGACGCTTCCTCCAGCGCCATCTACGGTAGCCGAGGCGCAAACGGCGTAATCCTCGTCACTACGAAGGGAACGCAGACGCAGGGACGCTTCAGCATCTCAGCCTCGGCAAACTTCTCCCTCCAGCAGGTGAACCGCAAGCTCGACGTGATGTCCGGCTCCGAGTGGGCGCAGTGGATGAGCAAGATTACCGACAACCGCTACGTCAACCAGTTTGCAGCCCAAGGCGCGCAGAGCGGTGACGGCGAGGTGATAAAGAGTCTGCTCAACGGCCATGCCGGCTACACCGACAATACCACATACCGCGGCGACATGCGATGGAACATCCCCGGACACCCCGGCATCGCCTACATCGACTGGCAGGAGCAGATGTTCCGCCTCGCACCGCAGCAGCAGTACAGCATCGCAGCCTCCGGAAGCACCAAGCAGAGCAACTTCCGCGTGTCGATAAACTACACCGACCAGGACGGCATAATAAAGGGCACGGGATACCAGCGCGTCTCCGCTAACTTGACAGGTCAGACTACGGTTAATAAGATAACCTTCGGAGTCAGCGCCGCCCCGTCGCTCGCTGTGTATGAAGGTCCGTCGACCTCAGGCGGTTCGAGCAGCGACAAGACCAACCTCGGCATCCTCGTTATGGTCCCCATAGCAGAGTCCGACGCCGGCCTCTACACGGGCAGCTACCCATACGCCAACTATGCATGGGCATCCAAGACGGCCAGCAACCACTACGCCAAGCTAGAGCGCATACAGAAGCAGCGCCAGGTGTTCAACCTGCGCACCAACGCCTTCATCAACCTCGACATCATGAAGGGACTGAAGGCACGACTCACAGGCAGCTGGAACATGCGCCATGAGTCGCGTCGCAACTTCACACCGTCCAACACCGTCAGCACCTACTCCTACGCCGGAGAGGGCGTGAACAGCGAGGCCTACTGGTGGGACAAGAAGAACCATAGCTTCACACTCCAGGCTCAGGTGGACTACAACAAGAACTGGGGCGCACACAGCCTCGGCATCATGGGAGGCTGGTCGCTGTCGGCATCGTCGTACTCCGACGACGTGAAGATAGAAGCCGAAAACTTCGTGGGCGACGGCATACAGAGCTTCACCAACACGACGGCCGACGTCACCTCCGTGAAGAGCTCCCTCACCACCAGTAGCCACATGATTTCATACTTCGGACGCGCCATCTACAACTACAACGACCGCTACCTGCTCAACGCCAGCATACGCCGCGACGGCAGCAGCAAGTTCGGACTGAACCGTCAGTGGGCCACCTTCCCGGCATTCTCAGCCGCCTGGCGAGTGTCCAACGAAAGCTTCTGGCCCGAGCACTTCTTCATCAACAGCGCAAAGGTGCGCATGAGCTACGGTCTGAACGGACGCAACAACATACGCACCGACGCCATACGTACCACGCTCTCCTCGAAGGTCTACTACTTTGGCGACAACCGCTCGCGCGGCTACGGACTGAGCAACATGGGCAACGACGAACTCGGATGGCAGAAGGTGGACTCTTGGGACTTCGCCATCGACCTTGGCCTCATCAAGAACCGCCTCTCCCTCTCCGTCGACTACTACTACAAGCGCACGCGCAACCTGCTCTACCAGCTGTCGCTCCCAGCCATAAGCGGCTACGACAAAGCATACTTCAACATCGGCAGCATAGCCAACAAGGGTGTGGACGTGGAGCTGAAGTCCATCAACCTGGCAAAGCCTCTGAAGTGGACTACCACGCTCAACCTCGGTTTCCAGACCAGCGAGGTGCTTGACCTTGGCGGCAACGACCGCATAGAGAGCGGATACAACGCACGCGGCGGAGGCGGCAAGACGCAGATTCTCGAAGTGGGACGCACCGTGGGCGACTACTACCTCTACGATGCCATCGGAGTCTTTCAAAGTCAGGCAGAACTGGATAGTTATCCACACATCACCGGAGCCACCGTTGGCAGCATAAAACTGCGCGATGCCGACGGCGACGGACAGATAACGAGCAACGACCGCATTTACGCCGGCAACCCGCGTCCGGACGTCACCTTCGGTCTTATCAACAACTTCCAGTGGAAGAACTGGACGCTGAGCCTTACCGTCACCGGACAGTTCGGTGGCAAGATTTTTGCTGCTACGGGATTCACCGGACCGCTCGACTCGCCCCTGGGCAAGGTGCCCAACAAGAACATGATGTCGTGGTTCCAGCAGATGTACTACTCCGAGAGCGACCCCGGCAACGGCAACGTGCCTAGCGTATGGACAGCCACAGGCTACGGCAACACCACGCGCAACCTCTACAGCAGCGACTACATCAAGCTGCAGAACGTCACGCTGGGCTACCTCCTCAAGATGCCAGCCAAGGCAATGGTAAAGAGCCTCGCCTTCCAGTTCAGCATAGAGAACGCCCTGCAGTGGGACCGCTACGACGCAGGCTACTCGCCCGAGGGTGCCATACGCACATCGTCAACAAGTACATACGACGAGGTGGCATACCCGCTGGCACGCGTATACTGCATCGGTGTGAAGGTAAACCTGTAAACTCCTAATAACAAAGAACAACAAGATGAAGACAAGATACAAGACCTTAATGCTGCTCATGGCATCAGCCCTGACGCTGAGCAGCTGCACAGACTACCTCACGGTAGACGTGACGGAGTCTGTCTCGGAGCGCGACTTCTATCAGAACCAGGTGCAGATGGAGCAGGCCATGGTGGGACTATACCAGACGCTACTCGTGCTGCCGCAGTACAGGTTCATCATGAGCGAACAGCGATCGGACAACGTATGGGCGGACAAGGAAAGCACCAGCGGCAACTACCAGATAGCTTACTTCCTAAACTCCCAACTGCCAGAGAACTCCACCGTGCTTGCCGCATGGCAGGACCTCAGTCTTACCGTAGCCACTGCCAACGCCATACTCACGCACATCGGAGACGTGACGTTCAGCCAGGAGATATACAAAAAGGAGTACACCGCCGAGGCACGCTTCATACGTGCACTGGCTTACTTCGACCTCGTGCGCTACTTTGGCAATGTCCCCATCGCCACGACGGTGCTCAACGATGCCAAGTCGTTTGAGGTGGGACTCTCACCGGCAAAGGACGTATACAACCAGGTGATAGTCCCCGACCTGCAGTATGCCGTGGAAAACCTCCTCGACACCCCGGCACGCTACGACGGCGACGAGGCGAAGGCTACGGGACGCGCATCCAAGCTGGCGGCAAAGGCGCTGCTCGCCGAGGTCTACCTCACCATGGCAGGCTACCCCGTGCAGGACGAGACAAAGGCCGACTCGGCAAAGACACTCATGAAGGAAGTCATCGATGCAACCTACGGAGCCGCTACCCAGACGAAGTGGGCCACCGACATGACCGAGTGGAACAAGATGTGGATTCACGAGAACGACAACCAGTACTTCCTCTTTGAGATACAGTACGCCACGGACGAGACAACATCGCAGGGCAACCCCATAACACCTCGCTCCGTAGACGCATGGCACGGAACATACTACGGAGGCAACAAGGGACAGCTCAGCGCCGGCAGTTATATGTACGGATATGTGGAGCCGCAACTGCGTGACCACTTCCTCACCAAAGCCGACGACGGCACCTACGCCGACAAGCGTTGCGAAGGCACCATCACCGTGAAGAACGCTTCCGGAGGTGTGCTCGACCCAGCATCCAGAAGGGACTTCTACTTCTCCAAGTTCTGGGAGCACAAGGCAAAGCGCGAGGCGGCAGGCTACTCCGACATGTCCGGTTCGCTCAACGCCAATATATACACATGGCCGCAGAACTTCCCCATCACACGTGTGGAGAACATCATGCTCTACTACGCCGAAGTGGCTGGCATGGAGGAGGGACTGCCGTACCTCAACGCCATACACACCCGCGCCGGACTGCCCGAATACACGGCGGCAGACTTCGAGTCGGAGGAAGACTACCAGAAGGCAGTCTCCAACGAACGACGCTACGAGTTGGCCGAGGAAGGCTACAGATGGTTTGACCTAGTAAGACGCAACGAGTGGCAGCAGACGATGAGGGATATGTTCCTCGACGACAGCGAAACATCGACCAACGAGGCACTGGGAGGATACTCCCAGAATGTGCAGTCCTTCACCTACATCTACCCCATACCGTTGACGCAGGTGAACCTGCGCGAAGGACTCTACAACCAGAACCCTGGATACTAGCCCTTAGGCAATAAAACAAAAAAAGGCGGGCCAACTCGTTGACCCGCCTTTTAGTAAAGTTTAAAAAATAAGTTGAGTAGATTTGTCCTGCACGCCCTGAAAGGGCAATAACTCCATAGCCCAGGGCAACGCCCTGGGTATATCGGGTTATCAACCGCCGCCCTGTAAG
>CAVAHD010000034.1:0-31484 GCA_963588475.1 Oscillospiraceae bacterium | reverse complement strand
AAGCGAGTATGCTCACCTGGGCAGCTCATACTTTCAGAAGTAGTGTGAAAGAAATACTTTACAACAACCAAGCAAACAACACAAAAAAGCGAGCAAAGGTAAAACGACAGTTTTGTCTTGTGCAATAGTCAACCCCATATTAGGTGGTTATTGCGGTGGGGTTCCACCTCTTCCCATTCCGAACAGAGAAGTTAAGCCCACTTGCGCCGATGGTACTGCAATGCAATGCGGGAGAGTAGGAGGCCGCCTTCTTTCTAAAACACGAGAACCTCAGGATAGAAATATTCTGGGGTTCTTTTTTTGTGTTTATCTGCCCTTTTTCCCCAATGTTTTTTGTAAAAAGTTCTTTTCTGTCATAAAAAGTTTGAGTTTTTTTGTGAGTTTGTAAGAAAATGTTTATCTTTGCAATCGTAAACTTACGGATTATAACATTTTCGTGGTTTACAAAAGGCAAACATTACACAAATAACTAATTAAAGAAACTTTTTAGCAAATGAATGCACAGAAAGTGATTGAGAATCTCAAGCAGAGATTCCCTAACGAGCCAGAGTACATCCAGGCAGTCAGCCAGGTGCTCCCAACTATCGAAGAAGAGTATAACAAGCACCCTGAATTCGACCGTGCCAACTTGATAGAGCGTCTCTGTATTCCAGACCGCGTGATAGAGTTCCGCGTATCATGGGTAGACGACAAGGGCAACGTACAGACCAATATGGGCTACCGCGTACAACACAACAACGTTATCGGTCCTTACAAAGGCGGACTGCGTTTCCACCGTTCCGTTAACTTGGGTATCCTGAAGTTCCTCGCTTTCGAGCAGACATTCAAGAACTCACTTACTACATTGCCAATGGGCGGCGCAAAGGGTGGTTCAGACTTCTCACCACGTGGCAAGTCTGACGCTGAGGTGATGCGTTTCTGCCAGGCATTTATGACAGAGCTTTATCGTCACGTAGGCGCTGACGAGGATGTTCCAGCAGGTGACATCGGCGTAGGCGGTCGTGAGGTAGGTTACCTTTTCGGCATGTACAAGAAGCTGACTCACCAGTTCACAGGTATGCTTACCGGTAAGGGTCTTGAGTTCGGTGGTTCGCTGATCCGTCCTGAGGCAACTGGCTACGGCAATGTTTACTTCCTCGTTAATATGCTCGCTACCCGCGGCATCGAGCTGAAGGGTAAGACAATCCTCGTTTCTGGTTCGGGTAACGTGGCACAGTACACCACAGAGAAGTGTATCCAGCTGGGTGCTAAGGTAGTGACTCTCTCTGACTCTGACGGTTACATCTACGACCCAGAGGGTATCGACTCTGAGAAGCTCGCTTACGTAATGGAACTGAAGAACGTACAACGCGGTCGTATCCGTGAGTACGCTGAGAAGTACGGTTGCAAGTATGTTGAGGGTGCTAAGCCTTGGGCTGAGAAGGGGGACATCGCTCTGCCATCAGCTACTCAGAACGAGATTAACGAAGAGGCTGCCAAGACTCTCGTTGCCAATGGCGTAATCGCTGTGTCTGAGGGTGCCAACATGCCTACCACTCCAGAGGCTATCAAGGTATTCCAGGATGCAAAGATTCTGTACTCTCCAGGTAAGGCTGCAAACGCCGGTGGTGTATCTGTTTCCGGTCTTGAGATGTCACAGAACTCAGAGCGTCTGCGTTGGACATCTGAGGAGGTTGACGCAAAGCTGCACGACATCATGAACGACATCCACGCTAACTGCGTTAAGTATGGTACAGAGGCTGACGGTTACATCAACTACGTAAAGGGTGCTAACGTAGCCGGCTTCATGAAGGTTGCCAAGGCTATGATGGCTCAAGGCATCGTATAAGATTGTAAATCTGACTAATAACAAATAAAAAAAGGTGGACTAATTCGTCCACCTTTTTTTATTTTACTTTTTGCATGAAGCGCTCAGCTCCTACTATGAATCGGATGTGAGTGCCTTTGCCTATGGTGCCT
This sequence comes from Oscillospiraceae bacterium, assembly GCA_963588475.1. Taxonomy (GTDB): domain Bacteria; phylum Bacteroidota; class Bacteroidia; order Bacteroidales; family Bacteroidaceae; genus Prevotella. The sequence continues at coordinate 29,525 of CAVAHD010000034.1, read as the reverse complement.
TCTTCGTCGGCTGCTTCTACGTCGAAAGTCAGTTTGCGACCTTCTACTGCTGTGAGAGTGGCAGTAGCGGTTACGGTGTGACCGATGCCCGTCGGCTTTATGTGTGATGATTCGATGTGTCCGCCTACTGTGGTGGAGCCCTCCTCGAGAGAGTCAGCTACGGCGAGCATGGCAGCGTTTTCCATTAATGCCATCATCATTGGGGTGGCAAGTACGCGAAGGTCGCCGCTGCCTACGTTGCAGGCGAGGTGGCGCTCTTCAACGACGAGTGTACTGGTGTGTGATTTTCCGATTTCCATGTCTTGTTGGGTTTGGTTTGTAAGAAGAAAATAATGTGTTAGAAGTCAAGAGAGAGGCGGGCATTCAGTGTTCGTCCAGTGAGGTAGTTGGGGACGGCGTACTGCTGCGACTTGACATCGGTGACCCAGTAGTATGAGTTGACGTTGTTGTGACCCAGGAGGTTGAGTACGTCTATTCCCAGCCAAATGTTGCGCAAGCCGAAGCGTCTGGTACTCTGGTCGGCACGTTTGTAAGCACGATAGCTGAAGCCGATGTCTATACGTTGGTATGCAGATGCGCGGAACTGCTGTCGCTGGTTGTCCGTATGAGGAGGGCCGAAGGGCAGTCCGTCTGCCAGTGCAGCGCGGAGCACCATCCTCCAACGGTCTGTGCCGGGGAAGTAGTCCGTGTAGTGTAGGTTGACGGCGTAGCGCTGGTCGGTTGGAAGCGGAATTGTCTGTCCGCGGTAGTCCAGGGCGGTTTTCATCAGCGAGAAGGTAATCCATGAGTCGGTGCCAGGTACGAATTCACCATACAATTTAAAGTCGATACCCATGGCGTAGCCCGAGCATTCGTTGGTGCCATTGTAGGTGATCTTCAGGTTGTTGACGCTGTAGGGGATGATGTTCGAGAGTACCTTGTAGTATGCCTCTGTGGTGAAGCGGAACGGGCGCGAACCGATGTTGAAGCGGTAGTCGTAGCCCAGTATGAAATGTATGCTACACTGCGACTTAATCTTCTGGTTGAGAGTAGCCTGAGTGACGGAGGCTATGGTGGTGGTATCGCGTAGTTCCTTGAAGAAAGGTGTCTGGTAGTACAGTCCGGCAGCGAAGCGGAAGGTCATGTCGTGGTTGAACTGCGGTACCACGGCAATAGAAGCGCGCGGAGAGACGACAGTCTCGCGGTTGAACGACCAGTTGGCAAAACGTACGCCGTAATTGAGGGTGAAGAAGGTGGAGTCGTTTCGTGTGGAGAAACGCCACGTATCTTGCGCATACAATTCCGTGCGTCGTGCGTTGAGAGTGTTTTTGGCGCGCAGTGTGTAAATCATATTGAGGTCACCTGTAGCTGTGTGTGGCATAACGTAGCCAGAGGAGTCACGTTGCTCATACTCTGTGGTATTCTCCTCAATGTTCTCCCACTTTAGCGTAGCCGCAGCCTCGATGTTATGCTTGCGGTCGGAGGTGCGGTGATTGTAGAGCAACTTGAGGTTCGATACGTTGGCAGTGAGGTAGTTGCGTGCATATTCTATGTATGTGCCCACGCCGAGTGCGTCCTCTGCCTGCGTGTCGGAGAGCCAGTACTGTCCCTGTATGTCGTATGTCTCCTGCTCTTTGGTGTGGTAGGCGGAGGCAATGAGAGTCATGTCGGTAAGCTGGCTGATGTTGTACTTTAAGGACAGCGAACCGAAATAAGTGCGGAAGATGTCCTTCTCCTGTCCGTCGAAATATACCTTGAACGTCCTAACGTTTTGGAGTGTACCAAATGAAGTCTCGCGGTCTATAGGCTTGAAGTTATACTTAGACTGTGAGATGTTGCCGATGAAGTCTATTTGCCAGCGTTTGTTCGGTGCAAAGGAAAGGAAAGTCTGGTAGTCGATGAATGACGGGTCGTACTCACCCGTAGTTTGGAATGTCTTGAGCAACGCCTTTGTCTGCTTGTAGCGCACACCGTTTGCCCATGAGAACTTCTTGCCACCGAAACCGAAGTAGAGCGAACCGCCGAGCAGACTGGCCGAGAGGCGAGCCTCGGTGCGTGTGGGACGGTGGTAGGTGATGTCGAGTGCGGAGGACATTTTGTCGCCGTACTTGGCTGCGTAACCACCGGTAGAGAAGCTCACTTTCTCCACCATGTCGGCATTGATGACCGAGAGACCCTCCTGTTGACCTGAGCGCACGAGGAAGGGGCGATAGACTTCTATGTTGTTGATGTATACGGAGTTCTCATCGAACGAGCCTCCACGCACGTTGTATTGCGAGGACAGTTCGCTATGGGTACTGACGCCAGCCTGCTGCTGCACCATATCTTCCACGGCATTGCCAGAAGCGGAAGGCGCTCCTGTCATGTCCTTGATATCCAGATTTTGCTGTGAGTCAGTCTGGCGGCGGCGTGTGGTGACGGTTACACTGTCGAGTAGGGTATTGTCTTCGTAAAGAACAATCTGTAGCGTCTGCTTGCCACGTGGACGGCGCAGAATGCGCGTCTTTGTCTTATAGCCTACCATGGAGAAACGCACCACAACGGTGTCATCACTGGAGAGGTTGAGGGTATAGTTACCTTGTAGACTCGCTATGGTAGCCTTGCCTTGCCTCGGACAACTAACGGAGGCAAGGGGCACAGGGTTATTGTCCTGGTCTATGATGCGGCCCGTAAGGACGAAATCTGCCGCCAAGGCTGGCAGATGCACTAGCGACAAGGCGGTTATAATGAGTAGTGATATAAATTTTCCTGCTTGACGTTTCATATGCTTTATAAACGTACGTGCGCGCGCATTATTGCACAGGAATGGGGAAAATAATGCAAATTCCGTTGGCTGTATGGAAACAATGTTGTAATTTTGTAAGTGAAAATGACAAAAGAACTACAAGTGAGAGTGGAGCCGCAGGTGGCTTGCTCGGAAGAGAACATAAAGAAATACGTGGCGCGTGAACTGGCTCTGGACATGCGCACCATTACGTGTGTACGAGTGCTGAAGCGTAGCATCGATGCACGCCAGAGACAGGTGTATGTAAACCTGACGCTGCGTGTGTATATAAATGAAGAACCAGAGTGTGAGGCATTCACGCGCACAGACTATCCTAACGTAGAAAACGGACGTGAAGTGGTCGTAGTGGGCGAGGGACCATGCGGACTCTTTGCTGCCTTGCGCTTGATAGAACACGGTCTGCGCCCCATCGTTTTGGAGCGTGGTAAGGACGTGCGTGAACGCAAGAAAGACATTGCACTCATCAAGCAGCAGCAACGCGTGGACTCCGAAAGCAACTACTGCTTCGGTGAGGGCGGAGCCGGTGCCTATTCTGACGGCAAGCTATATACACGAAGCAAGAAGCGCGGTAATACGGATAAGATACTTAACGTCTTCTGCCAGCATGGTGCCTCCACAGCCATCCTTGCCGATGCGCATCCGCACATCGGTACGGATAAGTTGCCGAGGGTTATAGAGAATATGCGCAACCAAATCATCAAGTCTGGTGGTGAAGTACATTTCCAGACGAAGATGACACGTCTGCTGATAGCCCAGACGAATGGTGGTACTGACGGTACTACGGGTCGTTGTGAGGGTGTAGAGGCAGTAGAACTGACAACGGGAAGGGAACTGACATTCCGCGGACCAGTAGTGCTCGCTACAGGACACAGCGCACGCGATGTTTACCGCTATCTTGCTGAGTCGAAGATATATATGGAGCCAAAGGGCATTGCCGTTGGCGTGCGTCTGGAGCATCCCTCGCATCTTATTGACCAGATACAGTACCACTCCAAGAATGGGCGTGGCAAATATCTGCCGGCAGCAGAGTACAGCTTCGTGACGCAGGTGGAGGGCAGAGGAGTATATTCGTTCTGCATGTGTCCCGGAGGCTTTGTTATCCCAGCTGCAACTGACGATGAGCAACTCGTTGTCAATGGTATGTCACCCAGCAATCGCGGTGGTCAGTGGAGCAACTCCGGTATGGTAGTGGAGATTCGTCCAGAGGATGTGGCTGGACGCAAGAATAATATAGATGATAGCTGTGCAAGTCAGAATGGCGGTCCACTCTCGATGATGCGCTATCAAGAGGAGCTGGAACACTTGTGCTGGATGCAGTCGCACTCACAAGTGGCACCTGCACAACGTATGGCAGACTTCGTTAACGGGCGACTCAGCTACGACCTGCCGCGAACGAGTTATGCACCGGGTGTAATGTCGTCTCCATTGCATTTTTGGTTACCTAAGGAAGTGGGCAGTCGTCTGCAGGAAGGCTTCCGTGCCTTTGGCAAGCAGAGGCGCGGGTTTCTCACTAATGATGCTGTACTGATAGGTACAGAAACGCGCACGTCATCTCCAGTGCGCATTGTACGCAACGCTGATACTTTGGAACACGTAGGCATCAACGGACTCTTTCCAGCTGGAGAGGGCGCAGGCTATGCTGGCGGAATTGTAAGTGCCGGAGTTGACGGTGAGCGTGCGGCAGATATGGTGAAAGAGTATATTACGTCCATAAAAAATAGTTAAAAAACGATACGCCTATTTGTAGGGGTCAGCTTTTTTACTTACCTTTGCACACACAACTAAAGTGTGCAACACATCATGTCGATAAGCAAAACAAGACAAATACTGATAGACGTAGCTCGCCAATTGTTCGCCAAAAATGGTATGGAGAGCACTACAATGAACGATATCGCCCAAGCTTCGGGAAAGGGACGCAGGACTCTTTACACTTACTTCAGCAGCAAGGAGGAGATATACGCAGCCGTTATTGAATCAGAGTTGGAACGTCTCTCCGACAAACTTGACGAAGTGGCGGCGATGCATATGAGACCTCAGGAGAAAATCATTGAACTCATATACACTCACCTGCGTTCGATACGTGAGACGGTAGTAAGAAACGGTAATCTGCGTGCGGAATTCTTCCGTAATATATGGACAGTAGAGAAATGTCGCAAGAAGTTTGATGCCGACGAGATAGCTCTCTTCCGCAAGGTTTATTCGGAAGGAAAGGCAGAAGGAGAGTTCGACATTGATGACGTGCAGATGGTAGCGGACATAACGCACTATTGCATCAAGGGACTTGAAGTGCCGTATATCTATGGTAGAATAGGCCACGGTCTTACAGACGACTCCAGCCGTCCATTGGTAGCCAGGTTCGTCTATGGTGCTTTGAGAAAGAACAAGAATATGTAAAATAGAAAAGACCTACACTCTTGGGACAAGGGTGTAGGTCTTTTGTTTTAGAATGGCATGCCTACTGCAAAATGCAGGGCGTAGTCGCGTTTGAAATTCATGTGGGCGATGGGGAAATGTTCTGTGGACGTGGTGTACGCTGGATTGATGGCTTTCATTCCAAGGTCAAGACGCAGTACGAAGATGTCGAAGTTCAGACGTAAGCCAAGACCGTAGGACACTGCCATTTCCTCCCATAGACTTTTCAAGACGAACAAACCGCCGGCCTGTTCGTCGTCGTTGCTATAGAGAGTCCAGATATTGCCGGCATCGATGAATGCCGCCCCTTCAAACTTCCAGAACAACTTGGTACGCAATTCTGCATTGAGGTCTATCTTGACATCGCCAGTCTGGTTGATGATGTCCGTCTTTCCGTCGCGGCTGATGAAACGTCCCGGTCCCAATGAGCGGACACTCCATCCCCTGACGCTATTTGCTCCTCCGGAGAAGAAGCGCTTCTCGAAAGGAAGTTGGCGGCTATTGCCGTAAGGGACTGCAACGCCGAAACGGGCATGAAGGGCAAGCTTGTTGCGACGGTCAAACTGAAAATAGCGTGTGTAGTCGGCATCGAACTTGGCATACTGCGCAAATGCTACGTGTGCCACTTGATATGGCGAACCAACCTCTGTCTCATCCTTTGGAAAGTTGAAGAGGTTGGCAAGTCCGTAAAGGAGGTTGCCTGCTGTCTCTACACTCAGACGAAGGTTGTTGCGGGAGTCGGAGTATGTCAGGCCCAGGCCAGTCTTCATGATGAAGAGGTTTTCGTAGTTGAAGCGTAGGAAGGCGTTGTTCGTCTCTTCGATATACTTTTTATGAAACGTATTTGATATCCACGGCATTGAGATGAAGTTGAGGTCAATAAGGTCGAAACGGTAGTTGACGTTACCAGCCGAGTTTGCCCAACGGTATCTCCATGTGCCAGTGAAGACACGGCGATGGAACTCCGGGCGATTCTGCCAGTTGTAGCTTACGGAGACCTCGCTCGTCGCCGTGTGGCGCTGTTGGAATCCGAAGCTGATGCCGGGGAATAGAAACTTCGGAAATGACAGCGTACCCTCTACGCTATACTCCTGGAAATTATTGTTCTCATAGTCCTCGAGACCACGTATGGCCTCGAAGGCTCCACGTGCCTGTAGCGTGAATTTCTCACTTCCGTGGAAGAGGTTGTGGTTTTCGTAAGTCAGTGAAACAGCAGCACCAAGGTCGCCAGATGTGTTGGTGCCTTCCGGCTGCACCTGTATGGAGTGCAACTTACGACGTGTCAGTCGTATGGTAGCATCCAGTTCAAGTGGAGATGTAAGTGTGTCTACAACCTCAGTGAGGTGGATGTCGGTAGCCTGAATGGTCTGAAGCCGTGAGAATTTGTTGTACGTTCGTTGAACGTCGGCGGCACTATACTCCTTGCCTGGAGCAATGAGCGTATTCGTTTCCAGTACGGAGGTGCGCAGCTTTAGGTTATCTTGACCGTTTCCAGAGATATACGTGATGTTGCGTATGTTATAGAACGGGTGGGGACGCAACTCCTCATGGGAGGCGCGACGATAGAGTCCGATGTGCAGCGTGAGGTCAACAAGACTCTCAGACGCGGTGCTGTCGGCCTGGAACGTTATCGCTTCCTTGTTGAAGTAGTAATAGCCGTGGTTGGTGAGCCATGTTGTGATGGCATCACGCTCATCGTGTAGCATGGCGAGGGAAAACGGTGCCCCGCTCTTTACGTGTTTGCCCAGTATGGCGTTGGCAGTGAGAAGGGAGTCAATGCGCTTGTCGGCAATCTGGTATGAGACGTTGCCGACATGATACCTCTTGCCTGGAGTTACGACATACGTAGCTACGACTTTTCGTCCGCGCACGTCAAGACGTGGCGAGACGCTGGCATCAAGGTAGCCATTGTTCTGCATGGCGATAGCGATGTTCTGACATCCCTGTAGCGTCTGTGCAGAGTCGACAATCACAGGTGCTTCGCCCCAACTTTGCAGACGGCGGTTGATGGCCTTGGTAGTGTCGCGCCCTGCCATGGAATAGATGCCAAGTGGAATCTTGAAAGCAGAGAACCATTTTGAGTTGGGCTTCTGCTTGACATAGGCAGACATGCCACGGACGGAGACGCGCGGGTCCGTAGACACAACCTTGTTGCCTACAAGGAGCTGACGGTCCTCAGGTACGAATTTGGTGCCGCTGCATGAGCAAAATGACGTGACGGTTATCATTGTGCCCAAGATGGGAATAAATATAATATGTGATGTGGCTCTTAAATACATTTCGACGACAAAGGTAATAATTTCTTTTGTAACAGACAAAAAACTACGCGTAATCAATACTAAATGAGCCCTATGTGCGTTTTGTGACTATAGTAAAGAATGATAAAACGTATGATATCCATTGCTCCAATGATTATAAAGTTTATGCGTCCGCTTGACATAAAGAAGACTGTTTTGTCCGTGTTTTTCGTACTGGGTGGCTACGCTGTTCCGTCTTACTGCTCCGTATATGCTAATCTTGCGGAGGCAGATTCGTTGGATGAGTCGGAGGAGGTGACGGACAGCACTACGCAAGCCGTGAGCCAACTGACCATGCCAAATGCATTCTCACCAAACGGAGACGGACACAACGACACGTATAAACCGAAGTCAGCACAGAACATAGTGGAGTTTCGGGCGATCATCTTCAACCGTTGGGGACAGAAACTCTACGAGTGGGATGACGTGGACGCTGAAGGATGGGACGGAACGTTTGGCGGCAAGCGCGTCAAAGATGGTGTCTATTACGTTAACGTTCGTGCAAAAGGGTCAGACGGTCAGACGTATACGATAAAGAAAGACGTGAACGTGCTGACCGAAATTCCTTTGGAAGAATCGACAACCTATTGACTCTTTTCATGAGAGCGACTATCGTGAGACTTCTTTGAGAAGCGTCAATAGCTGCTGGACGTATGGGCGTTGCCAATCGTTCAGGTGACGTTTGTCATTGTCATACTGAAGCAGGTCGAAGTCCATGAAGATGAGGTCCTGCAGCCTCCGTTCTTTTGTGTTGCCCAAAGCAGCCTCGCCTATATGGAGAAGCGTAGTAAGGGATGTTTCGTCGAGTGGAGTGGTGCTCTCGCAAAGCATATTGGCGTATGGGACGGCATCAGCTGTCTTGCCGTACGCGGCAGAATGCACAACGGGAGTAAAGCGTGCGCCAGGGAAATGGGCAGTAAGCCATTCCCTGGCGCGCGTCGTCTGTTTATCAGTATCGGTGTTGCAACCGATGCAGATGAGTATGGTATGTTGTTGAAGAGTCAAGAGCTTCTATGGTTTATTGTCGTATCCTTAGAATTCGCTTTTTGAGTATCCTTAAAATTCACTGGTAAAGTGGAACTTGATATCCTCGAAGTCCTGCTGGGCCATGGAGAGGACGTATCCGGAGTCAGCAAGGAATACGTCGCGTCCGTCCTTGTCCTTTGCCATATACTGGTACTTGCGCTTCTTGAAGTTGTCGAGTTCGGCAGCGTTGTCGCTCTCAATCCAGCATGCCTTGTGCAGGTGTACCGGTTCCCAACGGCATTTTGCGTTGTACTCGTTTTCAAGACGGTACTGTATCACCTCAAATTGTAGTTGGCCTACGGTACCTACGATACGTCTGCCGTTGAACTGGTTGACGAAGAGCTGTGCCACACCCTCGTTCATGAGCTGCTCGAGTCCCTTTTGGAACTGCTTTGCCTTCATCGGGTCGTCGTTCTCGATGTACTTGAACATCTCTGGTGAGAAAGATGGCAGACCACGGAAGTGCAGCTGCTCGCCCTCGGTGAGAGTGTCGCCGATTTTGAATATGCCGTTGTCAGGGAGTCCGACGATGTCGCCTGCCCAAGCCTCATCGATGGTACTCTTACGCTGCGCCATGAATTGGGTAGGAGAGGAGAAACGTACGGTCTTGCCCATACCGACGTGCAGGTAAGGCTGGTTACGCTGGAACTTACCGGAGCATACCTTGCAGAATGCGATACAAGAACGGTGGTTGGGGTCGATGTTTGCGGTAATCTTGAAGATGAAACCAGAGAACTTCTTCTCGTCCGGTTCTACCATACGCTCTTCCGCTTTTGTCGGGCGTGGGGAAGGAGCAATCTCGACGAAGCAATCGAGGAGTTCCTGCACACCAAAGTTGTTGAGTGCAGAGCCGAAGAATACTGGTGCCACTTCTGCCGAGCGGTATGTCTCCACGTTGAATTCTGGATATACACCGTCAACGAGCTCAAGGTCGTCGCGCAGCTGCTGTGCATCGTCTTCGCCAACTTGCGTGTCGAGGTCAGAGGAATTGATATCAATGGCAATCTTCTCGGTGACACGCTGTTTGTCTGGCGTGAAGAGGTTGAGCTGCTGTTCGTAGATGTTGTAAACGCCCTTGAACTTGGCTCCCTGATTGATTGGCCATGAGAGTGGGCGTACCTTTATCTGAAGCTCTTCCTCCAGTTCGTCGAGCAGTTCGAAGGGGTCGCGACCCTCGCGGTCCATCTTGTTGATAAAGATGATAACCGGCGTGTTGCGCATACGGCAGACCTCCATGAGCTTACGAGTCTGCGCCTCAACGCCCTTTGCACCGTCAACAACGATGATGGCGGAGTCTACGGCAGTGAGGGTACGGTATGTGTCCTCGCAGAAGTCCTGGTGACCAGGGGTGTCTAGAATGTTGACCTTATACGGAGGTGTAGAGGGGTCGAGAGCCGGTGGAAGATAGTCGAACTCCATGACGGACGTAGAGACAGAGATACCGCGCTGTTTCTCGATGTCCATCCAGTCGGAGGTGGCTGTCTTTCGTATCTTGTTTGACTTGACGGCTCCAGCCACTTGTATCTGGCCGCCGAAGAGAAGGAATTTCTCCGTCAATGTGGTCTTGCCGGCATCAGGGTGAGAGATGATGGCGAAGGTGCGTCTGCGTTCTATTTCTGGGTGCATATATGGTTGTGTAACTCTAATTTAAATATAAATGTTAGTGGTGAAGCTTTGTAGGACCACACTTTAGTCGTCCTCGAATTTAAGGCCCTCTTCTTTGTCCTTCTTGTAGTAGTCGGAGAGCATGCCGAGGAAAGTGGTTATTTCCTTTACAGCACTTTCCGTCGACGGACTGACTTCCTTTTTTTGTAGGCGTAGCATCATCACGCCGTAGAGAGCATTGAGGCATGTCTCTATCTCGCCTACGTCCTTGCTGCCTTTACTTCTGAGCTCAACGATAAAGGGGAGCACTTTGTAGTATTCGGCGCTGTAGAAGGGAAACTTCGGCGACTGCATCAGTTGCTGGTGCAGTTCAGTCATCTGCTGTACGACGAGCTTGTTGATAGTGATATGTCCGCCTTGGGTGAGTCCCTCCTGACGTATCATGCGAATGATGTTGGCGTACCAGTCGACCATCTCGTCGCGTTGTTCGTCGGTGAGGTCGAAACGTGAAATATAGTCGCGTCGTATGGCTGTGAGGTCGCACTGATAAGCACGAATGATGTCCTCTATCTGCCACATGTAGAGTACATACTCAGCGATATTTGTTTTGCGTAGTTTTTGTGAAATGAACATAAACTAGTAAATGGAAAAGAGGTTGAACGCCGTGCCGATAAAGATGGCGAGTGAGAATACCATGACGACGGAACCGATGATGCGGTTGAGGATTACGATGCTGTCAAGTGAGAAGTATTCGCGCACCTTGTCGATGAGCCACGTGAGCCCATACCACCACAGGATTGCTCCGCCTGCTATGGAGATGTAGCCAAGGGACATCTGGATGGGACGCTCTGGTATGACAAAGGCAAGTTGGGCGAACGTCGCCATGAACAGCAGTATGATGAGCGGATTGGAGAAGGTAACCAGAAAGGCGGTGATGAAGTTGTTGAGGAGCGTGCCTTTGGTAGTACCTTTAGGGGCGGTGTTGCCTTTACCCTCGTGTACCTTTTTGCGCGGGTCGCTACGGAAACAGTAGAGGCCGAAGCAGAAGAGTAGTATACTACCCGAAATCTGTAGGACGAACTTGTATTCGGGGTTGTCGATGAACTCCATGACGAAACTCATGCCGAAACCGGTGAGGAGGGCATAGATGATGTCGCTGAGTGCTGCTCCCAGTCCGGTGACGAATCCGTACCAACGTCCCTTGTTGAGGGTACGTTGAACACAGAGTACACCGACGGGACCCATAGGGGCGGAGCAAACTATTCCGACCAGCATTCCCTTTAAGATGATGTCAAGGAAATTGAAGGATAGTATGAATGGAAATTGTGACAATTGTTCTAGCTTTTGTAAAATTGTAAGTGCAAATGTGAGTGCAAAGTTACAAAATTATTTTGTTTTTTACCGTGTTTGGTATGTTTTTGTGTTGACTCGCCGTATTTTTGTTATACTGGGACAAGTTTACCTGTTTCGTTTTATGAGGACTCCTGTCAGCTTTATTTTGCCGTTGCTGATGTCGTCCATGAGCATTTTCTTTATGACGTCAGGAGAGGTGTGCCATTCGTCCCATTGCTTTATTTCGTCCAGGTGGTGCTCTTTCCCATCGCTGAGCAGCTGCTTCAGTTTTTGTCGGACGAGCTCCTTCGTATCCCTTGCCTTTACCTTCTTTGCTTGGCATACATCGCAATGTCCGCAGTCGGGAGAGTTGGACTCGCCAAAGTAGTCAAGAAGTAGTTTTGAGCGGCAGACGGTGGTGCTTGTCTGATAGTTTATGATGGACGCGATACGGTCTGCCAGTCTCGCCTGCAGGTCCTCATACATCTCTTTTGGAAAGCAGAGACGTGAGGATGGTATACGCTGCATCGGGTAGTATATGGTAGGCGTAGAACTCGCTGGAACGTAAAGCCATATTCCTTTTTGTCCCAACGACTTAAGGGCAACGTAGAGATGGTGTCTGTCAATGCTAAGAAGGTCTGACACATGGGCTTCGTCGAAGTAACAGAAATCAGTAAAGACTCCCGTTTGGGTGCGAAGAATGTAGTCGAAGATTGTTTGCTCGTTGGGTGACAGGTTCTGCACGTTGTACAGCTCGTTGCGTGAAAGCAGGAATTTGATGCGTGAGAGCGGCATGGAGTCTTCTTCCAGTCTGAGATAGCCCACACGTTGCAGCATTTTCAATGCCCCTTCTAACCGCATGGGGTAATGGCGAAATTTAATACAGAAGTTTTCTTCTGAAAATTGGTAGCGTGCCCCTTGACCGCTTTCTACTGCAAGTTCAAAGTAGAAGGCGAGGTGGTCATAGACTTGCCGTATATAGTCTTTGGGTGGGAAGGCACACTCCGCCTTCCGCTGTAGACTAGCTGGGGTGCTGCTGTTTGTAAGTAGGACGGCGTACGATGTCTTGCCGTCACGTCCGCCTCTGCCTGCTTCCTGAAAATAGGCTTCGAGCGAGTCTGGACTGCTGTAGTGTATGACTAAACGGACGTCCGGTTTGTCGATGCCCATGCCGAAAGCGTTGGTAGCCACCATGACGCGTACCTTGTCTGTCTGCCACAAGTGTTGCCGCTGGTCCTTGATGGCTATGTCCAAACCAGCGTGGTAGTAAGTGGCGGTGATGCCGTTGTCCGTAAGGTATTTGGCAAGCTCTTTTGTCTTTTTGCGGTTTGTCGTGAAGATGATGGCGCAACCGGGGAATGACTTCAGTATGTGTATGATTTCTTTTTCTTTGTCCAATGTCTGTCGTACGACATAGAAAAGATTATCACGCATGAAGCTCATTTTGTAGAAGCGTGGAGCTCGGTTGGGAGTAGTCTCGCCGAAATGCAGTTGTCGTTGTATGTCTTCAACGACAATCGGCGTGGCGGTGGCGGTAAGTGCCAGTACGGGAGTTTCAGGCGGAAGGAGCTGACGTATCTCGTTAATTTTGAGATATGAGGGGCGGAAGTCGTACCCCCATTGCGAGATGCAGTGGGCTTCGTCAATAGTGATGAAGCACACTTTCATGTATTGTACCTTCTGTTGGAATAGGGGTGTGCCAATGCGCTCTGGTGAGATGTAGAGAAATTTTACTCCACCATAGATGGCATTGTCGAATATGCGTTGTATGTCACGTTGTCCCAGTCCGGAGTATACCATCTCTGCCTGTATGCCGCGTGCTTTGAGGTGTGCAACCTGGTCTTTCATCAATGAGACAAGTGGCGTGATGACGATGCAGACACCTTCCATGGTAAGGGCTGGAACTTGGAAGGTGATGCTCTTGCCGCCGCCGGTCGGCATGAGTCCCAAGGTGTCATGGCCGTTCGCTATGCTACGTACGATGTCCAACTGGATGCTTCTGAAGGAATCATAACCAAAGTAACAGCGAAGGGTCTCTATGTATAGTGTGTCGTCCATGGCGGTTGGGGTTTAGTGCTTGAAGTGCAGGTCCTCTATCTGGAGTTGTACTTGTCCTTGCTTGTAGATGTTCTCTTCTATGGTGTAGGCAATGTCGAAGGACCTTCTCGACTTTATATATTTTGCCGCTACGGCCTGTCCAAAGGCAATGCCGTTGACAACGTTGCCTGACTTGGAGTCGACAAGCTCCAGCTTGATGTGCTCCTGTTCGCGACCTACAACCTTTGAGGTACCGAAGTCGTACACGTTATACGTGGCAAAGACCGGTTTCTTGTTGCCGGGACCGAAGGGCGAGAAACGCTTCAAGTCGTGGTAGAGGCGTTTGTTGATGTCCTGGAAGTTGATGAGTGCATCGATGTGCATTGTAGGCTCTGTCTGCTCCGGATGTATGTTGGCGGCGACGTATTGCTGCATGCGTCGTTTGAATTCGTCTACGTCTTTCCAACGTATGGTGAGTCCGCAGGCGTACGTATGTCCACCAAAGTTAATCAAAAGGTCACGGCAACTCTTGATGGCACTGTACACGTCAAAGCCTGCAACGGCACGTGCCGAACCTGTGGCGAAGTCGCCTTCGCGTGCAAGGATGACAGTAGGGCGATAGTAAATCTCGGCAAGTCTGGCTGCTACGATACCGATGACCCCCTTATTCCACGCTTCGTCATAGAGGACGATGCACTGTGGGTGATGCTGTGTCTTGTCGATACGCTCCACGATGTTGTTGGCCTCCTCGGTCATCTGCTTGTCGATGTCCTTGCGCTGCTCGTTGTATGCATTTATCTCATTGGCATCGTTCAAGGCGGCAGTATAGTCTCTTTGAACAAGGAGATCAACGGAACGGCGTCCGTTCTCCACTCTACCGGAAGCATTGATGCGCGGTCCTATCTTGAACATGATGTCAGACATGGATATCTCTCGCTCTCCCAATCGGCAAATGTCCAGTATCGCCTTTACGCCGACGGAGGGGTGCTGGTTGAGCTGCTTTAGTCCGTGGTAGGCAAGTATGCGGTTCTCTTCTGTTACTTCCACGAGGTCTGCGGCGATGGCAATGGCGCAGAGGTCGAGTAGGGGGATGAGTTTAGAGAAAGGAATGCCGTTGTTCTTGGAGAACGCCTGCATGAACTTGAAACCAACGCCGCATCCGCACAAGTGTTTGAACGGGTACGGGTCGTCGGAACGTTTGGGGTTGAGGATGGCTACAGCGGGCGGAAGGGTCTCGTCTGGGGTGTGGTGGTCGCAGATGATGAAGTCGATGCCTTGCTCCTTGGCATAGGCAATCTCTTCGTGCGCCTTGATGCCGCAGTCCAGAATGATGATAAGCTTTATGCCTCTCTCGCTGGCATAGTCGATGCCCTGTCTGCTGACACCGTATCCCTCGTCGTAGCGGTTGGGGATGTAATACTCTACGTTACTGTAGTACTGGCGTATGAACTTGTAGACGAGTGCTACGGCGGTGCATCCGTCTACGTCATAGTCGCCATAGACCATAATCTTCTCCTTACGGCCGATGGCATCATTGAGTCGATCAACGGCCACGTCCATGTCTTTCATGAGGAAGGGGTCGATGAGGTCGGAGAGTTGGGGGTGGAAGAATCGTTTGGCGCGACTCTCGGTAGTGATGCCATGCTTCACGAGCTGCATAGTGAGGAGAGGCGAGATGTTCAGTTTCTCACCGAGTTCTGCTGCCTGCTTCTGCTGTAGGTCAGTGGGTTGGTCTATGAGCCATTTGAAGTGATGCATGGGGGAGTATGTTGTTTTGTGTGTTTGTTAATTACCGTTGTTGCTCGCGACTTTTTTCATGTTGAACTTAGAGATGAGACCTTCGGGCGATATCTCTGCAGAGATGATGTAGCGTCCGTATTTCTCCTTCGAAGCGTCCGTGCGTTCTATTTTCTGTTCTGCTCCGAACTGTACCTGCATGTTGTACTTGCCGTTTTCGCCTTTCACCTTTTCCGCCTTGAAGTCGTCAAGGATATGCCAGTTCATATTTGTGATGTCGTTCTTGTATAGCTTGTTCATAAACGTTATGACATCCGAGCTGGAGGCGCTTGAGCGGTTGAGGAACGAGGACAATGTCGTTGCTACAGTCTCAAGTAGCTTTGATTCGTTCTTGGAGTTGATAGCCTGGAAGAATTTCTTGCATATATCGCGTGCCTTGGCCAGGTCTTCTTGTGACACGTTGGTGGCCTCATAATCTTCTACGATGCTCTGTGCATCACCGGCATAGCGTCCGTCCGGGTGGTTCTGCAGGTATTTCTTTATGGCGCTGAGGCTGCCGTTTGAAGTCTGGTACTGTCGCTTGGCAATGGCATAGTCTATGGAGTCTATCATGTTGAGCGCAGTACCCTTATGTGGTGAGTCAGGATGTGTCTTGACGTAGTCTTGAAGTTGGTTGCGCGAACCGCTTGCCTGCGCGTTTGTCCAGTCGTTGTCCAGTTGCTTCAAGGATGCAATGCGCTGGGTGATTGAGTCGCGGTGCTCCGATGGCGCATCCTGGTATCTAAGCAGATAGGACTCCATTACCAGTTGGTCGTCACTTTGCATGGCAAAGGTGTAGTCAGTCATCTCCTGCTGGTTGCGAGCATCATTATAGTAATAGTACCCTACGCCACAGATTGTCAATGCAATGCCGAAAGCAACCACCAATGTCCAATGCGACTTTTTCTTCTTTGGAGTCGGTGCATCCGTATGCTCAGTATATGTCTGTTGCGTCGAAGTGCCATTGCCCTGTGCGGTGTATTGCGGTTGAGCGAGGATAGACTGCTGGATATTTGCTGGTTGCACGCCAGAAGACTGCGGACTGCCATTAGCATGGTTATAAAGCTTTTGTACTGGAAATCCGCAATTAGGGCAGGCATCAGCCTTGTCGCTTATTTGACGTCCACATTCAGGACAGAGTATTAGAGACATAGTGTAGATGTGTTATAAGGGTTAGATAGTGTATACGTCTAGTCTTCTCCGCGTCGGTGACGGAATCGTATCTCGCGTAGTTTGTGTTTGCCCATGAATCGGCTCTTGTCTACGTATCCACGTATGCCGTTGAGGTGACCTTTACCGGTGTATTGCCACATGGTAATGTCGCGGTCGTCGATGAGTACGGGCAACCTTTCAGTATACTGGGCTATCATGATGAGATAGCGGTCCAGTTTCCCAGCGAGGTGCTTGTTGTAAAAGTTTGTACCGGTGTAGATGAGCGGACGTTGACGATAGACATGCTCCACGAGTTCCAGGAACTTGAATAGCGAGTCGCAGAACTCCTCCGTAGGCAGTCCTCCGGTGCTCTCCACGTCAATCATGGGAATGAGGTCCTGCTCCGACGGGCGGCACTGCAGGACAAAGTTGCCCAGTTGTGTCTCCTGCGGAGTCTTTGGTCTATAGAAATGGTAAGAACCTACTTTCAGCCCATATTCATGAGCTGTAAGTAGGTTTTGTTCGTATTTAGAGTCTATGCGGTCGCCGCCTTCTGTGGCTTTGATGTACACATAGGCCATCTTGGTGTCGTTTCCGACAGTTTCCCAGAAGACTTCCCCCTGATAGTGGGAGATGTCAATGCCGTGTATGTGTTCGCATGTGTCTTCACATTCATACTTGTACTCTTGGGCGGAAACATTCGCTGGGCAAGAGAGAAGCATGAAGCTAATTGTCAGAAAGTTAAAGGCTGTTCGTATACTTGTTTTTGGTAAGCTTAATCTAATCATGTCTGCAAAGTTAGTAAAAATAATCTATAAAACTTTGCGTAGCACATTGTTTTTTGGATTTATTATACTATTTCTTTGCGGTGAGGCTTATTTCTCAGCCGTAGCGCGTATTTTCTTTGGTGCGGCAGTCTTTCCTACAGCATTTTCGTATTTTGCGAGCTTAGCCTGCAGGCGTTGTATTTCCTTGTTCTTAGACTCAATGTCCTTGTCTTGGTTTGTGATGGTGGTGAGCATGTTCTCCAGTTCTTCGTTCTCTATGCCACCGTAGAGGGTGCGTACGCGTGAGATGAAGTCACCGAGAATGTTCATGTAGTTTGTGAATGCGTCAAACGGTCCGTCGTAGATGCCACGGTCAAGGTTGCTGTTGCTTGGCTTTGTGGTCATGAAACGGAAGTTGTTTGATGCCTGCAGGTAGTCCCAGTCCTGAAGCAGACGTGGGTCCTTTGCGATGAGCAGTCTGTCTGCTACGCTGTACAGCTTATTGAAAGCCTCGCGTTGCATCTGGTTGCCCAGCCATACAGAGCAGTCGCGTTCCTCGTCTACCCATGAGAGGGTATCTGGCACATCAATAGAGCCTACACTTGGATACTTGTCCATCACCTCACTTGGTGTGAGGAACTCTAGTCCAGCATTCTTGGCACAAGTAGGCAGAGCCTTGAAGAACTCAAGGATGTTGCTTGACAATGGTTGTGCAATACCCAAAGCCGTCAGCTCCATGAAGATGTTCACTACCTGTTCGGAGTCTGGGCATGACGCGAGGTTGTTGATGAATGTATCTGCGAAAAGTGGGTAGCCCTCCCATGCACTGTTGTTGAAGCGCAGTGAGATGTCGTCAGAAGCGTTGACGTCACGGAGAAGCAGTTTCAAGTTTGGCGCCATGTTACAGTTGTACACGTAGTGTGGCGACTTCCATCCCAGTACGTGCCTAGCTCCTTCTGTGAGCATTCCCTTGTAGCCCAGTGCTCCTATCTGTGCGCCAATCTCGTCGGTATAGATGAGGGAAGAGTTGCGGACAACGGTTGGACGCTTGCCGAAGTATTGCTCTATCTTGTCGGACATACGTTCGATGTCACGAGCGAATGAATTCTCGTTTGCCAGGCCAGAGAGACCGTGTGAGTAAGGCTCCGTGAGGAACTCTACACAACCAGTCTCGTTCATCTCCTGCAGCTTTTCCAGTACCTGTGGAGCGTGCATTTCCAACTGCTCCATACCAACTCCGGAGAGGGAGAAAGCCAGACGGAAATAGTTGCCGTTCTGCTTTATCATCTCGTGCAAGGCGTTGAGGGCAGGTATATAAGAATTTTCTACGATGTAGTTGATGCTGCGTTCGTTCTCGTAGTCATCGTAGTAGTAGTGGTCTGTACCTATGTCAAAGAAGCGGTAGCGCTTCAGATGAATTATCTGGTGGATTTCAAAATATAAACAGATAGTTTTCATAGCGGTATATTGTTGGATGGTTATTTGTCTTTTAGTTTAGTTTGAAAAGATATATGACTGGTGCTTAATCAAATATATATTTCTATTTGATGTAGTTCTTAAGGTATTCCTCATTGTCGAACCTGCCTTTCTGCAGCACTTGGTCGTAGCATTGACGTATGCGCAGTGCCACCTTCTCCCATGTGATGCCAGCCACCTCCTTGAGTCCTTCCTCGGCGATGTAGTCGTGGAATCCCTCGTTGGTGCAGAGAGAGTAGATGGCGTCTGCCATGGCATGTATGTCCCAATAGTCTACCTTCAGCACGTTCGTCAGTATCTCGCCGCAGCCAGACTGCTTCGAAATGATGGACGGACATCCGCACTGCATAGCTTCCAAAGGAGCAATACCGAAAGGCTCGGACACCGAAGGCATTGCGAAGACATCAGAGTTCTTGTAGCATTCGTACACTTGCTTTCCGCGTTGGAAACCGGGGAAGTGACAACGGTCTGCGATGCCATACTGTGCTGCCAGTTCTATCATGGCTTCCATCATGTCGCCTGAACCTGCAAAGCAGAAGCGTATGTTCTGTGTACGCTGCAGTACGAGTCGTGCCGCCTCGATGAAGTACTCCGGTCCCTTCTGCATCGTGATACGCCCCAGATAGGTTACTACCTTCTCGTTCGGAATCTTATGAGGTACTATGTTGGTGTATTCCTCCGAGAGAGGATATACGGCATTGTGCATGGCAACGACTTTGCGCGGGTCCTGGTGGTACTGGTGAATCACGGTCTGACGTGTCAGCTCAGATACGCACATTATGCAGTCGGCATAGTCCATGCCATTCTTCTCTATAGAGTATACGGTAGGGTTAACCTTGCCGCGAGAACGGTCGAAGTCCGTGGCATGTACGTGTATGCAGAGCGGCTTTCCGCTTACCATCTTGGCGTGTACGCCGGCTGGATAGGTCAGCCAGTCGTGCGCGTGGATGATGTCGAACTGCTCAGAGCGTGCCAGAACACCGGCAATGATGGAGAAGTTGTTTATCTCGTCATTAAGATTGCCTGGATAACCGCCGGCAAAACCGATACAACCGAGGTCGTCCAATCCCTGCATGTAGTTGAAGTCTGCATAGATATGGTCACGAAACCGGTAGTAGTCCTCTGCCGTGTGTCCGACAAAGCGGTCCTTGACATTGTCGTAGTTCACATCGCGCCAGGCGATAGGTACCTGACTCATGTTTATTATCTTCAGGAATTTCTCCTCCTGACCAGTAGGACGTGGCATACAGAATGTCGTTTCGACATCTCCTTGGACAGACAATCCCTTCGTGATGCCATACGAAGCCACGGCCAAGCCACCATATATTTTAGGAGGGAATTCCCAGCCAAACATTAATACTTTCATATATTGCGTGTTTTCTGTTGATTATGTATAGGTCTTTTATTATATAGATATAAGAGAAAGAACCTATAGGTTAGTAGAATGCTAGTTTTGGTATTCGTCGATAATCTTCATTGTTCTGAGAATCTCTGCCACGTTCATGGCAAAAGCCATTGCTCCGCGTCCGTGATACGGTGGGTTACCGTCAAACAGTTCAGATATCGTGCCGGTAGCGTGGTACAGCATCTCGTCCTCGAATCCAACCATCTGTCGCTGAACGAAGCTCAGTCGTGTACGTTTGAACACCTTCAGACATGCCTCCATATAGAAGCCGCCGAGCCATGGCCAAGCAGTACCTGAATGGTAGGCGTAGTCGCGCTGTGTCTGTGCGCCGACGTAGAGTGGGTTGTAGCCGCCGCTCTTTGGCGACAGCGTGCGCAGTCCCTTTGGAGTGAGCAGTTCGCGTGTGCAGAAGTCGAGTACAGTCTTTTGCTGTGGTGCGTCAAGAGGTGAGTAGTCCAAAGCCACAGCAAAGACCATGTTAGGTCTAACGTTCAAGTCCACGATGCCGTTCTCTACGTAGTCGTACAGGTAACCGGCCTCGGTGATGAAAGTCTTCTGGAATGAGTCGCGCACCTTTGCCGCCAGTTCCTTTGACTTGCAGATGTTTTCCTCATCATGGTTGGCGGTTGCCAGTTCTACGCAGAACATCAGGGCGTTGTACCACAGAGCGTTAATCTCCACTACGTAACCCGTACGTGGGACCACCGGCTTACCGTTTGCCACGCTGTTCATCCATGTCATAGGTTTGTCACGACCTTCGATGTGCAGCAAGCCGTTTGGCATAAACTGTAGGTTGATGTGCTTGTTGTCCAGTATGTACTTGATAGTGTCGCGCACGAAACTGCCGTACTCGTTGTATGCCTGTTCTGTACCAACTTTCTGTGCGTACTGCTGTATGGCCCATATAGCCCATAGCATCACGTCAGGCTGCTCCACCTCGTAGATTGATACGGTCAGCGGTTTTCCCGTCATGAATTCGTACAGTCCCTTGATGGCAGTGTGCATCACGTCGTTGAAGTACTCCAGTTCGTCAATGGCGATGGTCAGTCCTGGCAAGGAGATGAACGTGTCTCTTGCGCGCACTTTGAACCATGGGTATCCGGCGATAATGTAGCGGTCGTCACCTTTTCTATAATGGAACTGGTGCGCTGAGGCTACGAGGGTGTTATAGAAGTTGTCGCGTGGCCAGCGTTTTGAAGTCTCTTCTTCAAACAAGGCTTTCAGCGTGCTTGGCTTGCATTCCTCCAAAGAGGCAGTGAAGACGATCTCGTCCCCCTTCTTGCATGGAATTTCAAAATATCCCGGTACGTAAAGGTCCTCTACGCATTCGTAACCGCGTTCCGCTTCCTTATAATACTCAAGTCCCTTATACCAGTTAGGCTGGAAGATAAACTCATTCTTCTTGCTAATCTGCATGTAGAGCTGAGGGTAGTTGTCATACATGGTGGTCTTGATGCCACCGCTCACGGTCTTGTAGTCGCGGAGTGCCTGGTAGTTCTCGTGCGTCAAACTGTCCGCACGACGGAAGGCGAGGAACGGACGCAGTCTGAGCGTGACGGGCGAATGGGCATCGTCTATGGTATAGCGTACCATGAGACGGTTGCTGTAGGTTTGGAAGATGACTTCTCTGCGCAGAATCACGCCCCCCACGCGGTAGATGGTGGTAGGCATCTTGTCCATGTCATAAGAACGGATATACTTGTGTCCGTTAGGGCTTATTGCCCCTCCCTGATAGAAATGGACTCCTAGATTGAATTCTGCGCCATGTTGCACGACCGAAGCGTCCAAAGATGAGAGAAGCACATGGTTTTCATCATCGATGGATGGGATTGGCGTAACGTACAATCCGTGGTATTTACGTGTGTTGCAGTCCACGACGGTACTGCTGGAATAGGCTCCAGACCTGTTTGTGCGAAGAAATTCCTTTCGGATAGACTCCTGCAGGTTGGTCATTAGTGCCTTGTCGAAATGGAGATAACTCATAGGAAGGTATTAGTGTAATCTGTATTTACATTTAGGTTTATAAGGCAAAGGTAATAATTAATTTAGTTACGCCAAAATTTTTGGAGTTTTTTCTTGTAAAAAAAAGTTTTTCGGAAAAAAATAAGTAACTTTGCGCTCATATTGCTAAAAGCTATGATAAAAAAGTACATATTCTCTATTTTAGTCTTGCTTCTATGTACGCTGCAGTCTCAAGCAGTACTGAAGGAGGACAGCATATCAAGCAGCCTGAGCGTACTCAGGTCAGAATTGGAACAGTATCACAACGAGTACGGTGAGAAACAGAAGTTGTCCAATAGGAGTGCGCAACTGGTATTTAAGGAATTGTTGGAGGCGGTTCAGGAGACCAACAAGAACGCCTTGATGTTGTATTCTCAAAAGGACGGCTATGTCTTTGACCTTGCTTACGCTTGTCACGAAGCCATTGCCGAGTATAATAACTTTGAGAAGCACCTGATACCGTTCCGTTCTTTCGTAGAAAAGAACAACAACGAGTTGGGACGTCTTGACAGCCTTATCAATCTGTTGAAGACGATGCCCGTCATCAACCTTTCCGAGAAAGCAAAGACAGACCGTAACGTGTGTCTCGCCCTTGCCGTGAACACTCGTCGTATGGTAATGGAAAGTCGTGACCAGCTGAACGAGTACATCTCCTATTATGAAGGAACGGAACGTCGTCTGAAGAATCTCAATGACTATGCAAACAAGAAGTACGAGGAGATTCAGCGCAACATATTCAAGAACGGCGACGACAGTTATCTTTCTATCATATTGAAGATACGTCATTATCTCTCGGAGACAAAGGAGAATGTAGTGGCGAAGTATTCGACACCTTCCGGCGTCCGTTCCCAGTGGAGTAGCCGTTTGGTGTTCGGTATCTTCTTTATAATATTCTGTTACGCCCTCGTAGCCATCGCGCTCAATCAGATTTTTGTGCGCTGGTTGGCTGCGCGACTCATCCGCAAGAAGGTGCTGGTTGGCTCCTGGGCCGACTGGTTCATGGAGAAGCGGGCGGTAATCGTAATGGCATCCACCTGTGTGACGTTTGCCATCCTCGTCGGCATTGTCAAGGCGACGATGAGTGACCAAAACTTCCTGCAGATGGCGGCCAACCTGCTCATTCAGTATGCATGGCTACTTAGCGTGGTCATCATCTCTCTTCTTCTCCGTACCAAGACCGAGTTGACCCTGCGCACGTTCTTCGTGTACCTGCCTCTGCTGGCAAACGGTTTTATCGTCATCACGTTCCGTATCATCCTTATCCCGAATACGCTTGTAAACGTGATATTCCCGCCTATATTGTTGACGTGTTGCCTCTGGCTGTGGTACGTGTTGCACAAGCACAAGATGGCTATCGACCGTTACGACCGTACGTATGCCTACATATCACAGTTCTTCTTCATATGCTCTCTGGCATGTTCGCTGACCGGTTTCACGCTCTTCTCGGTACAGATTCTCATCTGGTGGATAATGCAGCTCACTGGTATCCTTACCATCACTTGTATGAAGGATTGGATACGCGGCTATGGCATAAAGAAGCGTATTGACGAGATGCCTATCACCAAGACGTGGTCCTACAACCTTATATACAAGGTGGGACTGCCGGTCTGCGGTGTCTTGTCCGTCGTGATAAGTCTCTACTGGGCTGCCGACGTATTCAACCTCAGTTCTATGACGGCACAGTTGTTCTCGGAGAAGTTCATAAATACCGCCAACTTCAGTGCCAGCATCTTTGACGTGGCTCTGGTAGTGACGCTATGGTTCCTCTTCAACTACTTCAACCGTACTGCCAAAGCGTTTGTCAAGTTGTTCTACGAGCAGCATGACCCCTCTAATGCCGCCCAGAAGTTCATGATGGTGAAGAATGTCATGCAGGTGCTCATCTGGGGTATATGGTTCATCGTCTCTATGAACATATTCAAGGTGTCCAACACGTGGCTGGTGGTTATCGGTGGCGGTCTGTCCACGGGTATCGGTTTTGCCTCCAAGGATATACTGGAGAACATCTACTACGGCCTCTCCCTCATGATGGGTCGTATCAAGATAGGCGACCTTATCATCTGCGACGGCGTGCGCGGTACGGTGTCAAGTATCTCGTATACGTCCACTATGATAGATACCGTTGACGGTTCCGTGATAGCATTCCAGAACTCGCAGCTCTTCATCAAGAACTACAAGAACATGACGCGCAATCACGGCTACGAGATGCACTCTCTCGATGTCGGCGTAGCATACGGTACCAATATAAAAGAGGTGAAGCAGATTATCAAGGATGCCGTTTCTGGCCTTGAATGTATCAACAAAAAGAAGGGCGTCTCTGTCGTGCTCCGCGAACTGGGAGACTCTGCGCTCCTCCTCAAGGTGGTAGTATGGGTAAATGTGTTCACGCAGTTTGGCGACGACGGACAAATCCTCGAAGCCATCTACGACGCGCTCAACGAGCACAACATAGAGATACCGTTTCCGCAGACGGATGTTCACATGAGATAAGCGTGGGCAATTACATTGATTTGTTCACGAAAATATTAACGGCACTGGGTATAGTGCCATTCGC
This sequence comes from Oscillospiraceae bacterium, assembly GCA_963588475.1. GTDB lineage: Bacteria > Bacteroidota > Bacteroidia > Bacteroidales > Bacteroidaceae > Prevotella. Next base: position 4,921 of record CAVAHD010000034.1, on the reverse strand, counting down.
TACAGATGTCAAAAAGATACTGGAATAGATAAATGAAACTGATTACATTGGCAGTAGCCCTTATGTTGAGTACGCTCTCGTGGGCGCAGACCGTTGACAGTACAGTAGTCGCAACATTACGAAAGGCTGGCGTTACGTTCTCGCACGACAATAGTGTCGTGCCTATGAATAAGGCGAGCGAGAAGTTCCATGACATGTTCTCCGCCATTAGGCAGGCCAAGTCAAGTGTTCATCTCGAATACTTCAATTTCCGCAACGACTCCATCGCCAGGGCACTCTTCGAGTTGCTTGCCGAGAAGGCGGAGCAGGGTGTAGAGGTGCGTGCATTGTTCGACTCCTTCGGAAATAGTTCCAACAACCGTCCGCTGAGGAAAAGGCATCTCTTATCCCTACGTAAGCGTGGAGTGGAGATTTACGAAGTAGATCCGATAAAGTTTCCATGGTTCACCCACATGCTCAGCCGCGACCATCGTAAGATTGTTGTTATCGACGGCCAGATAGCGTACGTCGGAGGTATGAACGTTGCCGACTACTACATACACGGCAAACCCGAGATAGGTGCCTGGCACGACATGCACTGTCGCCTGGAGGGTACGGAGGTAAACCAGCTCCAGACCATCTTCCTTCGGATGTGGAACAAGACGGCAAAGCAGAATGTCGGCGGAGCAAAGTACTACCGCACGGAGGCGAAGGCAGATTCCATAGAGAACAAGACCATACACTTCACGGGACTCAAGCCGGACACTACGGCAACGGCATACCACAAGATGGTCGGCATCATCAATCGTGAGCCGCACACCACCAACCGCATCATGCGGCAGTTCTACGTGGCTGCCATCGACGGGGCTCAGGACAGCATACAGATTATCAATCCGTACTTCGCTATTATACACCCCATAAAAAAGGCGTTGAAGCGCGCCCTCAAACGCGGAGTGAAGGTGCAGATTCTCATTTCGGAGAAATGCGACGTCCCCATACAGCCGGATATTGCGTTCCGTAACTTCCACATGCTGATGAAGCGCGGTGCCGAAGCGTATATCTATCAAGGCGGGTTCCACCATACCAAGATAATCATGGTTGATGGACGTGTATGCACGATAGGCAGCTGCAACCTTGATTCGCGCTCCTTGCGTTGGGACTACGAATGCAATGCCGTTATCATCGACCGCAACACCACGGCTGAGCTCTCGCGCCTCTTTGAGATAGAGAAGAGCCACAGCTTCCGTCTCACTCCCGAGGTATGGAAGAAATGGCCGGGCGCAAAGAGCAAATTCGTCGGTTGGTTATTCATGGGCATGAACAGACTCCTGTAGAACACCTACCTATTTACCAATAAATACAAGCAACATGCAAACCATAGACACACTCGAAGCATATTGGCATGACATCTGCAACATACCTCGTCTCACGCAAGACGAGGAGCGGTCACTTGCCATCAAGATACAGCAGGGCGACGAGCGGGCTCTCGACCATCTGGTCACCGCCAACCTGCGTCTTGTTGTCAGTCTTGCACGCCAGTACTCAGGCGACGGCGTTGCAATGTCCGACCTTATCAGCGAGGGAAACATCGCCCTCATCAATGCCGCCCGTAAATGGGACCCGGAACGGTCGCCTGCTTTCGTGTCCTATGCCGTGCATGACGTGCAGAAGGCCATGAGCGACGCACTGGCTACACAAGGCGAGGCCATGACGATGCCAAAACGTGACGTTGAGGCTTCGAGAGGAATAAGACATTTTTCTACCGACACACCGGTGCACCCCGGTCAGACGAACACCCTCGGCGACCTCCTGCGTGCAGGTAAGCCGGACACAGACGACAGTACAGTACGCCAAGAGCTGTCCTATGTACTTGCCATGGCTATGAGGTCGTTGAACGAACGTGAGCATCGTGTCATCTCCGCCTATTACGGTTTAGGAACTAAAGATACACAGACCATGGCCGAGATAGGGCAGGAGATGGACTTGAAGCGCGAACGTGTCAGACAGATACGCAAGTCGGCCGAAAGGAAGATGAGAAAGATAATGATGCGCCACAAATAAGCGATAGAATAAAGAAATAAACAAAATAATCAAACAAAGAGATATGAACGTAACATCACGCATACTTTGCACGCTCCTTGTTGCTGCAGCCACGTCCGTAATGTCCGCGCAGCCGTCAATGTCAGGCGGCCAACCGCCAATGGGCGGCGGTCAGCCACTGCAGGGAGGTCAGCGTCCGCCACGTGACGGACAGCGTCCTGAGAAAAAGGATGTCAGCAAGAAAAAAGAGAATACTACGGTGGACAAGACCCTGAAGAATGTCAACCAACTCTATGTCTATGGTATCGCATATTCGCCCAAGGACTCCGTAGTGCACCTCACGGATATGCTGTTTATCAAGAATGCCAAGGTGGCAAAGAAGACAGGTTTCCTTGAGAACCGTACCGACTATTCCAACCAACTGAAGACGTACCTGGAGTCGCATGGTGACCCCAACCGCACCTGCGTGCTCGTATACAACGAGAAACTGGGCAAGCTCTCCAAAGACTATGAAAAGATGGTGGAGCGTTATAGCAGAAAGAAATATAATGTAAAAATCGTCAGCCAGACCGACTTCCGCTTCAGCACTGTTGGAGAATAAGTAAATATCAGAACAAAGAAACTTAACAACAATAATAATGTATAGAACAAATACCTGCGGAGAACTCCGCATTGAAAACGTCGGTCAGACGGTGACGCTGGCCGGTTGGGTTCAGGGTGTCCACAACCTGGGCGCACTGACATTCGTTGACCTCCGTGACCGTTACGGCATCACACAGTTGGCATTCACCGAAGACTGTGACGAAACACTGAAGCAGATGGCCGGCAAGCTCGGACGCGAATACTGCATGCAGGCAAAGGGCACCGTGGCAGAACGCTACTCCAAGAACAAGAAACTGGCTACTGGCGACATTGAGGTCCTCGTCACAGAACTTAATATTCTCTCCGAGAGTGCTACACCTCCGTTCACGATAGAGGACGATACCGATGGTGGCGACGAGCTGCGCATGAAGTACAGATATCTCGACCTGCGTCGCTCCTGCGTACGTAAGAATCTCGAGCTGCGCCACCGTATGACCATCCTCATACGCAATTTCCTCGACTCACGCCAGTTCATCGAGGTGGAGACACCTATCCTCATTGGCTCTACACCAGAGGGTGCTCGTGACTTCGTTGTCCCTTCTCGCATGAATCCCGGACAGTTCTACGCTCTTCCGCAGTCGCCACAGACCCTCAAGCAGCTGCTCATGGTGTCCGGCTTCGACCGCTACTTCCAGATAGCAAAGTGCTTCCGTGACGAAGACCTCCGTGCTGACCGCCAGCCCGAGTTCACTCAGATAGACTGCGAGATGTCCTTCGTTGACCAGGACGACGTCATTGCCATCTTCGAGGACATGGCTCGCCACTTATTTAAAGAGGTACGCGGAGTGGAGCTTCCTGCAAAGCTGCGCCAGATGACCTGGCACGAGGCAATGCAGAAGTATGGTTCCGACAAACCGGACCTTCGCTTCGGCATGGAATTCGTGGAACTGTTGGATGTCCTCAAGCTCGGCACGTTCCAGGTGTTCGACCAGGCAGAGTACATCGGCGGTATCTGCGCCGAGGGCTGCGCCTCATACACCCGTAAGCAACTGGACCAGCTCACAGACTTCGTAAAGTCGCAGCAGGTGGGCGCAAAGGGTCTTGTATATATAAAGGTAAACGAAGACGGCACCCTCAAGTCCAGCATCGACAAGTTCTACACCCCCGAACAGCTGCAGACTGTCGTCGACAAGATGCAGGCAAAGAAGGGTGACCTTATCCTCATCCTCTCTGGCGACAATGCTAACAAGACACGCGTGCAGCTCTGCTCTCTGCGTCTTGAGATGGGCAAGCGCCTTGGTCTTATGGACAAGGACAAGTTCGAGTGCCTCTGGATTGTCGACTTCCCACTCTTCGAATGGAGCGACGAGGAACAGCGCCTCATGTCTACCCACCATCCGTTCACTATGCCTAACCCGGACGACATTCCACTTCTTGACACCGATCCGGCAAAGGTACGCGCCAAGGCCTACGACTTCGTCTGCAACGGTATCGAGGTAGGCGGTGGCTCGCTGCGTATTCACGACGGCAAGCTGCAGGCAAAGATGTTCGAGGTGCTCGGCTTTACCCCCGAGAAGGCCATGGCACAGTTCGGCTTCCTCATCAACGCCTTCAAGTACGGCGCGCCTCCACACGCCGGACTCGCATTCGGTCTCGACCGTTTTGTAAGCATCATGGCAGGTCTCGACTCTATTCGCGACTGCATCGCCTTCCCTAAAAACAACAGTGGACGCGACGTAATGCTCGATGCACCTTCCGCCATCGACCAAAAACAGCTCGATGAGCTCCAGATAACGCTTGCACCTGCAAAGAAGTAAAAAAGCAGGAAATCAAAGAAAATACCGCATTCTGATTGATATTAATCAATAGAATGCGGTGTTTTCGTGTTTTTCGAAAACTTTTTTGCCAAAACTCTTGCACAGTTCAGAAAAAGTCCGTACCTTTGCATCGCAATTAGAGAATTGCACTACACAACAAGTTTGAAACAAAAACTTACGATAGTTTAAAAGGATTTCTTTGATACATCGAAAAGTTCAAGTTTAGAAAGCTTAAGTGAAGTTTAAAAGATGCGGAAATAGCTCAGTTGGTAGAGCACAACCTTGCCAAGGTTGGGGTCGCGAGTTCGAGTCTCGTTTTCCGCTCTCAAGGTTGCCAATGTAGCTCAGTGGTAGAGCACTTCCTTGGTAAGGAAGAGGTCACGGGTTCAAGTCCCGTCATCGGCTCAGGTGAACGCAAAGTTCCAACTCCTTTCAAATTTTTACATGTTTTTGCGGAAATAGCTCAGTTGGTAGAGCACAACCTTGCCAAGGTTGGGGTCGCG
>CAVAHD010000033.1:0-31538 GCA_963588475.1 Oscillospiraceae bacterium | reverse complement strand
ACCTGTCCTTGAAGTGCTTCTGGTAGGCGTTCTGCATCTCGACGATGAACTTCTCGCCCTGCTCGTTCTCGCAGTAGACGTCGAAAATGGCCTTGCGGTCGGTGTATACATCCCCCACATTCTCGCTGTTGAGGTACTTCACGTCCTTGATGACTTGCTCCTTCCCGAACAGCGAGTTCAGGAAATTGATAAGCAGGTCCTTGTTGGGAGCAGTCCCAAAGATGCGCTTGAAGCCGAAGTCCGTCAACAAGCTGATATATCGTTCCTCTAATTGTCTCATAACCTTATAGTTTTTTGTCGGTGGCAAATGTAATGGTTCTTTTCGACATACGCAAGTTTTTCTGAGAAAAAAAGTTCTAAGTAATGGGTAAAAAAAATAACTTGAGCAATTTTGATACGAGAATCATGCAGCCCGTCGTTGGCACATTTATTGAATCAAAAACTGCGCAAGTTATTTCGCCGTAGTTCTATAAAAGATACACAAAGAACAGACAGCCCCAAGACCCCTAATCCAAAAAATCAGTACTAATTCTTGGATTGTAATCCGAAAAATCAGTATGTCTTTTTGGATTAGGGATGTTTTTATTAACTTTGCACCGTGTTTCATACTATAGCATAGACTTATGATAAAACGATTACTGCAAGATACCATCGAGGACAGAATATTCGGCGAAAGGCCACGAACATATCAAGGCTAACCAGTATGCAGGAAGTCACGCCCGACAACTGGCTGCAATGGATATAGCACCACTCATCACACACGAAAAAGAAAGCGATATCATCATGGCATTATCCAACATAGAAAAGCATTACAACAAGCACCCGGAGGACCTGCGCCTGCAGCGCCGCCACGGCATTGTGGAGTTTGAGACAACGATGTATCACCTGCGCCGCTTCCTGCAGCCCGACATGAAGCTGCTCGACATCGGGGCGGGCACGGGACGCTATACATCGGCACTCATGGCGGAGGGCTACGAGGTGAAGGCCGTGGAACTGGTGCGCCGCAACATCGACGTGTTCCTCAAGCGCGAACCTACCGCCGATGTGGTGCAGGGCGACGCACGCAGCATGCCCTTCCTCCCTTCGGCATCGGCAGACGTGACGCTGCTGCTCGGACCGCTCTACCACCTCATCGGCGACAACGAGAAGCTGAAGGCTCTGGCGGAGGCGAAACGCGTCACCAAGCCCGGGGGGATCATCTTCGTGGCCTACCTGATGAACGAGTACAGCATCCTCTCCTACTGCTTCGACGAGGACCGCATCAGCGGACTGATGGAGCGCGGCGCCGTGGACGGCAACTTCCACATACAGGCCAGCACGGACGAGCTCTACGACTACGTGCGGCTGGAGGACATAGAACGCCTCGACCGCGAGGCCGACCTGGAGCGCGTCACCATCTTCTCCCCCGACGGCCCATCGGACTACATGCGCACCCGCCTCAACCAGATGAGCGACGAGACGTTCGCCCGCTTCCTCGAATACCAGAAAAGCGTGTCGGAACGAGCCGACCTCATGGGAGCCGGCAGCCACGTCGTCGACGTTGTAAGGCGTAACGTATAGGAATAGGTCTATACCTTATTATATAATAATGCAAAATGCCGCATTACTATAACGAAAAAAAAGTGCCGCGAGAACTTTCGTTTTCGCGGCACTTTCTTTTGCGTTGTATTACATCGTCTCGCGCAGGAGGGCGAGCATCTCGTCGCGTGTCATGGCGGCGCTGACGTCGCTGCCCTCAAGCAGGGCGTCGGCGAGGTTCTTCTTGGTCTGGTGCAGGGAGATAATCTTCTCCTCTATGGTGCCGGCAGCTATGATGCGGTATATGGTGACGGGGTTCTGCTGGCCCATACGGTAGGCACGGTCGCTGGCCTGGTCCTCGATGGCGGGGTTCCACCACGGGTCGAGGTGCACGATGTAGTCGGCGGCGGTGAGGTTGAGACCCAGTCCGCCGGCCTTCAGACTGATGAGGAATATGGGCATGTCGCCGTGCTGGAACTTGTCCACGAGGGCGATGCGCTCCTTGGCCGTCGTAGAGCCGTCGAGGTAGAGGTACTCTATGCCCTCCTCGTCCAGACGCTGGCGGATGAGAGCCAGATGGGAGGTGAACTGGCTGAAGACGAGGGCACGGTGGTGGTTGTCGTGCAGGTCGCTGACGAGCTGCATGAATGCCTCCTGCTTGGAGGACGGCAGGTTGAGCCCCTTCTCCACCAGACGCACGTCGCACGCCGCCTGGCGCAGACGGGTTATCTCGGCGAGGGCCTGCATGGCGTTGTTCTCGGAGTTCTCCATGGCGGCGAGGGCCTGCTGGCGTATGTTGTCGTAGAAGGCCCACTCGTCGGCGCTGAGGTCCACCTTTATCGTCACCTCGGTCTTCTCGGGCAGTTCGTTGAGCACCTCGCTCTTGGTGCGGCGGAGCAGGAAGGGGGAGATGATGCGGCGGAGCAGCTGCTGGCGGTCCTTGTCGTGGTCGCGCTCCACGGGGACGATGAAGCGGTCCTGGAACTCCTGGTACGTGCCCAGCAGCGACGGGTTGGCAAACTGCATGAGGTTCCATATCTCGCTGAGGTGGTTCTGCAGCGGAGTGCCGGTGAGGAGCACGCGGAACTGCGACTGTAGCTTCATGGCAGCCTTGGACATCTTCGTCTCGCGGTTCTTTATGGTGTGGGCCTCGTCGAGCACCACGGTAATCCACTCGCGCCCCGTGAGGAGTTCCTCCTCCGTGACGAGCAGTCCGTAGGTGGCTATGACGATATCGTACTCCTTCGCTCCGCTTACCATCTGCTCGCGGGCGTCGCCGTACGTATTGAGCAGCGAGACGTTGAGCGACGGGGCGAAACGGGCTATCTCCTCGCGCCAGTTCATGACGAGCGACGTAGGCACGATGACCAGCTGCGGTCCCTGGGCGGCACGGCTCAGCAGCAGCGTGATGGTCTGCAGCGTCTTGCCCAGACCCATGTCGTCGGCCAGCAGGGCTCCGGCGCCCCACGCTGCCAGACGCGACATCCAGCGGTAGCCTTCCTTCTGGTAGTCGCGCAGGTCGGCATTGATGGTGCGCGGTATCTTGATGTCGGCGTTGCCGGCCTCCTCTATGCGCTTGATGAGACTGGTGTACGCCTCGTCAGCATTGAGCTGCACACCGCTGTTGCCCAGTTCCTCGAGCATGAAGACGTTGAACGGGGAGAGGCGCAGCTTGCCCTTGGAGGTGGAGGTGACGCGCGAGAGTCTGTCGATATATTTGCGCAGCTGCGAGGTGATGCGCACGTAGTCGTTGTCGCCGAGGGAGACGAAGTCGCCCTTGGAGCGGCTGAAGCTGTCCACGAGTTCGGCTATCTTCAGCTTCTTCTTGTCGTCTATCTGTATATCACCGGAAATCTCGAACCACCCGGCGATGTTGCCCACCGATATGTTGAAGTCGGCAGGCTGCAACTGCGGGCGCACCACGTTGAGTTGTCCGCCCTCGGGCCACTCCACAGTGCACTGCCCCTGCATGGCCTGCAACTGCTCCAGGAGCGTCAGGCACTCTACTGGTGCCAGTGTCCACGAGTAGTCGTCGATGGACTCGCTGTCCACGAGCAAGGCTTTTACGGCCTCGAAGTTCTCCGACTCCTTTTTCGTGTTGCGCTTGGTCTGCACCTGTTTGCCGTCCATCGTGGTCGTTATCACCTGCATTCCCTTGCCGGGCTTGCATACCGGCGGCACACTGCCGAAGGGACGCACGAAGGTGTGGCAGTATATGCTGTCGCCCTGCGGCTGCAGCTGCACCACCGTTTCGGGGTGCGTGTGCTTGTTGGCTATGTTCTCGCTGGACTTGAGCAGGTCGCTCATCACTATCATGTCGTTGCTGACGAGTTCGAGCACCTTGGTGAGCTTGTCCTTCGCCTGTTCGGGGAACTGTATGTCCTTGAGCAGCTCTAGGGTCTTCTTCAGTTTGGTAGACACCATGACGACCTTCACCTTCTGCGCTGATTCCTTTCGCACAAAGATTCCATGGTCGAGCTTGTTCACGTCCACGTCGGTGGTAACCTTGTAGTTTCCGCCACTCTTGGTGACGGTAATGCTGGGCTTCTCCTCCACCACTTCCAGGTGCTGGCTTGTGGAGGCATCATATACGTTGGGGTTGCCCACCAGGGCTGCCACGGCTTTGCCGCCGCTCAGTTCGTAGCCCACCTGCCCGTACCATCCGTACGAATAGTTCTGTACGTAGGCGGCGATGATGCGGTCAACGTCCGTCATGCCCTCTGCCGTCCCCTTGCCGAACTTCTCCACGGACACGTTGCGACCCGCCGTCCACGTCACGCCGTCCTTACTCTTCTGCAGACGGGGCTGTATGTTCAGGTTATTCGTGTTCAGCTCATATACTATACGCGTTTGGCTTTCCTTCTTCGCCGTACCCTTCTTGCTCTTTGCTGCAGGGGAGTTGTGCATCTGCAGCACATCGTTGAGCACGCTGTCCCACAGCTCCAGCTTCTCTATCGCCGGCAGAGTGGTGTGTAGTCCCGGCACTCTGCTGCATATCTCGTCCGCAGCGGCCTTGTAGCGGTCGTAGCAGCTGGACAGCTCCAGTTGCAGCAAGCCTATTCCACGGTCGTCGATGAACTTGAATACTTCTTCCTCCAGCTGTTTCTTTGAAGGCAGCTCCAAATCGTAACGGTCCGCGAGCATTACCAGCAGGGCTCTGTCCAAACTGTTATACGAATCATGCCAATAATACATGACGGATACACTCTTTGCCTTCCCCCCGCCCTTTTCCAACAACAGTAGCAGGCGTGCAGCTGCAGGTAGACCCCAATCATCCAGATTTTTCAGCAGCATACTTCTTCGTTTTTCAGCCGCCGACAGGGTACTGTGCGTCAAAGCTACAGCATAGTAAAAGTCGAATATTGAATGATGGAACACCTTTTCCTGAGCATTCTTCAGATATTTCAGCATCAGCTTGACTGCCTCATCGTACTTTTCCTGTTGCAACAACATGAAGGACTCATAGAAACAGCCGTACACATCGTCTGTAGACTTTGTGCCGTTGACGACAGCAGGAATATCCATCTGCCGCAAGAATGAGTAAGAAAACATTACCCTTTCCCTAAGTCGTCGCACATTGTCTGGACTTTTCTCGTCTTCGATAATGTCCAACAAGGCAAGGATATACTCTATGTTGTCCGGCGTAAATCTCTGCATATTGAGGTCAAAACCTATTTTATCAAACACGACCTCCTGCAAATAGTTCCTTGTCATGGCGACGAAAGGCAACAAGTCCTTGTCGTACACCATATTCTCCAGATAGTCCTCCAACAGTACCTCTCTGCTCCAACTCATTATGTTATTCAGAGTTGCCCAAAAATTGGCCGGTACATCCTTTTGGTGAATGTACAACCAGAATGCCCGTGCGAAGATTCGGGGTTTCTCCTCGCCAAAGCCTAAAACCATTCTTCCATACTCACTGTATTCTTCTGAAGTAACAGAAGTCAACAGCTCTTTCCAGTCCCCATACCTAAGGCAATAATGGGGAACACCCGAGACATTCTGCGGACTGAAGATACAACCTTGCTTGTCCATATATTCCTGCAAGAACTTTGTACTGCTGCCCATTGGGTGCCCTACAGCCTTTGCAACGTTACGTATATCAGTCTTGCTAAAGAGGGTGTTTCCGAAAGCCAAGGCTTTCAGAATCACGCCGTCGGAGTCTTTTACTATATTCATTCGTTCTGCTGTCTTTTCTGTTTATTGCCTTCGCTGCGATGCCGAAGGCGAAGTTTGTGTGCAAAGGTACAATTTTCTTCCGATATAAAGAGCTTATTGATAACATTTTGTGGCAATAACTTGTCAACCTCAAACATTTGCACTAACTTTGCAAACAATTTGCGCCAGCCACGCTGGCGTACCCATCATTTTACTCAACTTAAATCAACAACATCTATGAACCTACACTTTAAACCCGTCGTCATCGCAGCATTACTCTGCTTCGCAAGTTCATGCGGATGGGCAGAGGACACACACGGCCCATCCACGATGCCGGCACGACCACGAATTCTCATCTCCACAGACATCGGCGGCACCGACCCGGACGACAACCAGTCCATGATGCACTACCTGCTCTACAGCAACCAGTTTGACTGCGAGGGACTCGTGTCGTCTCCCTCCTACGGCGACGGTAACAAGGCCGAGATAATACGCATGATAGGACTATACGAAAAGGACCTCCCCACTCTGCAGAAGAAGGCGGAGGGATGGCCCTCGCCGGACTACCTGCGTTCCATAGCCAAACAGGGCAGACACGGGGCTGCCCCCATGTGCGGATACTCCACCGCAACGGAGGGGTCGGAGTGGATTGTCAAGTGCGCCAAGACGGCCGACACGCGACCGCTCTACGTCCTGGTATGGGGCGGACTGGACGATGTGGCACAGGCGCTGCACGACGCTCCCGAGATTGCCCCTAAAATAAGGATACACTGGATTGGCGGACCCAACAAGAAGTGGAGTCTGCCGAGCTACTGCTACATCGTGGAGAACTTCCCCAATCTGTGGTTCATAGAGAACAACGAGTCGTACCGCGGATTCATCGCCAACTACAAGGACAAGGGGCGCTACCACACGGGCTTCTATGAGGCATACGTAAAGGGTGCCGGCAACCTCGGTGCCGACTTCTACAACTACAAGGAGGGACAACCGAAACTGGGCGACACCCCCACGCTGCTCTACATGATGGACGGCGACCCGGCCAAACCAGAGCGAGAGTCGTGGGGCGGACAGTTCGAAAAGATATCCTACAGCTCACGCCGCATCTTCACCCGTCCCACAACGGCCACGGACACCATACAGCGCGACGGCATCGTGGAGTGGCACTTCAAGGGTCCGAAGCTGAAGAAGGGCCACTACCCCGTGGTGAAGGCTCAGTGGTCCTCGGGAGCAGAGAACGAGGTGGGCTTCCTTACCGTAGACAAGCAGAAGTGGCCCGTCTACTACCTCGGCAAGGGCAAGTACATGTGTCGCTACGCCACGTACAAGACAGGAGTCAGAAGTTATACCATAGAGGCCGACATAAAGGGCTTCCCAACGCAGAGCGGACAGTTCTTCGTGGAGAACGTGTTCCCCGGCAAGCACCGCGACACCGACTATAAGCTCAGCACCACGTGGTGGGGCGACCTCCTGGACCCTGCCTCGTACTCTACACGGGAAAAGTGTCAGGGAGCCGTAACTACCGCGAAATGGCGCGACCAGGTGATGGAAGACTGGGGACAGCGCTGCGCATGGCTGAAGTAAAATAAGCCTTCGTAACTTCGCACCATAAAACGTAACGTAGACATGAAGAATGTTTGCAACCGTGTTGCACTGCTTTTCGTAGTACCTTTGCACCTATAAAAAAGGACAAATAAAAAATACTACCGAAATGACAGAAGAAGCTACACATCACCACGAGCACGGCTGCAGTTGCGGCTGCGGACACTCACATCATCACCACCATCACCATCACCACCACGAGCACGGCGAAGGCGGCATGAAGGCTAAAATCGTCAAGATTGTCTTGGCGGTGGTGCTGCTTATAGGTGCCGTTATCGTAGAGAAGACCTGCGGACTGCCCACGTGGCAGGTGCTCCTCGTTTATCTTATACCTTATTTATTAGTAGGCCACGAGACGCTGGGCGAAGCCGTAGAGGGCATCGTGCACGGCGACGTGTTCAACGAGAATTTCCTCATGGCCATCGCCACCATCGGCGCACTCTGCATCGGGTTCTTCCCCGGAACGGAGACGGAGTTCCCCGAGGCGGTGTTCGTCATGCTCTTCTTCCAGGTAGGCGAACTGTTTGAGGGGTATGCCGAGGGCAAGAGCCGCACCAGCATCTCGCACCTCATGGACATACGTCCCGACACGGCAAACGTAGTGCGAGACGGCAAGGTGGAAGTGGTATCGCCCGACACCGTTCAGATTGGCGAGACCATTCTGGTGAAGCGTGGCGAGAAGATACCGCTCGACGGCATAGTGACGGAGGGCACCGCCCTGCTGGACACCGCCGCACTCACCGGCGAGAGCCTGCCGCGCAGCATAGCGCAGGGGGACGAGATATACTCCGGCTGCATCAACCTGAAGGGAGAGGTGAAGGTGCGCACCACCAAGACGTTCAGCGACAGTACCGCCTCCAAGGTCATCGCCCTCGTGGAGAGTGCCAACGAGCACAAGTCGAAGAGCGAAGCCTTCATCACGCGCTTCGCCCGTGTATATACGCCGATAGTCGTCTTCGCGGCACTGGCCCTGGCTATCATCCCGCCCCTCTTCGTCGGCGATTTCCCATTGTGGCTCAATAGGGCGTTGATATTCCTTGTGGTGTCGTGCCCCTGTGCATTGGTCATCAGCGTGCCGCTGACATTCTTCAGCGGCATCGGCGGTGCCTCACGCAACGGCATCCTCGTCAAGGGAGGCAACTACATGGACGCCCTTGCCAAGGTGGGCACGGTGGTCTTCGACAAGACCGGTACGCTGACTCACGGCGAGGTGCTCGTGCAGGCCGACGAGGGCGCGCCCGTCGTAGTTAACGACAGCATAAAGGAGGGCAGCTGCGAGGCCATAACCCAGCTGAAGCAGTTAGGGGTGGAGAAGACGGTGATGCTCACCGGCGACCACGAAGAGACGGGCCGGCAGGTGGCACAGCAAGTGGGCATCGACGAGTACCACGCGGAACTCATGCCAGCCGACAAACTGACCCACGTGGAGCGACTGCTCGCCGAGAAACCGCAGGGCAAGACGCTGGCCTACGCCGGCGACGGCATCAACGATGCCCCCGTGCTGAAGCGTGCCGACGTGGGCATTGCGATGGGCGGCCTGGGCAGCGATGCTGCCATAGAGGCTGCCGACGTGGTACTGATGGACGACGACCCGCGCAAGATAGCCCTTGCCGTCAGAATAGCACGCCGCACCATCGGCATTGCCAACCAGAACGTGGCGTTTGCCATTGGCATCAAAGTAGCTGTGCTACTGCTCGCCACGGTAGGACTGGGCACGATGTGGATGGCAGTCTTCGCCGACGTCGGCGTGACGGTAATAGCCGTGCTCAACGCCATGAGGGCATTACATAAAAACAAATAGCATTAAACACTTACATTATAACAATATGACACGCAACTGGACCCCCATAACAGACTTCGACTTCAAGGAGATTCTCTTTGAAGAGTACAACGGAATAGCAAAGATAACCATCAACCGCCCACGCTACCGCAACGCCTTCACCCCACGCACCACGTGGGAGATGTCGCAGGCGTTCGCATGGTGTCGCGAGGCGCAGGGCATCAGTGTCGTCATCCTTACGGGTGCCGGCGACAAGGCCTTCTGCGCCGGCGGCGACATGCACGTCAAGGGACGCGGCGGATACGTCGGCGACGACGGCGTGCCACGCCTCAACGTGCTCGACGTGCAGAAGCAGATACGATCGCTGCCAAAACCAGTCATCGCCATGGTGAACGGCTACGCCATAGGCGGCGGACACGTACTGCACCTCATGTGCGACCTCACCATAGCCTCGGACAACGCCATCTTCGGACAGACAGGCCCGAAGGTGGGCTCCTTCGACGCCGGTTTCGGTGCCAGCTACATGGCACGCATCGTAGGCCAGAAGAAGGCACGCGAGATCTGGTTCCTCTGCCAGCAGTATTCGGCTGAGGAGGCCGAGCGTATGGGAATGGTGAACAAGGTGGTGCCCTTGGACCAACTGGAGGACACCTGCGTGGAGTGGGCCGAGATAATGATGGAGCGCTCGCCCCTCGCCCTGCGCATGATAAAGGCGGGCCTCAACGCCGAACTGGACGGACAGGCCGGCATACAGGAACTGGCCGGCGACGCCACAATGCTCTACTACATGCTCGACGAAGCACAGGAGGGCGGCAGGGCGTTCCTCGAGAAACGCAAGCCCGACTTCTCCAAGTACCCCAAACTGCCGTAACCGATGAACATGGAACTGTCTTTTCATAAAAAGGTGCTACACTTCAAGCAGCCGGCGGGAACGTCGCGCGGCGTGTACACCACGAGGACTTCGTGGATAGTCACGGCAAAGGACGGCGCACAACCTGACGTGGAGGGATGGGGAGAATGCGCTCCCCTGCCCGACCTCAGTTGCGACGCCATGCCCGACACTGACTATGAGGCTACCCTAACACGTATGCTGAAAGCAACGGAGGAGCGTGGCGGCATCATCGACTACGAGGCTCTGCGCCCCTACCCCTCCATGCTGTTCGGCATAGAGACGGCACTGCTCGACCTGCAGAACGGCGGACAGCGCATCGTCTACGACACACCCTTCACGCACGGCGAGGAGGGCATACGCATTAACGGACTCGTCTGGATGGGCAACTTCGTCGAGATGCTCGCCCGCTTGGAGACGAAGATGCAAGAGGGTTTCCACTGCGTAAAACTGAAGATAGGCGCCATCGACTTCCAACGCGAGCTGGACCTCGTGCGCCACATACGCAGCGCCTTCACCAAGGAGCAGATAGAACTGCGTCTCGACGCCAACGGTGGCTTTGCGTACGAAGACGCCATGGACCGGCTGGAGCAACTTGCCCGCTACGACATTCACTCCATAGAGCAGCCTATCCGCCAACACCAGTGGCAGCGCATGGCCGAACTGTGCAAGGCAACGCCCATCCCCATCGCCCTCGACGAAGAACTTATCGGGGTAAACACTTTAAGCGAGAAGGCCGACCTACTCGACACCATACGCCCACAGTACATCATCCTCAAGCCATCGCTGCACGGCGGCATCCATGGCAGCGAGGAGTGGATACGCATGGCCAACGAACGTGGCATCGGCTCGTGGATAACGAGTGCCCTCGAGAGCAACATCGGCCTCAACGCCGTGGCACAATTTGCCGCACGAATGTACCCGGATGCCTCCCGGCGCATGCCGCAGGGACTGGGCACTGGGATGCTCTTCACGGACAACATCGACATGCCGCTACAGATAAAGGGGGACAGACTATGGAGGATTTAAAGAACAATGACGGCAACAACGCCGACGTGAATCTATTGCATACAAATGGCGATGCCAACTTGATTCTGGTGCATACAAGTGGCAGCACGGGCAAGCCGAAGCCGATGTGGGTGGAGCGCAGCCGCATGGAAGCCTCAGCGCGCATCACATGCCAGTTCCTCGGGCTGACGGCAGAGGACACCGCCCTACTCTGCCTCTCGGAGGACTACATAGCCGGCAAGATGATGCGCGTGCGCAGTGAGGTATGCGGCATGCGCCTCATAGAGGTGAAGCCCAGCGGTCATCCGTTGGCAGGGCTCACTGAGACGCCCACCTTCGCCGCCATGGTGCCGATGCAGGTATACAACTCGCTGCTGGTGCCCGAGGAGCGGCAGCTTCTCATGGGCATACGCAATATTATAATAGGAGGAGGAGCAGTCAGTGCAGAGATGGCAGCAGAGCTGCGCCAGTTTCCCAACGCCATATGGAGCACCTACGGCATGACGGAGACGCTGTCGCACATCGCCCTGCGCCGACTCAGCGGCCCCGAAGCCAGCGACTGGTACACGCCGTTCGAGAGTGTCCGCATCTCAACAAATGCCGACGGCGTACTCGTCATCGATGCCCCCCGGGTATGCCCCGACCGTCTCGTCACCAACGACATAGTGGAACTGCACCCAGACGGCAGACGCTTCCGCATACGTGGCCGCCGCGACAACGTCATCTGCTCTGGCGGACTGAAGCTGCAAATAGAAGAAATAGAAGCCGCCCTACAGCCCTACATGCCCTGCCCGTTCGCCATAACGAAGCGACCGGACAGCAAGTTCGGCGAAGTGGCGGTACTGGTTGCCGCTACCAAGGACGTGGCAACGCTAAAGACAATCTGCCAGGAGCACCTACCCAAATACTGGCACCCCCACCACATCGTCAGCGTAACGGAGATACCCATGACAGAAACCGGAAAACCCGCCAGAGCGCAGATACGCCAATTGGCAAGTATCTGAATGGCAGGTTTCGACGCTAATAATATTCTTGGAAACAAAAAAAGCGCAAGCTGTTGTATATGCAACTACAACTGCTTGCGCTTTGTGCTTTTATCTTGTTCAGAGAAGCTCTCTCTGTGTGTGTTCGCAGATTACTTCTTGATGTTACCGTAACGGTTCATGAAGCGGTCTACGCGACCAGCGGTATCAACGAGCTTGCTCTTACCTGTGTAGAATGGGTGAGAAGTGCTGGAGATTTCTATCTTTACTACAGGATAGGTCTCGCCTTCGAACTCTACGGTGTCGTTGGTCTTGCAGGTAGAACGTGTGAGGAACATGTCGCCGTTGGACATATCCTTGAATACTACTGGACGATAATTCTCTGGGTGGAGGTCTTTCTTCATTTTTGTTTTCTTTTTTGTGCCACGCCGGGAATAGGCGGGCGGGTTAATTGGTTTATAATACGTGCTGTGGTGCACAAAATCGGGCGCAAAGTTACTAACTTTCTTTGAATTAGCCAAACTTTGCACCCATTTTTTGTCTTTTTATATAAAGAAAACCGTGTTTAGAGCGACTCGAGCATGCGCTTGATGACTACCTCGGCGCTTATCTCGCGGTTGGCAGCCTCGGGGATGACGAGCGAGTTGGGGCTCTCGATGACGTCGTCGGTAACGATGAGACCACGGCGCACGGGCAGACAGTGCATGAACTTGCCGTTGTTGGTCCAGGACATGTGCTCCGTGTCAACGGTCCATGAGGGGTCCTTGGAGAGTATCTTGCCGTAGTCGGCCGGATTGGTGACGCCCGGGCATGACCAGTTCTTGGCGTAGATGAAGTCAGCGCCTTCGAAGGCCTTCTTCTGGTCGTACTCTATGGTAGCGCCAGCGGTGAACTTCGGATCGAGCTCATAGCCCTTGGGGTGCGTGATGACGAGGTCCACGTTTGGAGCTGCTATCATCCACTCGGCAAACGAGTTAGGCACAGCCTGAGGCAGGGCGCGGCAGTGAGGTGCCCACGTCAGTACGGCCTTGACGCGCTCTGTCTGCTTGTGCTCCTCGATTGTGATGAGGTCGGCGAAGGCCTGCAGGGGGTGTACGGTGGCTGTCTCCATGGCGAAGACGGGGCGGCCGCTGTACTTCACAAACTGGTTGACGATGGTCTCGGCGTAGTCGTACTCGCGGTCGGTGAGGCCGGCGAAGGAGCGGATGCCGATGAGGTCGCAGTAGCTGCCCATCACGGGGATGGCCTCGAGGAGGTGCTCGGACTTGTCGCCGTCCATGATGACGCCGCGCTCAGTCTCCAGCTTCCATGCGCCGGCGTTGACGTCGAGGACGATGACGTTCATGCCGAGGTTCATGGCTGCCTTCTGCGTGGAGAGGCGTGTGCGGAGCGAGTTGTTGAAGAATATCATCAGCAGCGTCTTGTTTTTGCCGAGATGCTGGAAGGCAAAGCGGTCCTGCTTTACGAGTTGGGCTTCCTGAAGGGCGGCGGTGAGGTCGCCAAGATCTTTTGCGTTGAAGAATGTTTTCATCTAATATATAATGTTTTGTTGGTTCGTAGGCGCAAAGATACGCATATTTTACGGAATAACAAAATATCTTTGACATTCTGCCGTTATTTTCGTCAAAATGCTTGCGAGGTTGCGAAAAAGTAAGTACTTTTGTAGCACGATGAGAAGTAATCTGTTAAGACATATCGTACCAGGCGCGGACGGCAGTCCCGTCGTGATGGGCATACTGAACTGTACCCCCGACTCCTTCTTTGAAGGCAGCCGCAAGCAGACGGTGTACGAAATAGCACAGCGCGCCGACGAGATTGTCTCGCAGGGCGGACAAATCATTGACATCGGTGCCTTCTCCACCCGTCCTGGAGCGCAGGTGGTGAGCCTTGAGGAGGAGATGCACCGTATGCGCATGGCCCTCAACGTGGTGCGCCCGCATCACGAGGACGCTATCCTCAGCATTGACACGTACAGGCCGGAAGTAGCCCGCATGGCGGTGGAGGAGTTCGGCGCCAACATCATCAACGACGTCTCCGAGGGAGGTATAACGGGCGTGGTGGACCAACTGCTGAACGAATACGCCACGGAGGACGATGTGCCGCTGATATTTCGCGAGGTGGCGCGCCTGAAGATGCCCTACATACTGATGTCCGTGCAGCCGGACATAAATACGATGATAGCCAATTTCCGCAAAGAGGTGGCGCAGCTGCGCTCGCTCGGCGTGGAGGACATCATACTGGACCCCGGCTTCGGCTTCGGCAAGGAGATAATTGCGGGCAACTTCGGGTTGCTCTCCGAGATGCCGCAGCTAAAAAAGGCGTTCCCAGACCTGCCGCTGCTCGTGGGCATGAGCCGCAAGCGTATGGTATGGCAGTTGCTCGGTGGTGCGGCCAAAGACGCGACAGCCCTCCGCGGCACGATGCTCGTAAACATTTTGGCTCTGGAACGCGGCGCCGACATACTGCGCGTGCACGACGTGAAAGATGCGATGGACACGGTAAAGGTGTTCATGGAACTTAACCACTAAACTAAAAAAGTGTTCTTATCCTTCGGCATAAAAGACGTAGCAGACATTCTGCTGGTGGCAGTGATTCTCTATAATACCTATAAGTTTATGAGAGAGTCGCGTACCATCAACGTATTCGTCGGCATCATCTCGTTCGTCCTCGTCTGGGTACTTGTCTCGCGCGTCTTCGAGATGCGCCTGCTCGGTGCCATACTGGACAAACTGGTGAGCGTGGGTACCATAGCCATCATCGTGCTCTTTCAGGAGGAGATAAAGAAATTCCTCTACTCGCTAGGCGGTCAGGAACGCCTACGCCGCGCCGTACACTGGCTCATAAAGAAGGACGGCGAGAAGGAGGGTGTGGACCGCGAGGCCATACTACCCGTCGTCATGGCGTGCATGAGCATGGCAAGGCAGAAGTGCGGCGCACTTATTATAATAGAACGCGGGACGCCGCTGGACGACATCGTGGCAACGGGCGACACCGTGGACGCACGCATCAACCAGCGACTCATCGAGAACATATTCTTTAAGAACTCGCCCCTGCACGACGGGGCCATGATAATATCCAAGATGCGCATCAAGGCGGCGGGATGCATACTGCCCGTCAGCCACGACCTCGACATTCCGCGCGAACTGGGCCTGCGCCACCGTGCCGCCATGGGCATGTCGCAGCAGTCGGACGCCATAGCCATCGTCGTCTCCGAAGAGACGGGGCGCATCTCGGCCGCCATACGCGGACAGTTCCGACTGAGACTCTCGGCAGAGAACCTGGAGTCCATACTGACAGAAGAACTATAATTAACCATATACAATTAAATCCAAAAATCAAACTACTATGAGTCTTATTGAACAGATTGTAGCACGCGCAAAGGCAAACAAGCAGCGCATCGTACTTCCAGAGGCTGACGAGGAGCGTACCCTCATCGCAGCAGACAAGGTCCTCGAACAGGAAATTGCCGACCTCATCCTCATCGGTAACCCAGCCAAGGTTGACGAACTCATCAAGAAGCACGATCTGAAGAACATCGGCAAGGCTACTTTCATCGACCCGGAGAACTACGAGAAGTCTGAGGAACTGGCACAGCTCCTGCAGAAGCTCCGCGAGAAGAAGGGCATGACCATCGAACAGGCTCGCCAGCTCATCAAGAATCCTCTCTACCTCGGCTGCATGATCATCAAGACCGAGGGCGCTGACGGTCAGATTTCCGGTGCTCTCTCTACCACGGGCGACACCCTGCGTCCAGCACTCCAGATTATCAAGACCGCTCCTGGCATCACTTGCGTATCAGGCGCTATGCTCATGATCACCGACAAACCAGAATATGGCGAGAACGGCGTACTCGTATTCGCCGACGTTGCCGTTACTCCTATGCCGGACGCCAACCAGCTCGGACAGATTGCCGTTTGTGCCGCACAGACAGCAAAGAGCGTTGCTGGCTTCGCTGAGCCACGCGTGGCAATGTGCTCTTTCTCTACAAAGGGTTCTGCAAAGCACGAGGTGGTAGACAAAGTCGTAGAGGCTACACGCGTAGCTCACGAACTGGCTCCAGACCTGAAGATAGACGGCGAGTTGCAGGCTGACGCTGCCCTCGTTCCTTCCGTAGGTTCCAAGAAGGCTCCTGGCTCAGAGATTGCAGGTAAGGCAAACGTACTCGTATTCCCTAACCTCGAGGTAGGCAACATCGGCTACAAGCTCGTTCAGCGTCTTGGCGGTGCCGTAGCTCTCGGCCCAATCCTCCAGGGTATCGCACGTCCTGTTAACGACCTCTCTCGCGGTTGCTCCGTAGAGGACATCGTAAACCTCGTTGCCATCACCGCTTGCCAGGCTATGGACGCTAAGAAATAAACAACACTTCCTCAAAAAAAACGAAAGAAACGAAAATGAAGATTCTCGTACTGAACTGCGGTTCATCATCTATCAAATATCAGCTCTTCGAAATGGAGACAAAGACCGTCCTGGCCAAGGGCGGTATCGAGAAGATTGGCCTTCCCGGCGCATTCATCAAGTACAACGCTGCCAACGGCGAGAAGAAGGTCATCGAGCAGCCTATCCCAGAGCACACCGTTGGTGTGGAGCTCATCTTCAAGGTGCTCACCGACCCGACGGACGGAGCCATCAAGTCGCTCGAAGAGGTTGACGCAGTAGGCCACCGCATCGTACACGGCGGAGAGAAGTTCGCACAGTCCGTGCTCATCAACGACGAGGTTCTGAAGGCAATCGAGGCTTGCAACGACCTGGCTCCTCTGCACAACCCAGCCAATCTGAAGGGTATCGCTGCCGTATCGGCCCTGCTGCCTAACCTGCCACAGGTAGTCGTATTCGACACCGCTTTCCACCAGACCATGCCAGCCAAGTCATACATGTACGCCCTACCTTACGACCTGTACGAGCAGTACGGTGTGCGCCGCTACGGCTTCCACGGCACCTCTCACCGCTACGTCTCTGCACGCGCTCTCGAGTTCCTCGGCATGCCGGTAGAGGGCAGCAAGGTAATCACAGCCCACATCGGCAACGGCGGTTCGCTGGCTGCCGTGAAGGACGGCAAGTGTCAGGACACCTCTATGGGTCTCACTCCACTGGAGGGCGTAATGATGGGTACACGTGCCGGCGACGTTGACGGCGGCGCTGTAACGTTCATCGAGAAGAAGCTCGGTCTGGACGCTGACGGCATGTCCAACCTGCTCAACAAGAAGTCAGGTCTGGCCGGTATCTCTTGTAAGTCAAGCGACATGCGCGAGGTATTCCAGGGCAAGGTAGACGGCGACCCTAAGTGTCAGCTCGCCATCGACATGTACACATACCGCATCAAGAAGTACATCGGCTCTTACGCTGCCGCTCTTGGTGGCTGCGACGTTCTCGTATTCACCGCCGGTGTGACGGAGAACCAGTCTGACATCCGCGAGATGGTATGTAAGGATATGGAGTGGATGGGCATCAAGCTCGACGTGGAGAAGAACGCACAGATCCACGGCGTAGAGGCTGTCATCTCAGCTCCAGACTCAAAGGTGAAGGTTGTCGTTATCCCAACTGACGAGGAGATGATGATCGCTTCCGACACCATGGCTCTCGTAAGCAAGTAATGCTTGCGCTGCAAAAGCACACACTTACTGCATAATACAGAAAAAGCTGCCGCTACACCATTGTTTTCATGGAGTAGTGGCAGTTTATTCGATAAAAAAGTATTACCTTTGCAGCCGTGAAAAAGAAGTTACGACAGATTTTCAACATAGTAGCACCGCTCATCATGGGCGGTGCAATATTGTGGTGGATGTACCGCGACTTCGATGTGGACAGCGTCAGCGACACTATGCTGCACCACATGAACTGGTGGTGGATGCTGGCCTCCTTCCCCTTCGGCATACTGGCACAGGTATTTCGCGGTTGGCGATGGAAGCAGGCCCTCGAGCCGCTCGACGAGCATCCCCGCACCTCCACGTGCGTACATTCTATATATATATCATACGCAGCGTCGCTGCTCATACCGCGCATCGGCGAGTTCACTCGCTGCGGCGTGCTGTCGCGTTGGGAGGGCACGTCGTTCCCCAAGGCACTGGGCACGGTAGTAACGGAGCGCGCCGTCGACTCGGTCATCATCCTCATCATCACCGCCCTGACGCTGCTCATGCAGATGCCCGTATTCCTCACCTTCTTCAGCAAGACGGGGACACGCATCGACGACATCATCGGCATGTTCTCTACCACGGGATACATCGTCACCGCCATCTGCGGACTGGCCGCCCTCGTCTCGCTCTACGTCTTCCGCAAACGCCTGGCGTTCTACGACCGCGTGAAGGCCACCATACAGGGCATCCTCGACGGCATACTCTCCCTGCGCCGTGTAAAGAACATACCGCTATTCCTCTTCTACAGCATAGCCATCTGGGCTTCGTACTTCCTGCACTACTACCTCACCTTCTTCTGCTTTGAGGAGACGACGACGCTCGGCATGACGTGCGCCATGGTGACGTTCATCGTAGGCAGCATCGCCGTGCTCGTGCCTACGCCAAACGGAGCCGGATCGTGGCACTTCGCAGTGAAGACAATGCTCATACTCTACGGCGTAGCAGAGGCCCCGGCCCTCTGCTACGTACTCATCGTTCATTCAGTACAGACCCTACTCGTCGCCGCACTCGGACTATACGGATGGGGAGCGGTACAACTGACAAAAAAGAATTAATGAAACAGGTTCGCCCAAAGAAAAACTTAGGTCAGCACTTCCTGACCGACCTCGGCATTGCACGCCGCATCGCCGACACCGTGGACGCATGTCCTGACATCCCCGTGCTAGAGATAGGCCCCGGCATGGGCGTGATGACGCAGTATCTATACCCCAAGGAGCGCGAGTTCAAGTGCGTGGAGATAGACAAGGAGTCCGTAGCATACCTGCAGGAGGCCTTCCCACGCCTGGAAGGCGGCATCATCGGCGACGACTTCCTGCGCATGGATCTCAACGACGTCTTCGGCGGAAGGCAGTTTGTCCTCACGGGCAACTACCCCTACGACATCTCCTCGCAGATATTCTTCAAGATGCTCGACAACAAGGACCTCATCCCCTGCTGCACGGGCATGATACAGCGCGAAGTGGCACTACGCATCGCCGCCGCCCCGGGCAACAAGACCTACGGCATACTGTCCGTACTCATCCAGGCGTGGTACGACACGGAGTACCTCTTCACCGTGGACGAGGATGTGTTCAACCCGCCGCCGAAGGTGAAGTCGGCAGTCATACGCATGACACGCAACGGACGCACCGACCTCGGCTGCGACTGGCCGCTCTTCCGCCGCATAGTGAAGGCAGTGTTCAACCAGCGCCGCAAGATGCTGCGCGTCAGCTTGAAGCAGCTCTTCTCCGCCGACACCATGCCGCCAGCCGACTTCTTCGCACAGGACTTCCTGACGAAGCGTCCCGAGCAGCTGTCGCACGAGGAGTTCGTCACGCTGACCAACATGGTAGCGCCGTACACTGCCGCTCCACAGCAGTAGTCCCCTACCCGAATGTTTTATAATCCAACATGTACACAAACAAACGATAAGAACTTACAATCCTATGAAAAAGTTCATCATGAAGAGCCTCGTCGCAGCAGCGATAGCTCTCTCCGCTTCCACAAGTGCCAACGCCCTGCTGAGCAACGTTCTAGGCAACGCACTGAGCAAAGTTTCGTCAAGCTCCTCCAACAGCACCCTGTCTACCATCGCCGGTATCATCACCAGCAAGCTGGTGCCAACGTCTTCGCAGATTGTAGGCACATGGGCATACCAGGAGCCTGCCATCATGTTTACCAGCAGCAACGTGCTGAAGAGCACCGCAGCATCCGTAGTAACCAAGTCGGTTGAGACAAAGCTGCAGAGCTACCTCACCAAGCTCGGCGTCACTAAGGGTAACCTCACCATCACCTTCGACGCCAACAAGAACTTCTACGTAAAGCTGAAGAACAAGCAGATTGCCAGCGGCACATACACCCTCAGCAGCAACGACGTGACCCTGACCTTCAAGGGCAGGTCGCAGCCATGCAAGGTAACCCCACAGCTGGTCAACGGCACCCTCGTCATCGTAATGGACGCCACAAAGCTGAAGACCTTCTTCCAGAACCTCGGCAGCAACGTCTCACAGCTCTCCACCATCACCTCCCTCCTCAAGCAGGTGGACGGCATGAAGGTAGGTCTACGACTCGCAAAGCAGTAATCCACGCAAGTTTTTCTATAGCTATAAAAAAAGGCTGGACTCCACACATGTGGAATCCAGCTTTTTTTATTCTTAGCAGTACTTCGAAATTACTTCATTACCTTTTTGCCGTTGACGATATAGATACCGTGTGCAGAAGGGTCCTTTATGCGTCTACCCTGCAGATCGTAGTATACGTCTTCGCCAACTGTGGCAGCCTTTACGTCCTCTACGCCAGTCGGATTCACATAGTTGTGCAAGCTGTAAAAGAAATGCTTCACGTCGCTCACGCCGCCTTCCGTTGTAGTACTCTCGAGAAGGTAGTTGGAATCGTCCTCAAGATAGGTATAGGTGACTTCCTTATCTGTACCTACCTGCTTTGTCAGACGTCCCTCGTTGTCAAAGCTATATGTAGTGGTACCTACTTTCTGTTGATCTCTATTGTATATGTCGCAAACAATATCGCTACCGTTTTTGTATACATATTCTACTTCAGAAGGTGCAGACCCACACTCCCACGACTGCGAAGAGGTATTCCAATAGTAGTACCAAGTAGTTCTCGTACCATATCCGACTTCTTCATCGTCCGATTCTAGAGGAACCTGTGGGTCTGTGTAGTTATATTCAGGATTGCTAGGCACACTGACACCAGTACTTTTAATATACTGGTGATAGTATCCGTATATTATTTGACCACCACTTACCTCATATCCTCCATATGTCATGAACACTCCTTCCTCACTTTTTATCTCGTGGTATCCTTCCGTCATGTCAGACGTATTAGGAGCAGACTGGAGGCTAGCAGCCGTAGCGTTAGAGCTCTTGTTGAATTCTTCTTTCCAAGAGTCTTCTTCAGATGAGTCACCATTATCTATGCCTACCCACACTCCGAGTTTGTTGTACTTGAACACATCTTTAGCGTAGTCCCTTTTAAGCTCAGTGTCACCGGCATATTCCACTTCAAGACTTAAAATGTAATCAGCGTGGTTGTTTGCGTTATAGAAATAGCGGTCTTCCTTTATTTCCTTGTCCTTAGAATCGGCACTGTCATCCGGGTCTTTATCTATATCTACTTCCTTTACGGTAGTCACTCTTCCTTCGCTGTCCCAAGTGATTGTTATGTCTTCGGTATCTATCTCATCAGGATTATTTGCATCAATTTTCTCTTTGTGCTGTGTGGCCAGGCGACCGAATGTACAGTATTTGTCTTCAGGATACAAATAAACATGTTGACGTACTTCATTGACAGCATCCTGGAGAGACATCTCTACTGCATAATCGTCAGCATAAGTATATACGGTATTACGCACAATATCTTTTCTTGATGCCTCAGTCTTTACTACACTTATAAGTCTGTTCTTATCGTCCCAACCGTATTCTTCGCAGCTAATATTTTTTACCAATTCTGAGCCGCCGAAGCTATTTGAATAAGTCATGCGTACAGGACGTGTTCCTTCAGCATTCAGTTCGTATATCTCTTCGCTAGACAGTACGAGATAGTTGTCTACATTGCCCTTGGTTATAATATTGCCAGAAGAAGACCACGGCATCGTATAATACTTGTAATGCAACTTTCCGTCTGCCTTTTCCCAAACAACCTTTGTGCAAGAAACCGCAGGCAGTTCTTCTGGATTCATGGTTCTTACCATATACCCCGATGAAGCCTTGAAGGAATAGGTAAGATAACGATTCTGAAGCGCATAGAAATTGTAATGACTGTCATCTACATGATTCGAATAGCGGTTTTCACTATAACTGCTTATATAGTCAGCATTATTGTAGATACTGTCCATAGCATCCGCGAAGACTATAGCATACTCGATGTCTATAGTTAGATTGCCAAACTGGTCATACGCTTTGGCAGTGGAGGGGTGCATCTTGCCGTCAGATTTGCGACTGTACGTGTACTCCCAAGTCAGTCCGTCCTTAACTTCCAGTTCTCCCTTATTGACGAGACCTAGGCGCTGTCCGTTCTCGTCCACACTATATCGTGTGCGTTCTGTGCACTGTCCGTCTGCATCGAACTTGTAGTCCTGCTGATAGGAAGACTCTGCGTCCAACACGTCTTGTCGGTATGTCATTACCGATGTGATATATCCGTACTCGTTGTACTTGTAATACTTTCGGTAGTTGTCACTTTTCACACTGTCAAGCATGGTGATGGGTTCGCCTGTCTTCACTGCCTTTATATTGAGCAAAGAATTGCTCACCTGGGCATAGGCTGACAGTCCCGAGAATGCCGCCGCTACAAGAGCCACGGTTTTTGTCGAAGTAAAATTACTCATAATTGGATTTTTTATAGTTAAGTGTTTAAGAGCCCTGTTCGCCTTTCCCTGGCGGACGCACTATCATGTTGAATAAAAAGAAAGGAGGCGAATCTCGTAATCATAGGGAAAACAGATCTCCCTCGCTCAGAGAGAGGATATTACAACCCGAAAAAGCTCCAGACGAGGACCTCATCACCCCATCCTGTGCAAAATTAAAAATAAGTCCGGATTTACCCCCCCCGACTAGTTAAAGCTTGTTAAAGGCATCCAAAAAGTTGCCATAAATCAACTCCTCGTCTTTGCTTGCGGTGTGTTCAACATTGCCTGTGGACAGAGTGCTGAAGCCTGTTATAGTCACCTTGTCCCGTTTTTACACTTTGCCACAATTCTGCCCGATTTTTCCCAGAATTGATTTTGAAGTCGCACTTCTTGAAAACTCAAATTGTCACGAAAACACTGGTTTTCGTGACAATTTGAGTTTTTGCAAAAGCTACTATTTTGCTGCAAAGGTACTCAAAATATCATTTCGCGCAGAATATTTGGACGATAGAAGATAATGTCGTACCTTTGTGGGCAGTAATAAAAGATAGCCTCCTACTTCACCTCCCTCGACCAGCAAATCGCCCTCCAGTCCCAGCGTCTGGAGAAGCTGAAGCAGATAAAGGCGGCGTGCTTGGACAAAATGTTTGTATAACCATTATCCATTTGCAACATGACGATAGACGAAATCACAAGCAGAAAGGAAGACCAGACCTTCGACTGCAAAAGCATACAGATAGAGCCGAAGGCGTTGGCGGTGCCTATTGTGGCAATGGCCAATGCCGACGGCGGCGTGCTTGCCATCGGCGTATCTGACAAGACAAGGAGCATAGAAGGCGTGAACCAGCATACGCAGCAGTTGAACGAACTGTTGCGCGTCCCGATGGACTTCTGTATCCCGTCCGTGAGAGTTCGCTACGACTATCTGCCTTGTGTGGACAGTGAAGGCAACGACAACCGCATTCTGCTGATGTACGTGCCAGCCAGCAGCCACTTGCATACCAACCAGGCCGATGAGGCTTTTATGCGTGTGGGCGACAAGAGCCGTAAGCTTGGTTTCGACGAGCGCATGCAGCTGATGTACGACAAGGGCGAGCGCAACTATGAAGACGAAGCGGCTTATGGAGCTATCATCGACGATGTGGATATGGTTGCCGTGGAAGCGTACACCCAAATCATTGGCTACGACAAGTCGGCGGTGGAATACCTCTATGAAAACAACGACTTCGTGAAGGAGGCGGACGGCAAGCAGAAGGTCAGCAATGCCTGTATTCTGCTTTTCGGCAAGAAGCCACAACGGTTCTTCCCGCGTGCCCGAACAAGATTCATCCGATATGAAGGTACTGAAGAAAAGGTGGGTACGGAAATGAACGTGGTGAAGGACGTGACGTTTGAGGGCGATATACTCTACCAGATTGTGAAAACGGTAGAGTATCTTGAAACGCAAGTGCGCGAACATTCCTTTCTGGGGCAGAACGGACAGTTTGTTACCAACCGCAACTATCCCAAGTTTGCCATACAAGAGATGGTGGTCAATAGCGTGTGCCACAGAGACTACAGCATCAAAGGAACCGAAATACAGATTAAGATGTTCGACGACAGACTGGTGTTTTAGTCCCCAGGCAGACTGCCAGGACTGGTGAGGGCAGAGAACATCCGGCACACCCACTTCTCGCGCAACCCGAAGATAGCCCAGTTCTTGAAGGCATACAACTATGTGAAGGAGTTTGGCGAAGGCATAGACCGTATCTGTAACGAACTGGAAAGCCGTGGCGCAACCATCCCGACGTTCTATACGGATGCCTTCATCCTCAAAGCTACGCTGAGGCCAGAATTCGTGGAAGAAAAAGCGGCAGTTGGAGGGAAAGCAGACGAGACTGATGTCCCAATAAATGTCCCAATAAATGTCGCAGTATGCAATGTTACTGAACTTACTGAAAGACAGGCTGATATTCTGAAGCTAATAGCCGAAAAGAATTCTGCTAAAGATGAGAATGTTGCAGTAAATGTCCCAATAAATGTCCCAATAAATGTCCCAATAAATGTCCCATTAAATTCGCAGTCATTGGCGGAGCGTTTGGGATTAAGTAGAAAGACAGTACAACGTGAGCTTAATTGGTTGCAGGAACAAGGAGCCATACGTCGAGTTGGTTCCAAGAAGAATGGATATTGGGAAATAGTAAAAGACAATAAAGAACAAGAATAACAAACTAGTAGTCTGTAAAGACTAAAAGTTGAGTAAAGGGTATTACCTCCGCATATAGCATCTCCTTGAGGGTGCGCTCTATAGGGCTGAGACTGATGTCGGGGCATAAGTTGACAATATCACCCAGTCCTCGATGGTGCCTTTTGTGGAGTCGATGACTGGGTGATAGATGGGGAAGGATAGACACGTACTAATATGCGTGCTGCATGTATGCCCCCAGATATTGACCTTTTCCAAAAGGAGCTTGCCATGATTTGCGATGGAATACACGCTTTTTGAAATACACGTTAAGTTATGAGAAACTCCCTGACGCACATTCTGGTGCATCAGGGAGTTTTTTGCATCTATACTTTGCGGTTTATGTATACAGTCCGCCGTTGATGGAGACTACTTCGCCGGTGATGTAGGCTGCGGCATCGGACATGAGGAAGCCTACCAGTTCGGCTACTTCCTCGGGCTTGCCGAAACGCTTCATCGGCACTTGCTGCTTCAGCTCGTCTACGGGGAGGTCCTTGGTCATGTCGCTCTCTATGAAGCCGGGGGCTACGGCATTCACCGTGACGCCGCGCGCTGCCACTTCCTGCGAGAGGGCCTTCGTGGCACCGATGAGGGCGGCCTTCGTGGCGCTGTAGTTGGTCTGGCCGGGCAGACCCTTCAGTCCTGAGAGGGATGCCATGTTGACGATGCGACCGCCGTGCTTGCGCATCATCATCTTGGGCAGACAACGGCGGGTGACGTAGTAGAAGCCGTTGAGCGACGTGTTGATGACGGCGTGCCAGTCCTCGGCCGGCATCATGAACATCATGTTGTCGCGACGTATGCCGGCGTTGTTGAGCAGGTAGGCGATGTAGTCGTCGGGGTGTGCCTCTTCCCAAGCGTCGAAGGCAGCGTCGACGGCAGCCATGTCGCCCACGTTGAACTGTAGCAGTTCTGCGGCTACGCCCTTTGCCTCCACCAGAGCCTTCACCTCCTCGGCGGCAGCCTGATTGGACTGGTAGTTGATGATTACGGGTATGCCCATATCGGCGAGCTTAAGGCAGACGGCGCGACCAAGTCCGCGCGAACCGCCGGTAACTAATGCGTATTTCATTGCTGTGTATGTAGTTTATATTGTTAGTATTCGGTTTAGAAGATTCCTATCTTGTCAAGGAAGATGAGCAGGATGAATATCGGGCAGACGAAGCGCACGAGGAAGAAGTAGAGGTTGAACACCCATACGGCCCAGTGGTAGCGGCCTTCGCTGGTCAACTGCTCTATGACGGTCTCGCGCTTCATGTGCCAGCCTACGAGCAGACAGGTGCAGAAGGCACCGAACGGCATCAAAATGTTGCTGGTCAGCGAGTCCATATTGCTGAAGAACGGCTCGCCCATGAAGCTGAGCTCCGGCACGGGACCGAGCGACAGGGCGCACAGTATGCTGATGACACAGCAGACGGTGGTCTCCATCCATGCACTGGTGTGGCGAGTGACGTTCAGTTCCTGGTGCATCAGCGACGTGCCAATCTCGTGCATGGAGATGGTGGAGGTCAGTGCTGCCAGGGCCAGGAGGGCGTAGAAGAGCACGGAGACGACGTAGGCGATGGCGTGTGGGAACGCCTTGGCAAATACGTTAGGCAAGGTGAGGAACACCAGTCCCGGACCTGCGTCAGGCTGCATGCCTACGGCAAATACGGCTGGGAACACCATCAGACCGGCCATGATGGCCACGCCCGTATCGATGCCGCATATCTGGGCGGCTGCCGTGAAGAGGTTGGTATCCTTGCGGAAATAGGAAGCGTAGGTGCAGAGGCATGCCGTACCGAGGCTGAGGGAGAAGAACGACTGGCCCAGGGCCTCGAAGAACGTTGTGGAGGTAACCCTGGAGAAGTCCGGCTTGAAGACGAACTCCACACCGGCCCATGCACCAGGCAGTGAGCACGAGGCTATGATGAGCACCAGGAGCAGGATGAAGAACATCGGCATGAGCATTTTGGATGCCTTCTCGATGCCTTTCTCCACGCCACGCACCACGATGCAGTGGGTCAAGAAGACGAAGACGAGGCCCATCAAGCCCGGTATCCACCAACTGTCGTTCATCGTCTGGAACGTCTGCTGCACGTACTGCGAGTCGCCGAGCACCTGGTCGGTCAGTGCCATGTAGAGATAGTAGATGCACCATCCGGCCACCACGCTGTAGAAGCCCAGAATAATCATGGAGCACACCATGCCAATCACGCCCAGCATGCCCCATGCGGAGTGGCGTCCGGCCTTGGCATAGGATGTCCGGGAGTTTGCAGCGCCGTTGCGACCTACGATAAACTCTGCCACCATGCCAGGCAAACCGAGGAACAGCGTGAAGGCGATGTAGATAAGAATGAAGGCTGCACCGCCGTTCTCGCCCGTTGTGGTGGGGAAACGCCAGATGTTGCCAAGTCCTACGGCAGAACCTGCCGTTGCGAGTACGATGCCCAGTTTCGAAGCAAAGCCCGCTGTGTTATGTTTTGTTTCTGTCATAATCGGGTTACAGTATCGTCTCTATAGCACTCCCATCTTGTACATGAAGATGGCAACGATGAAGATGGGGCACACGAAGCGCACGAGGAAGAAGAAGGTGTTGATGAAGAGGCCGGAACGCGGGAAGAGTCCGCCGCTGGTCAGCTGCTCCACCACCGTCTCGCGCTTCATCACCCACCCCACGAGGATGCAGGTGCAGAAGGCACCGAGGGGCAGCAGCATATTGCTGGCAAAGCTGTCGAAGTTGTCGAAGAGCGTCATGCCAAAGAAGCCCATCTCAACGGGGCCAAGGCTCAGCGCACTCAGCACGGTGATGATGCTGCAGAGCACCGTGATAATCCACGCGCTGTATTTGCGGTCCATCTTGAATTCCTCGGCTATCACGGCAGTGCCAATCTCGTGCAGCGAGATGGTGGAGGTCAGTGCCGCAAGTGCCAGAAGGGCATAGAAGAGTACGGACACCACGTACGCCACGCCGTAGGGGAATGCCTGGTAGAATACGTTAGGCAGAGTCATGAACACCAGTCCCGGACCGGCGTTGGGCTCCACGCCCACTGCGAATACAGCGGGGAACACCATCAGTCCGGCAAGGATGGCCACACTCATGTCGATGCCCACAATCTGCGCCGTGGAGCTGATGAGGTTCACGTCCTTACGGAAATAGGAGGCATACGTGCAAAGGCACGCCGCACCGAGGCTCAGCGAGAAGAACGCCTGGCCGAGGGCCTCGAACATCACGTCGGCTGTCACCTTGGAGAAGTCGGGCTTGAAGAGGAACTCCACGCCCTTCCAGGCTCCCGGCAGCGTGAAGCCGGCAAAGATGAGCACTATGAGCAGCACGAAGAAGAGGGGCATCATTATCTTGGATGCCTTCTCGATGCCGTTTTGCACGCCGCGCACTATGATGCCCTGCGTCAGCAGCATGAAGAGTGTACCCATGACGCTGGGTATCCACATGCTGGACATCATAGCGCCGAATCCTTCGGCTACGTGCTCCGGGTCGCCCAACACTTGGTCGCCCACGGCCATGCCGAGGTAGTAGAGCGTCCATCCGGCTATTACGTTATAGAAGCCGAGAATCACCGAGCAGGCTATCATACCTATGATGCCCAGCAGTCCCCACGCCTTCTTGCCTCCGGCCTTGGCGTACGCCTGTTTTGCCGCACAAGCACCATTGCGCCCCACGATGAACTCTGCCACCATTCCTGGCACGCAGAGCACTAGCGTGAATAATACGTAGA
This sequence comes from Oscillospiraceae bacterium, assembly GCA_963588475.1. Classification (GTDB taxonomy): domain Bacteria; phylum Bacteroidota; class Bacteroidia; order Bacteroidales; family Bacteroidaceae; genus Prevotella. The sequence continues at coordinate 3,184 of CAVAHD010000033.1, read as the reverse complement.
CGAGAATAAAGGCTGCACCGCCGTTCTGGCCCGTCGTCGTCGGGAAACGCCAGATATTGCCAAGACCGACGGCGGCACCTGCCGTAGCAAGCACCAGACCTATCTTGGAAACAAAGCCTTTGTGGTTTTGTTGTTCGTTCATTGTTTTATGATATGTGTTTGTTTTTCGTAGACATACAACTTTGCAAAGGTAATAAAAACAAGTGACATAACGCCTTGTTTGTGCAAAAAAGTTGCTACAACGGCCGAAATCTATGATTTATATACCTTCATGTACGCCTCCGCCACGGCATGTTCGCTGTAGCACGCCATCACTTTCTCGCGTGCGGCTATCTTCAGTCGCACGGCGCGCTCTCCGTCTACCACGAAGCGTATGCCAGCGGCCAGGTCCTCGGCGTTCTTCAGTTCGGCCACGTATCCGTTCTTCTCGTGGTCTATCATCTCTGGGATTCCGCCCACGTTGAAACCGACGCACGGTATGCCGCACGCCATGGACTCCATTATCATGTTGGGCAGATTGTCGTGGAGCGACGGCGTCACAAAGCAGTCCACGCTACCGTAGAGCGCTGCCATCTGCGCTGTGCTGTCCACCTGGCCAATGGCGTAGCAGTCCACGCTGTCGGCAAAGAGTTGTTTTACCTCCTCCGTATGTCCGCCCACGAGCACCACAGCCACGTCCTTGTCCAGATGCTTCGCCGCCTCCAGCAGGTACTTGAAGCCCTTGCGCTCGTCCGTCAGGTACTGGCAACCGAAGAGCACCAGTTTCTTGTCCAGCGGCAGTCCGAGCTTCTCGCGCTGACGCTCGCTCTCCTCCTTCACCAGCGGACGGAACACCAACGTGTCTATCGGATTGGGCACGGTCTGTATGTCCGCAGCAGCACCGAGCGGCTTGTTGCGCACCTTGTCGGCAAGCCACTTGCTGCACGTCACGAAGGTCATGCGCCCCTGGCGGTAGGCCTCACGCTTGCGCGACTCGCACCGCACGTCGAGTCCCGAGCCGGACGGCGTGTCGTCGTAGTAGTAATGCCACATGCCGCTCAGCGGCCACTCGTCGTGCATCGTCCACACCACGCGTTTGTCCGAGCGCAGTATGGCTTCCAGCGTACGGAGGGAGATGAACCCCTGGTTTATCCAGTGGAGGTGGATGACGTCAGCCGCCTTGTACTCTTTCCTGGAGGTGATGTCCACTCCGACCAGGGCAAAATCCTTCGCCCAGAGGTTTTTCATGGAGAAACCGTTGCATACCCACACGGCTATACGCTCCAGGAGGAAAGCCAGTTTGCCCTTCCACCCGAAGTCGTCCTGCGTCACCATACTTACGTCTACACCTTCTTTATATAGGGCGGCACCAAGGCGGTTGGCAGCAATGGCCGCCCCACCCTTCATGCCGTACGTGCTCAGAATTAGAACTTTCATTTATCGCCTTATAATGATAATTTATGCCACAAAGTTACACATTTCCGCGCACAAAAGCACCAAAACGACAGTATTTTCGCGCCCCACCCTCACTTTTTGCTTAAGAAATGCTACGTTTTCGTTACATTTTGTGTAATTTTGCGCCCGAATACAAACAACCCAAACATAAAACTTGTATGACCCATACCATTTCACTTGACATGCTACAGTCCACCGGTGTTGCCGCGTTTGCCCTCATCATCGGTATGATGTTGACCCGTAGAATCACCCTGCTTCAGAAGTTCTGTATTCCTTCGCCCGTCTCCGGCGGCCTGCTGTTCTCGGTACTTTCCCTGTTGGCTTATTGCTTCCTCGATGTCGAGATAGAGTTCGACTCCACGCTGCAAAACGTCTTCATGCTCGCCTTCTATACGTCGGTGGGCTTCCAGTCCGACCCTAAAGTCATCAAGAAGGGCGGCAAGCCGCTGGCCATCATGATAGGCCTGCTCATCGTGCTGATGTCGCTGCAAGACCTCATGCCAGTACTCATTGCCAAGGCATTCGGCATCAACCCGCTCCTCGGCATGGCAGCCGGATCCATCTCCATGGCAGGCGGCCACGGCACGGCAGGCGGCTTCGCTCCAGTGCTGGAGAGCATGGGACTGGAAAGCGCACTGACAGCCTCCATGGCATGCGCCACGTTCGGACTCATCTCCGGCTCTATGCTCGGCGGTCCTCTCGCCGCACGTCTCATACGCTTCCGCCTCAACACACGCAGGCAGCAGCCCGACTTCGAGATTGACCCCGCCATGGCCGGTGTGGAGACCGACGAGGCTTCGCCCGAGGGACGTGCACAGCGCATCAGTAGTAGCGAGATAGAGTTCCAGCGCTACTCCAAGGCCACCTACGCCATCCTCATGGTGATGGCGCTCGGCGTAGTAGGCAGCCAGCTGCTGCAGAAGACCGGCATCACGTTCCCGACATACTTCGGCGCCCTCCTCACCGCAGCCCTCACCCGCGTCGTCATGGACGCCACACCGGCTCGCCAGTTCCTCGACATGGAGAAGATAACCAGTGTAGGTAACATCTGCCTCTCCGTCTTCCTCGGCATGGCAATGATATCCCTCCGTCTGTGGGAGCTGCAGAGCCTCGCCATGCCACTCATCGTGATGCTCGTCGGCCAGATCACCCTCATGGGTCTCTTCGTCTGGTTCATCGCCTTCCCTCTGCTCGGCAAGGACTACGACGCCGCCGTCCTCTCCGCCGGCATGTGCGGCTTCGGCTTGGGAGCCACGCCAAACGCCATGGCCAACATGAGTGCCGTCTGCTACAAATACCACTACACGGTAAAGCCCTTCCTCATCGTGCCTATCGTAGGTGCCATGTTCGTGGACATGCTCAATACGGGCATCATCACCGTATTCCTGAACTTCCTGAAGTAAACCGCTACTTCGCACATCACATACATACAAACAACAATCCCCCGAAACCTCTCATCGAGATTCCGGGGGATTGTCGTTCATGTCCGCTCATCGTAAAATCGGTCTTTCCAAACAAATTAAAGGCTGGCATCATAAGGCATGAAGGCATGGACGACGCAAGAGCTCTGCTATCTCCTTGAAAATCGCTCCAGCCATAACGCCACCTGAGGCTGGCCGCTCTTTGCGGTGTACCGAGACGATAACCGTATATATAGGGTCCTTCGCAGGGAAGTAGCCGCAGAAATCTGCCGTCAGCGTATGGTCATTATTTTGTATAGTGCCGCACATTCCTACCACGTCAACCTTGC
>CAVAHD010000032.1:0-33017 GCA_963588475.1 Oscillospiraceae bacterium | reverse complement strand
GAGTATTTTGCTTGTCTATAGTCAAGAAAAAGGAGGGTGGGAAACTTTAGTTAATATAATATATCATAAATAGTTTCAACCGTATAGGTCGAAATTCTTTGTCTCCGATTTTTTCTTGTAATTTTGCACCCTAAAAAGTTGAATGATAATGCTGACTGTAAATACTCTTGTAAAGGAATATCTGGACCATATAGAGGTTCATGAAGCACGGAGCATCGTGCGCGTGGTGCTGGAGGACGCCTTCGGCTTGTCGTATACGGACATCTGTTGTGGGGCAGTGTCTCAACTGGCTACGCCCGACCGGGACCGTCTCTTCGGTATGCTACGGCGTATAGGGCAGGGCGAACCTGTGCAGTATGTCGTGGGGCATACGGAGTTTATGGGGCGACGGTTTCACGTGGCTCCGGGGGTGCTCATCCCACGTCCAGAGACGGAGGAGTTGTGCCAATGGATTATAGATGATGCTGGCGACGAACTCTCTATACTTGATGTAGGTACGGGCAGCGGGATTATTTCCATTAGTCTTGCGAAGGAGTTGCCTGCGGCTGATGTCGTGGCTTGGGACATAAGCGACGAAGCCCTGGACATTGCACGTGGCAATGCCCGGAGCCTCGATGCACGTGTGGAGTTCAGGCAGCAGGATGCCCTGTGTCCGCCTGTGGGCGATGTGTGCCGTTGGGATGTCATTGTCAGCAATCCACCGTATATATGTACTCAAGAGGCGGTGGAGATGGAGCGCGGCGTGCTTGACCATGAGCCGCATCTGGCGCTTTTCGTTCCCGATGCCGACCCGTTGTTGTTTTACCGTAGTATAGCCGAGTATGGGTGTCGCGCGTTGAAGCCGCACGGCAGGTTGTATTTTGAAATAAATCCACTATACGTCGAGCCTCTGGAGCGGATGCTCCTTGGGCTCGGGTATAGTGGAATGTCTGTCCGTCTCGACCAGTTTGGTAGAGAACGGATGGTTTGTTGTGGGCTATAGACTTTTGCCCAGGGCGTTGCCCTGGGCTATGTAGTTATTGGGCTTTCAGCCCGTTATTGTGTTATGTGTTCGACTCGGATGGTGTCGCCGGGGTTTACCTCTCCAGAGAGGATGCGCTCGCAGACGTAGTCTTCTATGTAGGTTTGTATGGCTCGCTTTAGCGGACGTGCACCATACTGTATGTCGTAGCCCTTGTTTGCTACGGCATCCTTTACCTCGTCCGTTATCTCGAGGTGGTAGCCCAGATTCTCTACGCGGGAGAGGAGGGCGGACAGTTCCAGATCCACGATGCGGCGGATGGCGGAGAGGTCCAGCTGTTCGAACGTTATTATCTCGTCCAGACGGTTGAGGAACTCCGGTGCGAACTGCTTCTTCAGGCTCTTCTCTATGATTGAGCGTGCGTACTGGCGGTCGCGCTCGTTCATGTTGAGACCCGTGCCGTTGGCAGCGTTGAAGCCCACTCCGTGTGCAAACTCCTTGAGCTGGCGTGTGCCAGCGTTGGAGGTCATGATGATGATGGTGTTGCGGAAGTCCACGAGGCGTCCGTTGCCGTCGGTCAGTCGGCCTTCGTCGAGTACCTGCAGCAGCATGTTGAAGACGGAGGCGTTGGCCTTCTCTATCTCGTCGAGCAGCACGATGGAGTACGGTTTGCGGCGCACCCGCTCGGTGAGCTGTCCGCCCTCTTCGTAACCGACATATCCCGGAGGTGCTCCGACGAGTCGCGACGTGTTGTGCGACTCGGCGTATTCGCTCATGTCTATACGTATCAAGGCATCAGCCGAACCGAACATCTCCTCTGCCAGTTTCTTTGCCAGGAACGTCTTGCCCACGCCCGTAGGACCGAGGAACATAAACACTCCGATGGGGTGGTTGGGGTCGTGCAGTCCGATGCGGTTGCGTTGGATGGCCTTCACCATAGTGTCGATGGCCTTGTCCTGCGCGATGACGCTGCTCTTCAGCTTTCCGCTCATGAGACGCAGACGCTCACCCTCGCTCTGCACCATGCGCTGCACGGGGATGCCGGTCATGGAAGCCACGACATCCGCCACGTCGTCGGCAGACACGTCGAAGTGCGGTGCACCGTCGCCGTCAGCCCATCGGCTGGTGGCGCGCTCCAGTTCCTGTTCCTTCGTCACCTGCTGGTCGCGGTAGTCGGCGGCCAGTTCGAAGTTCTGTTGCTGTACGGCCTCCAGCTTCTTTGCCTTAATGGCGGTGATCTCCTTCTCGAGACGCTCGAGGTCTTCCGGCACGTCGGAGTGCTGCAGGTGCAGTCGTGCGCCCACTTCGTCCATGGCATCGATGGCCTTGTCCGGGAAGGCGCGGTCGGTGACGTAGCGTTGTGTCAGCTTGACGCACGCCGTTATGGCATCAGAGGAGTAGTTGACGTGATGGTGGCGCTCGTAGTGTTCCTTGATGTTCTCGAGGATATTGATGGTCTCCTCGGGTGTGGACGGGTCCACGATAATCTTCTGGAAACGTCTCTCGAGCGCTCCGTCCTTCTCTATGCTCTTGCGGTATTCGTTCAGCGTCGTGGCACCGATGCACTGTATGGCGCCGCGTGCCAGGGCAGGTTTGAGCATGTTGGCGGCATCCATGGACCCCTGCGCGCCTCCCGCACCGATGATGGTGTGTATCTCGTCGATGTATATGATAATCTCGGGGTGATCCTCGAGTTCCTTTATGAGGTTCTTGATGCGCTCCTCAAACTGTCCGCGGAATTTCGTACCAGCCACCATGCCCGCCATGTCGAGGGCCACAAGACGTTTGTTGTGGAGTATGCCGGAGCATTTGCGGCTGGCGATGAGCTGGGCCAGTCCCTCTACGATGGCACTTTTGCCCACACCGGGTTCGCCGATGAGGATGGGGTTGTTCTTCTTTCTGCGGCACAGAATCTCCTGCAGGCGTACTATCTCGCGTTCACGTCCCACTACCTTGTCCATCTTGCCCTGTGTGGCCTTTGCGGTAAGGTCGATGGAGAAGAAGTCGATGGTTGGGGTCTTGGACGTCTGCTTGCCGGTGGCGTTGATGGTTTTGGAGTTCTCGGTAGCGGATGGTTTGTCGTTGTTGCTGACGAAGTCCGGGAAAGGCCATTCGATGTCATCATGACTGTGTGCCGAAGTGGCGGTTTGCGTGTTGCCGTTTTCCTCTTCGTCGTCTTTGAGGCACTGCTGCACGTTCTCGTAGGTGATGTTGTTGCTTTCGAGAATCTGTCGTGCCATATTGCCGCTGATGTCATGCAGGATGGCGAGGAGCAGGTGCTCTATGCCAACCTCTTGCTTGTTCTTCATACGTGCTTCGAGCGTGGCCAGTCGGAATATGTTGGCGGAGGTGGTGTCCAGTTCCGGTGTTACGGACTGTGCGGTTGCTTCCTCCGTTGCCTCCTCGAGGTCGATGTCCTTGAGCAGCGTGTTTTCGCAGTCGAGCGTCAGTTCTGTCTTGTTGACATGGAGACGCTCTATGACGGAGTCTGCCACGGTGTTTCGGCGTTTCAGTATAGCCATGAGCAGGTGCTCGGGCTTTATGGTGCGGCTTCGGTGGCGGCGTGCTTCGCGTCGTCCCTCGTCGATGAGTTTGTTTATATTGTCTGAGAAATTGTTCATAGTGATAGACATTTTACAAAGAACATGCCATGTACGTCTTGTGTCCCTTTGTATAGTATTCTGCCAGAATACTTTTTGGAGTGGTGTAGGGTAGTGGCTGGCTGCCCTGATGTTTTTGCATTTGTTCGGTAGCCCAGCGGTGGTTGGGGTAGAAGTTCGACTTCCATGCCTTGAAGTCGCGACGGGCTTTCATGATGGCGCGGAAGTCGCCCCAGGAGTGTCCGAGTAAGAGCATCTGCATGGCCGCTACGTAGTCGAGCAGGGTACGCATCCTCATCACTTTCTTTAGCTCCTCTTCGGGCAGGTTCTTATAGAGCATGGTGAGGTTGTTGCGGAAGTTGAGGTACGTCTTTCGGGGGTTGCCCTTTGGTAGTGTTCCTCCTCCGAGGTGGAATGCCGTACTCTGTGGCACGCAGACGATGCGTCGTCCTGTCAGGCGCAGTCGCCAGCAGAGGTCTATCTCCTCATTGTGTGCGAAGAACCTCTCGTCCAGTCCGCCCACCGCCCAGTAGTCCGTGCGGCGTATGAGGAGGCATGCCCCGGTGGCCCAGTGTATGTCCGTGACGGTGTCGTACTGACCTGTGTCCTTCTCTACCGTGTTGAAGATTCTGCCTCGGCAGTAGGGGTAGCCGTAGCGGTCTATGAAGCCTCCTGCCGCCCCGGCGTACTCGAAGTGGTCGGGCTGCTTGTCGCTGAGCAGCTTGGGTGCTGCCGCTGCTACGTCGGGGTGATCGTCCATATACTGCCTCATGGGCGTGAGCCACCCTTGCTCCACTCGCACGTCGCTGTTGAGCAGCAGGTAGTATTCGGGTGGTTCTATGCCTGCAGTTTTGCTCTCCTTGTCGAGTAGCATGAGGGCCATGTTGTATCCCCCGGCAAAGCCGCGGTTGTGGTCCATGGCGATGATGCGCACGGTGGGGAACTCCTCGCGTAGCATCGCCAGGGAGCCGTCCGTGGAGGCGTTGTCTGCCACGATGACTTCCGCCTCGTCCGTGGAGTGGGCGAGGACGCTGGGGAGGTAGTGGCGCAGCATGGCTTCGCCGTTCCAGTTGAGTATTACGATGGCTGTTCTTTTGTTCATTACTTTTCGGTCGTGATGATTTGTTTCACACGCAGGGCGGACTTATCGTGGTTGAAGTCGCCGAGTTCCACTTCCACAATCTGGTTGTCGTAGTCGTCGGAAGCCATGGCGGCGGGCAGTTCCACGCGGATATAGTTTGGCGTGAAGCCGTGCATGGCCTTTCCTTGCGTGGCTTTCTCGAAGAGCACACGGGCGCGCTGACCTATGTGGCGCTCGTAGAAGGCGTGTGTCTTCTCGTCTGACAGTTCGAGCAGGCGTTGGCTGCGATCCTTTTTGTCCTTGTCGCTGACGGTGTATGGTATCTTGAGTGCTGCCGTGCCGGGACGCTCACTGTACGGGAAGACGTGAAGCTGTGTGACGGGGAGCTCGCTGAGTAGGCGGTAGGTTTCCTCGAAGCATTCGGGAGTCTCGCCACGGCATCCCACCATCACGTCCACACCGATGAAGGCATCGGGCATCAGGCGTTTTATCTCCAGTACCTTGTCGGCGAAGAGCTGTGCGTCATAACGGCGGTGCATCAGTTTGAGGACGGTGTCGCTTCCGCTCTGTAGCGGTATGTGGAAGTGCGGCATGAAGGCGCGGCTCTGGGAGCAGTAGGCTATCAGCTCGTCCGTTATCAGGTCTGGCTCCAGACTGGAGATGCGGTAGCGCTGTATGGCATCCACCTGCTGGTCGAGTGCCTTGACGAGGTCTATGAACGACTCTCCGGTGGATCGTCCGAAGTCGCCGATGTTCACGCCCGTCAGCACTATCTCCTTTCCGCCCTCTACGGCGGCTTGGCGTGCCTGGTCTATGAGGGATGCGATGGACGGGTTGCGACTGTTGCCACGTGCGTAGGGTATGGTGCAGTAGGTGCAGTAGTAGTTGCATCCGTCCTGCACCTTGAGCCAATAGCGTGTGCGGTTGCCACGCGAGCAACTGTGCTGGAAGGTCTTTATGTCCTTCGTGGCTACGGAGTGGTACTCTCCAGCGGTCGTGGAGTGGGGGGCTTCATGCTCTTCGTCGCTCCATGCGTTGCTGAGATATTCGATGAGGTTCGCCTTCTCGTTGCTGCCCAGTACCAGGCTGACGCCGTCTATCTGACTGATGTTTTCCGCGTCAAGCTGGGCGTAGCAGCCGGTGACTACCATGAAGCATCCGGGATTGTCCTTTATCATGCGTCGTATGGACTGTCGGCATTTGCGGTCGGCCACTTCCGTCACGGAACAGGTGTTAATGAGGCAGATGTCTGCCTTCTCGCCGGGCTGGGCGGTCTTCACCCCCATATCCTCGAGCATCTTTCCGAATGTCGAGGTCTCCGAGAAGTTAAGTTTGCATCCAAGCGTATGGTAAGCGGCACGTTTACCCTGAAAGGCGGAAGTGTTTATCATCTTGCGTGTATCTTGTTGAGTGGTGTATTTTGAGTACTCTTATATATAATAATGTACGCGTAGAGAGCGTAAATCTTCTGCAAAGTTAATGAATCTTATGCATATAACAAGCGAAAAGAGGCCAAAAAGTACTCTTTTTGGTGTGTGCGCGGGCACAAGCAAAAATTAACATTAGTTTAACAATGATGTAATATTGTGATAATGTGAGTGTTACAAAGAAGGGTATGAAAAGGCTATGAAAAAAACTTTAAAAAAATTTGGCGGTATTGAAAAATCGGCGTAACTTTGCATCGTTTTAATAAACAAAGATTGTTTTACAGATTTTAAAAGCTTAGAAAAAATGAAGAAATTGGTATTTATGTTCGTAGCTGTTGCAGCAATGGGTATGGTTTCATGTGGTAACAAGACAGAGCAGGCTCCTGCTGCTGACACTGTTGATACCGCTGCTGTTGACACTGTAGCTGCTGACACTGTAGCTGCTGACACTACTGTTGCTGAGTAATATACCTCAACAGTCGCGCAAGCGAACTAAAACAGAAAAGCTAATCCATCAGGACTCCGGTCTTGATGGATTTTTTTGTTTATATAACTTTCTGTCCACTATATGTGGTTGATAAATGGTAGGAAAATGTAAAGTGGAGTTTACATAAAGAAAGAAAAAACGAGTGTCAGGTGATTTTTTGTCACAAAGTAGGGACGCGAACCATTTTTATTGATTATCTTTGCACGCGAAAACGTGAAAGAATCAATAGGACACGCTGCTTTGGCAGTCAGTTCATCGTATAATTAAAACATAAGTTACAAGATGAAGATTAACGATTACAACTTTGCAGGTAAAAAGGCTATCGTACGTGTAGATTTCAATGTGCCCCTTCAGGATGGCAAGATAACAGACGACACCCGTATCAAGGGTGCTCTGCCTACTCTTAAGCTGATACTGGAGAAGGGCGGTTCGCTCATCATAATGTCGCACATGGGTAAGCCAAAGGGCAAGGTAAAGCCTGAGCTCTCTCTCGGTCAGATTGTAGACGCTGTAAGCGCTGCACTGGGTACCCCTGTTAAGTTTGTCAACGACTGCCAGAAGGCTGATGCCGAGGCTGCTGCTCTGAAGCCGGGTGAGGTGCTCCTGCTGGAGAACCTGCGCTACTACCCAGAGGAAGAGGGTAAGCCAGTAGGTATCGACAAGGCTGACCCTGCATACGAGGAGGCAAAGAAGGCTATGAAGGCTTCTCAGAAGGAGTTCGCCAAGAAGCTCGCTTCTTACGCTGACTGCTGGGTAATGGATGCCTTCGGTACCGCTCACCGCAAGCACGCTTCTACTGCCGTCATCGCTGACTACTTCGACGCTGACAACAAGATGTTGGGTCTCCTCATGGAGAAGGAGGTAAAGGCTGTTGATGCCGTTCTCTCTGACATCAAGCGTCCTTTCGTTGCTATCATGGGTGGCTCTAAGGTATCTTCAAAGATTGGTATCATCGAGAACCTGCTCGGCAAGGTGGACAAGCTCATCCTTTGTGGTGGTATGACATACACATTCGCTAAGGCTCACGGCGGCGAGATCGGTGGATCTATCGTAGAGCTGGACAAGCTGGACGTAGCACTCGGCGTTGAGGAGTTGGCAAAGAAGAACGGCGTGGAGCTCGTTATGGCTCCTGATGCCATCATCGCTGACGCTTTTGACAATAACGCTAACCAGAAGGTGGCTCCTTCTAACCAGATTCCTGAGGGTTGGGAAGGTCTCGACGCAGGTCCAGAGGCTCAGAAGAAGTTTGCAGAGGCCTTGGAGGGTGCAAAGACTATCCTGTGGAACGGTCCTGCTGGCGTATTCGAGTTCGACAACTTCTGCGGCGGTTCACGTGCCATCGGTGAGGCTGTAGCAAAGGCAACAGCTGAGGGTGCATTCTCACTCATCGGTGGTGGTGACTCTGTAGCTTGCGTAAACAAGTTCGGTCTGGCCGACAAGGTTAGCTACATCTCTACTGGCGGTGGTGCTCTTCTCGAGGCCATCGAGGGCAAGACCCTCCCAGGCATCGCTGCTGTGCTCGGTGAATAAAAAGCACTGATTTGAATAATTATAATAAATTGCAAATTTAGTTATAATAGATTTAGGTTGACAATCCATGGGGCGTGAGTCTCGTGGATTGTTTTTTTTATGTGTTTTTCCTTGATTTACCATTTTTATATTTAAATTTTCTCGTTTATTAGGTGTAATGTTTGTACCTTTGCACTCGTAATACAAAAACAGTTAAGTCTAACCAAGAACACAAGAACATTATGAAAAAGAAATTTATCTGCACCGTTTGCGGTTTTATCTACGAAGGAACAGAGGCTCCTGCAAAGTGCCCTCAGTGTGGCGTACCAGCATCTAAGTTCAAGGAGCTTGAGGACAACGACGGTCCACTCCAGTTCGTTCAGGAGCATGTTATCGGTATAGCCAAGGAATACGGCGTTGACGAAGAGATGATAAAGGACCTAAACGCTCACTTCAATGGCGAGTGCACAGAGGTTGGTATGTATCTGGCCATGAGCCGTCAGGCTGACCGTGAGGGTTACCCAGAGGTAGCAGACGCTTTCAAGCGTTACGCATGGGAAGAGGCAGAGCACGCTGCCAAGTTCGCTGAGCTGCTCGGCGACGTAGTATGGGACACCAAGACAAACCTCGAGAAGCGTATGGGCGCAGAGGCTGGTGCTTGCGAGGATAAGTTCCGCATTGCCAAGAACGCTAAGGAGAAGGGTTGGGATGCTATCCACGACACCGTACACGAAATGGCAAAGGACGAGGCTCGCCACGGCAAGGGCTTCGAAGGTCTCTACAACCGCTTCTTCAAGAAGTAGTTTTTAATTCATAATTCAAAATGCAGAATTCATAATTTCCGTCCGGATGGCAATTATGGATTCTGCATTTTTTATTGAATATGATGAATTATGCATTATACATTATGCATTGACAATTTTGCATTCTGCATTATGCATTGGCAATTCTGCATTATGAATTATGAATTATTTCGGTAGTAGTGCGCGCTGGCAGAATCTGTCCTGCCACCACCTGCCGTCCATGACGGGGCATTCGTTATTCATGATGGCGAAAGCGATGAGATGCTGGTTGGTGGGGGAGGTGTAGTAGCCTGCCAGGGTGGAAATGCCGGCTTCGCGAGTCAACGTACCCGTCTTTGCCTTTATCAGTCCACAGACGTTGGGTTGTCTCATGCGGTCGTGCAGTGTGCCGTCAGTACCGGAGAGGGGTAGGGCTTCATATACTTCCTTATATATATACGGATGAGCATGGGCGTAGCGCAGTAGGGCGACGAGGAGTCGGGGAGACAGTCGGTCGTCCGGGCAGAGTCCGCATCCGTCGTGTACGTTGCAGATATCTTTTGGTGACATGTGTAACTCGTTGTCAATAAAGCGTATAAGAGCCTGTCTACCGTTGCTGCGGTAGTTCCCCTTGTTGCTGACAGAGTAGCCGAGCAGATAGAGCATCGACTCCGCATTGATATTGGAGGAGTTCTTCATGGCCTTCAGAAGAGGCTGCTGTATCGGCGTGGTAATCTCGCTTACCTGTTGCGACTTTTGCGGCACCAGTCTGCCGTACTGTATGGAGTCCCTTGGTATGGTTAGATTTGCCTTCGCGGCGAGTGCTGCCTGTATCTCCCTTTTCATCCTTGCGCCACCGGTGTAGCATAGTCCCAGACGACTTGTGCGTAGGTCACCCATGGTCCAGTGTTCCTCGTGGTTCATCGGGTAGTAGTCTGCCATATCGAGTATGACGCGTCCCTGCAGCTTTTTGATAGTTTTAAGCGGCTCAACGAGTTTGCGCAGACTGTCCTGATTGAAGAACGGGTCAAACTGTGTCTTTAGTATGATGTTGCCAACGAGGGTGTCGGCCTTCATGGTGCCCGACGTGTAGAGTCGGTTGCGGTAGGTGTATGACCGTCCGTAGTATTTGAGCGTTGCTATGGCGCTGAGTAACTTCATGCACGATGCCGGTCGCATGAGTGTGTCGACTTTGTATTCGTACACGGGGCGGTCGGCGGTGATATCGTAGACCATCAGTGCCAGTGTGCCTACGTGCGGCTGGGCGACGATGAAGGAGTCGATACGTGTCTTTAACTTCTCGTCTATTGGTATTTGTGTTTTTGCTTTGGGGGGCGTTAATGGTTCATCGCCTCGTTTTCCGCATTGTGTTGTGGAGAGCGAGGCGATGACTACAACCAAAGTCACTGCTGCGACGAAGGGCAGTAGCGTCAGTTTTTGTTTTTTCATTTATAGAGTGTGTTCACATTTAGAGCTTCGTGAGATGGTAGCTCTACGTTTGTTTAGAGTAGCTCGGCAGAGTTGAGCGGCTGCTCCTTGTCGCAGTAGTGGCAGCGCACCATGCTGTTGTCCTTGTTGACGTGGAAAATGGTGGCCATCGGTTCGTTGTTGGTAATGCACTTGGGATTATTGCACCTTACTATCTGGCGCAGTACAGACGGGGTCTCCACCATTTTCTTTTCTGTCACCTCATAGTTGTGTATGATGCTGAGCACCACGTTTGGTGCTACGACGGAGAGACGTGATATTTCCTCGTCGGTGAAGAACTTGTCAGTCACCTTGATGAGTCCCTTCTTTCCCAGTTTCTTCGATGGGTAGTTGAAACCGATTGTTGTAGGTGAGCTTACCTCATGTAGTTTGAGCAGCTCAGCCACTTTGTATGTCTTGTCTGCCGGTATGTGGTCAATGACGGTGCCGTTTTCTATGGCGGCAACCAGGCGTTCTTTGATGTTCATGTGTAGTGGTTGTTTAGAGAATTATGGTTTTGTCTTCCTTCACCTGCTCCAGGGTTATACCGAGGCAGTGGCAGAAGATGGCCTCTCGAGCGTAGAGTCCGTTCTGGGCCTGCTGTATATAGTATGCGTGTGGGTCGTCGTCCACGTCGTATGCTATCTCGTTGACGCGTGGCAGTGGGTGCAAGATCTTCATGTTGTCCTTGGAGAGACGCAGCATGTCGCGGTTGAGGATGTAGACGTTCTTCACGCGTTCGTACTCCATGAGGTCAGAGAAGCGTTCCTTCTGTACGCGTGTCATGTAGATGATATCGGCGTCGGCTATCACCTCTTCGTTGAAGTCTGTGTGCTCTACGTACTTTACGCCGTGCTCCTGGCAGTAGAGCTTATACTCCTGTGGCATAGCCAGTTCCTTCGGTGCAACGAAGTGGAAGGTTGGGTTGAAGTGGCGCATGGCGGTAAGGAGTGAGTGTACGGTACGTCCGTACTTCAAGTCGCCCACGAGGTAGATGTTGAGGTTTTCCAACGTACCCTGTGTCTTGTAGATAGAGTAAAGGTCGAGGAGGCACTGCGAAGGGTGCATGTGTGCACCGTCGCCAGCGTTGATGATAGGTATTGGGGCTATCTCCGAGGCATACTGTGCTGCACCCTCTATGTAGTGGCGCATTGCGATGACATCGGCATAGTTGGACACCATGAGGATGGTGTCCTTGAGAGTCTCGCCCTTAGTGGCGCTGGTCACCTTGGCATCGCTGAAGCCGATGACACGTGCTCCCAGACGGTTGGCGGCCGTCTCGAAGGAGAGGCGCGTACGAGTGCTGGGCTCGAAGAAGAGTGTTGCCACGACGCGTCCTTTGAGAAGTTCGCGGTTAGGGTGTTTTTCAAATTCCTTTGCCATTTCGATGAGATACAGTATCTCGTCTTTGGAAAGGTCGGCGATGGTTACAAAGTTTTGTTTTTCCATGTTTTGGGGTATAAGTAGGTATTCAAAATTGCCTATATATTTGAATATAGAAAGGTACTACTTGTAATATTCTTTCTTACCGGCAGCGAGAGTGTTCTTCATCAGTGAACAGATGGTCATAGGACCTACACCGCCTGGCACTGGTGTAATGTATGAGCACTTCTCTGCAACGTTGGCGTAGTCTACGTCGCCGGAGAGACGGAAGCCGCTCTTGCGTGTGGAGTCAGGAACGCGTGTGGTACCCACGTCAACGATGACGGCACCGTCCTTTACCATGTCTGCCGTGACGAAGCCCGGTTTGCCGATGGCTGCTATGATGATGTCGGCATTGCGGCATTCCTCCTTCAGAGAAGGGGAGTGGCTGTGGCAGAGTGTTACTGTAGCATCGCCGTACTGCTTCTGCAGCATCAGCTGTGCCATCGGCTTGCCAACGATGTTGGAGCGTCCGAGCACGACACACTTCTTACCGCTCGTCTCTATGCCGTAACGCTTAAGCAGTGTGATGATGCCCAGTGGGGTAGCGGAGATGAAGCATGGCAGACCTATCGCCATACGTCCTACGTTGATGGGGTGGAAGCCGTCCACGTCTTTGCGGTAGTCTATGGCCTCCACTATCTTCTGCTCGTCGATGTGCTTGGGTAGGGGGATCTGTACGATGAAACCGTCCACATCGGGGTCGTTGTTGAGCTTGTCTACGCAAGCCAACAGCTCCTCCTCTGTAATGTCCGCTTCATAGCGTATCAGGGTGCTCTTGAAGCCGCATGCCTCGCACGCGAGTACCTTGTTCTTTACATATGTCTCACTGCCTCCGTCGTGACCTACGAGTACAGCAGCGAGGTGTGGCTGCTTGCCGCCAGCAGCGACGATGGCCTTTACCTCTTCTGCTATTTCGGCCTTGATGGCAGCCGCAGTAGCTTTTCCGTCTATTATTTGCATGTGTTCTTTTTATATTATACGCGTAGTACGCCTCGGTGTGGGTGTACTACGCGTTTCTTTACATTATAGGTTTGAGAGTTGCTTGTGCATATTGGCTGCGGCACGTCTGCCGTCGCCCATGGCGAGGATTACCGTTGCACCGCCGCGCACGATGTCGCCACCGGCATAGAGCAGCTTACGGCTAGACTGCATGTCGTCGCCGACGGCGATGGTATTCTTGCGACCCAGTTCTAGACCTTCTATAGACTTCGGAACGAGTGGGTTAGGCGATACGCCTACTGCCACGATTACTTGGTCTACGTCGAGCGTAACGGTCTCGCCCGTTGTCTTTGGTGAACGGCGACCTGAAGCGTCCGGTTCGCCCAGTTCCATCACCTCCAATACGGCCTTTGCCACTGCACCCTTCTCGTCGCCGATGTACTCGGCAGGGTTGTGCAGGGTGAGGAAGTTGATGCCCTCCTCCTTGGCGTGCTTTACTTCTTCGAGACGTGCCGGCATCTCTGCCTCAGAACGGCGGTATACCAGCGTGACGTTGGCACCCAAACGCTTTGCCGTACGGCAGGAGTCCATGGCGGTGTTGCCGCCACCTACAACGAGCACGTTCTTGCCGAGGTTCATCGGTGTGTCTGTCTTTGGGTTTGCTGCATCCATGAGGTTGACGCGGGTGAGGTATTCGTTGGACGACATGATGTTGATGAGGTTCTCGCCCGGTATGTTCATGAAGTTAGGCAGACCGGCACCGGAAGCCACGAAGACACCCTTGAATCCCTGTGCCTCAAGGTCGGCAACGGAGATTGACTTGCCCACGATGACGTCCGTCTGGAAGTGAACACCCATCTTGCGCAGGTTCTCTATCTCCACGTCAACGATGGCGTTAGGCAGACGGAATTCAGGTATGCCGTACTTGAGTACACCGCCGATTTCGTGCAGAGCCTCAAAGACATATACGTCGTATCCAAGCTTTATCATGTCGCCAGCGAAGGAGAGACCGGCAGGACCGGAACCTACTACAGCCACCTTGATGCCGTTGGAAGCGGCAATCTCTGGCAGAGAGACGTTGCCGGACTGACGCTCGTAGTCGGCAGCGAAGCGCTCCAGGTAACCGATGGCTACGGCAGGTTCGTTCATCTTCAGATGTATACACTTGCTCTCGCACTGTTTCTCCTGAGGACATACGCGTCCGCATACGGCAGGAAGGGCAGAGGTGCTCTTCAGTACCTTAGCGGCTGCGAGGAACTGTCCGCGCTCTATGTTCTTGATGAACGAAGGAATGTTGATGTTGACAGGGCATCCCTCCACGCAGGACGGCTTAGCGCAGTCGAGACAGCGCTTTGCTTCGGTGAGAGCCATCTCCTTTGTCAATCCCTTGTTCACCTCCTCCAGACGTGTTGTGGCACGGTAGACAGGGTCCAGCTCCGGCATCACGGCACGCTTGATGGCGGTGCGCTCCTTTGGCTTCATGCTCTTGCGCAGCTCGTCACGCCATGGAGCGGAACGGTCGGTGAGCACCTCGAGGGAGTCCTCTGTAGGCGCAACATCCATAGTGACGTCGGTGTGCTCCTTCTTGCCTTCGTCGGTGTCGGCGTAGCAGTGCTCGGCGTAGTGCTCCATCTCCTCGCGCTCTGCATCCTTAAAGGTGCCCATGCGCTTGAACATCTCGTCCCAGTCTACGAGGGCACCGTCGAACTCAGGACCGTCGATGCAGACGAACTTCGTCTGTCCGCCGATGGAGAGTCGGCAGGCACCGCACATACCCGTACCGTCCACCATGATGGTGTTTAGCGACACGTCTGTAGAGATGCCGTACTTCTGTGTCATGAGGCATGAGAATTTCATCATCACTGGAGGACCGATGGCGAATGCCTTGTCGATGTGCTCCTGCTGGCAGAACTTCTCTATGCCTACCGTCACGACGCCCTTCTCGCCCTTGGAACCGTCGTCAGTCATTATGATTACCTCGTCAGAAGAAGCCCGTATCTCGTCCTCCATGATGACGAGGTCTGCCGTACGACCGGCAATAACGGAGAGCACACGGTTGCCCGCAGCCTTCAGTCCTCGTATGATGGGGAGCATAGGAGCAGCACCCAGTCCACCGCAGGCACAGATGACTGTGCCGAAGTTTTCGATGTGTGTAGGGTTGCCGAGAGGGCCAACGATGTCGGCTATCTCATCGCCTACGTTCTTCTCGCACAACTTGGTAGAAGAGAGTCCTACCTCCTGAATGACGAGTGTTATGGTACCCGTCTCGGTGTTGGCGTCGGCAATTGTCAGTGGCATGCGCTCGCTGTGCTTGTCTACGCGAACGATGACGAAGTTGCCAGGTTTACGGCTTTTGGCTATTAGTGGTGCCTCTATCTCGAGACAGAATACTTTCTCGGAAAACTGCTTCTTGGAGGTAATCTTGTACATAATGTCTTTGTTTTTGTTTGGTTTAGTCGATATGCTCGCAGCTTATGCTTAGTCGATGATTTCGCAGCCCTGCTTTGGCTTAGTCGATAATCTCGCAGCCCATGTAAGGCACGAGGGCCTTTGGTACGCGGATGCCTTCTGGGGTCTGGTTGTCCTCGAGGATGGCGGCCACGATGCGTGGGAGGGCCAGTGCGGAACCGTTCAGGGTGTGGCAGAGTTCGGTCTTCTTTGTCTCGCTATTGCGGTAGCGGCACTTCAGACGGTTTGCCTGATATGTGTCGAAGTTAGATACAGACGATACCTCGAGCCAACGTCCCTGTGCCTCAGAGTACACCTCGAAGTCGTAACAGATAGAAGAGGTGAACGACTGGTCGCCGCCGCAGAGTAGCAAGATGCGGTATGGGAGTTCCAGCTTCTTCAGCAGTCCCTCAACATGTGCCAGCATCTCCTTGTGTGACTCTGCGGAGTGCTCCGGCTTGTCGATGCGTACAATTTCTATCTTTGAGAACTCGTGCAGACGGTTCAGACCGCGTACGTCCTTACCGTAGCTGCCAGCCTCACGACGGAAACACTGTGTGTAGGCGCAGTTCTTAATAGGCAAATCCTTCTCGTCGAGGATAACGTCTCGGTAGATGTTCGTTACAGGCACCTCGGCTGTTGGGATGAGATAGAGGTCGTCCACCTCGCAGTGGTACATCTGTCCTTCTTTGTCGGGCAGCTGACCTGTGCCGTAGCCTGAAGCCTGGTTTACTACCGTAGGAGGCATAATCTCTGTGTAACCGGCAGCACGTGCCTCGTCGAGGAAGAAGTTGATGAGGGCACGCTGCAGACGCGCTCCCTTACCTATATATACAGGGAAACCAGCACCGGTAATCTTTACGCCGAGGTCGAAGTCGATGAGGTTGTATTTCTTGGCAAGTTCCCAGTGAGGAAGTTTTGCGTCTTTATTCTCTGGGTTTACGGTCCAGTTGCCTACGGTGTCTGTGCCGTCGCACTCCTTGAGGTTACTCTTCACGACGTGGTTGTCCTCGGCAGCTGCGCCTTCCGGTACTTCGTCGTAAGGGATGTTAGGAATCTGGCAGAGGAGGGTAGTGATTTCCTGCTCGGCAGCGGTCTTCTCTTCCTCGTATTTCTTGCTCTGCTCCTTGAGCTCAGCCACGGCAGCCTTTGCCTGGTCGGCAGCGGCCTTGTCGCCAGCCTTCATCAGCTTGCCGATTTCTGCGGCAGCCTTCTTCTGTTCAGAGAGACAAGCGTCGAGCTTCTGCTGTGTTTCGCGGCGCTTCTTGTCGAGAGCCATCACGTTGTCGATGGCTTCGGCAGCACCTTTGAAATGCTTCTTTTCAAGACCTTTTATTACTCTTTCTCTTTCTTCTGTTATTAGTTTAAGTGTAAGCATGATGATTATGTTTGTCTATTCTTTTTATTCCGTAGTAAAATACTTTTATGCAGTAATTGATTTCTTAAATAATGAAATCCTTAATTCTTGGCAAAGTTACTCAAAATTCTTATATTGCCAAAATTTATCCGAGCCAATCGTCTAAATTGTGGGCTTCAAGTGTGGTTTTTGCCAAGTTTAAGTAGCAATCGTTGATGTTAGCGCAACGTTGTAGCGCACGAATCACTGCATAGCGTACGTTGACATTGTCGGTTTTTAGTGCTCCGTCGGCTTTGCTGATGAATGAGGGAATGTCTACAGGCTTGCCTTGTGCATCGCCTTGTATGACGGTTTGAGCGTCATAGTTGGCAAGCAGTCTGCCGTAGATATTGAAGGCGAGTACTGACTGTAGCGCGTTTGTTGACGTGGCCAGTTCCCCTGCCAGTTGCTCGGCGTATGGTTGCACGGCAAAGAGTTGTGCCGAACAGTCGGCAATCTCTTGTGCTACTAGCGATGCTGCCCACTGCCTTGCTGTTTCGATTGTGAATTCGTCTTGCGGCATGAGCAGTGTGGCGAGTAGTTTGCACTCTCGGATATTCTCCGTCCATAGTGCGCATGCCAAGTCGGCATCTTTCGGGTAGTCTGCCGCCATCTCGTGTAGGTGTAGCAGCGATATTCCCCATATCAGGTGGAAGGGTTGTCCCTTGTCCCTTAACGACTGAGCAGTCACTCCGTTCATGTAGAAACGGAATGACTGCTTTATGTCTTTTATCGTACTTTTTAATTGGTCTGTATTCATCGGGAAGTGTGTATTATAGCACGCTATATTCTCGGGAGTAGCGAAGCATCTGCTCCGTCATCGTCTCGGAGTAGTCCAGTGTGACGTCTGTTATCTTGCCATCCTCGCCGAATGATGGCTCCATCTTTGGATTGAGGAAACCCTTGTATGGAGCGATGTTGAGAGTAGCGTAGCGTTCGAGAATCTCGTTGTGTAGCGTAGGGTTCAGCTTTACGCCGTACTCTTCCACGAGAGTCTTGGCGGCATCGTAGTCGCCCTCGCTCTTTATGCGCTGTATCTCTGCAAGCAGCTGGGCGAAGAGGTCGCGCAGGCGGGCGTAGTCGTTTATCTTGACGAACGACTTCTTCTGCACCTTGTCGTCGCCTGTGGTAGTCTCTTTCTGCACCAACTCAACAGCCCCTTGTGCATGGGCGAAGCACCAGCGGGCTATGAGGGCCCGGTTGCGCATGTGGTCCTCCTCGATGTCGTGACCGGGTTTTATGCGCATGGCCTGTGTGAGCATACCGTTCATCAGGTACGTGTAGTAGTGGCACTTGTGTGCCTCCATGTTGGGCAGCAGTCCCAGTTCTACCATCTTCTTGTCCGCCATGTAGTAGAGTCCGAAGAGGTCGGCGCGTGCCTCCTCTATGGTGCTTCCGTATGCCTTCAGAGCGTCCGGGTCGGTACCGGGCAAAAGTTTGCCGCTACCGTGACCGAGGCATTCGTGGAGGTTGGTGTGCAGGTCGTCGCACTGTCCGCCGTACTGGTGTATGAGGGCGATGGTCTGTGCGTCGTCTACGAACTCCTCATAGAATCCGCTTCCCTGTGCCGCCTCGTTGTATGCCGATGTGATATTAGTGATTGTTATGCTCTTGCTGCCATACTCAGCGCGTATCCAGTCGGCGTTGGGTAGGTTGATGCCGATGGCTGTGGACGGATATTCTCCGCCACCCAACATGGCGCAGTTGATGGCATTTGCGGTGACGCCCTTCACCTTTTCCTTCTTGAAACGTGGGTCGACGGGCGAGTGGTCCTCAAACCATTGTGCGTTCTGGCTGATGAGCTGTGTGCGCTTTGATGCTTCCGTGTCTTTGTATTCCACGAGTCCCTCCCAAGTGGCCTTGATGCCGAGCGGGTCGCCGTACACCTCAATGAATCCGTTTATGAAGTCCACGTTGCCCTCTGTCTCCTTCAGCCATTCTATTGAGAACTCGTCGAAGAGTGTCAGGTCGCCAGTAGTGTAATACTGCGTGAGAATGTCTATGATGTGCTTCTGCTGCTCGTTCTCGGCATATGCCCTGGCTTTGTTGAGATTCTCTACGATGTGTGTGAGTATGTCGCCGTATTTTCCTCCTACATGCCATGTGTCTTCATGCAGCTTGCCGTCCTTCTTGCATAGCGTGCTGTTCAGACCATATGAGATGGGGCGTGGGTCGCCCGGTGTCTTCTGTGCCTCATAATAACGCTCTGCCTCCTCCTGTGTCACGCCATCGTAGAAATTGCAGGCGGATGTCTGCACGAGGTCCACGTCTGGTGCACGGTTCACTCTCTTTGCATCGATGTCGGCGTTGAAGATGGCGTCCTTCAGCGTTGCCAAGATGTCGTCTGCCGTACCTTGTGTAGCCTCTGGGTTCTTTGCCAGTGCTTTGCGTAGTGTCTCTTCAAAGAATTGCGGTGTGAAAGCTGGTTTGAACTTATCGCAACCGTAGTGGTGGTGTATGCCGTTGGCAAACCATACCTGCTTGAGGTACGTCTCCATGGCTGCTGCTTGTTCCTTGTCGTCGGCTTCTGCGAGTACTCCTGAGATGAGGATGTTCTCCAGCGTCTGGCGTATCAGAATGTTGTGCTTGTAGTTTTGATCGAAGGTGATGTCGCGTCCCCAGAGTGCAGCCTCTGCGAGGTAGAAGATATATGCCTTCTGCTGGATGGATAGCTGTTCAAACTCCGGCAGTTTGTAGCGGAGCATCTGTATGTCGGCGAATCTCTCGCCAGTGTATTGAAATGGTGTCATGTGTGTGTTTTGGTGAGGTGTGTCTGTATTCCTTTTATAGTGGGGCGTATGCCCGTATTCCTTTTTATATTGTCGATAGAATGTGGACGGTATGGCGAATCCTGATTTTATCGCAATCTCTTCCAGTGTGACTTCCGGGTGCTGCATGATTTGTTTTCTCGCATACCTTACACGGCACTGGGCCAGGTACTCTTGGAATGTCATGCCCATCTCCTTATTTACAACTTGCGAGAGCAGCGTCCGTCCTGTGCCTATCTCGCGTGCCACGTCTGTGGAGGTAAGGTGTAGTTGGCGGAACATCTTGCGCTTTACCATGCATTCCTTTATCCGCCGTATGATGTCGCTTGAAGAATAAACTGCGTGTCTGCCCATTGGAATAATGTGTAAGCTCCTTAGATGGATAGTGTCCTCTTGCCGTCGTTGGAGATGTCGATGTGCACTATGTAGCTGGTGTAAGAGTCAGGCTGTGTCAGTACTGCGTCGAAGCGCACTCCGCTCTTTGGGCTAGGGGCGGCTCCTACTATCTTTATCTCCGAGAGAATGGCCTGTTCTATGTAGGTCTCTGGGATGATGCCCTTGAAGTCCTTCTTCTCTATGTTGCGTCCGTAGATTTTCTTGTTGCCGTCGTAAAGGGCAATGAATACAATATTGTCGAAGTAGGTCGTCTCCACCTGTAAGCCGTCGGAGTTGGTCTGCTGGCGGTATACCTTAAACGTGGTAGGGTTTACTTGAGTGTAAGCATGGTACTTGGTTTGCGCTGAGAGAATTACGCTGTCTCGCTTTAGTGTTTTCTGTTGGTTTATCGTCACGTGCTGTTGTGTTTCTCCAGGCTTCAGACTATTGCTTTTTACGAGACAGATTTCGTCGCCGTCGGTATTTATGAACCTAAAGGACGAGGCGGTGCAGCGCGTTATTTTGTAATTAACGACCGGGTGATAGTCTATCTGTAGAGTATCACCATAAACGTGGAATGTGGCTGGTGAGCTGAGTGTGTCAGCGAATGAGATGATATCGCCTTTGACAGTGAGGACGACGCTGCCGTCCAGCTCGTTTGTCCATACCCCTTGCAGGAGTTGCTTCTTCTCGGTGTCTTCGACGCGTTGGCCCTTCTGTGCACCGTTGTTGCCACATGCAATAAGGCATATGACAACGGTCAGCATCGTGAGCACGATAAAGAAGTTTTTTGTTGTATGCTTTGTCATCAGGATGGCTTAAATAGTATTATTGATGGTTATTGCTTTTTCCATAGAGTTGGTTGTTGACAATGCAAATTTAGACAAAAAAGTTGAAAGACCAAACATTTTTTCAAAACACTTGCAGAAAGAGGCTTTTTTTTATTTTTCTTTTATATACACTTTGTATATTCGAAAAAAAAACTTACTTTTGCACTTGCTTTTGATATATTGTAATGAACGAACTTACACGACATATAGAAATTCTCCTGCTCAACAGCGATTGTGTTGTTGTGCCAGGTCTTGGAGCATTTGTAGCTAACTATATTGAGGCTCAGTATGATGCGGAGACTTATACGCTCTGTCCGCCTAAGCGCGCACTGGGGTTCAACTGTCAACTCCAGAATAACGACTCCACCCTTGTCTCTTCCTACGTAGATGCCTACGACATCAGTTTTCCCGAGGCCCAGCGTCGCGTGGAGAACGATGTGGAGGTAATCCGTCAGGAGCTGGTTGCCAATGGCAAATACGAGTTTCATGGGGTGGGGGAGCTAAGGCTTACCTCCGACGGCCGTTACGACTTCATGCCGTGCGAGTCGGGTCTGTTGACTCCTGCATTGTACGCTTTCTCCTCTCTGTCCATAGAGCCGCTGGAGCAGTATAAGGTGCAGCGTAAGCCGGAGGAGAAGAAAGCTCCGTGTGTCCACGTTGCCAAGTTGGAGACGACAGAGAAACCCGAGGCTAAGGTGGAGTATGTGCACCACGTAGACCGTGAGTTGCTCCGCAATGCCCTCCTTGCTGCTTGTATGCTTCTGCTCTTTGTATTTGCGAGTCTGCCCCTGGGACGCAGTACTAAGTCGCTGCAGCAGAGCTCCTTTGTGGGCACTGAGGCGCTGATGGAGTTTGCCAAGGAGCACACACCGGAGATTACCAAGACGCAGGCTACCGCCCAGAAGCGTGTGCAGAAGTCTGCCTCTCTTGCCGCTGCTGCCAAGGTGGCAACGGCCACATCGTCGGTTGCCGAGGATGCGTCCCTGTCTGCACGCTATACTATCGTGCTTGCCAGTAAGGTGAGCGGTGCAGGTGCAGCAGAGTATGTAGCTGCCCTCAAGAAGGCAGGCTACAGCGATGCTTACGTTCTCGACCGTGCAGGCTCTGTACGCAAGGTTGTCTACGGTCACTACGCCGACAGAAGTAGCGCCATGAAGGCCATCGAAGCCCTGCGTGCAAAGGATGCACGCTTCGCAGATGTATGGGTGGCAGAACTTTAAGGGTAGAGTAGTAGAGTTTTTTTAAGTAGTAGAGCTTTTTTTAGAAAAGAACTGAATAATTTTTGATAAGCCAGATTCCTAACGATGAAGAGAGTACGTTGCCCTAAGTGCGATAATTACATTACTTTTGATGAGACGAAATATAAGGAAGGTCAGTCGCTGGTCTTCCAGTGCCCCGATTGCGGCAAGGAGTTTGGTATCCGTATGGGTGTCTCCAAGCTCCGTAAGCAGCAGAAAGACGAGGATCCCACGTCTGCCGAGGCGGATGAGGGTGTTGGTACTATCGTGGTGATAGAGAACGTGTTCCACTATAAACAGGTACTGCCGCTTAAGATGGGCGATAACATAATCGGACGCTACATGAAGGGCTCCAAGTGCAATACGCCAATAGAGACCAACGATCCGTCTATCGACATGAACCATTGCATTCTCAATGTCTCACGCGACAAGAAGGGGCGCCTCAAGTATGTCCTTCGCGACGGTCCTAGCTATACTGGTACCTTCGTTGACAACCAGATACTTGGCGACCGCGAGCGTCGCGTCATTGAGAATGATACGCTCTTTACCATCGGTGCCACTTCTATCATACTTAAGACTCCCGACGGAGCGGACGAGTAAAACCATTTCTTGCAGATAATTACTATGAGAAAAAAGTTCGTGCATACTCTCTGGGCCATCCTTCTGTCGGGGATGCTTCTTGTTGTCATTATATTCACTTTGATATGGAATGGCATTGTCGGTTATATGCCCGACATGCGCGACCTTCAGAACCCCATAGACCGCTACGCTACACAGATATACAGTGCTGACGGCAAGGTGCTTGGCACGTGGAATATGAACCAGGAGAACCGTATCCGTATCGGTTTCGATAAGGTCTCTCCATATGTCGTACAGGCCCTCGTAGCCACGGAGGACGTGCGTTTCTACGACCATTCCGGTGTAGACTTCATAGCCCTCGGACGAGCCATTGTAAAGCGTGGACTTTTCGGTCAGACGAGTGCCGGTGGTGGCAGTACTATCACCCAGCAGCTTGCCAAGCAGCTCTACTCAGAGACTGCCAGCAGCACGTTTGAACGACTGCTGCAGAAACCCATTGAGTGGGTTATCGCCGTAAAGCTGGAGCGCAACTTCACCAAGGAGGAGATTGTCATGATGTACCTCAATCAGTTCGACTTCCTCCACAACGCTGTAGGCATCAAGACGGCGGCAAACACTTATTTTAGCAAAGACCCGCAAGACCTTAATCTTGAGGAAGCTGCACTGCTCGTCGGCCTATGTAAGAACCCTTCCTATTTTAACCCCGTACGCCACCCCGATCGCAGTGAGGAGCGTCGCAATGTGGTGCTCCAGCAGATGGTGAAAGCAGGCTATATTTCCGATGCGGAGTATAGCGAGACGGCCATGAAGCCTGTGCTGCTCAAGTTCCACCGTACCGACCATAAAGACGGCATGGCAACGTATCTGCGCGAGTTCCTTCGCCGCTACATGATGGCCGACGTCCCACGCCGCGAGATGTATCCGGCATGGCAACAAGTGCAGTACGTCATCGACTCCATAGCATGGGAGCAGGACCCCCTCTACGGTTGGTGCAACAAGAACCTCAAGAAGGACGGTACACCTTATAATATATATAAGGACGGTCTGAAGGTGTTCACCACCATCGATTCGCGCATGCAGCAGTACGCCGAGGATGCCGTCTATGCCCACGTGGCAAAGTTCCTTCAGCCAGCTTTCGACCGTGAAAACCGCCGCAAGCCCAATGCGCCGTTCACTGACCAGCTGACACCTAAAGAGGTGCGCCAGATACTCAACCGTTCCATAAAACAAAGCGAGCGTTACCGCAGCATGAAGGAGGCTGGCTATTCCGAGGAAGAGATAAACCAGTCGTTCCGTCAGAAGACCGAAATGGCTGTCTTTACCTATAATGGCGTGGTGGACACACTGATGACACCTCTCGACTCCATCCGCTACTATAAGTCGTTCCTCCGTTCCGGCTTCTGCTCCATGGATGCCAAGACGGGTGCTGTTAAGGCATACGTTGGCGGACTCGACTTCACTCATTTCCAGTACGACATGGTCATGGATGGTCGTCGTCAGGTGGGTTCTACCATGAAGCCGTTCCTGTACTCCATGGCAATGGAGAACGGCTTTACTCCTTGCGACCGCGCCCCCAACGTGCAACAGACATACATCGTTGCAGGTCAGCCGTGGACACCGCGCAACGCTTCACATGCCCGCTACGGAGAGAGTGTGACGTTGAAGTGGGGACTGGCGCAGTCCAACAACTGGATTTCCGCCTACCTCATGTCTAAGCTGGACCCGCACCAGTTCGTTCAGCTGCTGCACGAATACGGCATCAACAACCCCGACATCCACCCGTCGATGTCACTCTGTCTCGGTCCGTGCGACATCACCGTGGGCGAGATGACGAGTGCATACACCGCCTTTGCCAACCACGGCATACGCTGTGCACCAATGTTCGTGACACGCATCGAGGACAGCGACGGGCAGGTAGTGGCACGCTTCGAACCACGCGTCAACGAGGTCATCTCTGAGGAGTCGGCCCTAAAGATGCTGGTGCTCCTGCAAGGCGTTGTGGACGGCGGTACGGGTAGCCGTATCCGTTTCAAGTACAACATAACGGCACAGATGGGTGCCAAGACGGGTACCACCAACCGTAACTCCGATGCCTGGTTCATGGCCGTCACGCCAAACCTCGTCAGTGGATGCTGGGTGGGCGGCGAAGACCGTGACATTCACTTCGACTCCATGGCCATGGGACAGGGTGCCACGATGGCGCTGCCTATCTATGCCTACTTTATAAAGAAGGTGTACGCAAACTCCTCCCTGCCGTACAAGTCAACAGACGTGTTCGATATGCCAGAAGACTTCGATGGATGCACAAAGTCCACCAACCAAGACGATTTTATGGACATAGAAGACGTTTATGAGTGATTTTAATGACAAAAATTAGGTCGTTCAAATAATTCTTTGTACTTTTGCAAACGAGATAACCAAACAACTAAACAACGAATTAACAATAAATCTAATCTGAGAAATGAAACAATTCAACGATGACAATTTCCTGCTCGAGACCAAGACAGCGCAGGACCTGTACCACAACCATGCGGCTAAGATGCCAATCATCGACTACCACTGCCATCTCATCCCACAGATGGTAGCAGAGAACAAGCGCTTCGACTCTATCGCGCAAATTTGGCTCATGGGTGACCACTACAAGTGGCGCGCTATGCGTTCCAACGGTGTCGACGAGCGCTTCTGTACTGGCAAGGACACTACCGACTGGGAGAAGTTTGAGAAGTGGGCCGAGACAGTGCCTTACACCTTCCGCAACCCTCTCTATCACTGGACACACCTCGAGCTGAAGACTGCTTTCGGTATCACCGAGACCTTGAACCCAACAAACGCCAAGGCTATCTTCGACAAGTGTAACGACCTCATCGCTAACGATCCTAAGTTCACTCCACGTGGACTCATGGAGCACTATAACGTAGAACTCGTCTGCACCACCGACGACCCAGTTGACTCTCTCGAGTACCACGACATCGTTGCTGCTGATCCTACCTGCAAGACCCGTATGATTCCTGCATGGCGTCCTGACGCTGCCATGAACATCGAGGCCGCTACCTTCGCTGCTTACATCCAGAAGCTCTCTGAGGTGAGTGGAGTAGAGGTGAAGACCTTCGCCGACCTCGTTGACGCCCTCCAGAAGCGCCACGACTTCTTCGCTTCTAAGGGCTGCAAGCTCTCTGACCATGGTATCGAGGAGTTCTACGACGAGCCTTACACCGACGCAGAGGTTGACGCTATCCTCGCCAAGGCTATCGCAGGCCAGACACCTACCGTAGAGGAGCAGCGCAAGTATAAGCACGCCTTCCTCAAGGAAATGGCTATCATGGACTGCAACGCTGGCTGGACACAGCAGTTCCACTACGGTGCTATCCGTAACAACAACACCAAGATGTTCAACCTCCTCGGTGCCGACACCGGTTTCGACTCTATCGGTGAGTTCACCACAGCCAAGGCTTGCTCACACTTCCTTAACGAACTCAATATGGAAGGCAAGCTCACCAAGACCATCCTCTACAACCTCAACCCATGCGCCAACGAAGTGCTCGCTACCATGCTCGGCAACTTCCAGGACGGTTCTTGCCCAGGCAAGATACAGTGGGGCTCAGGCTGGTGGTTCCTCGACCAGAAGGACGGCATGGAGAAGCAGATGAACGCACTCTCAGTGCTCGGTCTCCTCTCTCGCTTCGTCGGCATGCTCACCGACTCACGTTCCTTCCTCTCATACCCACGTCACGAGTACTTCCGTCGCACTCTGTGCAACCTCGTTGGCAAGGACATCGAGAACGGTCTCATCCCATTCACCGGTTACGAGGAGCAGCGTGTACGCCAGATGATCGAAGACATCTGCTACAACAACGCCAAGAACTACTTCCAGTTCTAATTCATCGACCACCCATACATTATTTATATATACAGGCCCAAAGCACCTCGCTTCGGGCCTGTTTTTGCTTCAAAATACCCCGATTTTGAACTTTTTTCAACAAAATCGATAAAAAAGTTGGGAAAAAGCTTGCACAGTTCAAAAAAAGTCCGTACCTTTGCATCGCATTTGAGAAACACCACTCTTAAAGAGCTCTCAAAAAGCACCGGGGTGTAGCGCAGTTGGTAGCGTTCCTGGTTTGGGACCAGGCTGTCGCAGGTTCGAGTCCTGTCACCCCGACACCGAAGAAAGGAAGCATCGAAAGATGTTTCCTTTTTTCATTTATTAGGCATTCGAGTTATAAAAACAACGACTTAACAACAATAGCTTATGAAACTTAAAATCGCAGTGCTGGCCGGTGACGGCATCGGTCCAGAGATTATGGAGCAGGGCGTGGCAGTAATGTCAGCCGTTGCAGAAAAGTTCGGTCACGAAGTAACATACAAGGAAGCCCTGTGTGGCGCACACGCCATCGACGAAGTGGGCGACCCATTCCCTGAGGAAACCTATCAGACCTGTGAGCAGGCAGACGCCGTGCTCTTCGCTTCCGTAGGCGATCCAAAGTTCGACAATAACCCTTCTGCCAAGGTACGTCCTGAGCAGGGACTTCTCGCCATGCGCAAGAAGCTGGGTCTCTTCGCCAACATCCGCCCTGTTACTACCTTCGACTGCCTCGTACACAAGTCACCACTGAAGGACGAGATCGTCAGTGGTTCAGACTTCATCTGCATCCGCGAGCTCACCGGCGGTATGTACTTCGGCAAGAAGCAGGAGCCACAGCAGAACGACGAGATTGGCACAGAGGACGCTCTCGACACCAACTACTACTCACGTCCGGAAGTAGAGCGCATCCTTAAGGTAGCTTACCAGTACGCCCGTCAGCGTCGCAAGCACCTCACCGTAGTGGACAAGGCCAACGTTCTCGCTTCTTCACGCCTATGGCGTAAGGTGGCTCAGGAGATGGCACCGCAGTATCCCGACGTTACCACCGACTATATGTACGTGGACAACGCTGCTATGCGTATGATTCAGGAGCCTCGCTTCTTCGACGTTATGGTAACTGAGAACACCTTCGGCGACATCCTCACCGACGAGGGCTCTTGCATCACTGGTTCTATGGGTCTCCTCCCATCAGCATCCACCGGTACCTCTACACCAGTCTTCGAGCCTATCCACGGTTCTTGGCCACAGGGTAAGGGTCTCAACATTGCCAACCCTCTCGCACAGATTCTCTCCGTTGCCATGCTCTATGAGTATTTCGACCTCAAGGAAGAGGGTGCTCTTATCCGTAAGGCTGTTGACGCTTCTCTCGACCAGAACGTCCGTACACCTGAGATTCAGGTAGAAGGCGGTGCAAAGTACGGCACTAAGGAGGTAGGTCAGTGGATTGTTGACTACATCAAGAAAGCATAAAAAGTAAAAATTTTTGCGGATAAGCTTGCGTAGTTAAAAATTTATTACTACCTTTGCACCCGCAAAAAGGCCGATGTGGCTCAGTTGGTAGAGCAACGCATTCGTAATGCGTGGGTCACGAGTTCGAGTCTCGTCATCGGCTCTGAGGGGTTACAAAGATTGCACGAAGCATTAATTTGCCAGTGCAATCTTTTTTTGTTTATATACCATCGTCTTATAATATAAGGTGTAGAAGAAATTAATCGTCCAAAAACTTGTGAGACTGAAAGAAAAAGCGTAATTTTGCATTGCATTTACGGAAAATGCGGTAATAGCTCAGTTGGTAGAGCGTCGGCTTCCCAAGCCGAATGTCGCGGGTTCGAGTCCCGTTTACCGCTCGTAAAAGTCTTACGTTCTACACTTTAACCACTTGCTGCGGCAGGTGGTTTTTTGTTTTTATACTATTCCAAATATTGGTCTTTTTCCTGTTTCACATATTGGTAAAATGGGTGAAACACGTTTGAAATACGGCGGCAGTAATTTTGCAGCGGGAAAAGGAACAAACACTATTTCCATTCCCATACGCAAAACAAGAAAATTACAATTATGAAAAAGACAAAGATTGTGGCTGCCGCTATGATGGCAGCAGTGGTAACACCAACGATGGCGCAGGAAGCTCCTGCTAAGAAAGGCGAAGGAAAGGTTATTGTAAACGTCTTCACCGACTTGAAGTCCGGCTTCGGTTGCGTCAATGACGAACGCGGTTTCGAACTCAGCCGTGCCTACTTGGGTTACGACTACAAATTTACCAATGGACTGGAGCTGAAGGCTGTTGCTGACTTCTCCAACATCGGTGAAGGTAAGGGACTTATCAAGAACGCATTTGCTAAGTGGGACATCAATAAGAAATGGTCCATCCAGGGCGGTCTCATCAGCACCACACAGTTCAAGGTACAGGAGAGCTTCTGGGGCAAGCGCTACATCATGAAGTCGTTCCAGGATGAATATAAGTTCGGCAGTAGTGCCGACCTCGGTATCAGCGCCGCCTTCAAGCCTTGTAAGGCAGTAAGCATCGACGCTATCATCGTCAACGGTAACGGTTACAAAGAGCTGCAGGCAAAGCGCGGCTTCCAGTACGGCGGTGGTGTCACGGTTACTCCGAACAGCCACTGGGTTATCCGCCTCTATGGTTCATATAACGAGCACGAGACACAGGAGACCAACGGCGTGACAAACTTCGCTGCCTTCGCCGGTTTCCAGACTACCGGCTTCAAGGTAGGTGCTGAGTACAACTACCAGTGGACCACCAAGTGCGTCTCTGAGAAGGATATGAGCGGTATGTCTGTCTTCGCTTCAGGCAAGGTGTCAAAGAGCTGTGACCTCTTCGCACGCTACGACTACCTCACATCCAAGGACGGTTGGAACGAGGGTTCTAAGTCAACCAACGACGGATCTACCATCATCGCTGGTGCTGACTTCAAACTGGGAAAGTACGTCTCCCTCGCACCAAACTTCCGCGTCAACATGCCTAAGGCAGAAGGCGAGAAGGCTAAGCCATACCTCTATGTCAATGCAGCCTTCAACCTGTAATTCCCCTAAAACCCACCAAACGAATTAACCCACAAAAACGAATAAGACAATGAAAAAGATTACAAAAAGCATCTTTGCTGTAGCAGCAATAGCAGTGGCAGGACTCCTGGCCTCATGTGCAGGACAAAAGGGTAACAACGGTGACCGTGCCTCCGTAGATCTCACCGGTGCAGGTGCCACCTTCCCACTTCCATTCTACAATATGTCGTTCGAAGCCTACAGCCAGCAGTCTGGCGACAAGGTGTCCTACGGTGGCATCGGCTCAGGCGGTGGCGTACGCAACCTTAAGGATGGTATCGTAGACTTCGCCGGTTCCGACGCGTTCCTCTCCGACGACGAGATGAAGGAGATGCAGCCTGTAGTACACGTTCCCACCTGTATGGGTGCCGTAGTACTGGCCTACAACCTCCCGGGCGTTGAGAAGCTCTCTCTCGCTGGCGATGTCATCGCCGACATCTACGCAGGTAAGATAACCCGCTGGGACGATGCACGCATCAAGGCCCTCAATGAGGGCGTCAACCTCCCAGCTAAGGACATCGTACTGGCATACCGCTCAGACGGTTCAGGTACCACATTCATCTTCACCGACTACCTGAGCAAGGTTAGCGAAGAGTGGAAGTCTAAGTACGGCGCAGGCAAGACCGTCGACTTCCCAGTAGGTCAGGCTGCCAAGGGTAACCCAGGCGTTGCAGGCATCATCGCCAACACCCCATACGCCCTCGGTTATGTAGGTTCTGAGTACGCCTTCGCACAGAAGATACCATTCGCTGCCGTGAAGAACGCACAGGGCGAGCTCGTTACACCGTCACTCGAGAGCATCTCTGCTGCAGCCGGCGACATCCCTGAGGACACACGCTGTTCCATCACCAATGCCGATGCCAAGGGCGCTTACCCAATCTCTTGCTTCACTTGGATTATCATCTATAAGGAGCAGAAGTACGCTGACCGCACCCTCGACCAGGCAAAGGCTACTGTAGACCTCCTCAAGTACATGCTCGACGAGAAGACACAGCAGACCACCGGTACTGTACACTATGCTCCACTGCCAAAGAAGGCTGTAGAGCTGAGCCTGCAGAACCTCAAGACCGTGACATACGACGGTCAGCCTATACTGAAGTAAACACACTGAAGTAGACACCTTAATATATGCAAGATAAAATATTCAAAACACTGCTCATCGCCTCGGCGGTAGTAGTACCACTCATCGGCGGGGGAATGATCTATTCCCTCGTCGCTGACAGTACGTTGGCGTTCGGTGAGTTCGGCTTTTGGCACTTCGTCTTCTCCGACGAGTGGATTACTACAGCAGGCCGCGAGAGCTACGGCGCTCTGCCCTTCATCACGGGCACCCTGCTTACCACCGCCCTCGCCCTCATCATGTGCATACCCTTCTCGCTCCCCGTAGCGCTGTTCACCGGCGAATACTTCCGTGGCAAGAAGATAGCCCACATCCTCGGTACCGTCACCGACCTCCTTGCCGGCATACCTTCCATCATCTATGGTCTGTGGGGCTTCTACGTACTGCGTAATGTCTTTATGTACCTCAACCTCTCTCCGCAGGGCTCCGGCATTCTGACGGCCTCGTTCGTACTTGCCATCATGATAGTGCCCTATGCTGCCTCGCTCAGCTCCGAGTTTATCAAGATGGTACCGTCCGAGATGAAAGAGGGTGCCTACGCCATGGGTGCCACCCGTGCTGAGGTGATACGCCGTATCATCTTCCCCGTGGCAGGTCCCGGCATCTTCTCCGCCTACATCCTGGCCATCGGCCGTGCACTGGGCGAGACGATGACCGTGACGATGCTCATCGGCAATACCAACCAGATCCCCGACACCCTGCGCACTACGGGCAACACCATGGCCTCCATCATTGCCAACCAGTTTGGCGAGGCTGACGGCGTAAAGCTCTCCTCGCTCATCGCCATCGGACTGCTCCTCTTCCTCATCACCGCCATCATCAACATGATAGGCAAGATACTCATCCGCCGTGCGCGCCACGCCTAAAAACAGCAAGTACAAATGTGTAAAGAAACATCCAATAAGACAAAACTCCGCATAGCCAAGAGCAAGCTGCTATACGTCGCCGTCTGCGTCTTCTCGGCTATCACCGCCATCCCCCTCTTCGCCATCCTCGGCGAGGTGCTCGTGAAGGGATGGAAGCAGTTGGGTTGGAACTTCATCACGCAGGCAACGCCTAACGGCTACGATGCCATGATAGCCATGAATACGGGTCAGATAATCCCCGGCGGCATTGCCAACGGTATCGTGGGCACCTGCCTGATGCTCCTCATGGCGTCCGTCTTCTCCATCCCCGTGGGAGTGATGTGTGGCATC
This sequence comes from Oscillospiraceae bacterium, assembly GCA_963588475.1. GTDB lineage: Bacteria > Bacteroidota > Bacteroidia > Bacteroidales > Bacteroidaceae > Prevotella. The sequence continues at coordinate 1,473 of CAVAHD010000032.1, read as the reverse complement.
TGCCTGTCGGAGTACCGCCATTCTAAGTTCGCACAGCTCGTCAGCTACGTCACCGACCTTCTGCAGGGCACCCCCTCCATCATCATCGGCATCATCGTCTACATCTGGGTCGTAGTGCCCACTAAGGGCTACTCCGCCTACGCCGGTTCCGTCGCCCTATTTATCATGATGCTCCCACTCGTCATCCGTTCCACGGAGGAGACGATGAAGGTGCTTCCCGCCTCGCTGAAGGAGGCTGGTCTGGCCCTCGGCGGCAGCTATTGGCGTGTCATGCTGCAGGTGATGCTCCCCTCTGCCTTGGGCAGCATCTTCACCGGCATCCTCCTGGCCATCTCACGTGTAGTGGGGGAGACCGCCCCTCTGATGTTCACCGCTCTCGGTGGTGCTGCTATCAGTTGGAACATGAGCCGCCCTATGGCCGCCGTGCCACTGCTAATCTGGGACTTCTTCAACGACCCCAGTCTGCAGAACCTCATTTGGGGTGCCTCGCTCTTCCTCCTCATCTTCGTACTCTGTCTTAACCTCCTCGCAAAACGCATAGCAAAGAAATGGAAAATATAATCAACCCCATACTGCAGATCAACGATGTCTGCGTTACCTACGGACAAGGCGGCACACAGACTATGGCCGTCAAGCACGTCTCTGCCGACATAGAGAAGAACTCCATCACCGCCATCATGGGTCCCTCCGGCTGCGGTAAGTCCACCCTCCTGCGTGCCGTCAACCGCATGCACGAGCTGTATGAGAAAATCAATGTCACGGGTCAGATACTGCTCAACGGCGAGAACGTCCTCGAGATGGAAGCCGTAGAGGAGCGCCGCCGCATCGGCATGGTGTTCCAGCGCCCCAACCCGTTCCCCACGATGAACATCTATGACAACGTCCTGGCCGGCTATAAGCTCAATGGCATCCACTTGGCCAAGTCCAAGAAGGACGAGATAGTGGAGCGCTGCCTCCGCAATGTTACCCTTTGGGACGAGGTGAAGGACCAGCTCAAGAAGCGCGGCACCTTCCTCTCCGGTGGTCAGCAGCAACGTCTCTGCATAGCACGCGCCTTGGCCCTCCAGCCCGACGTGCTCCTCATGGACGAGCCAACCTCCGCTCTTGACCCTATTGCTACCAAGCATATCGAGGACCTCATCCTCCAGCTCAAGAAGGAGGTGACTATCCTCATCGTCACCCACAACATGTCGCAGGCCATGCGCATCGCAGACCGTTCCATGTTCATGTACCTCGGCGACCTCATTGAGTACGACGATACCAACAAGATGTTCACCAACCCCGCCGACGACCGCACTCGTGCTTACCTCACTGGCAAGATGGGATAAGAGAATCTAATCATTTGGATAAGATGAACGTTTGTATGTGGCGTTTAGTTGATAAATATCAACTAAACGCCACTTTTTGTACATTTTCTAAAACTTTTTTCGAAAAACGTTTGGTGGTTTCGCTAAAACTCTGTACCTTTGCACT
>CAVAHD010000031.1:0-33284 GCA_963588475.1 Oscillospiraceae bacterium | reverse complement strand
AATTAATGGTCAATTAACGGTCCATTAACGGCAATTAACGTCCTAAAATGTCATTGGCGTAAAATGTCATTGGCGTTAGTCATCGGAGTCCTCCATGGCCTCGTACTCCTCCTTGGTTTTAAGTCGCCGGCGGTCAGCGAGCAGGCCCAGTTCGCAGCACGAGCCAGTGCAGCGTACCGTGCCGTCCTTGCCGATGCTCTTCTTGTGTCCGGCCTTCGTCTCGCCGTCGCCGCACCCCTTCTGCTGTTTCTGGGGAGCCTCCCCGCCGCGCGAGGTGTCGCAACAGCTCTTGCGTCCCCCACCCCGTGCACGGTAGCGTGCAGCGATGAAGAAAGCGACGACAACGAGGGCAAGCAATACATAAGAAGCAAAATTCATAGGCGTAGGCGGTGGATTAGTATGTGCGTGTGGATGTATCTGTAAGTATGTCATATAAAACTCGCGTGTGCCCAGTCGAAGGCACTTCCGCGTGCAAAGTTACAAAGATTATTTCAGTCGGCAAGCGGATGCGCCCAGTTTTACTGTATCTACCCAATTGCGTCCGCAGTGCGGACGCAATTGAATCGTTCGTTCGAAGCTCCCATACGGATTACATGTAAATTCACCTTTTTGTTGATATCGTATCTGGTATACATCACTCTATGTTAACGCAAAAGCTCCACCCCGGTTCGCTGTTTGCTTACATTCTTCCTGCAATAGTCCAGCCAAATAGCCGTCGCTCATGCAATGCATATCAGCTATGCCCTCACTCATCATTCGGTATACCGTTGACTGGTAAAAGACATCCAGGGCCTCTTCCAGAGGAAGCCCCGTCGCTTCTGCGAAAATCTTTACTATTCGCGCATACTTCATCTGAAGAATTGTCATGTCTGCTTGCATACACATCATTGTAACACTCCTTTCTTCTTCATCATAGTTATCAGGTCGTCCATTATGTAGTCTTTGCCAAACGTATGGAGCACGTCGTAGCAAGGAATGATATAGTCGTTCAGTATGCCGGACGAGCGCAGCAAACCATACACCTGTCCAGCGGTCATCTTAAGACGGTCGCTCAGATTGCCCACGCAGTACGTTATAAAGTCCAAGTGATACTCTTGCATAATATATGTTTGAAGTCCTTTTTAAACTGGGAAGTAAATCTAATCTCTTTCATTTTTTCAATCAAAAGATGCTACAAAATCTTCAATGCTGTCCATATGAACAACACCTGCATACTTTCCTTCCTCAGCTTCCTTCATCGCAGCTTGAGTCAAATCATTGGGAATATCCTCAGAGTACGTTGGTACAGGACTCTCCACAGTATTTACTATTTTTACTCCTCTTACTGCAGAGAGCAGTCCCTTTATGTGTTCAAGTATAGAGAGATTATCTACTTGTAATGTCAGTGTAGTCATAACGCATATACTATTGTTTCATGGGTGCAAAGTTACACTTTCTAGTTGACCCACGCAAATTTACTGATACAAAAAAAGCGCAGGCTCGGCACTCTTGTTTTTGGGGAGGGAGAGTGTGCGGGTCTGCGCTTTTGATGTGTATTTTGGACAGTCTGAATCTCTAAGTTCATTGCTATCAACCTATGGCTGCAAGAAGATCATAATACATCAACCGTGTATTCAACCTTATATCTGAATTTATACGCCGGTACTCTTTCTCTTGCATATCGCTGCTGAATACCGTCTTAAAGCCGTTGCGCTCATAGAAAGAGAGAGTCTGCTCATTGTTATATGCATCCACAATGATGAACCTACAACCTGTTTTATTATAAGGGTCAATAAACCAATATTTAATGTACTCCAGAGTATCACTGCCAATATGCTGTGAACGGAACTCTTGGTTTACCGCCAAACGGCCAATAAGTACCGCAGGATAGTCTTTCAATGATTTCGCATGTGGTATGCTTGACTCAAGTTTCTTTTTGCGAGCATTAGGCAAGTCGTCCACTCTTATGCCTGCATTGGCTATAGTGAACGCACATACCACCTTCGAAAGGTCATCATCGAGTTTGAAACAATAACTCTTTCCCAACAACTGTTTTGCATATCCAAAACAGTCGTTTGCAAAGAAATCATCCAAATCTTGGTCGCCACAAGTAAACTCTGCCATCTCCTCAGGAGAGGACAAGTTGTAAATGGTACATTTGTCAAAGAGAAAACTCATCTGCTTCCTATATGTGATTTTGCCAATACACGTTGCACCATAGTCATTCCCTTTTCGTACTTCTCTGCGACTATCTGCTTCTCTGAGTCGGTACGATTAAGAAATTCCTCATAGGACTTTTGCGCCTGCGCTTCAAAGTCTTCAGCCACTGTGCCTGTCAATACGGGTATTGATGCTATTGCTAATGCCATAATCTTTATTTATTCTAATTTATATCACTGCCGCAAAGTTACACATTCTAACTGAACTCTGCAAATTTAGGTGCACTAAAAAAAGCGCAAGATAATGCAAGGTCAAGGTCTATCATAACACAAAGACATAGTTGGCCTTCTGACCTGTACGTTGTTCATAACGCTCCTTCAGTTCTTTAATCATAGCATCAGCACTTTCACGTTTCCGTTGCTTTGCCTGAGCTAATTTTGCCAAGAGCAAATCTCTTTTTGTTACATTCTGAATAGTATCCATAACTTCTATTTTATATATCTTCTCGCGTGCAAAGTTACAAAGAATATTCAATACGGCAAGGTTTCGGCTGAGAATTTGGAGGATAGGGGCACAAAAAAAGCGCAGGCTCGGCACTCTTGTTTTTTGGGGAGAGAGTGCGCGGGTCTGCGCTTTTGATATGTTTTATATGTGACGCGTATTGGTCAGTGGGGGTTATTCAGCGTCTGGGACGAACTGGAAGCCCTGGATGTAGATGGATGCACTCCATGTGACTACTACTGTGCCTGCCTCTACGTTTACCTTGGTGAAGACGTAGGCCTTATTGTTGGTCTTTTCTTTAGGAACTTCCTGCTCGAGCAGCTTCTCTGTGTTCTGGGTAAAGATGATGTTACGACCTGCACTACCGCGAGTGTAGACATACAGACGACCCTTTGAAGGTATCGTCATGTCTATCTGACCGGCCTTACCGTTGGTACTCATACGGTAGCCTCCATCGGAACCTTCCATCTCACCAGTCTTGAAGTCCTCCTTCAGTGGGTTGTAGTATGGGTCGGACTTTTTAAGTTCCATCTTGAACTTACCATCCTTGTCGATGAACTTGGCAACGAATTTACCTGTAGCATCCCTGAATTCCTGTACAGAACCGGCAGTCTGCGTGGTGAAGTTTGGCATACCGAAGATGCTCAGTGCCTTTGTCATGTCAGGAGTTGTCTCAGTGGTAACTGTGGTAGTGCCCAGCTGGGTATCGTCTGCATCGAATACGTAGAAGGTGTAGGTTGCTCCTGCCGTCAGACCGGTGAAGGTGTATTTTACATCCTTCTTCTCGTCGTCAGTGAGGTCATGTCGAGATACCTGATTGCCGGCGGCATCCAAGCATGTGAGGAATGCTGGCGTACCGGACTTGTACTCATTAATCCAGTGGACGGTGACCTCTGTTTCACCGATATCCAGTCCGCTGACGGTGAACATCGGGGTCATCTTGACGCCCTTTACGTCGGTCATGATGCCGCTGGTGAACCACTTACTGTTGTCCTTGGTGCTGGAGAGAGAGCGTATGCGGAAGAAGTATGTGGTGTTCTCCACCCATTTGTACTGGTCGTCGCCTTCGCCGTATGCTATGTCGAGCGAACCTGTGGTCACTGGGTCTACCTTGATGGTCTTCAGGCCAGCGTAACTGGTTGACTCGTCGAAGCCCTCCTTGAGGGAGTCGGTGCTTATCTGTATCTCATAGCCCGATGCGCTCTTCTGCGCCTCGAACTTCACTGCCATTTTGAGTTCGGCAGCGTCAGCCGTCACCTCGAAAGTGCTGATGGAGGGTTGGCGGTTTATCGAGCTGTCTACCGTCCAGTCGTTGGTCTCCGTGCATGCCGACAAGAAGGCGAGCATGGGCAGTAGGGCTGCAATATTCTTGATTATCTTATTCATGATTTGCCTTTTTGTTGATAGTATTAATAACCGTAAGAGTTGTACAGACGGCCGTTGCTTGACTGTATGGTGTTGTCATAGATAGGCATGAGGTAGCGGTTCTTCACTGTCACGCCATCGTCCTTGCACTCGTCGCTTGAGGATTTTATCTCCTGAGTACCTACGAGACCGCCGCAGATGGATGGCAGCTCGCTGGACTCGTTGCTGTAAGCCTGTCCGAAGCCAGCCTTGGTGTAGCTGTCGGCGTTCAGACCCTTGGCTTCGGTGCCCTGACCAGCTGAAGTGCCGGTGCCCTTCGGATAGCGGTAACCGTTCTCCTGCAGCCAGTCGTTGCTTGGGCTCTTGCCCTTCTTGCTGACAGTAGGCATAACGTCGCCGTCAGGCATACCGTACCATGTGAAGCTTGAAGGATCCAGCTGCTTCTCTGTGTCGTCGGTGTACTTGTAGTATATCTTGTCGATAGCGCGTGTGCCGTCGGCGCCGCAGAACTTCTTGTAGTTGAGCTTAGCTTTCCAGATGACCTCGTGCAGCTTGTTCCAGCGGATGAGGTCCCACTTGCGGAATCCCTCGCCGCAGAACTCCAGCTGGTTCTCCTGGCGAACCTTTGTCATGAAGTCCTCTGTGTTGCTTATATCCTCTATCTCAGTCTTCCAAGCATCGAGCTCGGTTGTTGGGTTTACACCGAGGTAGTTTGCCTCTGCGTCGAAGTAAGCACGCTCGTGAACCTTCTCGAGGGCCTGCTTGGCGGTCATACCGCAACCATTGAGGTCTACAGTGAGGTAGCCCAGCTGTGCCATACACTCAGCATACCACAGGAGCACCTGAGGATAGCGCATGCGCACTACGTTGATGCCGTAGCCGAACTTGGCAGTAGCTGTCTTGTTGGTAGAGCTCCACTGGTCGCTCATCTTGCGAACGTCCCACTTACCGATGTACAGACCGAAAGGCTTGTTGCCCATACAGGCCTCTATAGTAGTGGTTTTGCCGCCGTTGGCCTCTGTGCGTGCGAGGTTCTTGATTTCGTATGGCACACAAGTGATGTCGCGGCGGGTGTCGCACATTCCGTAAGAGTAGAGCTGTACGGCTGTTGTCTTCAGCTTACCTGAAGAGTTGCCGTAGCCGTAGTCGTTGGTAACGCCGTTGAGACGTACACCGACGGTGTAGCCCAGCTCACCGGTGTTGCCGAATCCCATTGGGATCTCGAACATCGACTCGTGGTAAGTCTCGTCAGTCTTCAGAGCGTTGATGTCTTCCCAGAGCTTTGTGAACGAGTCGTACATCTTGTACTTGCCGCTCTTGATGACGTTGGCCAGGTGAGCTGCAGCCTTCGTGTAGTACGTATTGCAGTCGTCGTCGCTTGGGCGCATGGTCTGGTATGTGTCGTCAGAGTAGTCAGCCTTTACGTATCCCTTGGCCTTCAGCGCGTCTACGCAATAGTCAGCGTTCACGCCGTTGGCAGCCTCGCGGATGGCATATCCTGCACGTGTCATGTAGATGTTGGCGAGGAGAGCCTCGGCATATCCGTGTGTGATGTGCTCGGAGGTCACTTCGCCTATCTCTGGCAGGCTCTTGGCTTCCACAACGCCCTCGAGGTCTGCGATGAGGGAGTCGAGAATCTGGTCGCGGCCTGTCTTGTTTACGTTGACGTTGGAGAGGTCAGACTCTGCGCTGTGCAGCATCATAGGCACGTCGCCGAACACTCTTACGAGGTCGAGATAAACCATAGCGCGTATTGTCTTAGCCTCAGCGTCATACTGGGCCATATTGGTTACGGCAGTCGCGCCCTGTGCCTTGATGTTGTCCTGGTTAGCTGCGATGCCGTCGATGATGAGGTTGCACGCCTCGATGGCTGCGTACTGCTCTTCCCACAGTGTGCCGAGCTTGTTCCAGCCGCCTGAGGTGGCGTTATAGTTCATTGCACCGCGCTCGCTGGCTGCTGTTGCAGTGGAACCGATACCGTCGATGAGCTCCACGTCGGTGCCTGCGCCCTGGTGTATGGTCATCAGCTGTGTATAGTTGTTGCCGCAGAGCTTGCCGTAAGCGCCGTTCACTGCCAGCTTGGTGAGAGCTGGCGAAGTGAATGTCTGGTCTTTGTCGTTGAGCGAAGTGGAAGAGGTCTCCAGCCAGTCGCTGCACGATGACAGCACTGCTGCGCCGCAGAGGCACATGGTGACTGTCTTAAGTATATTGTTCATATAGATATCTGCTTTATGTTATGATAGATGCATGTTAGAAACCTATGTTGATACCCATTACGTATGAACGGCTCTTAGGATAAGCCGCATAGTCGATGCCCGGGCACATAGCATTCTTGCTGACGTCAACCTCAGGGTCGTAGCCGCTGTAGCCAGTGAGGCAGAAGAGGTTGTAGCCAGTGAAGTATATGCGTACATTCTCAAGATAGAGCTTCTTGATCCACTGCTTTGGCAGCGAGTAGCCTACGGTAACGTTCTGCAGACGCAGGAAGTCGGCGTTCTCGAGGGCATAGTCTGTGATGACCATGGTGCTTGCAGCAGCAGGGTTGTACATTGACTTGCCGTCGTTCATTTTGTTGAGTTTTTCCATGAGTTTCTCTGCCCCGCCGTAGTATGCTACGGTGTTTTCGTGCGGACGTCCGAGGTTCAGACCTGTCTCTGGGTCTATCCAGCTGTAACGGTTGTCGATGTTGAAGTCGCTCACGAGGTTGTAGCCGGCAGAAGAGCCAGAGTAGAAGGCGTTGGCAGCCTTGGTACCGTTGACAATCTGGTTGCCCAGCGAGTAGTTGAAGAATACGTTGTAGTCGAACGTACCAATCTTGGTGCGTACCTGTCCGTCAACTCCGAAGCCACCGGTTACGGTAGGCACGGTATTGCCCAGACGCTGCTTGACTGGGTTGCCTTCCTCGTCCTCTTCGAACTTAGGACCGCCAGGGTAGAGGTTAGAACCGGTCTTCGTGTACGACTTGCTGTTGTTGCCGTCGCGGAGCTCCCACTTTGTGCCATTGAGCACGAGGTCGCCCTCGCCTGTTTCTTTGTTGTAAACGGTGTAGTATCCGTTCATCTTGTAGCCCCATACCTCGCCGAGAGCACCGCCCTCTGTGATGTAGTAGTCGTTGTACTCGCCGAAGGTAGAACCTGCGAAGTTAGAGCTCTGCCATGGGTCGTCGCTGGTGAGCTTGTCAATCTTGTTCTTGTTGTAGGCGATGTTGAAGTTCACGTTCATGGTGTGTGTCTTGTTGTCGACAGCCACCACGTTAGCAGAGAACTCAACACCCTTGTTTGAGGTCTGACCGAAGTTCTGGTACTGGTAGAGGTAACCAGCGGAGCTCTGTACGCGTGCCTTCATGAGGAGGTCCTTGGTGGTGTTCCAGTAGAAGTCCAAGCTACCAGAGAGGCGTCCGCGGAAGAAGCCGTAGTCGATACCGAAGTTACGTGTGATGGTGGTCTCCCACTTCAGGTCCGGGTTGTAGAGGTAACCTGAAGTCTCGAGGTACGGAGCGCGGCTTTCGTCGAAGTAAGCAGCCGAACCAGTGTTGCCGCCCATCTTGTACTGTACGGCAGTCAGACCGCTGGAGATACGGTTGTTACCGGCTGTACCGAACGAGAGACGGAGCTTCAAGTTGGAGAGCCAGTCAACGTTCTTGAGGAAGTTTTCCTCGCTCATGCGCCATGCTACGGCAACGGCAGGGAATACGCCCCACTTGTTGCCCTTGCCGAACTTGCTTGATCCGTCGGAACGGAGTGTAGCGTTGAGGAGGTATCTGTCCTTGAGGGTGTACATCAGCTGTCCGAAGAACGACACGAGGCGGTCCTCAGGATATATATAAGAATAGTTAGGGATTGTCGTGCCGGCAGACATGTTTGACAGGATGCCGTCGACGGTCCAAGAGGTGTCGAAGTCAGCCGACATCATCTCGCGGTCGGTCTCCTTCGTTTCCTTCCACTCCTGACCTACGAGGATGGTGAAGCTATCGTCCGAGGTGAAGAGCTTCTTGTGGTCGTACTGGATGGTGTTGGTGTTGATGATGGTCTTCTTGTCGTCAGAGATAAGGAGAGCCTGTGGGCGACCGCTGTAGCCGTACTTAGAGTTGGTGGCTGCAGGTGCGAGCCATACCTGGTCTGTGTCAGCGTTCTTCCACTGGTACTGCAGCTTTGTGGCAAACTTCCATCCCTTCCAAGGCTTCCATGTCAGTCCGGCATTGTAAGTCTGTGTGAAAGTGCGCTTCTGCTTGTACGTGTTGTTGATACGTGTTGTTGGGTCTACACGTGTAGAGGTGTTGTTGTCCTCGTCATCATCACTGTTGGCGGTGGCGTCGATAGGCTGGAACTTGATGGTGTTGGCCACGATAGAGTTAGCGGCGTTGCTCTCGTTGGTGTCGGCGCCTGAGCCCAGACCGTTGGTCTTCTCGTTGGCCAGTGCAGCCTTGAAGTCGAGCGACAGCCACTTGTTGATGTTGGCGTTGAGCTTAGCGCTGATGTTGTCGCGCTTGTAGTCGGAGCCAAGCATGATGGCGTTTGTTCCGGTGTGTGCATAGCTTACGCTGAACTTCACGTCCTTGCTACCGCCGTTGACGCTTACGTCGTACGTAGTCTGTGTACCGGTGTTGCCGAACACCTCGTTCTGGTAGTTGCGGCCCTGCATAGCCTTGAGCAGGTCGAAGTCGGCGTAGCTGCCGTAGTCTGACGTAGTGGCGTTAGACTTTGTTGCAGAGGATACCTCGTACTGGTAGAGTGCGAAGTTGTAAGGGTCCATGACGCTGATTTCCTTCGTCATCTTGCGCCAGCCGGTAGAGGCATTGAGACTTACCTGCACCTTGCCTTCCTTACCGCTCTTTGTGGTGACGATGATAACACCGTTGGCACCGCGGGCACCATAGATAGCCGTAGAGGCAGCATCCTTCAGCACGTCGACAGTCTCGATTTCGGAGGCTGCGATGTCTGAGATGGAGTTCACCTCAAATCCGTCTACGATGTAAAGTGGGGAGTTGTCCTGAGAGAGTGATCCGCCACCACGCACGCGAATCTTCACGTCGGCGTCAGGCGAACCTTCTGAAGTGGTAATGTTCACACCGGCCATCTTACCCGTGAGGGCCTCAGTGACGTTTGTGACCGGTACGTTTTCAATCTGCTTTGAGCCTACCTGCGTAACGGCGCCGGTAAGGTCTTTCTTGCGAACTGTGGTGTAACCGATGACAACCATTTCGTCGAGCATCTGTGCGTCGTCCTTGAGGTCGACGTTAACGTTGCTCTTACCGGCTACGTTGACTGTCTGGTTCTGCATACCGACGTATGAGAACGTGAGCTTCTGGCTCTTGCCTTTCAGCGTGATGGTGTAGTTACCGTCGAAGTCTGTCACAGTGCCGTTTGACGTGCCCTGCTCCATGACGGTGGCGCCGATGACGGGCTCGCCCGTAGCGTCCTTCACCGTTCCGCTGATAGTCTGCGCCTGTGCCACGGCAGCGCTCGCAACGAGCAGTGCGCCAGCTAGCACGCAGCGTACAGTTTTAGATTTTTTAGACATAGAAACTTGTTGTTATTATTTGAATGTAGTGTGATTAATCTGAAACACAAGGGGTACTTCCCACGCGGGCCTCTGCCCGTATGAGCCTATAACAGTTAGCATTATCCTTTTAGTAGATTTGCAATGTGATTTAAGGAGACTTTATAGATTGTGTTTATAGTACGGGTGCAAAATTATACATTTTTTCACGTTGCGTAATGCCTTTTGGCGTTAATAAATCTTAATGGGCCGAAATATTAACATCTTGGGAGAGCTGCGGGCTGAAAGCCCAGCAACTACATAGCCCAGGGCAACGCCCTGGGTATATTCAGATGTCGACAACCGCCCTGTAAGGGCAAAAGTACATAATATTGCGCGTGACAGATTATGGACTTTTGCCCTTACAGGGCGCGCGGATGGATACTAACAAAAAACCCAGGGCGTTGCCCTGGGCTATGTAGTTGTTGGGCTTTCAGCCCGTCGTTGGCATAATTTTCGGATTAAAAACTGCTCAAGTTATTTTTACACATTACCAAGTTATTTTTTACATATTACTTAACGGGGAAGAGGTGACATTTAGTTTTCTATCCTCTTCACGATCTCCTTCATGGGCAACCGATGATTGGACTCCAGCAGGGACTTCAATTTCTCTATATACTCTTCCTTTGACAGGATGCCATGCCGCAGCAACTCGTCTACCACATAGATGACCCCTGACACTTGCAGCCCATGCCGCTCGGCGACTGTCCGCAGGTTGCGGTCGCCAGTCAGAAGTTTGTACTCTCCGCTCAACGCATAGTATAGTACGGTGCAGTCCTGAAAGGATAGGTTCTTGTCTTGTAAGGCCATTATTTCTCCATATTCATGGCTCTTGAATGTCTTTACCGTCAACCGTCCTGCTTTGCTCAACTGCCAAACGGCATCCCGCACTCCTTGCGTTTGGAGTTCTCCCACCACGAAGTCGGTAGTGTGGATGGAAAGTGGCAACTCGCAGAACCGCTCCAAGAGTCCAATATTCCATAGGTCTATGAAGATATTGGTATCGCTGACAACAATTTCCATTAGGCAAGGACATAGTTTTGTAGTACTTCCTCCGTGCTCTTGTTGAGCAAAACGGCGGCTTTGGATTCGGTAATCAGTTCGCAGGACAGTGCACGGTACACCAGATTCTCAAACTTGGTGCTACGCTCTTCGTCGAATACGCTCTTCTCCACCTGCGATTTGAAGGTAGCATCGGCATTTTTCTTCTTCCAGTAGGTGGTATAGCGGTTCTCGGATATGACATCAAGATATCTGGCCTTGTACATCAGGGCATCAACGGAGATGCCGTATTCTGCCTGCATATTTTTCAGTTCCACCAAAGCAATGTCGTGCCGCTTTTCGCCAAGAAGCCGTACGAAGACCTCTCTTGGCAACAGTATCTCGCTGGCGAATATATTACAAAGCTGTTCTTCGGTCTTCTCGTCTATGCTATCTGCAAAGCGGAGCAGGGCATGTCCCAACTCGTGGAGTGCGGTAAAACGTTTGCGCTCCGCCGTCATCCGCCTATTGACAACAACGACGGGCACGCCACTGTCTATGGTGCCATTGAGACCGGAGAAAGCATCCGATGCCTCTACCTCCACTGCAATGATGCCTTTGTCTTCCAGCATATTGATGGCATGGGCTATGGCAACGTCGCCCATATTCCACGCTTTGCGCAACTGGGCGGCAGCAGCAATGGCATCATGGACATCTGCCACTTGTATTCCGTCGAGCGGAGAAGAGAAGCTCCTCACTATGCCACAGATGTCCTCTATCTCGCAGATGCGCTCAATGGTGTCTTCCACAACAAGGTTGACAGACTTCTCCTCCTTGGCACTCAATCGGGTGAGCTTGCGGTAATGTACGTTGCTGAGTGGCAATCTGCTTGCGCGGAACAGGTAGTCGGGCGTTACCTTCAGGGCATGGCACAATGCGATGAGCACGGTGCTGTCGGGCATACTCTCGCCACGTTCATATTTTGACATAGCCTGTGTGGTGACGATGTCGCCCATCATCACACACAATTGCTGCATCGACAGTCCTCGCATTAGCCGTGCGTTGCGTAGTCGTCTTGAGAATGTTTCCTTCAGTTCCATAATCTATATTCCTTCTTTTTGTTAGCAAATATTACTTGTCTGTCCTATTTCACTGACGAGAGGAAGGCCTTGGCGGTGCCGAAGCGTAGGAAGAGGTCTAGGCGGACGGGGATGTGGCGCTGGTCGTCTGTGACGTAGAAGCGGACTATTTCCTTGTCTTTGCCGTCGTCCTTTTCCACGTAGGAGAGGACCATGCACTGGTAGGTCTTGTCGTTGTCGGTCTTTACGCTCTCCTTGCCTTGGTAGACGAGCTTGGCTTTTACTACCTCGTCGCCGCCGGCTATGTCGATGTACTCTACGTGGCCTTTCTTCCATCCCGTGGGGTCGTAGTTGCGCACGCGCTGGAAGGCGTTGAGCATGTCGGTGACGCAGTTGTGGTAGAGGTGCTTCTCTGCGGTGCGCGTGCCGTCGGCGTGAAGGTGGCGGAGAGTGGTGAGCACCTGTCCGTCCTTGGGGTATGAGTACCACATCTCGTCGACGTAGTAGCGGTCGCCCTCACGCGCTCCCTTGCGGTAGTAGAAGGGTGTGAGCTTGTCGGAGAAGTAGGTGAGGATGGTGTCGCGCATCATGAAGAACTTGTCTACTTTCTCTGAGGACTTTGTGACGAGGGAGGTGCGGTATGCCTTCTGTCCACGGTATGTGGTGGGTACGGTGTACATGGTGGCGACGCCGGCCTTTACCCACACGAATTTCCAGTTGAAGTACAGGTTGTATGCCATGTGCTCCTTTCCAGAGGCGAATGCCTTGTTGACGTACTCGCACTGTGCGTCGGCCCTGAGTGCCGCCGTCAGCACGATAACGATAATCATCAATAACTTCTTCATAGTTTATGTACTTTTGCCCTTACAGGGCGGTGGATGATGGTCTGATGCAACCCAGGGCGTTGCCCTGGGCTATGTAGTGGTGGGCTTTCAGCCCGATAGGACATATACATATACCCTGGGCTGTGTAGTGGTTGGATTCAGCCCAGTGGGACAAAGGCCTGCAGGATTAGGGGCCTATTGCAAGTACTCTGGGAGTTCAATGCCCTTTTCGCGTGCTCGGGTGAGGTTGCGGTTTTTAACTGTCTTTTTGGTTGACGACTTTTGTTTTATGAGGACGGCGGGCTTTTGGGTGTTTAGTGGGCGCGCGAGGACGTTCCACTCTTTTGTGATGTCCCATTTGGCCTTGCACTCTACCTCTTCGGGGTAGTAGTATACCTCCTCGGGCTGGCGGTTCTGGTAGTAGTCTCCGGTGTCCCATGTGCCGTTGTGGTTGCGGTCTATGAAGGCGGAGAGGTAGTACTTTCCGGGCTTTATGTAGTAGAACTCGGCGGTGCGGCCTTGGCACTTTACCTGCTTCACTACGTTCTGACCGCTGAGGAGGGAGACGTAGATGTCGGCGCTGTCGATGGCCTCGGGCAGTCCGGTGAGGTTCATGAAGAGTGTGCCGTAGGTTTCGAGCTTTGGCACCTGTATGCCGGACTTGTACTTGTCGGAGACTAGGCCGTAGATGTCCTCGAAGGCTAGGGAGTCAATCTCCAGGGAGTAGTTGGCGCCCTCTATCCAGTCGGTGTAGAGTTCGTAGCGTCGCTGGCTGCCCAGTCCCTTTTGGGCGGCTTGCCTTACGGTGAAGGGGGAGCGGTACCACATGGAGTCTTGCTCTACATATAAATGTATGGCGGTGGTGTCGAAGCGTGCCAGTGGGCGCGGGAAGTCTATGTAGACGGAGCCGTCGGGGTCCATCGTCGTCGCTACGCTGTAGCTCACCTTCAGTGCCGGGGGCGGCATTATCGTGTCGTTGCGCTGGGGCGCTGGGGGCGGCATGAGGGAGTCAGCAGACATTGGCGGCGGCATGAGGCTGTCAGTAGGCGGCATGAGGCTGTCAGCAGACTCAAGCTCTTTGGCATCGCGGTCCTTTGTGGGTGGAGCATCGTTGTCCTCGGGCTTGTTGGCGGCGAGGTTCTTGTCGTACTTGCGTGCTCTTTCCTCATTCTTCCGCTTTTTCTCATGGTCCTTCTTCCAGTTCTTCTCTTCCTCCTGCTTTGCCTTCAGTCGCTTGGCGTATGGGGTCTTGGCTAGGATTTCGAGGGTGTCGCATGAGGGCTGTAGCTTGCCGAGGGTGTCGGTCTGCATAGTGAGCATGCGTATGGTGAGGGTGTCGCGGTTTACTAGTGCAGTGTCGCGGAGCCAGTAGGTTATGGTGTCGCGGTTCTCTGATGCCTCGATGACGAAGGTGCTGTCGCTGGCTTGGAAGTCGAGGGGCTCTATGCGCGGCAGGGAGTCGTGTGGGGCGGTGAAGAAGAGGGTGAAGCACTCGGCGTCCTTGCGCTCGTACTTTAGGTAGTGGCGCTCGATGAGCTGGTGCTGGAAGGCCAGCAAGACTATGTCGTCTGGGAAGAAGTGTGTGTAGCCTATGCGCGTGATGTCCTTGATGTGTAGCTGGTCTGCCCAGAGGGTGTCCTGTCGTATGTCGGGCTTGCAGTAGGGGTCGACGATGAGGGGGGAGAAGGCCATCTTCTCTCCTCGTTGTGTGAACTTGAAGTCGTTGTCCATGTCCTCTACGGCTCCTATCTGGTAGCGGCCCGGGGCAATGCCACGGATGATGAACTTACCATCGGCATCGGTGCGGCTGACGCGCGTCATGGGGGTGATGCTGTCGGGTGTCATGTCCTCGCGGTAGAGGCCTACGGTGATGCCCTTGATGGGTTCGAGGGTCTGGGCGTCGAGGACGCATCCGCTTACTTCGAGGGTGTCTATGTGGTTGCCCGTGGAGAAGGAGTAGGTGTATGCTCCCATGGGGTTGCCCTCGTTGTTGTCGGAGATGGCATCGGAGAAGTCGATGGTGTATGTGGTGTTTGTCTGCAGGGAGTCGAGGAGCTTGACGAAGATGTTCTTGCCGGTGGCTTTAATCTCGGGGGTCTCGTGCTGCGGGGGTGAGATGACGACTTTCTCCGTTGGGTTGTCGACTTTAATGAACTCGTTGAAGCGTATGACGATGCGCTTGCTTGTGACGAGGGTGTCGCGGTCGGCTGGCGTAGCTGAGACGACGTACGGTGGTCGCTCGTCGTACCATCCGCCGTCGGGGGAGCTCATGCGTGCGCAGCTTGCCATGAGCAGCGTGGTGAGCACTGCTACGACGACAATGATTATTATGTTGCTGAATCTTCTCATAGTTCTTGTGTTGTTGGACGCCAATACTACTTCTACGCTAATGACATTTTAGGACGTTAATTGCCGTTAATAGACCGTTAATTGGCCGTTAATTTTTATTTTTACGCTAATGAATATTTTCGACGTTAATTGCCGTTAATGGACCGTTAATTGGCCGTTAATTTTAAGTTTCTCCCATCCGGATGGAAAAGAGAAAAATATTAATGACGATTAGTCTAAAAATAAAAATTAATGGCCAATTAACGGTCCATTAACGGCAATTAACGTCGAAAATATTCATTAGCGTTAAAAATATTCATTAGCGTTAAAAATATCATTGGCGTAAGAATATCATTGGCGTAAGAATGTCATTGGACGTTCATGGCCAGGAGCTCTTCGATGTGCTTGCGGGAGTTGGAGAGGCGGGGGATTTTGTGTTGTCCTCCCAGTTTGCCCTTGGCGCGTAGCCAGTCGTCGAAGAGGTTGGGGCGGGCTTGGTTTATCTCCAGGGGCTGGAGGGTGATGTTCTTGAATCGCTTGGCCTCGTAGTCGCTGTTTAGCTGCTGGAGGTTTTCGTCGAGGAGACGGGCGAAGTGCTGTAGGTCTGCCGGGGGCGTGGAGAACTCTATGAGCCACTGGTGGCGGCACTTGGCGTTCTGGTCCATGAAGACGGGGGCGGCGGTGTATTCTCGGACGGTGGCTCCCGTGGCGGCGCAGGCTGCCTGGAGGCCCTTCTCGGCGTTGTCTACGATGAGCTCCTCGCCGAAGGCGTTGATGAAGCTCTTGGTGCGGCCGGTGATGACGAACTTATAGGGGGCTACGGAGGTGAAGCGCACGGTGTCGCCGATGAGGTAGCGCCACAGGCCGCAGGAGGTGGAGATTATCATGGCGTAGTTCTTGCCGGTCTCCACGCCCTCGAGGGGGACTACCTTGGAGGGGTCGGTGAGCTGTCCGGCGTCGTCGATGGCGTCCATGGGTGCGAACTCGTAGAAGATGTCGTAGTCTAGCATGAGGAGCATGGCGGGGTCTGTGGGGTCGTTCTGTAGCCCGAAGAAGCCCTCGGAGGCGTTGTAGGTCTCCATGTAGTGCATGTCGCTCTTGCGTATGAGGCTCTCGTACTGTGCGCGGTAGGGGGTGAAGGCTATGCCGCCGTGGAAGAAGACTTCCAGGTTGGGCCATACCTCCTCGAGGTGCTGCTTGCCGGAGAGCTCCATGACGCGTACGAGGACGGACATCATCCACGAGGGTACACCGGAGAGGTTGGTGATGTTGGCCTGGAGACACTGGCGTGCTATGAGGTCGCGCTTGACGTCGAACTCGCTGATGAGGGCGGTCTTCTTGTCGGGGACGCGGATGAGGTTGACCAGTGGGTTGATGTTCTCGATGAGGATGGCGGAGAGGTCACCGACGAGTGAGCCTGCCACGTTGTAGTTGGAGGCGTGTGAGCCGCCGAGGATGAGTGCCTTGCCGTCGAAGAGCCTTGACTTGGGGTTGTTCTGCAGGTACATGACGACGGCGTCGGTGCCGCCGGCGTAGTGTATGTGCTTGAGGCCTTCCTTGCTGACGGGGATGAACTTGGACTTGTCATTGGTGGTGCCGCTGGACTTGGCGTACCACTTGACGGTGCCGGGCCAGAGGATGTCGGCGGCTCCGTGGCGCATGCGGTCGATGGAGTCCTTGAGTTCTTCGTATGTGTTCACCGGGACGAGGCGGCAGAAGTCGCGGTAGTCCTTGATGGCGGCGAAGTGGTGTGCGGTGCCGTACTGTGTGTCGGCGGCACGGCTGACGAGGTGCATCAGCGTATGGTGTTGCAGCATGAGCGGTTCGGTGAAGTGCCGCTCCAGCTCATGCTGCCTTTTCAGAAAAGCGTATTTCGCTATTGACGTTATCATCTTTTTAATTCATAATTCATAATGCAGAATTCATAATTGCCGTCCGGGCGATGCTGGATGGACTAGTTATGAATTGTGCGGGGGGGGTAGAACCGAGGTCTTCTGCGCTGGCCAGGGGGCGGGGCAGTACTAGGACGAAGACGGTGCCTTTTTGGGGGCGTGAGAAGTAGCGTATGGTGCCTGCCATGGCTTCGGCTATTGCCTGTGCGAGGGGCAGACCGAGTCCTACGCCGAGTACGAAGTCGTTGACTTTGTAGAAGCGTTTGAAGAGGACCTCACGGGAGCCGTAGGGTATGCCGCAGCCGGTGTCTGTGCAGTAGAGCAGCAGCTTGTTGTCGTGGTAGCGGTAGCCTATGCGTATGCGTCCCGAGGTGGTGTTCTTGGATGCGTTGGTGACGAATATCTCGAGTATTTCGAATATCTTCACGGGGTCCACGAGCATATAGAGGTGCTCCATGGGCGTGTCCACCTGGAACTTCACGCTGCTCTGCGGAGAAATGAACTTACCCATCTTGTGGGCGTTTGCGGCGAAGTATGCTGCGAAGTCCACGACGCTCTGCCTCATGGGCACTCCCGTGGCATCCGCAATGGAGAGGTAGAGGATGTTTTGGGAGATGTGCATCAGCATGGCGGTGTTGTGCGCCATGATGTCGGTGTAGAGCTTGCGCTCCGCGCCGTCGGAGGTGAAGGGGAGCACTTCTGCGAAGCCGTTGATGATGTTGAGCGGCGTGCGCAGCTCGTGCGTCATGTTGGCGATGAAGCTTGCCTTCTCCTCTGCCAGCTGCTTTACTGCTTGCTGCTGCTTCTCGAGCTCGTGCTGTGTATCGTACTTCTCGGTCTGGTCGACGAGGACGGCCTCGTAGCCCACCACTTCCCCTTCGTCGTTGAGTCTGGGGCGCGGTATGATGTGCATCCACTGATAGACGGACTTTCGCCCGCCCATCACCCACCTGTAGCGGTGCAGCATCTCGTACGGGTTGTCGAAGTATTTCCTCGGGTTGTCGATGAGCGGCTGCAGCTCTGCCCTGGGCCGGTCTGCGATAGACTTGATGAGCGAGAGGCCGGAGTAACGTTGACCTTGCAATATGTTGTCTGTTAAGTCGACGAAGTCGTTGCCCTTGTCCCATCGCATCAGGCGCATCTTGTTGTTGCGCATTATCATCTGCGCCTCCATGAGGTAGCGGTTTCTCTCCTTCTCGAGTCGTTCGAGTCGGCGGCGGTGCAGTGCGAGCGTCGCTGTGTCCTGTCGGCGTTTTTGGAGGGTTATCATGGTGAGGGTGTATCCCTGCATGTCTCCCCTTGCGTCCTTCACTGGCGTGATGCGCACCTCTACGATGCAGTCCAGTCCCAGCTCTATGACCTTGAGCTTCGAGCAGAACCAAAGGCTGTTGTCGGGCGTTGCCTGTACGCCTCCGAAGGTGGTGCATACGTCGGAGAGCATCAGGTGGTCTACGTACCACTGCACGTCGCTTTCCTGTCCTCCCGAGGCGAGCAATTCTCGGAAGGCGTTGTTGGCGTAGATGCAACGTCCGTCGTTGTCGAAGTAGACGATGGACACCTCGGTGAGGTTGCTGAACTGTTCTATCCTTGAGCGCTCCTGCCTGTTGCGCTGCTCTGCGGCGTACAGGTCAGTGTCGTCCTTTATGGCGAGGTAAATCTTGTCCAGTGTGCCGGTGCGGTGTCTTCTCACCGAGGCGTGGACGGTGACGGTGCGCCACTTGCCCTGCGGGTCTTCGCATTTTCTGATGCGCAGTGTCAGCGGCTCTTCGGTCTCGTCCCGTCCGTTTTCTATGTTCATGCGCATCTGGTAGACCTGGGTGATGTCGTCTGGGTGTATGTACGCCTCGAATCCTCCCACGGAGAGTCCGTTGGGCGGCAGTATGTTGCCCTTGACGTTGTTGACCCACTGTGTGTTCATGTCTCCTACAATAATCTGTAGGTCTGACATCTCCTGCGCTGCCTGTGCTATGGTGCGGAACTCCTTCTTTAGTTCGTCGAGGTTCTTTCCGCGTCGCGATGTGAGGACTATGAAGATGACGACGAGGGCCAGGACTATGATAATGGCGATTGCAATGGTGTAGGCCACGTTGACGGGTTTCTCGTAAGTACCCGCGTCAGTGAGCCATCGGTTCTTGAGTGCGTTGAAGCTTTCGCTGGACCTATAGCGCATGAACTGTCTCTCCATTTCCTCGACGAGTGCCCGGTCGTTGGAGATGAAGTGGTAGCGTCCCTCGGGGAGGTTGATGTCGTCTACGGCGACGATGTCTTCGAGTGAGAGCCGTCTGACGTGGTGCTTGAGGTATGGTCTGGAGCCGATGGCATACTGACACTCGTCGTTTACGATGCGCTGCAGGGCGGAGGAGAGTGCGTCTATCTTCTCAATGAAGGGTCGCTTGAGCGAGTCGGGGTACATCGTCTGCAGGGTGTTGTATGCGTATCCTCCGCGTGGCACGAGTATGGTGTCGCCCCTGTCGAAGTGCTCCATCATGGTCTTCTGCTGTGTGGTGTAGAGTCGTGCCACGGCGAGTCGCTGGCGTGTCAGCGTGAGTCCGCCGCCTGTCAGTCTGTCCGGTGCGGGGTTGCCTAGACCTATCGTGAGCTGTGCCTCGCCGGAGAGTAGCTGCATGACGACCTCGCCGCTGCTTACGAGGCGTATCTCGTACGGTATGCGGAGGTTGGAGAATATCTCCCTTATCAGCTCCACGGAGAATCCGTCTGGCGTTGCGTTGTCGTTGTAGAAGGAGAAGGGGTACATCCTTCTGTCGGCGACGAAGACGACGGGGTGCTGCTTGGTGTAGCGTATGCCGAGTGGCTGGGCGTGGTGCGTCACCACCTTGGCGAGTTTTCTGTCGGGGTGTATATCATCATCGTACACAGCGTTCCCTGCCGTTGCCTTCAGCGTGGCAACGGAGAGCAGCAGGGCTACTGCTGCAAGGGTCTGTATGTGGAGGTTTCTAAACACTGTGCGTTGTGTCAGTTTTATGTACTTTTGCCCTTACAGGGCGGCAGTTGATGACCCGATGTACCCAGGGCGTTGCCCTGGGCTATGGAGTTGTTGCCCTTTCAGGGCGTGCAAGACAAATCTGCTCAAGTTATTTTTTACATAATACATAACCTTATTACATTATCGGCAGTTCGATGTATATTGATGTGCCTTCTCCTACTTCGGATTCTATTTCCATTTTGCCGCCGCAGACTTTGACTAGGGCGTGGCAGATGGGGATTTCCAGACCAGAGACGGCGTTGGCGCCGGGTTGGTCGGCGGAGAGGGCGTCGGTGGACTGCAGTTCGAAGATGTGTGACTGCACCTGCGGTGGGATACCCTGTCCGTTGTCCTCCACCACGATGGTGAGCTGCTGGCGGCGTCGCGTGGTGTAGTAGCGTACGGTGATTTCTCCTGCTTTGGTGTAGCGTGCGGAGAGCTCTACGGCCTCCTGTATGATGCGCCTGAGGATGCTGGTGTCGGCGGATATCATGAGCTTGTCGTAGGGGCTGTCCACGTGGAGCGTCAGCTGCGGGTTGTCGTAGCGATCGAAGGTATCCTTGACGGTGCGCTCGAAGAGGGGCACGAAGTCCAGCTCCTCGTTTCTGACTTGGAACATTCCGGCCTCTAGTCTGGAGAGGAGGAGCGTGTCGTCGGAGAGGTTGATGAGTCGGTGGGTGTTGCCCTTTATGTTGTCGAGCATCTGCTGGCGCTGGTCGTCCTGCATGGAGTTCATGTACCTCTCTATGCTATTCTGAATGGCGAAGAGTGGCTGGCGAATGGCGTATGACATGTTTCTGAGGAAGTTCTGCTGGAGGTGTTCTGCCTCTGCTGCCTTCTTCGTTGCTTTTTCGAGCTTGCGGCGCATGTAGGAGAGCTTGGTGATGTTGCGTACGAAGCCGAAGTAGCTCACTACTTCTCCCTGCTTGTCGAAGCGTGGACGCATGTAGACGTCGAACTGCTGGCGGTGGCGCTCTTCGTCCCTCAGACGTGTGCGGAAGCGGACGTGGAGTATGCGCGGTGTCCTGTTGTCCATGTGTGAGAATGCGCGGTAGATGCGCTTGATGTCGCGCTGGTCGGCGATGCCGAGCAGTTGCAGCTGTGTGAAGGTGTGGAAGTCGGTGCCGCGTCTTCCGTTGAAGAACACCTTGTGCTTGTCTATCTCGTAGCGTACGGTGTCCACTTCTCCTCGGCGCATGAGCACCTCGCTGTAGTCGTGGAAGCTGTCGCGCTCGGCACGTACGATGTCGATGCGCTTCTTCAGTCGTGCCGTGGCTCGGCGTACGTGCACCTGGTCGGTGATATCGCGTACGTAGAGTCGGTATCCGAGGACGTTGCCCTCCTCGTCGTTGGCTGAGATGACGCGTACGTAGAAGTAGCGGTTGGGGTTCTCCCAGCGTTCGCGCTTCACCTCGTAGTCGGCCTCCCTGACGGCGGTGTATATGACGGCCTTCGTACGGTAGAGGTTCGGGTCGGCGAAGGGGAACACTTCCGCTATCTCGTCGAGCGGCACACGTACGGTGAAGCATGTGTCCTTCTTATCCCAGGTGTCGTGGTCGAAGTATGGGCCTAGGATGTCCGCTATGTTGCACTGCACGTTGACAGCCTTCGTAGCGTCGTCGAGACCGAAGATGTAGAGTGCGCGCTGGTTGATGTCTGTCATCATGCCGTCGGCGTCGAAGCACATGACTCCTACAATGGCGTACTCCGCAGCGTTTTTGTATCGCTGTACGGCGAGCTGCACGTCTTTGCCGTCTTTTTCCAGGAAGTCGATGTCGTACTGCAGTCCGAGGACGAGGTATATGTTGGCGTACTCGTCGAGTATGGGTGTCATGCGCACCTGCACGGTGCGTGCCTCGCGGTCGTTCTCGTCGTCGGAGGTGTAGCAGCGCACCACCTCGGTGACGGGGGCGCCGTTGTGGTGTTCGAAGTTCTTGATGTGGTAGTATATGGTGTTGAACTCTCCCTCGGGGTAGAAGCGTGAGAAGTCGAAGGAGAGGTACTCCTCGAGCGTCTCGCCGTCTTCGTTCATCCATGCGAAGGTGTGCGACTGTGGGTAGTATACCCACACGCGTGCGCCGCTGGCCCTGAGCGAGAGGCGCATCTCCTTGATGACGCGGTCCAACTCGCGACGGCGACGGCGGCGACGCAGCAGGTAGAACAGGAGGACCGCGATGAGCATGGCCCCGATGGCACCGATGGCGCCGTAGAAGAGGTACGTCTCGCCCTGTTCGCTCATCTTCTCTTCGGGGAACATCCATTTGTCCTCCATGCGCGAGAGTGCTCCGCTGCGCTGCATGATGCTGGCGATGCTATCCAGACGGGCGAGCAGTGCGGTGTCGCCGGCGATGAAGCGGTACTTTCCGTTCGGGATGTCTACGGGAACGAGCCTGTAGCCCCCAACCTTGTATTTGTTGAGCCACCAGTGCAGTCGCCTGGTGTTCCATACGATGCCTCCCTGTCCTCTGGCCACGCACTGGTTTGCGCAGTCGTCCATATTGTCGATGACGTTGATCTCGTCCGGCGAGAAGCCGTGCGAGAGGAGGTAGCGGTGTGCTCTGGAGTCGCGTTTTACGGTGAGTCCCTTGAGGTCGTGCAGTTTTTCTATGGTGTAGCGTCGTGTGCTGTCGCGGCGCGGCATGAGTACGGAGTTGGTGGAGAGCGCCAGCGTGGTTTTGCCGAATTCTCCGTAGTTGAGGTTGTGGTATTCGGCTATGGCGATGGTGACATCGGCCTCGCCGGAGAGCAGCTGTCTGGACATCTCATTCGGCTCTACCAGTCGTATGACGTATGGCAGTCCGAGCTGCGTCATGACGCGTCGGACGATATCGATGGAGAGTCCCTCGGGCTCGCCGTTATCGCTGATAAAGGCGTATGGCCAGTTGTGCCAGCTGTCGATGTAGACGACGGGGTTCTGCTCCGAGTACTGGCGTATGCGGCCGTGGGTTCTCATTCCCCAGGCGGGTGCGCTAAGGCAGAAGAGGAGCGTCATGATGACGCCAATGCAAAAAGCGGAATGGCTCACAACGCCCATGCTGCAACCGCTTTTAGGGCAGCTGCAGAAGGAACGCATGTGAGCCATTCCGCTTTTTCCTAGTATCTTACAACTTCTAATAGAAATCAAGTCTTCTTCTTCCTTGGGGTTAACTCCAAGAGTCATTGCTGGTGTGGCACACGCCAATGAACGCCTATACTTGTCGGGGAACATTAATTGCCGTTAATTGACCGTTAATTATTCATTAATATTTTTTCTCCTTTAAAGATTAAAATTAACGAACAATTAACGGCCAATTGGCGATAATTAACGTCTAAAACTCCGCAAGTAAGCGGTAATTTACGTCGTGGATTAGTCAGCGAGTTTAGCCACGATGTATTCGCGGTTCAGGCGTGCGATGTTGGCGATAGACTCGTTCTTTGGGCAAACGGCCTCGCAGGCGCGGGTATTGGTGCAGTTGCCGAAGCCGAGCTCGTCCATCTTTGCTACCATTGCCTTGGCACGCTTGGCGGCCTCTACGCGTCCCTGTGGGAGGAGAGCCAGCTGGCTTACCTTCGAGCTGACGAAGAGCATAGCCGAACCGTTCTTACATGCTGCCACGCAAGCGCCGCAGCCGATGCACGTAGCGCAGTCCATAGCCTCGTCGGCGTTCTCCTTCGGGATGAGGATAGCGTTGGCGTCCTGTGCCTGTCCGGTACGGATAGAGGTGTAGCCACCAGCCTGCATGATCTTGTCGAAGGCGTTGCGGTCTACCATGCAGTCCTTGATGACTGGGAAACCAGCCGATCGCCAAGGCTCTACGGTGATGGTGTCGCCGTCGTTGAACTTACGCATGTAGAGCTGGCATGTCGTAGCGCCGCGCTCTGTCTTGCCGTGTGGTGTACCATTGATATATAGTGAGCACATGCCGCAGATACCCTCGCGACAGTCGTGGTCGAAGACGAAAGGCTCCTTGCCGGCAGCGATGAGCTCCTCGTTCATCATGTCGAGCATCTCAAGGAATGAGGTGTCGTCAGGCACGTTCTTCATCTCGTGCTCGTCGAAGTGACCCTTCTCCTTAGGACCGTTCTGCTTCCAGAACTTTACAGTTACACTGATATTTTTAGCCATTTTATTTTCGTTTTGTCGTTGTGTCGTTGTGCCGTCCCGCCCTGTCGGGCTGCCTACGGGCTACCTTATTATTATAATGTATGCCGTAGCAGTGCAGCCTGACGGACCGGATTGTGGCTTGGCGACGTTATTAGTTCTTGTAGTTACGGGTCTGAACCTTGATTATCTCATACTCGAGAGGCTCCTTAGAGAGCTCAGGCGCAGTCTCGTCGTTCTTCTGGTACTCCCAGCATCCGACGTAGAAGAAGTTCTGGTCGTCGCGCTTTGCTTCGCCTTCCTCTGTCTGGTGCTCCTCGCGGAAGTGTCCGCCGCAGCTCTCCTCACGGTGCAGTGCGTCGTATGCGATGAGCTCGCCCATGATGATGAAGTCGCGCAGGTGGATAGCCTTGTCGAGCTCCACGTTGAGACCTTCCTTGGCACCTGGTACGAAGAGGTTGGTGTTGAACTCCTTGCGCAGTTCCTTCAGCATCTTCAGACCTTCCTCGAGGCCCTCCTTAGTACGGCCCATGCCGACGTGCTCCCACATGATGTGGCCCAGCTCCTTGTGGATAGAGTCAACGGAGCGCTTGCCCTGGATGCCCATCAGACGGTCTATCTCAGCCTGTACGCCCTTCTCGGCCTCTGCAAACTCAGGCAGGTCGGTGGAGAGGCGTGGCCAGAGTGCCTGGTCGGCCAGGTAGTTCTGGATGGTGTAAGGCAGCACGAAGTAACCGTCGGCCAGACCCTGCATGAGGGCAGAAGCACCGAGGCGGTTAGCGCCGTGGTCAGAGAAGTTACACTCACCGATAGAGAAGAGGCCGGGGATGGTGGTCTGCAGCTCGTAGTCTACCCAGATACCGCCCATGGTATAGTGGATGGCAGGGAAGATCATCATCGGGTGGTAGTAGTCCACGCCGTTTACTGTCTTGGCCAGCTCGCCTGGGTTAACGTCGGTGATCTCCTCGTACATGTCGAAGAGGTTGCCATAGCGCTGACGGATCTCGTCGATGCCGAGACGCTGGATAGACTCAGAGAAGTCGAGGAACACGGCCAGGCCGGTGTTGTTTACGCCGAAGCCCTTGTCGCAACGCTCCTTGGCAGCACGCGAAGCAACGTCACGTGGCACGAGGTTACCGAAGGCCGGGTAGCGGCGCTCCAGGTAGTAGTCGCGGTCTTCCTCAGGAATCTCGTAGCCCTGCTTTGTGCCAGCCTGAAGAGCCTTGGCGTCCTCCAGCTTCTTAGGCACCCAGATACGGCCGTCGTTACGCAGAGACTCTGACATTAGGGTCAGCTTCGACTGGTTGTTGCCGTGTACAGGGATACAGGTTGGGTGGATCTGCACGTATGAAGGGTTGGCCATCATGGCACCCTTACGGTAGCACTGGATGGCAGCGGTGCAGTTGCAGCCCATGGCGTTGGTAGAGAGGAAGTATGTGTTGCCGTATCCGCCGGTGGCTATTACCACTGCGTTGGCAGAGAAGCGCTCCAGCTTACCGGTAACGAGGTTCTTGGCGATGATACCGCGAGCCTTGCCGTCGATGATAACGACGTCCTCCATCTCGTAGCGGGTGTACAGCTTTACCTTACCGGCCTGCACCTGGCGCGAGAGTGAAGAGTAAGCGCCGAGGAGGAGCTGCTGACCCGTCTGACCCTTGGCGTAGAAGGTACGAGACACCTGTGCGCCACCGAACGAACGGTTGGCCAGCATGCCGCCGTACTCACGTGCGAAAGGCACACCCTGTGCCACGCACTGGTCGATGATATCGTTGGACACCTCAGCCAGACGGTATACGTTAGCCTCGCGGGCACGGTAGTCGCCGCCCTTTACGGTGTCGTAGAACAGACGGTAGATAGAGTCGCCGTCGTTCTGGTAGTTCTTAGCTGCGTTGATACCACCCTGCGCTGCGATGGAGTGAGCGCGGCGTGGAGAGTCCTGAATACAGAAGTTCAGTACGTTGAAACCCATCTCGCCCAGAGAGGCAGCGGCGCTGGCACCAGCCAGACCCGTACCCACCACGATGACGTCGAGCTTCAGTTTGTTCTTTGGGTTCACCAGACGCTGGTGTGCCTTGTAGTTGGTCCACTTCTCGGCAACTGGTCCCTCAGGTATGCGTGAATTTAATGTCTTAGCCATTTCGTTTGAATGTTTTTGTGTAATTTTGTTCCTTGTAGCAAACCGGGGCCGCGACTTAGCAGCAACCCGTCAGGCTACAAAAATAGTAAGCCAGAGCCACTACGATGAAGCCCAGGCAGAGCAGTGTGGTGTAAGCGATGCCGATAACCTTCCAACGGCAGAACCATACCTTGCCGTTCAGACCCAGTGTCTGCAGTGCACTCCAGAAACCGTGGGTCAGGTGGAACCACAGAGCGGCAATCCATACCACGTACAGAGCTACGTAGCCACCGCATGAGAAGGTCTGCTGAATCCAGTAAGCACCGTCGGCAGCGTGTGCCAGGTCGCCAGTGCCGATGAGCTCAACGAGCATCATCTTAGCCCAGAAGTTGTAGAGGTGTACGAGGAGACCAACAACAACGATGATACCCAGAACGAGCATGTTCTGGCTGGCCCACTCTACCTTGCCCGGCTTGCTCGTCACAGCGTAACGCTCCGAACCACGAGCTGCACGGTTCTGCATCGTCAGGATGAAAGCGTAGATGATGTGAACTACAGCCAGAGCAGCAAGACCAAGCGTTGCCACTACAGCGTACCAGTTGGCACCCAGCATCTCGCAGATCATGTTGTAGGCTTCGCCCGAGAACAGGGCCACAACATTCATGGACATGTGGAATGTCAAGAACAGGATAAGGCAGATGCCGGTCAGAGACATCAGCACCTTCTTTCCGATTGAGGAATTAAATAACCACATAAATGAAGTTTTGTTGATAAGATAAAATTATGTAATTGATGTTTACTATTTACGCACGTACATAATACTATACACGGTCTAATCTTCGCTGCAAAATTACTACAAAAAACCTTATACGCAAAGTAAACCTACGACAAATTAGAAAAAATTTCTTACTTTTGCAACAAAATACAAAGTTAAGCACACTTTTAGCATACACACTTTACAACTATGACACAGCATTTCGACGTCATCGTCATCGGTGCCGGCCACGCCGGATGCGAGGCAGCGCACGCCGCGGCACGCATGGGAGCCAACACTTGCCTCGTCACCATGGACATGAACAAGATAGCACAGATGTCCTGCAACCCCGCCGTCGGCGGCATTGCCAAGGGACAGATAGTACGCGAAGTCGACGCCCTCGGCGGAGGCATGGGAATCATAACGGACGCCTCCGCCATCCAACTGCGCATGCTCAACAAGTCCAAAGGCCCAGCCATGTGGTCCCCCCGGGCACAGGCCGACCGAGGCAAGTTCATCTGGAACTGGCGCACACTGCTCGACCATACCGACAACCTCGCCATCTGGCAGGACCAGGTGGAGGAGCTGCTTACTGAGAAAGTAGGGGACAGCCACCGCGTCGTCGGCGTGCGCACCATCTGGGGCTGCGAGCTGACCGCCCCCGTCGTCATCGTCACTGCCGGCACGTTCCTCAACGGTCTCATGCACATCGGACGCAAGATGGTGCCCGGCGGACGCTGCGCTGAGCCAGCCGCACTCCACCTCACCGAGAGCATCACACGCCTCGGCATCCGCTCCGACCGCATGAAGACCGGAACGCCCGTCCGCATAGACAAACGATCCGTCCACTTCGAAGACACCACAGAGCAGCCCGGCGAGGACGTCGCCAGCCTCTTCTCTTTCGCACAAGGCAGCGAAGATGCAGACGCAAAGCTGTTCAGTGCCGAGCGAAGCAAAGGCCTCCCTCACCTCCCCTGCTTCACCTTCGACACCACCCCCGAGTGCCACGACATCCTCCGCAGCGGCCTGGCCGACTCCCCACTCTACAACGGACAAATCCAGTCCATCGGCCCGCGCTACTGCCCGTCCATCGAGACCAAGCTCGTCACCTTCGCCGGAAAGGACCACCACCCGCTCTTCCTCGAACCCGAAGGCACCGACACCAACGAGATGTACCTGAACGGCTTCTCATCCTCACTACCCATGGACGTGCAGCTGCGAGCACTCAAGACCATACCCGCCCTCCGCGACGTGCGCATCTACCGCCCAGGCTACGCCATCGAGTACGACTTCTTCGACCCCACCCAGCTGCACCACACCCTAGAGTCCAAACTCTGCAGCGGACTCTTCTTCGCCGGACAGGTCAACGGCACCACCGGATACGAGGAGGCAGCAGGCCAAGGCATCATCGCCGGCATCAACGGAGCACTCTGCGCCGGAGCCGTAGGCAGCGGATCCCTCGACGCCAGCGGAGCACAGTGGCGTCCCTTCACCCTCCACCGCGACGAGGCATACATCGGCGTACTCATCGACGACCTCGTCATGAAGGGCGTCGACGAACCGTACCGTATGTTCACCTCCAGAGCCGAGTACCGCATCCTCCTCCGACAGGACAACTGCGACGCACGACTCACTGAACGTTCCCACGCCGTGGGCCTGGCCAGCACCGAGCGCCTCCGCTGGTGCAACGAGAAGCGCGCCCACGTCGAAAGCATCGTCCGCCACTGCCTAGAGACCAACATCAGTCCAAAGCAGGTGAACGCCTTCCTCGAGAGCATCGGTTCCACCCCACTCTCCGGCGGCAGCAAACTCTCCGAACTCATCGCGCGCCCCGGCGTCAGCCTCACCGCCATCGCCGAAGCACTGCCCCGGCTGAAGCGCATCACAGAAGCCCCAGCCAACCGCCACGAGGAAATAGCCCTCACCGCCGAGACGCAACTGAAGTACCGCGGTTACATCGACCGCGAGCGTGCCACCGCCGAGAAGATGCACCGCCTGGAGAACATCCGCCTCCGCGGCCACTTCGACTACGCCAACATCCACGCCCTTTCCACCGAGGCCCGACAGAAGCTCACCGCCCTAAACCCAGCCACCCTGGCCCAAGCCTCCCGCATCCCCGGAGTCTCCCCAGCCGACATCGACGTCCTCCTCATCATGATGGAACGGTAGTGACAACCCAAAAAACCGCGGTCTCACCGATTAAAGTATAGCTTTAGACGATGTCATAATCGACTGAAAAACGTACAGTTGACGGCAAATGGTTTCACGTGGAACATTAAAGCTCCCCGATACCGCGTTCCACATGCAGAACACGACGGAACAAACGGGCAAAGAACGATAAAACGATGGTCAAGCGACGGTCTGAATACCCTCTGCCGCGCATCAATAACATCACGATTAGACAACAATAACATATACAATAACCAAACAAAACAAGCAATGAACAACCCTATTCTGCTGGAAAATCTCCGTACCATTATGGACTTCCCTATCGAAGGAATCGTATTCCGTGACCTCACCACTCTCTTCCGAAATCCAGAGTCGCTGAAGGTGATGGACGAAGAACTCTACGAACTCTACAAGGACAAAGGCATCACGAAAGTGGTGGGACTGGAGTCACGGGGGTTCATCATGCCCGCCGCCCTCGGACTGCGCCTTAACGCCGGCGTAGTGCTCTGCCGCAAACCGGGCAAACTGCCCTGCGAAACGGTCAAGGAAAGCTACACCAAAGAGTACGGAACGGACACGCTAGAGATACAGGTTGGCGACATCACCGAGGACGACGTAGTGCTCATCCACGACGACCTCCTCGCCACCGGCGGAACCATCAAAGCCGCCTGCGACCTCGTAAAGAAGTTCCACCCAAAACGGGTCTACATCAACTTCGTCATAGAACTCGTAGACCTCCACGGACGCCAAGTTCTCGACGAGGACGTCGAGGTTACCACGCTAATGCAACTCTAACCTGTCACGCCAATAAACACTTTACGCCAATGATTTTTTCGACGTTAATTGCCGTGCGAAAGTTCGACGTTAATTGCCGTTAATTGACCGTTAATTGACCATTAATTTTTATATGTAGACTAATACTCTTTAATGGATTTTGGCAGCTGCAACCGCCATTCTTGGCTACAGTACATCCATTGCTTGCGCCCTAAAATGACACCACTTATTAAACACTCGTTGCCCAAAGCTCGGGCACACGATGCCCAAGGCGCGAGAACACGATGCCCATAGTGCGAGAACACGATGCCCAAGCTTTGGGCATCTCGAGAACTACAAGCGTCAAGAAACAGGACTCAAAAACATAGGAGTCGAGCCACAAAAACCAAAGACTCAATATATAAAAATTAATGGTCAATTAACGGTCCATTAACGGCAATTAACGTCAAAAAAAATCATTAGCGTTGAACCTTAGCACGGCAATTAATGTCGAAAAAAATCATTAGCGTTGAACCTTAATACGGCAATTAATGTCGAAAATATTCATTGGCGTAAAACATCCATTAGCGCCCCCACCACACAAACAAATCATTAAACGTTGCCAAGAATGACGAAAGACGAGGAAAGACTTGAACGCCTTAAGGGCATCGTGCGCAGCATGCCCGAGAAACCCGGGTCGTACCAGTACTACGACGCCGAGGGAACCATCATTTACGTCGGGAAGGCCAAGAACCTCAAGGCCCGCGTGTCGTCCTACTTCCATAAGGAGGTGGACCGATACAAGACCAAGGTGCTCGTCTCCAAGATTCAGAACATCTCATATACCGTCGTAAACTCCGAAGAGGACGCGCTCATCCTCGAGAACGCACTCATCAAGCAGTACAATCCGCGCTACAATGTGCTCCTCAAGGACGGCAAGACGTACCCGTCCATCTGCGTAACGGGAGAGATGTTTCCGCGCATTTTCAAGACCCGCACCGTCAACAAGAAGTGGGGCCAGTACTTCGGGCCGTACTCCCATCTGGGCTCCATGTACACCGTCCTCGACCTCATCCACAAGCTCTACAAACCGCGCCGCTGCCAACTGCCGCTGACGCTGGAGCGCATAGAAAAAGGCGACTTCAAACCCTGCCTGGAGTACCACATACACAACTGCGGCGCGCCATGCTGCGGCAAGCAGTCGTACGAGGACTACAAACGGGGCATCGAAGCCGCCAAGGAGATTCTGAAGGGCAACACGCGCGCACTCTCCGATCATATCTACGCGGAGATGATGCAGGCTGCCGAGGAACTGCGATTCGAAGATGCCGAGGTGCTCAAGAAGCAGTACCTGCTCATCGACCAGTTTCAGGCCAAGAGCGAGGTGGTCAGCCACACCATCAGCAACGTGGATGTCTTCTGCATCGACGATGACGATGCCAAAGAGAACGCCTTCATCAACTATATGCACGTCACCAACGGCACCATCACGCAGTCCTTCACCTACGAATACAAACGCAAGCTGGACGAGACGGACGAGGAGCTGCTCCTCACCGCCATCACGGAGATTCGCGAGCGTTTCCAGAGCACGGCACGCGAGATTGTGGTGCCGTTCGAGATGCACTGGCAGGTGCAAAACGCCACGTTCACCGTGCCGCAGCGCGGCGACCGCCACCACCTGCTGGAGCTCTCGCAGATGAACTGCCGACAGTACCGCGTAGACCGTCTCAAGCAGTCGGACAAGCTGAACCCCGAGCAACGATCCACGCGCCTCATGAAGGAGCTGCAGGAGAAGCTGGGCCTCCCACACCTCCCCATGCGCATCGAGCTTTTCGACAACTCCAACATCTCCGGCACGGACGCCGTAGCCGGCTGCGTCGTCTACATAGGCATGAAAAAGTCGCCCAAGGACTACCGAAAATACGACATAAAAACCGTCACCGGCCCCGACGACTACGCCTCCATGCAGGAGGTAGTGCGCCGCCGCTACGCCTACTTCAGCGAGCATAACGACGCCGAAAACAACGCTACGGAAGCATCGAATACAGCTAAGCAAACCGCCGAGAGATGCCTCCCCGACCTGATAATCTGCGACGGCGGCATAGGCCAGATGAACTGCGTCCGCGAAGTCATCGAGGACGAGTTGCACCTGAGCATCCCCATCGCTGGTCTGGCCAAGGACGACCGCCACCGCACCAACGAGCTGCTCTTCGGCTTCCCACCGAGGACGGTGCAGCTGAAGCCTGGCAGCGAGCTATTCCGCACCCTCACGGCAATGCAGGACGAGGTGCACCGCTACGCCATCACGTTCCACCGCGACAAGCGTTCCAAGCACGCCCTACACTCCGAACTGGACGACATCCGGGGCATCGGCCCAAAGGCGATAGAAGCGCTCCTCCAGCACTTCAAAAGCGTAAAACGCATACGCCAAGCCGCCGCCGACACCAATGCTCAGACCCTCCTCGCCGCCGCCGTTGGCAACGCCAAGGCCCGGACGCTAATCGAATATTTCCGTTCACACCAATGAACACACATTTCACGCTAATACATCTTTACGCCAATGAATATTTTCGACGTCAATTCAACTTTCACGCTAATGATTTTTTTAACGTTAATTGCCGTTAATGGACCGTTAATTGACCATTAATTTTAAGTTTCTCCCATCCGGATGGAAAAGAGAAAAAATATTAATGACGATTAGTCTAAAAATAAAAATTAATGGTCAATTAACGGTCCATTAACGGCAATTAACGTCCTAAATATTCATTAGCGTGAAAGTTGAATTGACGTCGACAAGTCAACAAATAATATTCACGTTCACTATACAACTATGGAAGAATTAAAGAGAATTATTGCCGAGAAGGCACACGTTAACGACACGCCGGAGGTGAAGCGACAGCTCTTCGGCTTCATGGACTACACCACACTGAAGACCACCGACAGCGAGACAAGCGTCATGGCTTTCGTCGAACAGGTTAACCAGTGGGACGACGAGCGGCCCGACCTGCCGCACCCCGCCGGTATCTGCGTCTACCCTAACTTCGCCGGTGTCGTAGACGAATGTCTCGACGTGGACGGCGTGGAGACGGTATGCGTCTGCGGCGCCTTCCCCTCGTCGCAAACCTTCATGGAGGTGAAGACCATCGAGACGGCGCTGGCCCTCAAGGACGGTGCCACGGAGATAGACATCGTGCTCCCCGTAGGCAAGCTGCTCAGCGGCGACGAAGAGGGCGTCATGGACGAGATTCGCGAGATAAAGTCGGTCTGCGACGGCACCATCGTAAAGGAGACGGAGGACGGAGAGGGACGCACGGCGCGCCTCAAGGTTATCCTCGAAACGGGCGCGCTGAAGACCCCGGAGAACATCCGCAAGGCGGCCTTCCTGGCCATGAACGCCGGAGCCGATTTCATCAAGACGAGTACAGGAAAAGAGCCCATCTCGGCCACTCCGGATGCCGCCTACGTAATGTGTCAGGCCATAAAGGAGTTCTACGCCCAGACGGGCCGCAAGGTGGGGTTCAAGCCCGCCGGAGGCATCAATACGTCAATGGACGCCATCATCTATTATACTATAGTAAAAGAGGTGCTGGGCGAGGAATGGCTGACCCCCGACCTCTTCCGTATAGGCACGTCGAGACTCGCCGGGGTGCTGCTGGCGGAACTCGGTTAACGCCAATTCTACTCTTTACGCCAATGAATATTTTTTGACGCCAATGAATATTTTTAACGCCAATGAATATTTTTAACGTTAATTGCCGTTAATGGACCGTTAATTGACCAT
>CAVAHD010000030.1:0-35205 GCA_963588475.1 Oscillospiraceae bacterium | reverse complement strand
TGAAGCCGTGGTACGACAACTACTGCTTCGCACTGAACAGATACGGCAAGACCACTCTGTACAACTCCGTCATGGTGCTCTATTTCCTATATAACTATATAGACAACGAGTACCAGTTCCCGGACAAGATGGTGGAGAGCAACGTACGCATAGACTACGACAAAGTGCGTATGCTCATACGACACGACAAGAGTTTCTCACACGATGCAAGCATCGTACAGGAGCTTGTCACCAAGGGATTCGTCACGGGAAAGCTCAATGAGAACTTCCCTGCCGAGCAGATAAACAACCCGGACAATTTCCTCAGCCTCCTCTTCTACTTCGGAATGGTAACGATAGACGGGGAGTACGACGGCAAGACAAAGTTCGTCATCCCCAACGAGGTAGTGCGCGACCAGATGTACACCTACTTGCTCTCCACCTACAACGAGAACGACCTTACGTATGAGCCCTATGACAAGAACCAGCTGGAAAGCCAAATGGCATTCCACGGCGACTATAAGCCGTACTTCGACTACATCGCCGACTGTCTGAAGCGTTACGCCTCGCAGCGCGACAAGCAGAAGGGCGAAGCCTTCGTACACGGATTCACTCTGGCCATGACAAGCCAGTGCCAGTTCTACCGCCCCATCTCCGAACTGGACAACGACGGCGGCTACGCCGACATCTACCTCCTCCCCCTCTGCGACATCTACAAGAGCATGGCCGACTCCTACATCGTGGAGCTGAAATACTGCAAGTCGTCCACCACGGATGCCCAGGTAAAGCAGCTCTTCAATGAGGCCTCAGCCCAAATCTGCCGCTACGCCGACAGCGACATCGTACGCGAGTCCGTCAGAGCAACAACGCTCCACAAACTCGTAGTCATCTACCGTGGCACGGAGATGGTGGAGTGCCGCGAAGCAGAAGAACAATAACAGTCCGGCGACTAAAGTCTTTTACTATTAATAAGGTGGGACTGTTCCGCAGCTTAGTGCCACATTACCTGAACGAGAAAAGCGCAAAGGGCAAGACCGCCGAAGAGGCTTTGGCGCAGATAAAGAGCCGCCACTACGCCGATGCCTTCAAGATGATGGGCAAGGACATAGTAAAGGTAGGTCTGAACTTCGGCATAAAGGACGATGTGAACAGGTTGGACTGGGAAGTGGATAAGTAATAACAAAGTCTAAGAGATGCGCGACAGACAAAGATTGTACATTTCTTAACGTTTTATTTGGGTATCATAAAAATATTTACTAATTTTGCCGTCGTGATTGCGCTTTGTGTGCAATGACGACAAACAGCCCCCGCGCCGAAGTTATTTGAAAGAGTAACGGTTGGTAAGAGGGCACACATAAAGAAAAAGCGTTATTCGCGCTTGGTTTTTGACCTTTGGAACTTAGGACACTCCAAATCTCACGTCAAAAGGCCATGCAACGATGATGCCTATGGGTATGTTATATACGTACCTTTCATAGGTCAGCTCTACTTTTTGGAGCTGACTCTATGGATGGTCATTATGTATATACACTATATCGGCGTGGGGTCTCGTTGCTTGTTCTGACGTGAAGGGCAAGTCCTAAGGCCTCAAAGGTGGAGCAAGCAACAGTTGGCTTCACGCTCTAACCAGTATACATTTTGTAAGTATCTGTAAATCAAAAGAAACTTTATAGCATCAAGCGTAAATGATACCATAAAGTTCCCATTGTCTGCAAGAAATCAATCTTGCGTTGTTTACATCAGAAAATGAATTGTTTGCTGCAAATTAGCGATTAACATCCATTAACTCGGATTTTGCGGTTTCAATGGCAGTTATCTTCAATTCATCTTCACCTTCCAAAGCATCCAATATCTTGTCGGCAAGCCAAATGGTGAGCATTTCCTTTTCGTCCACTTTGAAGTATGTTGCCATTTGAATTACTTGGCTTCTTTTGGCTCGTCTGTCCCCACGTTCAATCTTGCTGAACATGGGTGTGTCTATTTCTAAGTATGCAGCCACTTGGCGTTGCAATATTCCTTGTTCGTCTCTAAGAGACTTTATCTTGTTTCCTAATAACATTTCCTATATTTTGAGTTCTAAAATAATTATGTTTCAACTAAGTTTTTGGGGATACGATATTTCAAATTGTTATATTTGTCTCCGTCGAAATTCAACGTAACTCTTATAGTTTCGACGGATTTGTTATAGTTTCGACGAAAAACAATGAGTTTTCGTCGAATTTCGACGGATAACTACACAAGATACCAATTGCGACCATCTGTTTTAATCATTTCTCCCAATTTCATAGCTTTTAGAAGATCTCCTAATAGTCTAAGCTGCTGTTCTTCTGTTTTGTTTTGAGGCAAAACATCTTTCAAATATTCGTATATACTATCTCGCTTGGCTCCTTCATCACCAGCATTACTGAGATACTGAAGAATCATTTGGCGCAGTCTCTCCTTATCCAATCCTTTTGTTTTTGTGTAAGAAGGCAGTTGGTGAGTGTTCTTAGCAACGCTAAGAGAAATGCTGTAATGCGGAGCCTCACCTTCTATCAGTCCACGTATGAGTAAGTCTTGCGCTACATTCTCATGAATGGTTCTGCCTTTTTGTACAGCGTCAAGCGAAATGCAATCCCATAAAGAAAGGGTGTCATTTGTTTTCAACAAATCAGTATATCGTTTGTTGATTTCATTGCCATAGATGCGGACAACTACTTTTTTCTTTATTTGGTCAATCTCATAGTCTGGCATAGGAAAATGTCTGCGCCATTGCTCATTGAACATTTTCTTAATGCCACGGCTTACGGTATCAATCATGTTGAAATCTACCATGGCTCTACACAGACATTCATTGCGGAAATGCGTTTGAGGTTCTTCATTCTTCAATGCATTTTCCAAAGTGCCAGGAATAAATGTGCCAGCATTGGAATAATACAAGTAGCCAGGATTCTCTACAAAGTTGATGCGCTGCTGAAGAGTGTAGTCTTGATGAGCAATGCAGTTATGGAGTGCTTCACGAATAGTATAATCGTCATACTGCTTCATCGTGTCAGGAAAGAGTGTACCTCCTGGCATTTCACGCAATGTCAGATTCTCTATCTTTGATAAAATCTCGTCCACAGTTAATATAAAAGGTACAGTGAAGTGTTCGTAGTCAACTACTTCTTGATTTTTGTCTCTGCGAGTCCATGTAACCTGTGCAATGGCAGGACGAAGTTTGAATGAGGATTCGTATTTGCCCAATAATATGATTGCTGCCCGAGTAATGCATCCGTTTCTTGTTAAGCCGCACTTGCTTAGGAATGTTTGGACATTCCAAGCATTCACTTCCTCTGCAGGTATGCGACTATGCACTTTTTTGAACATCATCCGCGCTTTGGCGATAGCCACCTCATCCAAATCATCTATTGTAGCATCAGGTACAATTTCTGCAGACCAATCCTTTGCTGTATAGATAGGCTCTTCAAGGATGACACTCATCCTTTCGCTGGTCATTTCAACCAAAGAGTCCTCTATCCGCTGCCATGCCTTTTTATGGGCAAGGACTGGGCGACGAGGCAAATGCTTTGGAATGTGAATTATCCATACTCGCTTGTTTGAGTCATCCGTAACAAACTCCTCAATACTTAACCCCTCAGATGATAGGTAAGTGCATTGTTCTGTGAGTTTGAAGGTTGCCGACTGCGCGTTTGCTGGTTGGCCATTAAATGTAAGCCTTGAAATGTCAGTCCCAATGATTTCGAGTGTCTTGTCTTTAACACCAATCACAAGATGGCCTCCCTCCATGTTGGCGATAGCCGACACATAGGAAATGACATCATCCTTCTCGTCCCCACTGAATGAGTTCTTCAGATTCTTAAATTCTTTCCATTCACAGCGAGCGTTCTCTTGTGGGTACTTACGTTTGAGATATTGTTGAAATTCGAGTTCGAGCATAATGTGATTAAAACAAAGAATTTTGTTCAATGATTTTTCCTTCTTTATATTTAGTAAGGAAAACAAATAATCTTTCAATATTAGTCTTTCCGATGATTCGTTTACCATCAACAATATAGTGGCATAAATTGTTGATACTTTTAGTTTTATCATCTTTAACAGCTTCAAATATTTTTATCCAATAGCGTGCTTTTATACTAGACATGTTTTCCAACTCCGAAGGAGTATGAAGATTTTTATTGACTATATATTCTAAAGTTTTATAAAGAGCACACGGTACGTTGGGATCAAAATCATAAACTTCTATATCTATATCAGTCAGTGTTGATAAATATTTTCGTGTAAGAGACTTTATGATCTCAATTGGAATTCCACCATTCATTGCACCCATCCAAGGAAACGCAATAGATGTAATACCAAGTTTTTTGTAGTTATCTACAAATTTTTGGAGAGTCTCTTCTACCCATTTTACTTTGGATGGATCTTTCCAGTTGTCTTTAATCGCAAAATTCAATATAATAGGTGTGGATTTTGTGTATGGTAAGATTTGCCCAGGTTTAAGAAGATGTTGAAAACAAATCCTTTGATACTCCTCAAACATTTTAGGAAATCTCAATTTAAAATCAAGTGCTATACCTTTGCCCATAGCTCCTACACAATTCACTGTGTTTACAACAGCCATTGCTTTCGTATTAAATAAATTGCCTGAAATTTCTTTGTAAGCCATATTATAGTGAGGTTATATTAATACAACACATAAGTTTTTTAAATCCGTATTGTTTTACGTATTCCATTACTAATGTGTCAATTTGATTCGACTCAAAAGTTTCATGTATATGAACTTCTGATTTTTTGTCAAAATACTTGTGTTCGATTTTTTCAGGGAAATACCTTGTTAGTAATTCTTTTACGACAGGAGATGGATTAACAGACAAGCCCCATAAGCCGAAATGCCCATCCCATGTCCAACGGTCATAATATTTTTGCAGCAATTCTTTAGACCATGGTAATGAAGGATTGCATGAAAGTTCTCCCCAAAACCATTTATCTGCATATTTGTCAATTAAATATTCGCTCCATGGAAGTTTTGTGTTCAAGGACAACCCTATGTTACTACAAAATTCCTTACATTCCCAAGCCCAATCATCCTTGAATTCTTCTAATAATTCCACTGTCCAATGTATAGAGGGGTTATCTGTAATATAATCCCATTCTATAATATCATGATATTTGTGCAAAAAATCATTTGTTATTTTTATGGAAGGATTCATGGCAAGTCCATCCCAAGAAAAGTTTAATAAATCATGAAATTCGTCAATATACCTATCATCCCAAGGTATATTGGTATTTCTTGATACGCCTTTCCAATCCAATATGGTTCTATAAGCCATAAGGTCTTGAAATGAAAAGGCATAATTTTCTGAAATAGAAGAAATAATTTTGTTTATCATATTGTCATTGACTTGATATTATTGGTTCTAGAAGAATTAGTGTGAGTTATTATGGACTCAATATTATCGACTCATATTAAAATTGTCATTTTAATGAATTATCAATAAATCAAGAATGTTGCATAATTCTTCTACAGGAGAGTTCCATGAACATCCTTCTGTTAATGATGGTAGCTGTGATGCAAGAGATAACAGCTCTATTCCTTTCTCTGATGTAAAAATGTGATTTCTTAAGAAGGAAGGATTGCATCCTTTACCAGGTAATCTGCTGCGATCTAAAGCATCTGCATCTTTTAGTATTTCCCATATTTTATTTGAGAGAACTAGAATAGGACATTTCGAATCATCAATAGAATGATATTTCACAGCTTCCAAAATATTGAAAGCACAATGATTATCGAACAACTGAAGGGTTTTTTCTTTATATAATTTTGCAGAATTTTCACCATGGACTTCTCCTTCTGTATCACTTTGCTTTCCTAAATCATGTATAAGTGCTGCATACAAAATGTGTGATACCAGAGCTTCGTTAACAGAGTTGTCAATATTTGCAATTATAAATGCATTTAACATTACTCTCATCGTATGTGCTATACCATGATATGAATATAACATATGATCCTTAAACAATGATTTCGAGATTGAAATGTTTAGCTTTGAAACCTCAAGTCTGAATTTGTTGATTAAAGATGACGTTATGATAGAGTAGGCAGTTTTACAAGATCTTATCTCCTTGACATTTGAATATATGACCCATGAGTTGCTGTCGTATTTCTGAAGATCCATAAAGCGCACAATAATAGGAATCGAAGGCTTTACAAGGCTTATTGAAGGATAAGCTTGAATCTTGCCTGTTGAAATATTTGTAATATTCGACTTGTCTGTTATTTCAAGTTTGTCTATATCTTCGCATTCAATGATAATTGAACTTGGATCTCTGTAATTTGTTGAGAAACAAATATCCTCTTCCGTTTCCTCTACCGAAATAGTTCTGTTTGTACGATGGAATACATTAATTCCAGAGTCTGTATACGAATCTGTTGTAATGTGATTACAAATTGGATCATCACCCAACTGCATCTTTAATAGTTCAGCCTGTTCCTCGTTATAACAGATAATTCTGTAGCTTTCAAGTTGTGAAAAATCCAATTCATTCCATACAAGAAACTCTTGCTGAGAATATGCTTTATATGTATCAATTCCGTCTTCAATCGTTGCATATAAATTTGCAGTATTGAGCTTGTTCGGATTATCAGCAACTGAGATTACCTGACTATTGTCTTTTTGCATGTTTCCAGTACTATAATAGCATTTATCTAAGCATTTGTTTAAAACTTCTCTAAGATCAAATTCGAAAAAGACTGGCATTGGACATTTTGGCGAGCCCAATCTTTGAGCACCCCAATATTTTGATGTTGGACATTCAAAATATGAACTCCAAATCTTCTTTCCTCTGCTATCATATCCTCCAAATACCCATTTCTCTTTTGATGAATGGGAATCTTCTCCTAAAGATTCGTTATAATACTGTGTTGGAGTCTGTGGACGATAGTAGAATCTAGCGTAATGATGTGCAGTATCCCTTCTATGTACATTACTTCCTGCTGAGTTTTCAAATAATCCTTTACCACCAATTCTACTTAGTATTTTTCTTGATTTAATAATATTTAAAGCATTGAATAAATGAGCAAAGTGATATATCTTAGGATTACTATCAGAAAAACGCTCTATAAATTTTATACCATTGAGTTTATCTTTAAATGCTGATTCGTATATTTCAGCTTTCTCTTTTATTAAAGGATTATTAAACAGAAGAGTCCAATCCCATCTATCAATATACTTTCTAATCAATTCTACTGAGAAATCAATAGTATTTGCTTTTGATGCTTCTGTCCAATTAATATAATCAGAGAATTCATTAAGAAGCAAGTTGGTGTATTTTAAATCTTTTCTTTCATTGATGACACTCCAATCAAGACAGTCTTTGAATTTTTTCAAATTATCTATTGATGGCGTAAAGGCTTTTGATGCAGATATGATAGTCCAATCTAAGAATGATTTATATTTTACAAAGAAATCCAAACCAAGATTCTGGAAAGTTTCATTCTGACTAATATATTGCCAATTAAGTTTTTCTCTATATGGCCATAATACATCTTTTGACAAGGAATGGTTCTGCGAAATTGCATCCCAATCCAAGTCAAAGGATGATAATTTTGATAATACATTAATTGTTGGGCAGAAGCTATTCATTCTTGATACAGCATGCCAATCTAATGACTTGTTATAAATTTTCAGGACAAAGTCTTCTGTATACTGCAGATCAGATCTTGATGACAATAAGTTCCAATCCCATGAAATATATGATTTGTCAACTGTTGATAGAATGCTATCATTGTCAAATGGAATGTCCATTCGACCTGATAAAGTTTTCCAGTCCCATCCTGATATTCCTAGGGATAACAGCTCTGCGATTGTCATTCT
The DNA here is from genome assembly GCA_963588475.1 of Oscillospiraceae bacterium. Classification (GTDB taxonomy): domain Bacteria; phylum Bacteroidota; class Bacteroidia; order Bacteroidales; family Bacteroidaceae; genus Prevotella. The sequence goes on along the minus strand of CAVAHD010000030.1, from coordinate 27,373 downwards.
TAGTGAATTATTAGAGGACAAAAGTGTCCAATTCCAAGGCCTATTCTTTGTATGTTCTAATAATTCTTTATCAATAGCAATGGTACCTCCTTGAGAAAGTATATCCCAATCCCAGTCTTTATCTTGATTATCTATAAGGAAACTATTTGATATGTTTAACTTCTTGGATGCCGATATTGACTTCCAATTCCAGTCTTCTTCAAGAAAAGTATTTAGCAGTAAGTCGGAAAACTTAACGTCTTCTCTTTTGGACAATAAGTTGAAATCAATATTATCCTTAAACTGCTGGATATTTTTTATGATGTTGTTTTCGTCTTTAGGATGACTTGCAAAGCACCGACTAAACTGAGACAGGTATTGCCAATTCCATTGGCTTCGACGTATTTTTAATATTGCAGGATGCCAATTTATAGACTCATTTTGAGACAGGGTAATGAAATCCCAACAATAATCATCATTGTAAAGGAGAGATTTCACCATCTCAAGCCATAACTTAAAGCTTAATATTCCTTTGTCATAATAGAAGAGTCTCTCTGCTGATTTTGACTTAGATAATAACTCCCAATCAATATCATCACTATACTGTTCAACGTATTCATTGAGGTTAAATTCTTCATGGTCATAAACATACAACAAGTCCCACTGGAATAGACTTGAATAGTCCTCCAATGTGTTTGATTTGTTAATTTGATCATAAAGCTCTTCAAGGTTAAATCGTCTCGTGATTTTGCCCCATAAAGTAGGTTGAATATCTTCATCTTTTTGATTGATGATTGTGGCTATTGTTGGAAGGAATCCTTCGATACACAAGTCTTCTTTATCAAAAATTTCATCAATTAATATTTTCCAATCCCATTTGTCAGCAAAGTCCGTGAGGTGTTCAAGGATAGTTGATTTAGGCAGTCTTCTGGACAAGATAGTCCAATCCCAATAGCTTTGATATTGTGCTATGTAATCAGATACTTTGTCGACTGGAAGTCTTGAGGATAATATTTGCCAATTCCATTTTTCTGCCCAACGAGTGTCTCCTAATTTGTCAATTTTTAGAGAATCAACTGTTTTAGATGTAAGTAGGTTCCAATCCCAATCAAAACTAAAGTTCTCTCTCACAAGTTGGATTGTAGCCAGTTCTGTAGCCCTAGCCTTTGTCTCTGGATGTGACAAAAGGAAATTTTGAATATCTTCATTATCAAACAAGGCACAGAAAGTATCGCTTGAGAATAAATCGAAAGACTTTCTTAAATCGAGTTTTTTAATATGTCTCTTAACAAAGAGAGTATCAGCTATCCATTCTTTTTTTGACGAAATTATATCCCAATTCCAAGGAAATTTTGGATATTCTTCAACTATTGTAAAATCGCTAACTCGTGATGTTACAGCATTGTAAGCTGGTGCTGTATTTATTCTATTTGAGTAATGATTAAAGAAAGATTTATCCCATATAATAAATTGATTACATTCAAAGCCGCCAACAATAGGAACACACCAGGTTAGAGCTCCTGCTTCTTCTAGAAAGTCAATACATTCATAATCCCATATAAGGTTTGATGTATTTACATTGAATGGTGTATGGGAAGATGCTATAGAATTTTTCAGTTCTTTTTTGAAGATGTCTGATCTGCAAAAAGCTTTTGAAAATTCAGTTGTACTAAGAGCTCGTGTTGTTACGACTTTTAAATTCAGTCGTTTTGAAAGGAGGTCAATATTTTCTAAAATATAATTTAGATCATAAGCGTTTGATATATAGGCCCAATCCCAACTTTTGTCGGGATAGTCTAATATTAAACCTTTTACAATATCCTGATTTTTTTTAGTAATTATTGACAAGTCGAAATCAACATCGTCGATATGTTGAATTACGAATTCGTCGGAAAGAGATGGCATTATCTCCTTCCAAAGCCACTGTACAGATGTAAGATGAGGATTCGTTAATAGCTGTTGTAGGTTCTCTTTGCTTACATTGTCATTATGGATAATGATGTCAAAATCCCATGGGTATAGATAAGCATATTCTGTTATAAAATCACCATCGAAACGTGCTGATAATATACTCCAATCCCAGTTCTCAGAATCGAATTTTAAATATTTCTTTACGTCACTGATTGGACATAAAGAAGATACGTCATGCCAGATATTAGCATCAATATTGTTGCATAGCATTCTGAAAAGAACAGAATCGTTCCAACAAAATCTATTATCCTTCACGACGACTTCCCATTCAATGATGTCTTCAAATGTTTTAAGTGCTTCCGAGTCTAATTTTGCATTAGGGTCGTTAAGTAATCGTAAATAATACCCCCATTCAACTTTTATTGATTTGACATTCGAATTAACTTCTGCATTAATTAGTTCTGACGCATTTTCACTTATTGAACCATCGTTAGAATATATAATGACAAAGTCTTCTCTTTGGTCATTGTAAACAGCAATGTCTATCTTTTCGCTTTCAATTACAAAGTCATTGGGCAATAGATTAGCCGAAAAAAGATTTGTATTGCTAGGCACTTGTTGTAGAAGCGCTTCTACCAAGATTCTTTCATCGTCCTTTACTTCAGGAATAATATCATACGAAGATAACTGCTTGTAAAATGAAATGCGCTGTTTCTTCTCTACTTGTGTTGTTAGTGCAAGCGCATCTCTAAAAGGAAACTGCTCTTCTTTTATCTGTTTTAAACTGAAATTCTCGTAATATTTGCATTCTGCAGAATAGAACAATCGTTTTTTTGTATTTCTTACAGCAAATTCTCCTAATGTGGTTAATTGAATATTATCCGCATCTACGTTAATAAGTTCATCAGACTTTAATGAACTTAGCAAATTGTTAAATATAGCGACTTCTGCTTCATCCTTGTATCTTATAGGATTGGTGCTAAAATCATCTTTTACATTAAAACCAAGAATCGTAGCTAAATCATCAACTGATAAAACTCCATCATGTAGATATAAAGTAGAGCATATAATAGTATCAATGTCAGAACATGACACATCTTCGTACAAATAGATTCTGCACTTTGTTTTTTTTAAGGGCCAAGTCTTGAACGTTGAATCTGATGCTTGCGACTTATAGATTCTTTGTGACTCAGATATTTTATTTGCAAATGTCTTCATATGGATTACATTTTATTATTTTACCATTAGGATTTGCTTTGATAATGTTGTAAACATTGTCATAAATACTCTTTTGCCTGAACAATTTGCTGTTACCAATTATAATCAATAGCCTTTTTGATCTTGATAACGCAACGTTCAATCTATTTGGTGATTGCGCAAATCCCAGATCATGTTGTTCTGGGAATCCTAATTCATATTCAGAATAATCAGGTTGTTGTTGAGAATCCGAAATAATGGTGTTACTTCTGACCATAGAAACAATAATTATATTTCTTTCCATGCCTTGGAATCTATCCACAACATCGATTTTCAACGGCAAGTCGTTAAACGATTTACACATTCGTCTGATTTTATTTCTCTGTTTACTGTAAAAGCTGATGATACCAATTTCTTTATCATCTTCATCAGCCCATTTGTCACAATATTGTTTAAATGAGTCTGATTCTGAGAACTTTTTCAAAATATGTGATATGACATTAACCTCTCCTTCGTTGACTCTTGATGTTCCTTCAATCATTTCAGGAGAGTTTACATCAATCCAAATTACATGGTTATTTGTAGATAAAGCTTCTCCACAAATAAAATCATCTATTTGAATGCCATGATACCTTGAAAATGGATTTGACATATCTGGATTATTTACTCCTAAATCAATTGGATCTATGAGCCCACATATTAGTCCGTTAGCAGAATCATTATCATCTTTCTCTTCATAGAATTGCTTAATGACTTCATTAATATCAGGATGCATTCTATATTGTCTCGTGAATTTTCCTTTCAAACTAGGATCAATACTTTCATAAATTCTTTGGAAATGTGATATTTCCATTTCATCAAAGTTCTTTATGACATATGTTTTTAATTTTCTCAGTTGCTTCATCTCTGACTCGCCAGTTGCGTTGTCAACAAGGAAGTCAAGAGTATTTATGAACTCTTCTTTGTCGAGCATTGGAGGCAACTGACGATGGTCACCAATCACGATGTTTTTTTCACCGTAGACAAGGGGTAATGCCAATTCTGCAGGAGTGGCTTTGCTAGATTCATCCTGAATGACGGTTGAGAATTTAATTCCATCTTTACAATTATAGGTGGTTATTTCAAATTCATTATCGTCTTTATTGAAATCCATTCCTTTTTTATAAATTGTCTTTTTGCCAACTTTACCAAATATAGTACAATAATTCATGTAAAATTTTGTTGGCCTATTTTTAGTGTTTTTTTCTCCAATAGAACTACATGTGGCACCAACCACATTACAATGTGATTTGTATTGGTCAAATATTAGCTGCCTAAGAGATTTATTAGGATTGTCAAGCATATTTTCCCATAATAATACAGAACGCGAATCCATATTACTATAGTCAATACGTTTTTTGATATTTTCTAGCCAATTAACTAATATCATTTTTCCAGTCTTGGTTATCGCTTCATCATCCTCTGCAGATTCTTCAAGATCTTCAATGAATTCATATTTGCCAGTTTCTACCCATTCTTCCATAGCTGTTAGAGAAAATTGTCGACCTTCTACTGCAAGCCTATCATCTGAACCGAAGCGTATTGGCTTGACAAGATTATGCCTGCCATTAACAGTTCTGTCAATGGCATTATCAACAGCGAGGTTAGTTTCTGATGTTAGAAGAATACGTTCCTTCGGATTTAATCTTATATGCTGCCAAATAAGTTCCGCAATAGCTGTTGATTTACCTGTACCAGGAGGTCCTTGAATAAGAGATAGATCCTTAGCTTTTAAGCATTTAATAATAGCATTTAACTGCGATGGATTGATGTGCTTATTCAGTAAATTATGTTTTATATCCTGATAGTAGTCACTATATTCATTTGTATAAAAGTCTATATCCTTTGTAGGTGTAGCTTTCTGGGCATCAAAAATAAAACTACTGATGTTCGGATTTCTTACGCCTTTTCCAGAAGTAATATTATCAAAAGCATCTTTTAATCTTTTAATTTTCTCTAAATCGCCTTCAAGATTTGGGGTTATCTGGTTAAAAGACATGGCACCATCTTCTGAAAAGTTATAGTCAGCAGATGAAGTGTCGAATAAAAGTTCAGGGAAAAATATCTTGGATAATTTTCCAATGGAATGACCTCCAACAGAAAACTCTGCACCACGAAGACTATTAACTATACTTTCTTTATTTTCCGCTATTTTATTTTGATCAACACGTAGAAGATATTTCTTCTTACCAATTTCATTTGGATGTATCTCGCACTCACATCCCATTTCTCTCAAATGGTTTAATGATGCAGAAATTGAAAAACGAAATTGTGATGCTTGCTCAGGTGTACGATATTCCTGAACAAAGTGCATAGAACCATCTTTGGGACTGATATAGGTCTTTAAAGAAGAGTAGTTCTCCTTTAGGAAAGCTTCAATTTTATCCCAATCTGCATTTTTATCACTTATCTCTACATTGCATCTATGATCAGAGAAAATAGAAACTTCCATGTCATCGTACTTATTGCTAAGTTCAATTTTAAGATGATCAGGATCTGTCTCTCTCCAATTAAAGTCTACGCCAATTGATTGTTTTGTTTCACTTACTGATATACTTTCCTCATCTATTATATTTTTGAGATCTTGAAAAAACTCGTAACTATTAATATCTTCAACAAATTCATGAAACAATCTTGAATCATATATATAATTATAATCTATATTGAGTTCAAAATTATTTTCTCCAAACTCTTTTTTGCAAATGCTTCCTAATAGATCAACTTGCCATTTGGCCATGATGATAGAAGGGGTACCTTCTCCATTACTATTATTAGCATTAAAATGATAATGAAAGTATCCGTCTTTTAGCTTTGGAAAATCATAAAGTGAGTTATCAAAATTGTAACTATTTTCAGTCTTATTTGATAATTTGATAAGTACATCAAAAGAAAACAATCGGAATCCCCAAATCGTGTTGAGTTTATGAAGAGCTGCATCGGAGAAATAATCATTTTTAATGGATAAAAAGCGTCTTAGTCTTCTTTCTTCTTTACCCTCATATTTAACAGTTTGATATTTAATCTCGTGTTTGCATTTAAGAGATAACCATTTTCTAAGAAAATAGGCTGGGGTAGGAGATACACTGAAAATACCACTTGCTTTTTCTGGCAAAATGTCATGAAGAAAAGAATGTTCTTTATCTAATATGCGAAGAGCATCAACTGAAACTTGTAATCGTCTACTATTATCAACGGAATATTGAATATTAGCTTCCTTTAATGCTTTTACACATTTTAGAAATGACGATTTCTGAGATCGAATGACACCATCTATAACAGGATTAGTTGATAACTGAATATAGTATTTTTGACATTCTGTTGCCAATTGTGCAATTTCCGACGTATGTGCCTCAAAATGACCATCGCAGGTAATTGTATCGCTGTCAGAATTAATTGCGTCATCAGATACACCGAAGAAAGCCTTTACTTTATTTATTTTCGAGTCAAGTTCATCGGTCTGACTAACAATAAGTTTTAGTCTTTGTCCTGATACGTTGATAGAATCAGGTTCAACTGCTAATGGTGCTGAATTGAGTTGAAGAATACGTTCTTGCACCTCGATATGTTTTAACCATATCTCTTTTAATAAATCTGTATTGAATCCCATATTAAAGAATTGCTAAGATTATACTTTTTTTATTCACATCAATCTCTTTAATCTCACAGATAAGTTTACTGCTTTCCTGTATAGGCAAATCGTGAGGCGAGAAATTGGATGGTATAAAGGCTGGTAAATTTGTGCCTTCAATTTTCACATGGATGCCATTCTTTGCAATATTATCAACAGTTGCATATACTTGCTGACCAGTTTGATATATGAGCCAAGGATTTGGACTAACTTGCTTGAGACTTAGTTCTATTTTCCTCTTATCCTTATCAATTGATAAAATAATAGCCTTCAATCTATCATCAACGTTATAAATATCCTTTGGCTTTTTATTTTTTTTTATCCAAGACAATTCGGACACATGAATTAGACCTTCTATTCCGTCAACTATCTTGACGAATATTCCAAAGTTCGTAAAATTTTTAATAGTAACATCAACAATATTACCAACTGCAATTTTTTCATCAATACTACTCCAGGAATCACTTGTCATCTGTTTTAAACTGAGAAGTAGTTTTTCTTGTTCCCAATCTATTTTGATGATTTTTGCAGTAAGTTGTTGCCCCCTGGAGAAATCTTTAGTAGAAATTTGTGAATCCCAAGCAAGTTCTGACTTATGGATAAAACCTTGAACACCACAAGGGAGTTTTACAAAAATGCCAAAATCCATTATATTGCAGACTGGAACTGTAACAATATCTCCCTCTTTAGTGTTTCTATCAAAACGCTCCCAAGGTTTTTGAGTTAATTGTTTCAAACCTAAACTGATATTGGTTTTTCCTTTCTTCTTCTTCATGTCAAGTATTTTAACAGTGATACTTTGACCAACTGAAACGATTTCGGAAGGATTAGAAATTATCTCCCATGATAAATCTGTAATATGTATTAGTCCATCAATGGAAGGGAGCAAAGTAACAAAAACACCATAATTTTCTATACTCTTCACGATTCCATCTACAATACTACCGATGCTTAATGTATTTATCTTTTCAAGATTCTGCTCTTCTGTCAAAATCTTATGTGATACAATTGGAAGGAAACGGTTTCCTTCCTTCTCTTTAAGTTTAATACTTATCAGTTTCACTTCTATCGTTTGACTCAAAAAGCTTCTAAGATCGGCATGATTTTCTACACCAATTTGACCCTCCGGCAAAAAACATTGTAGCCCTTCAACAGACACAAGAAGCCCTTGCTTTGTAATATCAGTTACTATGGCGTTGAAAACGTGACCATTTGAAGCTTTTGATAATATATTATTGTAAACTTCATATTTACCATTGTCTTTATATGAATTTCCTTCTGCGTCATAGTAGATGTCAATTACATCATTAGGTGACTTATTTATAATTTCATCAGACTTTGCTCCTTGTAAAAGACTTGTATCATTATTAGGAAGAGAGACAATAAGTCCATTGTCTGATTTAAACACGACTTTAGTCTTGAGTGCTACAATATCAGAAATGGTATTTGTAATATGTTCTAAATCCACAAATGGATTTAATGATTCTATGCTCTTTTTATTCATAATAACCTTCTACTCATTATAAATTCGTGTTTCTCTAAATGCAATCACAGGTGTTATGTTCTTTAATACTTCTTCATCTACTATACTATTACATGATAGATTAGAAGCATACTCGGATTTTACCCACTCGTTGTTCCACAACTCGACATCCTTGTCCCCCACAATCATACGGCACAACTTCATCTTGTAAGGCGATGTCTTTTTCTTCTTATCACGTTGATAAGTCATGTTCTGAAGCCAAAGCTGGTTGTAATCAGAGTTCGGCTGATTGCAGAGTTTGGAATATACAAGATTGATGATTTCGCTCTTCTCCTTTTCATCTTTCAAGGAGTCCACCATTCGGCTAAGCACTCGTAGAGCATAATGGCAACAACCAACATTCTCCAAGGCTATCTGAGCACAGACTGCTGACATGGCACGAACACTGCCACCAACAAGTCTGCGTTGCTTTGTGATTTTTTTCGTCTTAGGTTCTTCTCCTTCGAGAAGAGGTATGGTTGTAACTTCCTCTTCATAAGGTTTTAGCCAATCTTCAATACGCTTGTCTAAATCCGAGAGCATAACTTTTATTGAGCCACTATCGGGATATTGTCGAGCAAACATAAGAATGTAAAGAAGATGTTTCTCGAAACTATCAAAATCGCAACCTTTCTTGTTAAATATAGGTGTGTTGTAGATATATGCAAGTTTGTCTGGTTTGATGGCATCAGTAACAATACTATCGCTAATCTTAGTCTTCTTGCTGTTCATGCGGAAGTTCAAACTCTCCAATACGTGTTGAAGAATATATGAAATCTTTTCAAGCACGTCCTTGTCATTGCAGAAGATACGATAGTCATCTCTATAACGGATTATTTCGTATGGGACTGTGATACCTTCTTTTTGTATTGCTTCATGAAACAGGAGGTCTGAGTAGCTAAGGATGATTTCACCAACAAAGTCAAAGATAGCACTTCCCTGAGGTATGCCGATGTTGCGCCCTTGCTGGAATGCACGAAGATATTTTTGAATATTCTTGGAAATAGGACTTTCTGTTTTCAATTCGTATTGAGTTCCTTTGAATGAGAAGGCCCAATCAAATGCTTGCGGATTTACTGAACCATAACAATTGGTGATGTCGGTGACAAACATGTATTGGTATTCAAGAGAAAGTTCAATACTTCGTTGTTCCATGCTGCTCCACCAATTGATAATGGTCGTTGACTTGTGGAATGATTCTTTTTCCTTTGATATGACAGGCAAAGCACACGATGTTATGTGAGGAACATTGAATTTCTCAAAAAGCCCTTTTATAATAGTCCAAGACTGCTCATTGCATATTTCTCTGACGAGGAAATAATAAAGAAATGGATTTGCAAGAATAATGGGGCGAACAGCATAATGCCCATCTTTGTTTAATAAAATGTCAAGGTTTACATCTGATAATTGTTCTGGTGAAGTACCTTTATTTAAGCATTTTTCATAAGGAGTTTCGCCAACTGCGTTCTTGATATTTTGAAGCAATTCATCGAATACGAAATATTCTGGTAGCTCAAATCCATGATATTGTTCAGATTTCAAAAAGAAATTCATAGCCTCTTTATGATTGAGGCTCAGTATGTTTTTTGTCTTGTCAGCCATAGATATAAAGACGATTTAGTGTTAAACATATAGCTTTATGGCATTTTTCGGAATATACGCTGTAGCCACAAAGCATCCATCAAACAATTCTACCACAACTCTCTGTTGTCCTGCAAATCTTGCCACTCTACCTTTAATATCTTTGAATTCACCTTCTGTCACAACAACATAATCACCCAGTTTAAGCTGAATGCAATCAGAAGTAACAGGTATGATATGCGAATTCTTTATGGATGTAAGTCTGATGAAATTATCCATCGCTTCATCACGAATGATGAGTGGAGGATTGCGTTTGGGGTTGTCTTGACAATGAATCGTATGATTAAAGTAATAACTAAGTAGATTCCTACTCTCATCTGAATTTATCTTGATTTCATCGAGTAGTATTTCAACTTGTTTTGCAGTAGCATGAACAAATAGAAATGAAGGAAGAAGTGGCTCTGTGACGATTCGCCTCTTGCCATGCTTCTTTATTCTTTTGTATCGCATAGGAACATAACATTCCAAGCCTTTAGTCTCTACAAATGCTTTTGCCTTGATGACACGTCCATATGAAACACGCAAAACGAACCAGCGCTTAGTTTCTGAAGGCACATTTTTTACCGACACCCCACCTTTGTTCTTCGAGATGGAGGGCGTACAAGGGGTAAGTCTTGTACCTGGACACGATGAGCCTGTGTCGGTAGGCTGCCCATTATACAATGAAGCGTCAGCCGTTAAAGGCTGTTTGGTATTATCTTCCAATGTTATTTCTCAGAGGTTAGATTAAACCAATAGACTTTTTCTTAATAGAATTGTCAATTATTGACTACAAAGGTATAAAATTCAACTCTGATGAAAGAATAAATCATTGAAAATCTTCACTATTGGCGCAACATTTCTGTAATATGGGGCGGTATGTAGCAATCGTCACTACAAACCACCTATAATTATTGTACTATCTCGATATACTTTGAGATTTCTTCTTTGAAGGTGCTCCTAATCCAGACTTCTGCGTTCCGTCCCAATTCGTGAGTTGATCTGCACAACCATTGGAGCCGCCAAGTGAAACGTATGTTTCTGCGCTGCATGACATATTGTCGATGAACGAAAGGAAGTTTTGAATGATGGGTTCGGCATAAACAACCTCATCGGTAGCAAACATTTTTGTCCAGTTGGAGACACATTCTTTTTGAAACTCTGTAAGGCCATTCCATTTCATCATTGCAAGGAACTCATCAACTGCAGATTCTATGCCTTTGGATGAGTTGATAGCAATGTTCTGTTTAGTGGCAGTAGCCATGATGCCGTAATAAATGGCGTTGGATTCTTTTTCATTGAAGTTTATTCGGAGCATCTGCCGTTCATATCGTTGACTTCAAGGAAATCAAGGAAGAATACCCTAAATGCATTGTCGACAACGCCTCATTGGAAAACAACGATAATGACGTTGCTATCGACAAGAAAAAGCATCTTCTTGTAAGTTTGGTTAAGGCAGACAACATGGACCAATATCTTGACCGCTCGGCAAAGGTCTATTATACAGGAAAGAAATTCCCTTCAACAGTAGCTCTTAATAAGCTCTACTATTTCATGCCATACGTAAAACGTAAGGGAGTTAGAGACCTGTATTTAATAAACATTACACGTGTTGGGACAAAGAAGGAGGTACACCCAGAATGTGATGACAATGATTTTCGTCTCGTCTTTGAAATTCAGTTCATTAAGCAGTTGTTCGATGAATATCAGCCGATTCATTTGGATATTTGGCAAGCATTTACAGACACTACGGTTAATGAATTAATGTCAAAAGTCAATTGTAAGTTGCCATTTTGAGAGGATATCATTTTTTTGAGACGTTACTCTGACTTGATGACGAGCCTGTTCTTCATTATGCTCGTGCTTTTCATTCTCGTCATTGACTTCGTGCATAACCAGACAAAAACTGCACGACTTTCGTGCAAACTAAAAAAGCCCGGGGCAATGTGCCCTGGGCTTTTTTAGTTTATGAGGATTTCGAGTTTACGACAGTCCGGAGATGTTGCCGTCGGCATCTATGTCTATGTTCATGGCCTGCGGCACTTTGGGGAGGCCTGGCATGCGCATGATTACGCCGGCTACCAGGACTATCATGCGGGCACCGGTGTTTATGACTATGTCGCGGACCTGGAGGTCGAAGCCGTCGGTGTTGCCGTATGCCTTGTCGTCGGTGGAGAGGCTGTACTGGGTCTTGGCTATGCAGATGGGGTACTCGTTCTCTATGCCGAGGTCCTTGATGTTCTTCAGTGCCTTCTTGGCTGCTGCGCTCCAGCTGACGCTGCCGGCGCCGTAGATGTTCTTTGCCACTGCCTCGGCCTTCTCCACGATTGTTGCCTCGAGGGGATAGGCGTAGCTGAGGGGGGCTGACGGAGTATTGTCGATGGTCTCCACGACGAGGTTGGCAAGGTCCTTGGCTCCGTCGCCGCCTTCGGCAAAGGCGTTGTTCACTGCCATGCCCACGCCGAGCTCTGCGCAGTGCTGGCGCACGAGTTCTATCTCTTCGTCGGTGTCGAAGCCGTACTTGTTGAATGCCACTACGACGGTCTGGCCGAAGGCCTGCATGTTGCGGATGTGGCGGTCCATGTTCCAGAAGCCCTTCTGGAGTGCCTCATGGTTTGGCTCCTTGATAGTCTCGTAGGCTGCTCCGCCGTGCATCTTGAGTGCCTGTGCGGTAACGACGAGTATGGTGAGGGCGGGGTTCAAGCCTGCCGTACGGCACTTGATGTCGAAGAACTTCTCGGCGCCCAGGTCTGCGCCGAAGCCTGCCTCCGTGATGGCGTAGTCGCCGTAGGTGAGGGCCGCCTTGGTGGCGATGACGGAGTTGCAGCCGTGGGCTATGTTGGCGAAGGGGCCGCCATGTATGAAGGCTGCCGTGCCCTCGGTGGTCTGCACGAGATTAGGGGCGATGGCGTCTGCCAGCAGTGTGACGATAGAACCTGTAATCTTCATATCGCGTACATAGAAAGGCTTCTTGTCCAGGGTGTAGCCGAGCAGGATGTTGTCGATGCGCTCGCGCATGTCCTGCAGCGATGTGGAGAGGCAGAAGATGGCCATGAGCTCTGAGGCTGGCGTGATGTCGAAGCCGCTCTCAGCCGGGATGCCGGAGGTGGCGCCGCCCAGTCCGGTGACGATGTGGCGGAGCTGGCGGTCGTTGACGTCGAGTACGCGCTTCCAGAGTCGCTGGCTGAGGCCGAAGCCCTCAGCGGCGTGCTGGAAGATGTAGTTGTCCAGCAGGGCGGCTATCATGTTGTGTGCCGAGGTGATGGCGTGGAAGTCGCCGGTGAAGTGGAGGTTAATCTTCTCCATCGGGAGCACCTGTGCGTAGCCGCCGCCTGCTGCACCGCCCTTCATGCCGAAGCAGGGGCCGAGGGATGGTTCGCGCAGTGCGAGCACTGCCTTCTTGCCTATCTTGTTCATGCCCAAGGCCAGCCCGACGCTGACGGTGGTCTTGCCGTTGCCGGCCTTTGTGGGGCTGATGGCGGTGACGAGGATGAGCTTGTGCTGCTGTGCCTTCTCGGTGTCAATGGCCGAGAGTGGCACTTTGGCGATGTAGCGGCCGTAAGGCTCGATGGTTTCCGGGTCGATGCCCACTTGTTTAGCGATGTCTGCTATGGGTTGAAGCTTCACGCTTCTTGCAATTTCAATGTCTGACAGCATTTGTTTTCTATTATAAAGTTCTCGCGACAAAACACCTACGTCCAATTATTGTCCGCCAAGCTTTTACAATTAGCCAAATTAAAATTAATGCCCCATTAACGGTCCATTGACGGCAATTAACGTCCCCCGAAGAGTCAAAAAGAGTCTCGGCGTCCATTCCCGTAGACGTGTCGTTTCGTTGCAAAGTTAAGAAAATTCCGCAACATAGGGAAGAAATCTTGCTGTTTTAGAGCATTATTGCCGCTTAGAAGCAAAAGTTATGGGCAAAAACCGCCTTTTCCGGGAAATATTCTGTAACTTTGCAAGAAATTTGATTATATAGATACAACCCATAAGAGCATGTTCACAGAAAAAGCCAACGACATCTTCCGCCGCGCCATCAAGGACTACCACGTGACGGACAACGTAGAGACCCCCATGAGCAACCCCTTCGCTGAGGGCACCATAGAGGCTACGCTGTACCACAAATGCTGGATAGACACCGTGCAGTGGCATTTCGAGGACATCATACGCGACCCCGAGATAGACCCTGCCGCAGCCCTCATACTGAAGCGCCGCATAGACCGCAGCAACCAGGACCGCACGGACATGGTGGAGGACATCGATACGTATTTCCGTGAGAAGTATGCCACGGTAGAGCCGCTGCCCGGTGCCACCATCAACACCGAGTCGCCCGCATGGGCCATCGACCGCCTCTCCATCCTTGCGTTAAAGATATGGCACATGAAGGAGCAGACCGAGCGCACCGACGCCTCCGAGGAGCACCTCGCCAAGTGTCAGGGCAAGCTGGGCGTGCTGCTCGAGCAGCAGGTGGACCTCTCCACCGCCATCGACCAGCTGCTAGACGACATCGCCGCCGGACGCAAGTACATGAAGGTGTACCGCCAGATGAAGATGTACAACGACGAGAGCACAAACCCCGTCCTTTACGCTAAGAAATAAAGGGAGGGAGAGATGAAGCTACTGGTAATCCGATTCTCAGCCCTCGGCGACGTGGCCATGCTGGCCCCCATAGTACGGGAGGTGGTAGAGCAGCACGCCGACGCGGAGGTCACCGTCGTCTCGCGCCCCTTCTGCGCCCCACTCTTTGAGGGCATCAGCGACCGCGTACACTTCTTCCCCGTAGACCCGAAGAAGGGCGAGTACAAGGGACAGAAAGGAATGTGGCGACTCTTCAAACGACTCGACAGGGAGCACTTCGACTACGTCTGCGACATGCACGACGTACTGCGCACGAAGTTGCTCCGTGTTTTTTTTGTCATGGCCGGCTACAAGGTGAGCCACATCGACAAGCACCGCAACATGCGCAAGCGCATCTGCGCCCAAGGCCCCAAGAAACGCCTCGTGCAGCTGCCCACCAGCTTCGAGAACTACCGCAACGCACTGCCCCCGGCACTCGCCACGCATCTTGAGGACAAGGCTACTATTAATAAAATAGGAGACCAAGCCAACGGCAAAGCAGCCGAACATCAAGGCACAAGCCAGGCGGACGGCCCGACCATAATAGCCCTCGCCCCCTTCGCTGCCCACGTCGGCAAGATATACCCACTGGAAAAGATGCACCGCGTCGTGGAGCTCCTCATAGAGCGGCGGCCCGACGTACGGATAATGCTCTTCGGCGGCGGAGGCAAAGAGGCACAGATCATGGAGGAGTGGGAGCGCGAGTTCCCCCGCAACGTAGAGGCCACCAGCGTACGACTCCAGCAGCGCCGCCAGCAGGAACCCGACTTCGTACCCATGCGCGAGGAGCTGCGGCTGATGCGCCAGGCGGACGTCATGGTCTCCATGGACTCCGGCAACATGCACCTGGCATCCCTCGTCGGCACGCGCGTCGTCAGCATCTGGGGAGCCACACACCCCATGGCCGGATTCCTCGGTTGGCATCAAAGCCCCGCCGACTGCGTGCAGGTGGATGACCTCGCCTGCCGCCCCTGCTCCATCTTCGGCAAGAAGCCCTGCCAGCGCGGCGACATGGCCTGCATGAACCAGATAACACCCGAAACGATTGTAGACAGAATATTCTTACAATAATAAATCTCAAGAGAACACGCACACGTTATGATTATCACTATCGCAAGACAGTGCGGATGTGATGCCGGAAGCGTTGGACAGATACTGGCCAACCACTACGGCGTGCCACTCTACACCCGAAAAGACTTTCTGGAGAAGGCCCGTCGCATGGGCCTCTACGACGAGATGTACGACTTCTTCTCCGAACACCCCATCGACACCCTCGCCATGGCCGCCACCATGCAGGAGTCAGCCACAGAAGAGGTGCGCCAGCGGCTGCGCAAGGCCGTCAGCGACTTCGTGGGCGACGAGGACTGCATCATCGTCGGCCGCTGCGGCAACGTCATCCTCAACCACCGCCTGGACCTCACCACCGTATTCCTCCACGCCCCCTACGAGGTGCGCGTGGACAACATAGCGGCGCGCCACCATCTCTCCGCCGCCGACGCCGCCGACCGCGTGGACCACATCGACGAGGAGCGCCGCAACTACCACCAGTACTACACCGGCCACACCTGGGGCGACGCCGCCGACTACAACATCTCCCTCGACGTACACCGCTTCGGGGTCGAACACACGGCACACATCATAGAGGAAGCCATAATATGAAATACGTACTACAATTTCTCATCATCGTAGCCTTCTCCTTCCTCGGAGAGGTGCTCCACGCCGTGCTGCCCCTGCCCGTGCCGGCCAGCATCTACGGCATAGTGCTGCTCTTCCTCGCACTGGAACTGCGCTGGGTCAAGGTGCAGCAGATAAAGGAGACGTCGACGTTTCTCATCGCCGTCATGCCGCTGATGTTCGTTCCCCCCGCCGTGGGCCTCATCCCCGCCTGGGACGGCATCAAGCACCACCTGCTCTCCTACGCCCTCATCACAGTCGTCAGCACCTTCGTCGTTATGGCAGCAGCAGGATGGGTAACGCAATTGATAATAAGAACAAGCTCAAAACCAAAAGAAGGGAGGGACATATAACACCATGGACATGCTAGAAAACTCCGTATTCTTCGGCGTCATGATAAGCCTCGTCAGCTACGCCATAGGCATGTGGCTGAAGCGCAAGACCGGGTGGGCACTGATGAACCCCCTCTTCGTCTCCATCGTGCTCGTCATAGCCACGCTGCTCCTATTCAACATCAGCTACGACTCCTACAAGCAGGGCTCCAACATCATCACCTACCTGCTCACCCCCGCCACCGTCTGCCTCGCCGTGCCCCTCTACCAGCAGGTGGAGCTGCTCAAGCGCAACTTCAAGGCCCTCATGGCAGGCATGCTCGCCGGAGTGCTGGCCAGTCTGGGCTGCATACTCCTCATGGCGCTGCTCCTCGGCCTCGACCACGCCACCTACGTCACCTTCCTCCCCAAGAGCATCACCACCGCCATCGGCATCGGCGTCTCAGAGGAACTGGGCGGCATAGTCCCCGTCACCGTCGTCTGCATCGTAGTCACCGGCGTGCTGGGCAACGTCTTCGCCGAGAAGTTCCTAAAGCTCATTCACGTCACCAACCCCATAGCCAAGGGCATAGCCATCGGTTCGGCCGCCCACGCCGTAGGCACGGCAAAGGCAATGGAGATGGGCGCCGTAGAGGGCTCCATGAGCTCACTCAGCATCGTTGTCTGCGGCATAATGACAGTGGTGCTCGCCAGCCTCTTTGCAATGATAGCTTAATACATATATAATAAGGTAGGGAGCTCTGCTGAGCCCCCTACCCCATAATCTTCCTAATAACAAAAAAGAAAACCCATGCTCGGAACCATCGTCAACACCTCCACCATCATCGTAGGCACCATCGTAGGCACACTGCTGCACAGCGGCGTCAAGGACAAGTACAAGCGCGTACTCTACGACGGACTAGGCCTTGCCTCGCTCGCCATCGGCCTCAACGCCACCATCTCGCACATGCACGACAGCCAGTACCCCGTACTCTTCATCCTTGCCATCGCCATCGGCGGTGTCGTGGGCACCAGGCTCGACCTCGACGCGCGGTTCCGCAAGCTGATAGACCGAAAAACCCCTCCAGCATCCCACGAAGGGACACCAGAGGGGCAAACTACAAAATCCAATTCACTGGCCGACGGTCTCATTACCGCCGTGCTACTCTATTGTATAGGTCCGCTCTCCATGCTCGGACCCGTCATCAGCGCCCTCAAGGGCGACAACACTCTCCTCTTCACCAACGCCACGCTGGACCTTGTCTCAGCCATCGTCTTTGCCTCCACCTACGGCATCGGCATGATACTGGCCGCCCCGGTGCTGTTCCTCTGGCAGGGCATGTTCTACCTCGTAGCCACCCTGTCGAGCCAGGCCGTCAGCGATGCCCTCATGAACGAGCTGCTCATCGTAGGCGGACTCCTCATCTCCGGCAGCGGACTCTCCCTGCTCAACCTCAAGGACTGCAAGACGCTCAACCTCCTGCCCTCGCTCCTCGTCCCCATCATCTGGTTCGCCGTCAGAGCGTTGTTCTGATTATGCACTTTTGCCCTTACAGGGCGGTGGTTGATGGCCCGATGTACCCAGGGCGTTGCCCTGGGCTATGTACTTTTGGGCTTTCAGCCCGTCGTTGGCACAATTTCCGAATTCAAAACTACGCAAGTTCTTTTTTGGGGCATTACTCAGTCCACTATTCAGAATAGTAGTCGGCGGACATCCGCTCTGAGGCTTCGTACATATCGATGATGTACTGCTGGTCGGCGGCGGAGAGCTGTGCGAAGGCCTTGTCCACGGCGGCCTGGGCGGCATCCTTTTGCGCAGCTGGGGCCACGGTGGTCACGGCAGGTGCCTGTGCCGTCTGGCTGTCCACGGTGCCGATGCTGGGCTTCACCAGCACTACGGCGAGCGCCACGGCGGCTGCCACGGCAGTGGGCACGAGGGCCACTATCCATGCGCGGCGCCGCTTCTTGGGCTGCGCACTGACGCTTTCCAACAAGGAGCTGTTTTCTTCTTCAGCACTGCCTTGTACACGCTCCATCACGCGGTCCTGCAGTGCATCCAGTGCTCCCTCCGGCAGGCGGTACGGCATGCGTTTGCCTGCTGCGGCGAAGATGTCCTCACCCTTTATGCGTATGTCATGTTCCTTATTGTTCATGGCTGTTGACGTATTTTATTATTTTATCCTTTGCTATGTGGTAGTTCTGCTTCACGCTTGCCGTGGTGGAGCCGATGGCCTCCGCTATGTCAGCGAACGACATTTCGTCGTAGTAGCGCATATTGAATGCCAGCTGCTGCTTCGTGGGCAGCGTCAGTATGGCCTTCTGCAGGAGGACGGCGGCGCGGTCGCCGTAGTCGATGCCGGCGTCCGCCCTCGGTGCGGCTATCTGCTTGATGCCCGCCGTGTCGTCCAGCGAGAGCGTCGGCTGGCGGCGCCGTTCTATGATGCGCAGGGCCTCGTTCGTCGCTATGCGGAAGAGCCACGTAGTGAGCTTGCTCTCCCCCTTGAACTGGCCCATGGAGCGGTAAGCCCTGATGAACGTTTCCTGGAGGGCATCCTCGGTGTCCTCGTGCGAGACTACGAGTCGCCTGATGTGCCAGTACAGCATTTCCTGGTACTGGTCCATCACCTTGCGGAACTCTATGTCGTCGTCTCTTGTTGCCAATCTCTTTACTGTTTACACACCTTTGACCCGCTGAAGGCGCAAAGGTAAAATCCCTATTGCCATCTATTTCAAAGATACTGCTACTACTGCTACTGTTGCGAGGGTCTTGTTGAAAATCTTCATAATAGGATAAGTTTTAAAAGTGGTTATTATTGCTTATTACGAATTATGAATTCAGCAATGTGAATCGTTTTGTTGATGCAAAGGTACGATATATATATATTGTCTATGCAAATTATAAACACATTCTTTCACAAAACCGCTACTCACCACGCCTCCTTTTAACAGTTCTTCGTCTTTCTTTTGTGTCTGGTCACTACCCAAAAACAAAAAAGCATCTACAATCACTTGCAGATGCTTTTTCGTAGCGGGAGGGGGTCACGATCCCTCGACCTCCGGATTATGAATCCGACGCTCTAACCAGCTGAGCTATCCCGCCATCCATTAACTATAGCAACATTTGAAACCCTACGTTTCCAAATGCGGTGCAAAGGTACATACTTTTTCTCAAATGTGCAAATATTTTATAAAGTTTTTTATCTATTGAAGTATTTAACACTCCCATTGGCAGCAAAACATTTGGAGGTTACAAAGGAATATCGTAACTTTGCAGCATCTAAAAACAACAGATACTCGGGGGTGCCCCCACGGAAGGCTTGCGGCGTACACACGGCGCAGGCTTCAGGAGGCTGAGATTATACCCATTGACCTGATGCAGACAATGCTGCCGTAGGAAATGAGATACTTCTTTCATGTGTATACATTATTAATATATATGTATATATGCCCCCGGGTAATGACAACGTCATTATCCGGTTTTTTTATGAATATAATACTTAACACCAAACCTACCAACACCGCCGCGCAGACCGTGGCGGAACTCATTGCCGAGATGGGACTGCCCACCACCGGCGTTGCCGTTGCCATCGACATGCAGATGGTCTCCCGCCAACTTTGGGAGGAGACCCAGCTGCACGAGAACGATGACGTCACCGTTATAGTAGCCGCCTGCGGCGGATAAGAAGGGGGGAGCCTATGCTACAGTTTATCACACACTACACGGAGCGCTACACGTACCTCGACTCGGTGTGCCTAGCAATCGAAGGCGGCTGCCGTTGGATACAGCTGCGCATGAAGGGCCACACCACCGACGAGATGCGCCCCATAGCCCGGGAGGCCCTCCGCATGTGCCACCAGGTCGGCGCCACGTTTATCATCGACGACAACGTCGCCCTCGTCAAGGAGCTGCACGCCGACGGCGTACACCTCGGCAAGAACGACATGCCCATAGCCCAGGCGCGAGCCCTCCTCGGGCCCGACTACATCATCGGCGGCACGGCAAACACCTTCGACGACATCGTGCGCCACCACCGCGACGGCGCCGACTACATAGGCTGCGGACCCTTCCGCTTCACCACGACGAAGGAGCGCCTCTCCCCCGTACTGGGTCTGGAGGGCTACCGCAGCATCGTCCACCAGATGCAGGAGGCCGGCATCACCCTGCCCGTAGTAGCCATCGGCGGCATCACCGCCGACGACATCCCCGACATCCTCGCCACTGGCATACCCGGCATAGCCCTCAGCGGCACCGTGCTCAGAGCACACGAGCCCGTGGAGGAGATGCAGCGACTACTCACCTTAACAGAATAACCAAATAACAAAACAACATAACAGAGATATGAGCAAACTTACCATTGCTGGAAGAGAATTCAGCTCACGCCTGTTCCTCGGAACGGGCAAGTTCAACAACAACGCCCTCATGGCCGAAGCCATCAAGGCCAGCGGCACGGAGATGGTCACCGTAGCCATGAAACGCATAGAACTCGGCGACAAGCACGACGACCTCCTTACGCACATCACACAGAACGACGGCATACAGCTGCTGCCCAACACGTCCGGCGTACGCACCGCCGAGGAGGCCGTCTTCGCAGCCCAGATGGCGCGCGAGGCCTTCGGCACCAACTGGCTCAAGCTCGAGATACACCCCGACCCACGCTACCTCCTGCCCGACTCCATAGAGACCCTCAAGGCCACCGAGCAGCTCGTCAAGCTCGGCTTCGTCGTCCTCCCCTACTGCCAGGCCGACCCCACCCTCTGCAAGCACCTCGAGGAGGCCGGTGCCGCCACCGTCATGCCCCTCGCCGCCCCAATAGGCACCAACAAGGGTCTGCGCATGAAGGACTTCCTGCAGATTATCATCGAGCAGGCCACCGTCCCCGTCGTCGTTGATGCCGGCATCGGTGCACCGAGCCACGCCGCCGAGGCCATGGAGATGGGTGCCGACTGCTGTCTGGTGAACACCGCCATCGCCGTAGCCGGAGACCCCGTACAGATGGCCCTCGCATTCAAGGAAGCCGTAGAGGCAGGACGCCGCGCATACGAAGCCGGACTGGGCGCCGTCAGCGACTCCGCCCAGGCATCGTCGCCCCTCACCGCCTTCCTCGGCCAGTAAACACCTAATCACCGCCCAATGAAGTTTTTCACGCCAATGATTCTTCCACGCCAATGAATATTTTTAACGTTAATTGCCGTTAATTGACCGTTAATTTATTCGTTAATATTTTATTCCATCCGGATAGAGAAGAAATTAAAAATTAATGGTTAATTAACGGTCCATTAACGGCAATTAACGTTAAAAATATTCATTAGCGTCAAAGTATCATTGGCGTCAAAGTATCATTGGCGTCGAAAAAACTTCAGCGGCAATTAAAGTAAACAACCACACTATGCCAAACGACAACAAAGCATACGCTAAGAGAGAAAAGGCGTACATGAACGGCACGCTCTTCCCAGACATCAGAGTGGGCATGCAGAAAGTGAACCTCTCACCCACCGTGACGAAGGACCGAAACGGAGTACCGCACACCACGCCCAACGACCCCGTATACATCTACGACACCAGCGGTCCCTTCTCCGACCCCAACATCGACGTTGACCTCAAGAAGGGCCTACCACGCCTGCGCCAGCAGTGGATAGAGAGCCGCGGCGACACCGAGCAACTCGACCAGATATCCAGCGAATACGGACGCATGCGCCTTGCCGACCACTCGCTCGACGCCCTACGCTTCGAGCACATACAGCTGCCGCGCCGCGCCAAGGCCGGACACACACCCACGCAGATGGAGTACGCCAAGCAGGGCATCATAACGCCCGAGATGGAGTACGTCGCCATACGCGAGAACATGAACTGCGCCGAGCTGGGCATCAAGACACACATCACCCCCGAGTTCGTGCGCGACGAGATAGCACGCGGACGTGCCGTGCTGCCCGCCAACATCAACCACCCCGAGGCCGAGCCCATGATAATAGGCCGCAACTTCCTCGTGAAGATAAACACCAACATAGGCAACTCCGCCACCACCTCGTCCATCGAGGAGGAAGTGGACAAGGCCATCTGGTCCTGCAAATGGGGTGGCGATACGCTGATGGACCTCTCCACCGGAGCCAACATCCACGAGACGCGCGAGTGGATTATCCGCAACTGCCCCGTGCCCGTAGGCACCGTGCCCATCTACCAGGCCCTCGAGAAGGTGGACGGCCGCGTCGAGGACCTCACGTGGGAGATATACCGCGACACGCTCATCGAGCAGTGCGAGCAGGGCGTCGACTACTTCACCATCCACGCCGGCATACGCCGCCACAACGTGCACCTGGCCGACTCGCGCCTCTGCGGCATCGTGAGCCGCGGCGGCTCCATCATGAGCAAGTGGTGTCTTATCCACGACCGCGAGTCGTTCCTCTACGAGCACTTCGACGACATCTGCGACATCGTAAGCCAGTACGACACCGCCCTCTCCCTGGGCGACGGACTGCGCCCCGGATGCACCGCCGACGCCAACGACGCAGCGCAGTTTGCCGAGCTCGACACGATGGGCGAACTCGTCACCCGCGCCTGGGACAAGGGCGTGCAGGCGTTCATCGAAGGCCCCGGCCACGTTCCCATGCACAAGATTCGCGAGAACATGGAGCGCCAGCTCACACACTGCCACGAGGCACCCTTCTACACCCTCGGCCCTATAGTCACCGACATAGCCCCCGGCTACGACCACATCACCTCCGCCATCGGCGGAGCGCAGATAGCCTGGCTGGGCACCGCCATGCTCTGCTACGTGACGCCGAAGGAGCACCTCGCACTGCCCAACAAGGACGACGTGCGCACCGGCGTAGTGACATATAAGATTGCAGCCCACGCCGCCGACCTGGCCAAGGGTCACCCTGGAGCACAGGTGCGCGACAACGCCCTCTCCAAGGCACGATTCGAGTTCCGCTGGCGCGACCAGTTCCACCTCTCCCTAGACCCCGAGCTCTCCCTCAGATACTTCGAAGAGGCCGGCCACACCGACGGAGAGTACTGCACCATGTGCGGCCCCAACTTCTGCGCTGCAAAACTCACGCACGACCTGCGTCGACTCTAACACGCCAATCACCGCGTAATGATGTTTTTAACGCTAATCACCGCGTAATGATGATTTTAACGCTAATCACCGCGTAATGATGATTTTAACGCTAATCACCGCGTAATGATGATTTTAACGCTAATCACCGCGTAATGATGTTTTTAACGCTAATCACCGCGTAATGATGTTTTTAACGTTAATTGCCATTAATGGACCGTTAATTATTCATTAATATTTTTTCCATCCGGATGGGACAAAATAAAAATTAATGGTCAATTAACGGTCAATTAACGGCAATTAACGTCCCCCGAAAGCACACGGCAATTAACGTCCCCCGAAAGCACACGGCAATTAACGTCAAAAAAATATCATTGGCGTAAAAACATTCATTGGCGTAAAAACATACATTAGCGTCAAACGAAAATAACCCATTAAACGTCAACGACAAATGTTTTCAGACGAACTACTCAAGATAAGCTGGGACGACACCACACGGCGCATCGCCTCCATGACAGAGGCCGACGTACGCCGCGCCCTCGCTAAAGAACACTGCGACATCAACGACTTCATGGCCATGATATCGCCCGCCGCAGAACCATTCCTCGAACAGATGGCACACCTCTCGCGCAAGTACACCGAAGAACGCTTCGGCAAGACGATGTCCATGTTCATACCGCTCTACATCACCAACTCCTGCTCCAACTCCTGCGTCTACTGCGGCTTCCACCGCTCCAACCCCATGGCGCGCACCATCCTCACGCCCGAGCAGATAGAGAACGAATACAAGGCCATCAAGAAACTCGCCCCCTTCGAGAACATTCTCCTCGTAACGGGCGAGAACCCTGCCAAGGCCGGAGTACCCTACCTGGCCAAAGCCATTGACATAGCCAAGAAATACTTCGCCAACATCAAGATTGAGGTGATGCCGCTGAAGGCCGAGGAGTACTTCGAGCTCACCAAGCACGGCATGAACGGCGTCA
This sequence comes from Oscillospiraceae bacterium, assembly GCA_963588475.1. Taxonomy (GTDB): domain Bacteria; phylum Bacteroidota; class Bacteroidia; order Bacteroidales; family Bacteroidaceae; genus Prevotella. The sequence continues at coordinate 2,837 of CAVAHD010000030.1, read as the reverse complement.
TCTGCTTCCAGGAGACCTACCACCGCGAGAACTACAAGCTCTACCACCCGGCAGGCATGAAGTCCAAGTTCGAATGGCGCGTGGACGGCTTCGACCGCATGGGACAGGCCGGAGTACACTCCATCGGTATGGGCGCACTGCTCGGCCTCGAAAAGGAATGGCGCACCGACGTCGTCATGATGGCCTACCACCTGCGCTACCTCCAGAAGCACTACTGGCGCACCAAGTACTCCGTCAACTTCCCACGCATGCGCCCGGCACAGAACGAGGGCTTCCAGCCCAACTGCTTCGTCACCGACCGACAGCTGGCGCAGGTCACCTTCGCCATGCGCATCTTCGACCACGACGTGGACATCTCATACAGCACACGCGAGCCCGAGTTCATCCGCGACAACATGTGCACCCTGGGCGTCACCACCATGTCGGCCGAGTCCAAGGTGAACCCCGGTGGCTACTACACCTACCCCCAGGCCCTGGAGCAGTTCACCGTCTCCGACGACCGCACCGCCGCCCAGATTACCGAGCGCCTCAAAGCCCTCGGACGCGAGCCGGTATGGAAAGACTGGGATGCCTCCTTCGACTTGAAAGCCATGTAGTTACGCGCCCTACTCATTAGCGCTTAAACTCAAGCCGCTATCCACCGTGCGAGCACCCGATGCCCACCAAGTGGGCACACGCCTCTCACAATGCGAGAACACGATGCCCACCAAGTGGGCATCTCGGCATATAAAAAACAAATAAGCCCCGTCACGTAGAAATGCTACGTGACGGGGCTTATTTTATTATCACTTAATCAATGTATGTTCTGAGTCTGATTCGGGCTAGAGAAACCATTTTATCATCGGTTTCCAAAATCCTGCCGTGTCGGCCTTGTCGTTGGCTTGTATCTTGTGTATCTCTACGTCGAAGGCTGTGTCGTCAGCGCCGTCTGCAAAGATGACGATGTCATGCTTTGAGCCAAGGACGTCGAGGGTCTTGCCCTGCTCTGCCGACTGCTTTGCCCCTGTTCCTGCTTCTGTTGCCAAGTTGGGTACTACTGCTTCTGTCTCGGCTACTGGTGCCTCTGATGCATATACTGGGGATGCCAATGCTGACTGTGCGCCTACGAATGAAAGTGCTGCTACTGCTACTACTGCTGCGATGTTCTTACGGAAGTTCTTCATAATTGTAAATGTTTTAAAGGGTGTATGGTTTGTTTTTATTTTTGTCGTTTGTTTATTCTGCATTCATCATTATGAATTATGAATTCTGCATTGTGAATTGTTTTGATGTTGCAAAGGTGCAATGTATATTTCATTTGTGCAAATTATAAGTACATCCTTTTACAAAATGAACACCCGTTCAGCCTCCTTTTAATAGTCCTTCATCTTTCTTTTGGAGCGATTAACTACTCGATATGCAAGATGTGGTCATACACAGTAGTCCACAAACTTGTGGTCCACAAACTTGTGAACTTGCGCTTTTTTGTTTACCTTTGCATCCGTAACCAAGCAGAAACACAGACTAATGGAAAAGGCATTTGTATACGGCATGTCGGTAGAGGGCAACAACTTTACCGACCGGACGGAGGAAACCCGGCGCATCAAGGCAGACTTTGAGCATGGCATCAACGTCATACTCATCTCGCCCCGACGTATGGGCAAGACCTCACTCGTAAAGAAGGTAATCGCCGAGATGGACAACCCCATGATAAAGGTGGTGTATATGGACATCTACGACTGCCGCAGCGAATACGACTTCTACAACCGCTTTGCCGAGTCCATAATGAAGGCTATGGGTACAAAACTGGAGCAGGTCATGGAAAACATCAGGCAGTTTCTGGTCAGAGTCTCGCCAAAGATATCCTTTAGCCCGGAGCCGACGGCGGAGTTTTCGCTCTCTCTGGGGATAACCCCCAAGGACTACTCGCCCGAGGAGATACTGAACCTCCCCGAAAGGATTGCCCATGAGAGGGGCCTCCGACTGGTGGTATGCATCGACGAGTTTCAGCAGATTGGCGAGTTTACCGACTCACTGACGGTTCAGAAGAGGCTACGCGGCGCTTGGCAGCACCACCAGAACGTGTCCTACTGTTTCTTCGGCAGCAAACGCCACCTGATGGAGAACATCTTCCAAAGCCGCAGGATGCCGTTCTTTCAGTTTGGCGAGATGCTGCATCTGGGGTGCATCCCTACCGAGTTCTGGGTGCCGTTCATCTGCTCCCGCTTCGAGAAATACGGCAAGCACATCTCCGAGCATTTTGCCACCCGGATCTGCAACACCGTGCACAACTACTCGTCCTACGTGCAGCAACTGGCCTGGAATGTAATGGCCGAAACCGTGGTGGAAGTGGACGAGGAAAGCATGGAAAACGGCATCAACGCCCTGCTGCAACAGTGCAACAGCCTTTTCATACAGCAGACGGAGGGGTTGACTACCTATCAGCTCAACTTCCTGCGCCTCCTATGCAGCGGCGTCCACTCAGGCTTCACTGCCCAGGCCGTTGCCGAAACATGGCCGCTGGGCAGCAAGTCCAACATAGACCGCATCAGGAAGGCCCTCATCGACAAGGAGCTCGTCACCCTGGAGAAGGACGGCATCTACATCGCCGACTGCGTGTTCGAACTGTGGTTTAAGAGGGAAATGATGTGACACTTGCAAAAGCAACAGACCCCATCTTTCTTTCGTGGCGGTTAACTACTGGGCGTATAAAACGAGAGCAATTTGCGATTGTCATTTCTTTTGCTTACCTTTGCACACATATTATATATAAGTAGACAGCAGAACTATGGAACATGAAATGAAACAAGTACCGTACGGGGTGGCGGATTTCGCTACGGTGATAAGGCAAAACCTCT
>CAVAHD010000029.1:0-36400 GCA_963588475.1 Oscillospiraceae bacterium | reverse complement strand
TTTGGCATATTATCTACTTTTTAGTATGCATTGGTATGTATAAGTGTGGATTGGTGCCACATTATCTACTTTTTGGACGTGTTGCAAATGTGCTGCAAATAAGCAGAAAACAAACCTATAACAAAGGCATAGAAACCATAACCCCTATAAACGCAAAATGCGTGCAACTCATTGAGCTGCACGCATTTGCTTATTGTTTATTGTGTATTTGCTTGGTGGCATTACTTCACCTCCTCAAATTTGATATTATCTAAATATCAACCACTTACACTAATGTGTGCCAATTATGTGCCATAGTACTTTTATGGTCTTGAAAAGTTTGATTTCAAGCTAAAACAAAGGTATTTTATGGTTTTATATTGATATTGGCAGATTTTGCGATTTTATATCATTTAACTATTGATGATGCTCAAAGTACATCCGTTTTGAATGGTTCCGCTTCAAGAACAACTCACCTTACTTTTTATGAAAACGATATACAGGTTTAACGATAGGATAATTACAACAATATGGTTGACTATTTTACTAATAGTAACACTTACTATTATGCGTATTGATGTCCGATACCATTTTCTGTAATATGGTCATAAAATTTGGAACGTTGTTTTTACCAACTTTAGTTTCAGCGTAAGTTCTATTTAGTGCTTTTTCAAGAACATTGTTATCCATATTATATTATTGCAGAAGAATATTTTCACAAGTATTCATTCTCAAATATCATTCTGAATCTTGTCTAAGTATCTTTGTTTCCTTATTTGCATATTCTCGCATTTCTATTATTTAGTATGATTTGTTATCACTATTATCATACTTTGCAAAATCAAACTTTAATACTTCTTAAATATCTATTGATAATTATCTTCTCTTTATCAAATATCACTACCTTTGTAAGAAAATAACAGAAACTATGGTTAGATTTATCAATACATCTCTTATAATGTCTGTAGTCCTTTTAGTTCTCGTTTGTTCTGTAGGACTGGCCTTTGAAACTTGTTATAGATATACATTGTCTATACAGTTAATCTTTATTTTGACAAGTGCCTATGCTTGCGGCATAGGAATGTGCGCAATAGTCAGTGACCTGTATATTTCTCCGCTGCTCTTTGAAAAATGCATGAATTATATGCATATTAAGACAGCCGTTAAAGAAACGATTCCTGAGAACGTAGAAGAACCGACCTTTACTAAACAATATCTTGATTTATTCCATAATCAATTCGAAAAAGACAGCAAGCGAATACGAAATGAACAAGACAGAAAGAATATACAAAAGTTTGCACAAACAATTACTTATACACGTAATACGTTTATACGATTAGGGTTCAATGAAGCAGAAGTATATAAAATTTGCGAAAGTGTAAAATATCTTGTAAACAATAAAGTTGTTCTACATGATGAGGGGTTATGCATATCGCACAAAACACATGTAACTCAAATCTCTTTAAAAAACTTTGCATGGAACATAGCAAATCAACATGGTATAAGTCGTGATATTGCTGCGGAATTTGTGATATGCACATTCCATGAATGGTTTAAGAATACAACTCGTACAACGGTAGCAAAGACTCTTCGCACAACGCTTGGTACACATTCTATTGAAATTAGTGAAAAGCTTTTGTTGAAATAGTCGTATTTCTATTTAAGAAACAGCCTAATCAAGAAGTCTATTCTTTTTGGTTGGGCTTTTTTCATTATAACTTTTGCAGGTAAAAAGAGAGAAAGTTTGAAGCATACTATTTTATTATCCAGTTCACTTTAGGATATATAGACTAATTGTATGAATGGAGTGACCTTTATATTGCTTCTATTTCCTCATCGCCATTTCTGGTCTTTGATAAATTTGGTTGCAAAGGTAATGTCTGTACCCATATTCCTCGCAAGGTCATTGCCTACGGTCTCTTGCTAAAATCTCCACCTTGCAGGTAGTATTTGAGCAGAGAACCTTGCAGGAAAGGCGCAGACACCTTTTAAGGCAACAAAATTTTAATCAATCCCGAAATTGCAGATGCAAAATTAGGGAATAAAAAAATGAAGGCTTATGGCAAACATTTGTGACACTCAGTACAAGGTGATTGGCGAACGCAAGGCGGTAGCCGACCTTTGGAACACACTCCAAACTATGGAGGTGAACAGTAAGAACGTATATCTCTACCAGTTGGCGGAGCATTACGGCATAGACTATGAAAAGATGGGTATCTCAGTGAGAGGACACATCTATTGGGCTGCGTTCGAGGAAGACGATGAAATCTGCCTGCTGTCCTTTGACACTGAAAGTGCTTGGTCTGCTTGTGAGGAGTTCTTTGATGAACTGAATAAGGCTCTTGGCGGAGAACTTTCCATCAGTTACCGTGAGATAGAATGTGGATGCGATGTTTTCTATGTTCACGATGAGCAAGGTTTCTTCCCCGAAGAATGTTGCGTCAGTTCCTCTGGTGAGCCGTTTGAGGATGCTTGCGAGGACATCTATGACACTTGCCAAGATGCCATTGCCAAGTGGTGCGAGAAGACAGGCATATCGCAAGGTGACAGAACCGATGATGAAATGGTGGACTTCATCAACGGCTATGAGTATGAGAATGAGGACACCTATTATTATATAAACAAGTTCACGTTTGGCTGATGGAAAGATTTGAGAGTATCGAGAAAATCCCCACTTGGGCATTGTGTTACATCATCAATGGCGACCCTACGGGATTGACAGACGAGGACATCAAGTTGGTTGATGGCTTCATACTGAAATGGCAAGTGGAGATAGTTGCTCCACTTAGCCAAGACGGAAACACGTCATTTTCGCATTATCCTGCTTTCGGACTTCAAGCCGAGGTTGAGGAGTGCAAGGTTATATATCATTCAGAGAACCCACTAACTATATAGAGCTATGTATGAATACGAAGAGTTGACCGATATAATCGGTTGCAGTTGCACACTGCTGATACCCTACTCTAATGCTGCAAGTAAGTTTGTATTGGTTATTGTCAGTACCTATTCTTTTTATTCTAACATTGAAATATTGCTGCCCTTGAAGAGATGTGTCATTAGTCCACGAAATTTCTTTATACGGTATATTTGCGAGCATCTTATTTACGTCTTGTGTGACAACGGTCAATTTTTGATGCTCTGTATCATTATTAACCAAACGCACATTAATATCTTGACCTACTTGATAGATGCTGGCATCTTGAGTTTTTCTAAAGCTCAACTGTACTTTTCCTTTTTCTGTATGGCTCACAGTGATTGCCGATATATGCTCACCTTCTTTAAACATATATGACGGGTGTTCGACAAATGTATATGACATATCTTGAATACTGATATATCCTGTTATACCTTCATGTCCCTCTATGTCAACAGCTATATATTTATCCCTAATATCCTTTACCGTACAATTACATTTCGTTCCGATTTCAATTTTAGGGTCAGTTGCTAAAGCTTTTCCATTTTTAGGGTATTTTAGTTTAAGTATTATGCGTTCTTTCTCATCAAATCCAAGAACAACAACCCGGACCTTTTCTCTATCTGAAAAAAGGTCTGTTGAATCTTTGATTTCACCCGTGGACATATTTTTGTTATGCACAAGCCCCTTGTATTCTTTGCCATTATGCTTAAAGCTAACCATAATGCCATAGCCTCGTCTCTCACATACCGTTGCCTCAAACTCATCCGATATAGATATACCAACAGCTTCATGCCAATTTTTGAAGGCTACTTTTTTATTAGATGTATAGGTATTCTTTGCAGACTTAGCCTCTACTCCTGTTATAGCTTCCGAAATAAAGTCCAATAATCCCATATTATTCGTAATTTTTTAATGCCTCAATTATTCTTTTGTGCATTTCTGCACGAATGTTCTCTGGTTCTACAACTTCTATCTCACAGCCAAAGGATAATAATTTCTGATATAAAGAAGGATTCTCTACAACTGTGATTTCCAAAAGACGATTTTCCTCATCTATCTTTTGAGAGTTGTGTAACGGATTCTCTTTTAGAAAATGTATTATGTTTGCACTCAAGCGTAGCTGAATCTTTAATGGCGTTATATCCTCTTTAAATGGTTCGTTAGGATTGGCAGGCACATAGAACCCCATTACATTCTTATAATAATTCTTTATCCTATTAATGTCAATAGGCTTGTATTCGTCATCAGTATATACAACGACATCTTCATTCCCGATATTCTCTTTTAGAATACGCTGTAGAGGGAAAACTGACCATGGATAACGAGTAACAGTTTTTTTGGGAGGGTTCGTTACTGCTCCTATCAAGAACCACTTGTTATTGTATCTACCAAGGAAATAAGGTGAAACATAAATTTTATATGTGCCTTTGTGAGGCACATATAAGTCTTTTAATTGTGGATAGCAAAACGACACAACAGATTTGGAATCAATCGCTTTATATAAGTCGGCGATTAATTTCGCTTCATGCCATTTCAATTGCACGTCCATTACAGAAGAAAAATTGTTTAGAATCTTCTCTAAGTCCTTACCTTTCAGATTGTGAATTTTCAACATAGGTTTTAGAGGTATGGCACCATCGAAAATGGATGCTAATTTTAATACATTATTCAGTAACTCTTTGTCAGAAGAGTCAAAATAAACACTTTCCGGGAAAGCCAGGTTCTCTTCTTTATTTTGCAAGCGGTGTTTGCGCCCGGAAGAAATGTTATTGGCTTCTCCATAGCACTCATTCAATTTGGCAATGATTTTTTGAACTTGGCGGACATCGACACTTAATATCTCGCAAAGTTTTTCATTGTTGAGAAAATCCTTTTCTACCAAAACTCCCTCAACCTTCCTCATCTGCTCTTTTGTAATAGGAGGCAATGAGTCTATTTTTTTATAGTCAATTATATTCATGTTTTTTTATGTTAAAACGGCAAGTAACTTTGTTTATTGTATTTTGTTGGGGATTTACTTGCGTCGAAAGCGCAAGCAAATCCCCAATGGCAACTAATCTCCTCCCATCATGCTTACTTGGTCTTCCATGCGTTCCTGGTAATCTTCGTCTGATTCCCACGGATGACGCTTCCAAGATGTAGGAGAATCATATCCCCACTCAATGTCATCATCTTGATTGTCTCCGTTATTGAAGGAGTCATTAGCTAAACGAGCCGCCTGTGAAGCAACGTCACACAAACTACTTACAAAAGAACTAAAAATACTCATAACTATATTATTAAACTTATTCCTCAGGCTTATCCGTCGGATTCTACTGCAAAATTACGATAAAAAACATAGGCTTGTAACGCTTTGAATATGACTCTTGTAATGCGAACTAAAAAATCGTTTTTCAGGTCTGTTTGATCATGTACTGTAAATTCTTTATATTCTGCGAAATGTTAGTTCGCATTTGGGCGCTCAGAAGAAGAAAAGTTGGCAGTGCTTGGATTTCGCCCTATTTTTGCACCATAATTTATTAATCATCTAAGCCCTCGACATCACGGTTAAGTCAAAAAAAATGGATAGAATAGTTAATAAAATAGCGGGTCTTGGTGTACCTGGTATAATGTTAACGGTAGCGATCTCTATGACAGGATTGGGCGGGGCTGCCGCAATAACGGCAGCGTTGGCTCTGCTGGGCCCCGGTGGAATGATAGGAGGGGTCATGACCTTATTGTTTGCAGGCGTGGTTGCCTCGGCAATAACAGAGTTCGGCTTTGATGCCTTGTTCAAGGCTGTTATCACGAAACTATACAAGAAAGGCGAAACCAAGGAGACTATCAGGAGGAAAATCGAGAAGGGACCTTGGTCGAAGAAACTCGAGGCAAAGGCAATTTCTGATTTGAACAAACTTTAGTATAAACTTTTTAATTTCAAAAAAATGACTGATGGCAGAACCATTTTTGAACACAACAAGACAATGAAAATCAAAAAGAACAAGAAATTAGCAAACATCCTCATAGATGAAGCTGTTTGCAAGAAAAGGTACGGTGAAGAAATCGCAAATGCACTTCTGAGGCTAATAGGGAAACTTGCTGAAATAGTAGATGCAAGACAGTTGTTTAATCTTCCCGGGCGGTTTCACAGGTTAAGGTATTTACCTGCAGACAATATCTATGCTGTTACGCTAAAGCATCCTTTTAGGTGTGTTATGAGGCTTGATGTGGCTACATCAACCATCACCTTGGAAGATGTATGCGACTATCATGGACATTACCAAAAGTTATTTAGAAAATAAAAAAATGAAACAAGTAGAAAAACAAATTGCCACTTTGTTGGCTGGAACGGAGATTGTTCCTGTTCCTAAAGAAAGTCTGGAAGAACTCCTTGCAGGTGAACATTTTATGTTTACAGAGGAATCTGATGAAGGAGAATCGGCAGGGAACTTCATGAGAATGGTGTTCGACAAAGCATTGCTGGACAAGAGCATTGTTCAGTCAACGATGCAGTGTGTGGTAATAAATGTTCCTGTAGGGTCTAGAGAAATGGGGCTTGACGATATTGGGCAATTCAGTTCCTATGTCGAAAGATGGTCAACGGGAGGCGATTCCTGTACCATGAATTGGGGACTTTATGAAATACCAAATTCTACGAAAATGAGTATTACTATCGTGGCAAACTTGCCTATTTATCAATCATCATTAAAAGCTTTATAAAATGATTACAGTAAGAACAAAAGATGAGCTGGAACAAGCCATCAAAAACAACAGAAACAAGGAATGTATCAGAGTAGAAGGGCCGTATGCCAAGACTTTGGCAAACAAGTTCCGCTCAAAAAAGAGGGTTAAGAAGGTTAGCAAGATTGCTATGGCAGGAGGTGCTTTGGCTATAGTAGGTGGTCTCGTTGCCGCTCCTTTTACAGGCGGTGCGTCTTTGGTAGGAAGTGCTGCAGGTGCAACTGCTATGGGGCTGACCATTGGAACCGTCACAATTACGACTACAGAGTTGGCAATGATACTTGGTGTTGGCGGTTTATTAGGCCGATATGCCATTTCTAAAGATTACAAGATAAAAGTAGGAAAAGGAGATTGCGATATTGAGTTATCCCCTCAATCAGGGCAAACGCATTAAATCTTTTTACCCATTACTTAGAACTTTTTTCTCAGAAAAACTTGCGTATGTCGAAAAGAACCATTACATTTGCCACCGACTTGCGACGTGAAGTCGTACAAGTAATTGTTCTTTGAAACTAAAGGACCTCTCATTCCGTTAAGAGTAGCCTACCGAAGCGTGCGTGGTTGGTAACGACTGGGTGCGGAGCCTTCGGGACAATATGGCGAAGTCTTGAACATCACAAGGCGTAGCTGTTAGGCTGACCGACAAGAATAACGTAAAGTAACCATCGTTACCAACCATCGTTACAAAAATTTGGCTCACGGATGTTTAAGAGCCATGCCAAAACGGCAAGTGGACAGGTTAGCCATGTGTTGGTGATGGCTACACGGATGTTGTTCCACCGGTGGATAGATGGATTCTAAATCGGTCGAAGTTATTTGTACGGAACATGGTAAGCCCAAAAGTCTCCCCGTTCTGCCAAGGGCGAGGTAAGTCAATCGTAAGAGCGACCGAACGGCTTGTGGGTAAATGACGATGGAGAAAGCGAACGCCCCTCTGTAATGGTGGGGATAGGGATTGAAACATCATCCCACACGAAAGTGGGCAGACTTCCATCAGGTAATCACCCCAACAAGTCATTGGAATGGATAATCGACAAGTATTGACATCATGACGGAAAACGTGGATGGATATTCGGAGTCAAAGGCAAGGACAAGAAGGGAAGGGAAACGCTCTACCGTCTCAACAACCTCGCACATACACCGATACTCCGCTACACGAAAATAAGGTCTGAAGCCAATCCGTTCGACCCACAATATGACGAGTACTTCAAACAACGACAACAAAACAAAAGTCGTACACGCCCGCTCAAACGCAGTGCCTAACGGCACATAGAGCCGATTATTTAGAACGAGAAATAATTAACAGAATTACACGAGCCGTGTGCGGTGAAAGTCGCATGCACGGTTCTTGAAGGGGAAGGTGGGGGTACCCCCACTGACCTACTTGAAAAAAAACTATATGGTTATGAGACAATCAGAGGAACGATATATCAGCTTGTTGACGGACTTTGGCTTCAAGCGCATCTTTGGGACTGCTCCCAACAAGGACCTGCTTATCAATTTCTTGAACTCGCTGTTCGGGAAGGAGCAAGTCATCAAGGACGTGAAGTACCTCAATAGCGAGAATGTGGGGGATGTATACACCGACCGCAAGGCCATTTTCGATGTCTACTGCGAGAACGAGCAGGGTGAGAAGTTCATCGTCGAGATGCAGAACGCCTACCAGAAGCACTTCAAGGACAGGTCGCTCTACTATTCCACCTTCCCCATCAAGGAACAGGCACCCAAGGGAGCGGACTGGGACTTTGAGTTGGCGCACGTCTACGTGGTGGCACTCCTCAATTTCGACATGCACGATGTGGCTTTCGACGAGAAGGCCATATCGCACGACGTGGGTCTGTTGGACAAGAAGACGAAGAAGGTGTTCAACGACAAGTTGACATTCAAGTACGTGGAGATTGCCAAGTTCGACAAGCCCCTCGACAAGTTGCATACTATTTATGACAAGTGGCTTTACGCCCTGAAGAACCTGTCGCGTCTGTCCGACCGCCCGAAGGAGTTGCGCAACAAGGTGTTCGACCAGCTCTTTGAGGAGGCAGAGATAGCGAAATTCTCCAAGCAAGAGCTCAAGGAGTACGAGGACAGCCTGAAAGCGTACCGCGACATCAAGAATTCCCTCAACACCGCAATGGAACAGGGCTTCGAGAAGGGACGTGAGGAAGGTCGTGAAGTTGGTCGTGCCGAAGGCAGAGCTGAGGGACGTGCTGAGGGACGTGCTGAGGGCAGAGCGGAAGGCAGAGCGGAAGGCAGAGCGGAAGGCAGAGCAGAAGGTAGAGCAGAAGGTAGAGCTGAGGGGCGTGCCGAAGGTATGGCAGAAGGTAGAGCCGAAGGTATGGCAAAAGGTAGAGCAGAAGGCATGGCTGAAGGCATCACTTCTCAGCGACTGGACACGGCTCGCTCTATGCTAGAAGACGGATTCCCTTTGGACAAAATCATACGTTACACAGGACTGTCAGAAGAAGAAATTAAGCAATTAAGTAATGTGTAAACTTGGGTACAATTCGAATTAAAAACTGCTCAAGCAGTTACATGTCGTCATATAGACAATGCTATTATAGGTAGCTAACTCTTCTTTATAAAGCCTGATGAAGAATGTATATTTTATAATATCCTTCATCAGACTTTTTTGTGAAAGAAGTTTCAACCGTACAGGTCGAACAAATTTGTCTTCATACGGCTTTCTCCTCCCAGTTAGTTAAACACTCGATGACGTCGTCTATGAGATATTCGCGGCTCTCGGTATGGAGAATGTCGTAGTGGGGAAGGATGTCGATGTTTTTTGCAGGAAAAGTTTGGCGATTAAGAATATTCGGTGTACACCGCTGCAAACGGTAAATATAGATGGAAACAAAAAAAGCCCCTCCCGGTTACTGCTTGTGTAAGAGGAGGGGCTTAATTGTGGGGGATTATATAAAAGTGTGGTGGGGTTAGAGGCCTTCGCGCATGAAGTCTAGGGCTTCTTCTATTTCCTGTTTTGTGGCGGTCTGGTTGATGATGATGTCGCCGATGCCGCCGAGGAGGGTGAAGTTGATGATGCCTGCCACGTTCTTCTTGTCGTGAGTCATCAGCTCGAGCAGTTCGGGGTAGTCGTCGCAGGTGAAGGGGAGGGTGCCGTATGCCTCTTTTATATATGTGACGGCCTGACGCATCACTTCTGTGGGGAAGCCGGTCTTGGTGGCGGCCAGGTAGAGCTCGGGGATGAGGCCGAAGGCTACGGCGTAGCCGTGCAGGATGGGGTGGCCGTGGCGCATGGCCCACGACTCGAAGGCGTGGCCGGCGGTGTGACCAAGGTTAAGGGCCTTGCGGATGCCGTGTTCGTGGGGGTCTTCTATGACTACGCGCTCCTTGACGGCGACGGACTCGGCCACCATGCGCTGCAGCTGCTGGAGGTCGGGGGCGGTGATGTCGAAGTTAACCAACTCGCTCCACATCTTGCCGTCCTTGCCGCCCTCGGGGGCAGAGTTGATGAGGCCGTGCTTCAGCATCTCGGCGTAGCCAGAACGGAGGTTGGCGTCGTCGAGGGTCTTGAGGAACTCGGTGCAGAGGAAGACATACTTGGAGTCGTTGAAGACACCGATCTCGTTCTTCAGACCGCCGAAGTTGAAGCCCGTCTTGCCGCCTACGCTGGCATCGACGAGGGAGAGCAGGGTGGTGGGGATGTTGATGAAGTTGATGCCGCGCTTGAAGGTGCTGGCAGCGAAGCCGCCGAGGTCCGTCACCATGCCGCCGCCGAGGTTTATCATCAGCGAGTGGCGTGTGGCGCCGCCCTTCTGCAGCGACTCCCATACGTGGGCCACGGAGTCGAGGGTCTTCTCTACGTCGGTGGCACCGATGGTTATCAGCTGTGCCGTGGAGAGGCAGGGATAGCCTTCCACTACGGGCCAGCATTTCTCCTTTGTGGTAGTGTCTGTGAGCACGAAGATTCTGTCGTGCTCGCAGTCGTTGATGGCGGCGGTGAGTTCCGCCTCCAGGTCTTGTGGTATTATTACTCGTTGCATTGTAAAATGTTCATTGGGAGCATTCAGCATAGCTCATTATGAATTATGCATTCAGCATTATGAATTATGAATTACCGACAGAGTGCCACGCAGATTTTGTTTTGGAAGTTGCGTGCGTTGTTGTCGTGCATCACGCCGTTGTTCAGGATGGCGAAGGCCAGTTCGTGACCGTTGCTTGCGGTGCAGTATCCGGCAAGGGTGATGACGCCGGTCAGCGTGCCCGTCTTGGCCCTTACGTTGCCGGCCGCCTCGGTGCCTACCATACGCTTCTTCAGCGTGCCGTCCTTGCCTGCTATGGGCAGGGCGGAGTAGAGGTAGGGGTAGATGTTGGAGTTGGCATGGGCGTAGCGCAGGAAGGCTACTTCCATCTCGGCTGAGACGTAGTTGTAGAGCGACAGTCCGGATCCGTCAGCGATGCGGTGTGGTGCCTGCTTCACGGCCGTCTTGCTCATGAGGGCTTCGACGACGCGCCGTGCCTTGCGCATGGTGGACGGTTTGCCTTGCGTCAGTCCTATTTGGTAGAACATGCTCTCGGCGTAGAGGTTGTTGCTCTCCTTCAGCATGGGCAGCAAGACCTGCTCTATGGTGTGCGTGCGCTCACAGAGACGGGTGGCATTGCCGGGCGTAGTCCTCACGGCCGTCTCGCCGACGACGGTGATGTTGGCCTCGGCGAGGGCACTGGCAAAGCGTTCCATGAAGTTGTCCTTGCGTGCATAGACGAGGGGCGAGAGCATGGAGTTGTCGTCGTCCCAGCACCAGCCTTCGCCGTATATCTTGTCGTCCTTCATGGAGCGGTCGGCGTAGAGCGTGCCGCGGATGGTGTCCACGCCCAGCTCCTTGATGCTGGCGGCGAAGGCGCGCATGTCGTCCTTGCCGAACTTGGGGTCCATGCCGCCGATACAGTAGACGTCGCCGTGCAGCGTGCGTACGGAGTCCACGACGTGTCCCGTGTAGGCCAGCTGCGTCTTGTAGAGGTACGCTCCGCCGAGCTTGTCGAGCGCCGTGATGGCGGTGAACAGCTTCATCGTGGATGCCGGGCGCATGGTCTGCTTGGAGTCGAGGGAGTAGAGGGCGGAGTCGGCGGTGAGGTCGTAGACGTACATGCCGACGTGCGACGTCTTGAGCAGCGTGCTCTTGGCGACGATGGAGTCGAGGCGCGCGCAGAGCGACTGCGGCCATGGGAGCACGGTCTCTGTGGAGTCGGCTTCGAGGGAGTCGGCTGCCAGCGCATCTGTCTCTATCGGTTCGCCATCCTCGCCAGTCCCAGCGTAGGCAGTACTGTTGACGGCCAAGCTGACTTCGTTACCGTCCAGTTGGTCTTGGGCGGTAACGAAGATGTTGGCTGTGCAGAATGCTAATAGGAGAGCGCAGACTTTACTTCTGGTCATAAGCGTGTAGAGGATAGTCTGTGGTGAAGTGCAGACCGCGGCATTCCTTTCGTTCGATGGCCCAACGTGTGATGAGGTAACCGACGTTTATCATGTTGCGCAGTTCGCAGATGTCCTTGCTGGCGTGCACGCGTTTGAAGAGTGCCTCGGTCTCCTCGTAGAGGGTGTCGAGGCGTACCCATGCACGGCGCAGACGGAGGTCGGAGCGTACGATGCCGACGTAGTTGGCCATGATGGTGCCTACCTCGTGTACGCTTTGTGTGATGAGCACCTTCTCCTCGTTGGACAGGGTGCCTTCGTCGTTCCAAGCTGGCACGAGGTCGTTGTACTCGTACTCGTCGATGTGGTCGAGGGAGTGGCGTGCGGCAGTCTCTGCGTAAACGACGGCCTCGATGAGGGAGTTGGAGGCGAGGCGGTTGCCGCCGTGCAGACCGGTGCATGAGCATTCGCCGAGGGCATAGAGACGCTTGATGGAGGAGCAGCCGTTGAGGTCTACCTTGATACCGCCGCACATGTAGTGGGCAGCCGGGCGAACGGGGATGTACTCCTTAGTGATGTCGATGCCGATGGAGAGGCACTTCTGGTAGATGTTGGGGAAGTGCTTCTTGGTCTCCTCGGGGTCTTTGTGGGTGACGTCGAGGCAGACGTGGTCGAGGCCGTGCTTCTTCATCTCCTTGTCGATGGCGCGTGCCACGATGTCGCGAGGAGCCAGCGAGAGGCGTGGGTCGTAGTTCTCCATGAATGTCTCTCCGTTAGGCAGCTTCAGTATGCCGCCATATCCGCGCATGGCCTCGGTGATGAGGTATGCGGGGTGCGTCTCTCCCGGGTGGTAGAGGGCCGTGGGGTGGAACTGCACGAACTCCATGTCGGCCACGGTGCCCTTGGCACGATAGACCATGGCTTCGCCGTCGCCAGTGGCGATGACGGGGTTTGTCGTTGTCTGGTATACGGCACCGCAACCTCCGGTACACATTACGGTGACCTTGCTCAGATATGTGTCAACCTTCTGCGTGTCGGGATTGAGGACGTATGCGCCGTAGCACTCGATGTCCGGCGTGCGGCGTGTCACTTCATAGCCGAGGTGGTGCTGGGTGATTATTTCTACGGCGAAGTGATTCTCCTTGATGTCTATCTCCGGAGTGCTGCGTACGGCCTCGATGAGTCCGCGCTGAATCTCGGCGCCCGTGTCGTCGGCGTGGTGGAGGATTCGGAATTCGGAGTGACCGCCCTCACGGTGGAGGTCGAAGAGACCGTCCTCCTTCTTGTCGAAGTTGACGCCCCACTGTACGAGCTCCTTAATCTGCGACGGAGCCATGCGCACCACCTGCTCTACGGCGGCGGGGTCGGAGATATAGTCGCCGGCTATCATGGTGTCTTCGATGTGCTTCTCGAAGTTGTCGACGATGGGATTCGTTACTGACGCTACGCCGCCCTGTGCGAAGTATGTGTTGGCTTCGTCCAGTGTGGTCTTGCAGATGAGGCATACTTTGCCTTTCTTGGCTCTTGCAATCTTGAGAGCGTAGCTCATACCGGCTACACCGGAGCCGATGATGAGAAAATCGTACTTGTAAGTCATATATGTTTGTAAGTTGAATGTTTGAATACTTGATGTATTGTAAGGTGCTTCGCCTTCTATCGTGTCAGGGAGAACTTCATGCTCAGTCCGAAGTCCTGCGTCACCGTGGGGTAGCTGCTGGAGGAGAGCAGCGGTGTGTTGCTTTGGCGGTCGTAGTAGAAGCTCATGGAGAGCAGTCTGGAGATGGCGTATTCGGCTGAGAACGCCAGCTTGAACGCCGTGTTTCCCGACGTGGCGGATGACAATACCGTGGCGATGTCTCGCGTGATGGCCGCCTGCTTACGGTAGCTCAAGTCCAGACGGAGGTTGAGGTCGTGAGCGAAGCCCTTCTTTGTCGTTTTTGTTGTCTGCTGTTTTGAAGTTTGATTATTGTTATTGTTGTTGTCTTTACTGTTGCCTTGCTTGGACGATTTATTGCTTTTGCTTGCCACAAGTCCACGTCCTCTCCAGAAGCGGAAGTCGTTTATCTTGTAGCCGAAACCGAACACCCAGTCCTTGGAGGTTGTCTCGTTGATCTGTATGCTGGTCATCGAGAGGCTCAGCACGCGAGTGGTGCGGTACTCGGCCTTGAAGGTCATGTTGTTCGGCAGTGTTACGTCGATGCCGAGCAGCGGGGAGAAGGCTTCGTTGATGCTCACCGTGGAGACGTTGAACATGGAGCTTGGCGTCGGGTCGCCCGTGGTGCCGTTGGTGATGAAGCCGAGTCCCTCGCCCATGAACTCCTTGTATGTGGAGTATGAGCTGTAGGAGCCTACGGAGTAGATGCTCTTGTAGGAGTGGTTGATGTTGACGCTCTTGAAGTGGTCGCGTATCCATGGGAGCTTTGACAGTCCGCTGTACTTGAGGGTCCAGTTGGGGAGCATGCTGGCGAGGGTTGGGAAGATGTCCGTGCCGCTGTAGCCCGTGTATGCATTGAGGAAGGCTGGCACCATGACATCGGCGCTATACTGGTTGACTGGTGTCTTCGCTGCGTCGTACTTGGCTCCTGCATAAGTTGTGCCAGTCGGGTAGACGGCGCCTTCGTAGCGTGCCTGCAGACGTGCCTGGTAGCCAGCGAGTGAGTTGCAGAACTTCTCGAAGGAGGCTGAGCGGTAGCCGTTGTCGGCGCTGCCAAGCCCCTCGAATGCCGACCCGATGCTGATGGTGGTCATGGTGAACGAACCGCTCTGCGTCGTAGGCGTTCCGGCGTACATGTACTGTATGGACTTGGCCTTGTTCTCCGAGTGCGTCATGTTGAGGTCTATCTTCAGGTCGCGGACGGGCTCGAGGGTCATCTTCACCTGTATATCCTTGACGGATGTTGAGGTGGCCGGCGTGGCGATGGAGTCGTTGTTGAGCAGCCAGTTGTTGGCCTGTGCCTTGTTGATAAAGTCGTCGCTCGTCAGACCGAAGGCAAATGCCAGACCCGGTGCCATAGCCTGACCGCCCGTACGCTGTCCGAAGATGTCGCCGGCGTTAGGCATGAAGCCGGGGAGGGTCATGGCGTACTGGTTGCGGTAGGAGACGGAGAAGCTGCGCAGCATCATGGCAAAGCGTGCGGCGTGTTGTGCCACTTTGTACCACGGTTTGTCGTCCAGCGGCTCGAGGGCTACGACTTGCAGCTTCACCTTCATGGTGGAGTCGCCCTTGTTGACGATGCGAATCTTGTTGTCGTCAAGTTTCTTTATCTTCAACGGTATGAGCTTGCCGTCCTCCGTGCGTGCAGAGATGGCGAGGCGCTTTGTCTTCTTGCCGTGGGTTACGGTGATGGCGGTGTCCGGTGCCAGCGTTATCTCACGGACGAAGGCGTTCTTCTTGGTGTTGTTCTTGCTGTCCTTCTTGTTAGTGTCTTTTACCGGTGTGACTTTTTTCTTCGGAGTGTAGGTCTGTCGCTTGTTGAAGAGGTCGTTGACCTTCTTTAGGAATGGTACCTGGTTGTAGAGCTTCACCATGTCGATCTTTCCGTTCAGGTTGTACGTACGGTTGTTGGTGATGGTGTTGCCCAGGGTAGAGCCGTCCTCCTCCGTGGTGCCTCGTGCCCAGTGGTAGGTGGCGTTGTAGGAAGCGTCTGCCGTCAGCCAGTTGAGCACGGGGATTTGGTTGAGCGGTAGCTTGTACGAGCCGGTGAAGGTCTGGTGGTAGTCCAGCGGCTTGCCCATGTGCTTGATGCTTTGCCAAGAGTTGAGCGAGTCCTTGTACGCCTCGTATTCCGTGGCGTAGAGGGCGCGGTCCTTTGGCCAGTTCTCCTCGATCTCCGCCTCGGTGGAGCTGTTGAAGCTCATGCGCAGGTTCTTGGTGAGGTCCCAGCGGATGGAGAAGTCGCGGTTCCAGCGGAACTGCGAGTCGTAGTTGACGGGCAGCTCGGTGCTGTTCTCCGTGCCGAGGTCGCGCTCCTGCAGTTCGTGGGCGTAGCGGGTCATCTCCGTTCCGGCGGAGATGCTCTGCGGTAGCCAGTTGAGGTCTATGTTCTTCAGAATGTCGAAATACTTCGACTTTGACTTGATGGACTTCTTGAACGGTGAGAGCGGCTTGTAGACGGGCGACCATGCGTAGTTGATGGCTCCGCGCCAGTTGTCCGTGTTTTCGAATACCGTTGTCTCTCCGTCCGTGTGTTGGTGCGAGTGACTGTAGGAGAAGGTAAAGTTAGCCGGGTCGTACGGCATAGGGTGCTTCTTTGTGGCGATGCCGAAGTTCACGTTGGAGAGCGAGAGGTTGCGGCTTACGGTGTTTACTACGGCGATGCTTTCGATGGAGTCCTTTTCCTGCTTCGTGGCGGCCGACTCGAGGGCGTCGTCCAGGAGCATGTCCGTGTCGAGCGGATTGTACTTTGGCGAGGTCTTGGACTTTGTCACGCTATAGTAGAACGGTGCCGATACTTTTGCTTTTGCTGGGAAGAACTTTCCCAGCTCCAGATTCGTTGTCACGCTGTACGTGCCGTATTTGTCTGTGGAGCGTTCGAGTACTTTCTGCTCCAGACCGCCGAAGCCGTCGCTGACGTATTTGCCTGATGCCGATACGGAGCCGAGGTCAGAGAGCTGCACGTTGAGGTCGGCAGCGGCAGCCCAACCGCCTTCGCTGGCCGGTTCGAGCAGTCGCAGTTCATTGACCCACACTTCACCGTCCTTCGTGGTGCCGGAGAGGTTCTTCACACCAATCATGATGGTGCGCACTTCGCCCAGCGTTGGGTTGCCCATGATGCTAATCTGGTTCTTTGGCGTGTCCGAGTCGTTGATGGTATATGCGGTGGAGTACGATGCCTGTCCCTGTGCCCTCATCTTGTTGCGCTGCTTCTTCAGAGCGGTGAGCTTTGAGAGGGTGAGGTTGAGCATGTTTTCCTCCGGCCAGACGATGCGCTTGTCCGTGTTGGAGTTCATATCGTACTGCCCCTCGGGGGTGAGTTTGAGCGGTATCAGGTACTCGTAGTAGTTGGTGTTGTAGTCCGAGCCGAGTCTTATGAAGAGTGCCAGCTCGTTGTTTGCCAGCTGTGTGGTGTTGGTTTGGGTTGTGTTGGCGTGAACGAACATCTGCAGCTGGTTGTAGTGGCGCATGTCGTAGCTTGTGTTCTTGTACACGGCAACGGCATCGTTTGCTGCCATGTTGCTCACGTCTATTCGCATGGCCTCCTCGTTGTTCTCGGTAAGCTGTGGCTGCGTAGGGTCGGTGACGCGCGAGATGCCTGGCGGCAGAATGTAGTTCACCGGCTTCTTGTCGCTGTTCTCCTCGATGGAGATGGACGAGGCTGTGAACGTTGCCGTTGGGTTGGCCGATGCACCGGAGATGCTCTGGTCGTAGATGCGCCAGTCGCCGCGTACGAGGTCGAGGCTGCCGAAACGTAGTACGGTAGGCTCCTCGAATTCGGTCATGTAGACACGCATGAAGCGGATGGAAGAGATGTCCGACATACCTCCGACGGACTTGCCGCGTCTGATGGGCACGCGGAACTGGTACCAGTGCACTTCCTCCTGCGTACCGTTGCGCAAGGTGGGGGACACGGTGCGCTGGTCTACGATGTAGTTGCTGCCCACCTGCATGCTGTCTGGGTTGATGGCTACGGTGTACTCGTAGTACTTCTCGTACTCGTTGAGGGTGTAGTCCTGGTTGATGTCCTCTACGTCCGGTGTGGTCTTGTACGAGGTGTCGTACGCCTCGTTGCGGGAGTCGGAGTCGGGGGAGTTGCCCTGTGGGTTGTTGATGTACTTGTAACGCTCGAGGATGCCTGTGCGGCGGTCGTCCCAGTCTGTTCCGCGAAAATAATGGTAGTTGTCTGCTGCGGGGTCGTTGAGGATGGAGTCGCGTGCTTCTGCTGACGTGACGTTCGCCTTGACGTAGTTGAGGAAGTCCTGGTACTGCGGCCACTGCTGCTCCTCCTCATCGTTAAGGCCGTTGAAGCCCACGTCCTGTTTGGCGCGTGCTCCCTCAGAGGTGGCGAAGGCGTAGGTGATAGTGTTCTGCACGGGCACCTTACCCCATTGCGTGGTGGTGACGTTGCCGGCCTCGGCATCCGTAACGGGCATTCCACTCTCGTAGAACTTCTTGCCGTCGAGCAGGATGTCCTCGGACACTTCGCCGAGATTGATTATGAGTTTGCCAGAGTGCTTCTGCGCCGTACCGTCCTGACGAGTGTAGATGAAGGGGTCCATCATCCAGAACTCTACGTATTCGATGTTTGCCTGTTCGAAGTCGTTGGTGTCGAGCTTCTTCATTATGCCTCCCCACGAATTCTTCGGGTTTGCCAGTTTACCCTGTGCTGTGAGGTCCGTCGTGAAGTTGTATGGTCCGCGCTCATCAGGGTAGTAGGCGAGGTTCATGATGGACAGTGTGGATGACGTTCCGCTGTATGAGCTGACATCGCGGTTGGGGTACAGTTCGTTGATGTACACTTCGCGGACGTAGTGGTTGGAGAGCAGGTCCAGGTCGCCCTTTATGTAGCTTGGGGTGAGGCTGGATGAGCGGCGTGTGAAGAGCGGGTCGATGGTGTACCAAGCAAGGCGTGCGCGGTGGTAGCCCGAGGACAGGTCCGTCTTGCTGTACGACTTTTTAAATTCCCCATCATTATCCTTTGTCGGCACGCTTGACAGCTGCCATGATGTCGGCGTGAGTAGGCTGATGCTTGACGTGGCGCTCTCGAAGTCGTCGATGTACGAGGCGTTGTCCTGCGTGCCGGATGCTATGCTGGAGAACAGCTTTGCAAACTCCGCATTGAACTGTATGTTTGAAGGCTGCTTGAGGTGCAGCAGCGGAATCTTGTTGAGCAAGTTTGTTAGCCATTGGCTTTCCTGCTTCCAGTGCAAGTTGAAGCCCAAGAGTGTGTTGCTCATGGGTTCTGCTCCCATGGTCACCTTCGTGGTGAGGCTCTGCTCGTTGAGGTGCTGCAGCGTACCGCTAATCTGGAAGTTCTTGGAGAAGTCGTACTCCCAGTTCAGACCTAAGAGTGTCTTGCGCTGCATGGCGTAGTCCGACTGGCTCTCCGACGATACGTTGATGGCCGTTCCTGCATCGATGATGCTTTGGTTGATGATTGTCACTTCTCCAGCAGAGTAGTCCACGGTATAATCTGTGCCCTCCTTTAGGGTCTGCGAGCCAGCCGTCACGGTGACGCTGCCTTGCGGAACGTTGCTTGACCCGAGCGAGATGACGTTGGCGTTTGTGCCCTTATACTTGCCGACGAGCTTGAACTTGTTCTTCTCGGCAATCTGCTTTGCCACAGTCTTGGTGGAGTCGTACAGTTCGGTGAAGATGTACTTTTTGATGGAGTCTTCGTTGGTAATGTATTTGCTCAGCACTGTCTTTAGCGCACTTCCGAACGGCTCCGCCTTAGGCAGGAACACGCGGCCGTTGCTGACGGTGTAACCCTCCACATAATCGAAGTATCCGTCTGTGCGTGTGTTGTTGTTATTGTCAAGACGGTCGGCACCGATGAGTCGTAGCAGTGGCATCTCCTTCACCTTCTTTATCGGGATTGGGAGGTACGTAGTGTACACGCCCACCGTGTCGCTCTTGTACTTCACGTCCAGACGGAAGTTGTCCTTCTTTACGGACGAGGCGAGGTAGTAGACGTTTTTCATCATCAGCTGCCAGTTGGGCTGACGCGGATTGTTGTCGGTGTTCTTCAGCGACTTTACGAAGAGGGCCTTGCTGACGTCGTTGTTGTCGGAGGAGAACTCACCCACCTGATAGGTCACGCCGCCAGAGGTATATTCGTATGCGATGGCGAGCACCTGGTCCGACTGCAGCTGCGTCTTCAGCGAGACGTAGCCCATGGCCGTGTTCAGCGTGTATTCCGACGAGGTGAGCAGGCGTGCCTTTTCAATCTTCTCGTACGTCTTGCCGCCCTCCATCGTGGTGCCGTCGATGTTCTGTCCCTCGAGGGTCGTTGTCACTTGGTCGATGGTTCTTGCCTCGCTGTATGCGCTGTTGAGGGCAGAGTGCAGTCCGTTGGCGGTGTTGCTTGGTGTTGTCGCGCCACCGGTGCTCTCGCCCAGGCCGGGGAAGGCCACGATGTCGCGTGTGTTGCTTGTCTGTCCGCGTTTGTTGGTCACCCAAATCTCCACGCGGTTGATGGTGATACCCGTGCGTACTGTCGGCAGCGTGGCCATCCACCTGTCGTAGTTGTTGCGGAAGTACGAGTCAAGGAAGAAGTGTCTGTTCTCCTCGTAGTTTGCCGCCGTGAAGTCGAATGCCGTAGTCTGTGCGCCGCCGCTGGTGGAGACGCTCGTAGACGACGATGTTTTCTGTGAGAACACCGTCTGCAGCTTCAGTCGTCCGAACTGCATATCCGTCCTGATGCCGAAGAGCGACGATGCTCCCGGTATGAGCGACGAGTTGGACGGGAAGGTGACGTTGCCAGCCTCCACGAGCTTTATTATCTCGTCCTCCTTGCCGTCGTAGCGCAGTTTCATATTCTGTGCGTCGAAGTCGAACGTAGCGTCCGTGTTGTAGTTAAGGTTCCACTTCATCTTGTCGCCGATGGTACCCGTTACGTTGAGGTTTATCTTCTCGTCGAAGTCGATGCTCATCGTGTTGCGGTTGCGTATAGGCAGCGAGGGGTTGTCGACGCTCTTTAGGGTGGCACCGAGTTTCAGCTCCGCCGTACCCAGGGTGCGTACGCGGATGCCGCCCGGGCCGAAGATTTTCTCTGCCGGTCCGAGGCTGAAGTGCATGTCCGTGAAGTCAAACTTCTCTTTGCCCTTCTTCTGGAATATTTCCGAGTTCTTCTCGCGAAAATAGTCGTGCATGAGGCTCCGTTCGCTCCACTTGAGGTACTCCTGCTGGTCCATCATGATTGGTGCGGCGAGCCATGTCTTGCCCATGCGAGTGCCGAGTACGTAGCGGTTCAGCGAATCGTTGTACTCCACCTCCTGCTTGATGTTCTCTGGGCACTTGAGGTCGGCACTGCCCTGGTTCATGTCGTCGTAGGTAACGGGCGTGGTACGCTGTATTTTCCAGCGTGGATGCAGCAGTGAATCGGGGATGGAATCCTCCTGCACTACAACGTCCACCGCCCCCGCGCTGCCGAAGAAGAGAGGCAGCACGAGGGCGATGGCCATGGTCATTAAGACCTTCGTTATGTCAAAGTGTATGTTGCGCAAAGTGTGGTTGTGAGCTGGTGTGTAACGTCAGGCTTCCAAAGCCCTATTTGATAAGTTTGAGGGCCTGTTTGATGACCTGTTCCACTGGCATGTTCGGCGAGCCTTGCAGAATCTCCGTCACCACCTTTGCCGATGGGGCAGGGGAGAAGCCGAGCATCGTCAGTGCTCCTACAGCCTCCTCCTTTACTTCACTGTTTACGGAGGGTCCGCTCTGTGGCATTCCGGCGCCGGAAGCGAAGTCCTGTATGATGCCGCTGGCGGCCATCTTGTCGCGCAGGTCAACGATGATGCGCTGCGCCGTCTTCAGTCCGATGCCCTTGACGCTCTTCAGCATCTTCTCGTCGCCAGTGGAGATGATGTTCACCAGTTCCGTTGGCGATGTGGCACTAAGTATCATACGTGCCGTGTTGCCTCCCACGCCGCTTACGCTGATGAGCATACGGTAGAGCTCGCGTTCCTGTTTGGAGATGAAGCCGTAGAGGGTGTACGAGTCGTCGCGTCCGCCGGTGAGCAGCACTTCGTGTACGTACAGCTTCACGTCCTTCTTGCCCTGAATGGCAGTATAGGTATTGAGCGAAATGTTCATGGCGTATCCTACGCCGTGTGCCTCTACTACGGCCTGTGTTGGTGTGATGTCGGCAAGTTCGCCTTTGATGTATTCAATCATGTGTGTATCTCTTGTGTTTTTTACTGCGCACAATATGTACGCACGTATTAATAACGTGAGCACTCCATTTATATTGTGTAGAGGTGCGTTTTTCTTGTTGAAAGCCCAGTGGAGGCAAGCCTGTCTGTTGCGCTTATCCTCGAAAAAGTGTAGCAAATCCTTGTTTGTATCCTCGAAAAAGTGTAACTTTGCCGCCGTGACGGCTTAAAAAGAGAGTTTTATGAAAAGAAAGATATACAGGCAACTTCTGCGCTGGAAAGACAGCACAGATAGGAAACCTTTGGTTGGCATCAGCACGTATTTGAAAAGTGAACAATAACGATAAAACAAACAATCAAGTCAACATGAGAAAAGAATCAAGAGCGATGGACAGCCAGTGGGCATTGGAACTGATGCACAAGGCTGCTTACATCACCGTGAGTTTCACCGACGCAGAGGGCAAGGCATACGGATTGCCACTGTCGCTTGCTTCCGACGACGATGTGAACTGGTATTTCCACTGTGCCCTCGAGGGCAAGAAACTGGATGCGATAAAGGCGCATCCGGAGGTGTGTCTGTCTGCCGTAACACGCTGTGTGCCAACGGTAGGACCATTGGATGGCGACTTTACCCTACAGTACAAATCTGCCATTGCATTTGGACGTGCGGAGTTGGTCACCGACGACGAGGAGAAGATACACGGTCTGCGACTCATCTGCCAGCGTTTCCTCCCCCAGCACATGGATGCCTTCGACCAGGACGTAGCCCGTTCGTTGGCCCGCACAGCTGTGGTGCGCATCACCCTTACTGAGCCTCCTGTAGGCAAGCGCAAGGAGTACGATAAGGAAGGCAAGGAGATGAAGTACGGCAGGATGGAGTAGCGTGGGGCTACCCCTCGTAAATCAACATGGAAGCATCCACTTCCATTTCCTCAAACTCTATCATAGCATTGAAGAGGCTGACTCTTCTGGCTGCCCTAAGGTCGGTCAGAGTGATGTCGGCCTCTTTTATTATGCCTTGGTCTAGAAGGTATTCGCGTTTTGTGCCGGCCAGCAGAGGCTGTCTAGGGGTGAGCCACTCTTTACCGTCGTAGATGGCGAGGTTGGTGAAGGACGTGTCGGTTAGTAGTCCGTGCTTCATTATAATCACCTCGTCGCAGTTGCCTTTTAGTGCTGCCAACTGGGTCAGTTGCGAGCGGTCGCAGCTCTTGTAAGGATAGTCGATGGAGTCATTAGCTACCACTCGCAGACTCTTTATCTCACGCATGACGTATGGGGTGTATTCAATGCTCTCAACGCCGTGTCCGCCGTAGACTACGCGCGCCTTGACCGTGCCAGGCTCCGTTACAGACAGTATGGGACGCTCTGTTTCGTCGTTAGCCAGTAGGAGTTGTTCCAACGATAGCGGCATGGTGGGGCTACCGTATAATGCTGGAAAGAAACGGCGGATGGTCTTTTCCATCCTTGCCTGATGGTAGTTAAGGTGCTGCAGCTCGCCGTCCTGTATCTTGATGGTCTCTACGAATAGTTGTTCCATATGTGGTAAGTGTGTGATGGTTTATTTGAAAGGAAGGTACATCTTCTGTATGGCTTCCTCATACTCTCGTCTGCATACGCTCAGTGAGGTGATACCTCCTCCAGCCTTGAAGGTAAGCCCTGCGTTCTCCTCCTCTTCCACGAAGCGTATCATGACGGCTGAGTCTATGTTTCCTTTGTCGTATATCCCCATGATGCCCGTGTAGAATCCCCGTTCGTACGTTTCGGCTTCACGGATAATCTGCAGGGTCTTGTCCTTGGGTGCCCCCGTGATGGAGCCAGCCGGGAGTTGTGCGGCCAGTATGTCGCCTATGTGGTTGCGGTAGTCGTCGGGCAGCAGTCCGCTTATTTCTGAACTGGTCTGTATGATGTCCCCATGGTTGGTGTGCAGCACGTCCATGTATCTGTACCTGTCCACCCGAACGTCGGAGGCCACGCGGCTTAGGTCATTGCGTATCAGGTCTACGATGGTGGCGTGCTCTGCCGCCTCCTTCCCGTCCTCCTTCAGTATGCGCCGTGCGTCGGGTATAGATGCGTCTATCGTGCCTTTCATGGGGTAGGAGAATATTCTGCCTTCCTTTATCCTGATGAAAGTCTCCGGCGAGAAGCAGACGAAACGCCCGTGGCGGCAGTCCTCGCTGTTGAGCAATAACCTGTATGAACTCTTGGATTTCAAAAAGATATCCCTAAGGGATAGGTTGCAGTCTACGGCGGCTTGGCATGTGAAGTTGGCGAGATAACTGTTGCCGGCCAGTATGTTCCTCCTTACGGTGTCGAAGCCCCTACGGTACTCCTCGTATGGCGGCGCCTTTACGCTCCATGTCTTAAGCTCAGCAGAGGCAGCCGGTGCCAGTCCCTTGTCATTGGACACCCCACCGATGTCGTAGAGACACTCGGCGGGGTCTATGTCTTTCAGCTTCCGGATGTAAGCCTCCGTGCCCGTATAGTTAACGACAAAGAGAAAAGTCTCTTTGTCCCTTGCCAGCTGGTTGATGCGATCTATGATAGAGTGTTTCACTTGTTTTCAAAATACCGATTATGGGGAGCTAGTGGACAATCCCCGTTGAGCCCCTTTTTAGCGTTTAGCCGCAATAATGCTGCAAAGGTACTAATAATTTTTATTATGCGAACGTTGGCCTTTGTATTTTCACTAAGAATGAGTACCTTTGCATGCAATTAGCGGCAGTATTCAGAAGGTCTGTAAATGATTGCCGCTAAAAAGAAGAAATACCTACTTGGAAATTGTCACAAAACATTATGAAGATTCTACTTATCAACGGAAGCCCTAAACGGGAGGGCAACACATTTATCGCTCTTAGTGAAGTAGCCAAAACGCTGGAAGCTGAAGGCATTGAGGCTGAGATAATACACGTCGGACAGAAGGACGTGCACGGGTGCATCGCCTGCAACAAGTGCCGCGAGATGGGCAAGTGCGTGTTTGACGACGTGGTGAACGAGGTTAACAAGAAGTTTGAGACGGCAGACGGCATCGTTGTCGGTTCGCCCGTGTACTATGCCTCGCCTGCCGGTACGCTGCTCTCGTTCTTGGACCGCCTGTTCTACTCCGCCACGTTCGACAAGAGCATGAAGGTGGGTGCCGCCGTAGCCGTGGCACGCCGAGGAGGTACGACAGCCACGTTCGACGTGCTGAACAAGTACTTCACCATTTCCAATATGCCCGTCGTGTCGTCACAATACTGGAACAACGTACACGGCCGCATGCCGGGCGAGGCAGCACAGGATGCCGAGGGACTACAGATAATGCGCCAGTTGGCACGCAACATGGCCTTCCTCGTGAAGAGCATACAGTTGGGCAAGGAGAAGTTCGGCATGCCAGAGCGTGAGGAGTGGAATCCTACAAACTTCATCAGATAAAAAAAGGGGTATGGCAAAAAAGGAATACATAGAGGCCAACAAGCGTTGGCTGGCGGAGAAGGCCAAGGAGGAGGGCGTGCTGCCGCTCCCCCAGGGCATATACTATAAGGTGTTGAAGACGGGCGACCCCAATGGCGCCCAGCCTTCGCGCCGCAGCGTCGTCACGGCCCATTATACGGGTTGGACCATCAACGGCAAGAAGTTTGACAGCAGTCGCGGAGGAGTGCCCTTCGCCATGCGTCTGAGCGACCTGATAGACGGATGGATAGTGGCCATGCAACGCATGCACGTAGGCGACCAGTGGGAGCTGTACATCCCGGCAGAGATGGGCTACGGCAAATTCTCGCAGCCCGGCATCCCCGGCGGCAGCACGCTCATTTTTGAGGTAGAGCTGATAGGGGTGGTATGATTGTAAAGAGTACAGACTGATGCAAGCAACACTCAAAAAATACTTTGGATATGACGGGTTCAGACCCATGCAGGAGTCTATCATCGGTCACATCCTCAACAGGCAGGACTGCCTCGTGCTGATGCCTACGGGCGGCGGAAAGAGCATCTGCTACCAGATACCGGCATTGATGATGGACGGGACGGCGATAGTCGTCTCGCCCCTCATATCGTTGATGAAGGACCAGGTGGAGAACCTGCGTGCCAACGGCATAGAGGCTGCCGCGCTCAACAGCAACGGCTCCGACGAGGAGAACAGGGTGATAGCCGAGCGGGCGTACCGTGGACAATACAAGCTGCTGTACGTGTCGCCGGAGAGGCTGCTATCCGAACTGGAGTACGGCATACTGCGCCGTGCAGCTGAGAACAACAAGACGGGCAGCCTGAGGGTAAGCATGTTTGCCGTGGACGAGGCGCACTGCATCTCGCAATGGGGACACGACTTCCGCCCGGAGTACACGCAGCTGGGCAGGCTGAAGGAGCTGTTCCCCGACGTGCCCGTGGCGGCCTTTACCGCTACGGCGGACAAGATAACCAAGGAGGACATCATACAGCAGTTGCGGCTGACCAAGGACGCCAACGGTGAAGCTAAGGTATTCATTTCCTCCTTCGACCGCCCCAATCTGTCGCTCGATGTGCGGCGCGGCTATTCGGCTCGCGACAAGCTGAAGGCGGTGCTGTCGCTCATCAAACGTCATCCTAACGAAAGTGGGGTGGTGTACTGTCTGAGCAGGAAGACCACGGAGAGCTTGGCGGAGAAACTGCAGGAGAACGGCATTCGTGCAAAGGCTTACCATGCTGGACTCACGCCGCAGGAGCGCGATGCCATACAGGAGGCGTTCGGCAACGACGGCATAGACGTCATCTGCGCCACGGTGGCCTTCGGTATGGGAATAGACAAAAGCAACGTGCGCTTTGTGGTGCACTACAATCTGCCCAAGAGCATCGAGGGGTACTACCAGGAGATAGGGCGCGGAGGCCGCGACGGTCTGCCGTGCGAGACGGTGCTGTTCTATCAAGTCGGCGACATCATCACCCTCCGCAAGTTTGCCGAGGACAGCGGACAGCTTGAGATAAACAAGGAGAAGCTGGACCGCATGCAGGAGTATGCGGAGAGTCAGGTGTGCCGCCGTAGAATACTGCTCAACTACTTTGGTGAGATGATGGAGCACGACTGCAACAACTGCGACGTCTGCAAGAATCCGCCGAAGCGGTTCAACGGCACCATACTGGTGCAGAAGGCCCTGTCGGCGGTAATGCGTACCCAGCAGAACGTCGGCTTCGGAATGCTCGTGGACATACTACGCGGCACCGCCAGTCGTGAGGTCTATCTGAAGGGCTACAACCAGATAAAGACCTTTGGTTGTGGGCGCGACGTTCCGTTCAAGGATTGGCACGACTACCTGCTGCAGATGCTCCAGCTGGGCTATCTGGAGATAGACTACAAAGACAAATCGCACGTGAAGGTGACGCCGCTCGGAGCCGATGTACTGTACGGCCGCAAGGAGGCGCGGTTGGCAGTCATCAGCCGCGAGGATTTCACCGTTAAAGGCAGAAAGCAAAGCCAGACAACTCTGCGCAGTCATTCGCTGGAGACACCGCTGCAGGACGCTAAGACAGAGGACGCAGCCCTGTTTGAGTCTTTACGCACGCTGCGCAAGCAGTTGGCACAGGAAAAGGACGTGCCGCCGTACGTCATCTTCAGCGACCGCACGCTGCACCTTCTCGCTACGCAGCAGCCCAAGACGCTG
This sequence comes from Oscillospiraceae bacterium, assembly GCA_963588475.1. Lineage (GTDB taxonomy): Bacteria > Bacteroidota > Bacteroidia > Bacteroidales > Bacteroidaceae > Prevotella. The sequence continues at coordinate 9,000 of CAVAHD010000029.1, read as the reverse complement.
CGAGCCTTCGGAACAGTCTCCGGGGTGGGGGCCCACAAGCAGGAAACCCTCGGCACCGCGTTCGTCAAGGCAATAAGAGCCCACAACGGACTCTCCGTTGACGAGACGGAAGATTGGAACAAATTGCCGGAGCTAATGTAAAAAAAAGAAGGGCCACGGGGAGTTTTCCCTGTGGCCCTTCTTTGCTATAGACGTATTGTTACAAGACGGTTCGTTACATCAAGTCGCACTTCTCATGGGCGTTCTTGCTGACCTTCTCGCCGGCCTTCAGCACTCGGGCTTTGTAGCCGAACTTCTCGAAGCCTTTCTGCAGTTGCTCCGGCGTTGTCTTGGCGGAGTCGTACTGCACGGTGACGGTCTGGTCGTTTACGCTGGTCTCTATGCTTTTGATGCCTTTTTCGAAGCGCAGGTTGCTCTTGATTTTGTTCTCGCAGTTGGCGCAGTGCATCTGCGGTGTGGTGGTGAACACTACGGTCTTTAGGTCTTTGCCGAAGGCGACAGCCGCCGTCAGCATCATTGCCATTACTAATAGATTCTTTTTCATTCTGTTATTTTGATTTTGAAATGTTATACATAGAGGGCAAGTCCAGTTACTTCCTCATAGCCTTCACTATCTTGCCCATATACATCGAGTGGATGCCGGCGGGGAAGTTGGCGTACTGGTTCTTTGGCATCTCGCCGAATCCCTTGGGGTCAAACGGGGCGTGGTAAATCATCTCGCACTCGAAGACGGTCTTGGCTTCCTCGAAGTAAGGAGTGCCGTGCTCCGTATAGAGGGTATGCAAGCCCAATGCTTTTGCCTTGTCGCCGTCGCGACCGCTGTGGGTTCCCATATACTGGAGGATGTCCTTGTGGGCTTCGTCAAACTCCATCACGGTGAAGTACTTCGCCTTCTCCATATATTTGAAGGTGTATCTGCCCGGTGCCACATAGACTGTCATCAGCGACATGCCTTTCTCCCAGATGTTGCCGAGGGCACCCCATCCGATGGTCATCTCGTTGTGGTCTGCCTCATCGCCAACAGCAAGCAGGAGTCCCTTGCCCTTGAAGTAAGTGAAGGGATTGCCGTGGAAATCGGTGGTCACGTCAAACTCCTCGAAGTCCTTTGGACTTGCCGTTTTCTCCGCAGTTTTTTGTGTTGCAGCACCCTCCTTCTTTCCTCCAAACACCTCGTAGGATATATTCTCTGGTTTCCACTTGTCCTTGGGAGTAGTCTCGCCCTTCGGATAACCAATTACGATGGTAGAGAACGGGATGATATGGTCGGGCAGATGGAGCAGGGCAGAGACGGCATCGCATCGCTCCTGGCTAGGATAAGTACCCGTCCATACAGCCCCCAGTCCCATACCGTGCGCCTGAAGAAGGATGTTTTCGGTAGCAGCAGAGGCATCCTGGCTCCAGAACTCTCGCACCATGGCAGATTTCTCATTGGTCATGTCGCCACACACCACGATGGCCAACGGCGCATCCTTTGCCATACGGGCATTCGGAGTTACCTCAGCTATCTTCTCCAGTGTTGCTTTGTCCTTCACCACCACGAAGTGCCAGGGCTGTAAATTTACCGCCGAAGGTGCCGCCATGCCGGCACGTAAGAGTTTTTCGATTTTATCGTCCTCCACAGGTCTGTCGAGGTAAGCACGCACCGACGAGCGGGTCATGATGTTCTGATATACGATGTCGGTGGAATCTTCTTCTCCCTTAGCCGACTTGGTGGCACCACTCATCGCCCATCTTGCGCAAACCACGACGAGGGCTATTGCCAATACTATATTCAATAATTTGGATGCATTCATTTTCTTCTACGTTTTATGTTTGTAATGTTACTTGGATGCCTGGCTCAGTTTGAGTAGCGTGCCCATCGGGCAGACGAAGCGGCAGTAGGGTCTTGTAATGATGAACGACATGAGCACGAAGGCTGCTGCCAGGGCGATGACTATCCATGAGGCCGACTGGAAGATGAAGGCCGAGAACGGCTCGTAGTCAGTCCAGTCGCTCCATACGCCTCCCCAGATGCAGAGCATCAGCAATGCCCACAGCACCTGGCGGAAGAGGTCAAGACGATGGGCGGTTTTGGGGCTCATCTTTACTTTGTACTTTACACTCTTGGCTACTACCTGCTGCAGCGAGCCGAAGGGGCAGACGTGGGTGCAGTAGTAGGTCTTCTTGCCGAAGAGTGGATAGACGAACGCCGTGACGAGCATGACGAAGGGGACGAGCAGGGCGAGCACGTTGAAGCCGTTCGCCATGTAGCCAAGCAGCGAGGTGTACGACAGGAACGCTCCGCACCAGAAGCCCAGTACGACGACGTTGAGCAACAGTTGGCAGAGGCGGTACGTTTTGTTCTTGACGAAGAGCGGCAGTATGGCCGCCATCAGCACCACGACGAGTCCGGCAATGTTCTTGGCTGACGGGTCGAAGGCGGACAGGGTGCTGCTGGCTTCGGAAACCGTGTTGTCGTTGCTTTTCTGCTTAGCGTACGTCAGTCCGCGCTGCACGTTGCCCACGATGGCTTTGGAGGAGAATGTGGCTCCCGACACGCCGTCCACGTGGAGGGCAAGGGCGTCGTCCACCGTCTTGCCGTTCCATTTGGAGAGCAAGGCGGAAGCCTCACTGAAGAACTCCGGTGTCTCGGCGTTTTCCAGTGCCTTTACTTGTATCACCTTCCCGTCTTTAAGCGAGATTTCTAACGGTACCTTTCCGGCGTAGCCCGTGATGTCCGCGCCGAGGGCCGTTGTGTTGATGACTACCGTGCCGTCGAGGAGAGTGCGCAGTGTGTCGTTGTCAACGGGCTTCTCCGTTTGGCTGTCCCCAGTTAGTTCATGCCCCCAGATGCTGCCGTACTTCACCATGGCGAGGGAGGCGACAATAAGTAGGCAGACCGCGAGGCTGCATAGTTGATGTAACTTCTTCATTATATCTTTATTGGTTTAATGTTTATCGCTAAAAGTGCACCCTGACTCCGGCGTAGAACATGCGGCCCTCTACGGGACCCCACACCAGGGTAGGCTCGAAGTCCTTGCCCCACGGGTTGGAGGAGCCGTAGATGGGTGTCTTCTGCTTGAAACCAGTGAGGTTCTCTCCGCCTACGTAGATGCTCCAGTGGCGGAACCAGCGTGTCACCTGTACGCTCACCTGCTCGTAGCTGCTGAAGTGCGGCGACCACGACGGTGTGCCGTCTGCCAACGTGTACGGGTCGGGGTTGCGTCCGCCGCCGTTCAGCTGCAGCGTGGCATCAAATTGCCACAGTCCCAGAGGAGTCTTGTACGATGCCGTCAGCAGGGCCTTGTATTTGCTGGTCAGCGGCTTCTCCTTCAGCGTGCCGTTGTAGGTGCAGCGCACGTCGTTGAGGCGGTAGGCGGCAGTCAGCTCCAGCCCCTTGACGATGGGGTAGGTGGCGTCTATCTGGAAGGTGTGTGAGTAGGACTTCCCCTGCAGGTTGTCTATGGTGATGTAGCGTGAGTCGCTGTCGTAGTCCACCACGGCCTGGTTCTTGAAGTCCGTGTAGTAATACTCCGCATTCACCTTCAGCGTCTTGCCGGCCAGCGGTATGTTGAGGGCAGCGCTGAATCCGAGGTTCCATGCCTCCTCCTGCTTGAGGTGGTCGGCTATCAGCAGTTGTCGACCGCTTGCCAAGAGGTAGTTGTACTCTGCCAAGGCAAACACGGTGCGGTAGCCCTTTCCGGCCGAGAGACGCAGGCTGGCGATGTCTGTTGGGGAGTATTTGAGGTGGAAGCGTGGCGTGACGAAGGTGCCGTACATGGAGCTGTGGTCCAGACGCACGCCTGCCATTGCCGTCAGTGTCGTGCCCAGCGTGTAGGTGTACTGTGCGTATGCACCAGGGGTGGTCTCCTTGCCGTCCTGCCCGAGGTAGTCGTGGTTGAGGCTAAGTCCGGCTGATAGGTTGTGGCTGGCGGAGAAGTTGGTCTCAAACATCAGCGAGCCGTAGAGGTTCTTCTCGTTGAGGTCGTAGTATTTGTTGCCGTACGTGGCATCGAACTGGTGCATGGATGCTGAAGTCATGAAAGCAATGTTCGTGCCATGCTCGGGGTTGATGATGAAGGCGTGCTTCATGTAGCCCTCGTAGCGGTAGGTGTGCAGCTTGATGCGGTACGGGTTGTGCATGGCGGCATCGGAGTGCTCGTCGTCCTGTCCGCTGGTGCGTATCTCCTTCAGTGCTCCCAGTCCGCCGTGAAAGATGTACTTGCTGCCCTTGTACACCCAACGGTTCTGCACGTTGTACTGCTCCCTACCAGGCATATCGTAAAAGCCGTCGCCGTTGTCGTCGTGGTTCTTGATGATGTTCTCGTGGTGCAGCAGTATCTCCGTCGCCCATTTGTCGGACAGGTGCACGTTGGCGTCGGCGTTCACCTCGATGCGGCTCTTCGTGTCGCCGAAGATGTTGGCCTCCACCTTCCGCTCGTCTTCGGGCTGTAGGTAGTCCACGTTAATCTGTCCCGTGATGGACTCGTAACCGTTCTTCACCGATGCGCTGCCCTTGGACACCTGTATGCCCTTCATCCACGGACCGGGCACGTAGCCCAGGGCATATGGGATGGCGGCTCCACGGAAATTGGGCATGTTCTCCGTGAGCATCTGCACGTAGGTGCCGGAGAGGCCGAGCAGCTTTATCTGGCGTGCCCCCGTGGCGGCGTCGCTGTATGCCACGTCCACGGACGGATTGGTGGTGAAACTCTCGCCGAGGTTGCAGCAGGCAGCCTTGAAGAGCTCCTGCTGGTTGATGTTCATGCCGTTGATGGCACCGCGCATGCGTGACGTTCCGGCACGGCGCGCCACGACGTTTACCTCTTGCAGTTGTTGGTCCTTATATACGGTGGAGTCGGTGGCGGAGATGGAGTCAGTCCCCTCCGCAGTCAGTGCGTATGCTCCAGTGCTTGCCATAGTGGACAAGGCGCTGAACAGCAGATATTTTTGTTTCATTAGTGTCTGTCTTTTCCTTTAGAATGGCGGTAGCCGCCTACATATAATAAATAATGTACGTAACGGCTTGGGTTAGGTACACGTGCTAACGGGTTGCAAAGGTACAAAGATTCCATTGCAACCAGATTTCAAACTGGGAAAAGATCAAATAATCAGGACTTTGATAAGAGCCAGATACTCCCTCGGCGGTGGTGCGTGCGCCTCTCTGCCCAGGGCGTATCTGGCTTTTTTTATGTGGCATACTACGGGGCGTGGCACAATGGACCATGCCCACGGGGCGATGCCTGCAAATGCCGGTGCAGCGTCAAACTGCACCTTCTGCATGAGCGGAGTAGGCGAGAGCTTCACCTGCTTGATGTCCATGCAGTGCTTCTTCCATTGCGCCACGGAGTTGTCGTGGTGGCAGCAATGCTTCGTGTCGTGGCTCTTCTTCGTCGCACAAACGTTGGCAGCCATGCCCACCCTCAGTGTGTTGCTGCTGAGGCAGTGCATGACGGATGCTCCCACGCTCAGGTATACAATCGTGAGCGAGAGGAGCAAGGCCATCAATATGTTGAGCGAACGTTTCATGTGCTAATTACTGTGCAAAGTTAGTGGTTTTTCCCTTTGCACAAGGATATTGTGATATAAATCTTTGCCTGGGAGGTCAAAAATACCTAACGTTTGGCATTAGTACCAGTGCAGTCCCTTGCGGTATTTCTTGTTGCTGTAGTTGAGGCGGTAGACCACGCAGGCCATGGCGTACGACGGAATGACGTTGGTAGACTGGCTGCTGGCGTAGCTTTCCGTAATGGTGTAGTCGACGTGCTTCAGCTTGCGCAGCAGGTCGAAGCCTTCCAGTACTACCATCAGTTTTCCGTTCATGAACGTGCGCACCAGTCGGGCATCCCATACGAAGTCGTTGGTGTTGAGCTGGCTTGAGGCGTACTGTCGGCGACAGTAGAGGTTGAAGTTGTTGGCAAGGTCGAGCCCCCAAGGCAGTTGCAGGTGTGCCAGCAGTCCTACCTCGTAGTCGATAGGGTGCGACACGGTGGAGCCTGATTGCGAGTACGACTGGCGGAAGCGTGAGCGTAGCGTTAACACCTGTTGCCCCAGCTTCAGCTTCAGACGCAGGTCGTCGTCGATGCTTCTTACGGCCGTCTCCTTGCATGTAGTGACGATGTCGTCGTTATCCGCCTTCTTGTCTTCGAGGCTGACGCTTATCTTGCGTGCCAGGGCGAGGTTGTTGTGCAGTTGCAGGTTGCCGGAGTGCGTCAGCGGCAGACCGAGAATCCACGACATCTTCGTGTTGTGCACGCCGTTGGCGTTGTCGTAGGTGTACAGCTTCTTGCCCGACGGGCGGTCGTAGCAGAGTCTCTTTACGATGGCGTTGACGGTCTGCTCGCGCTCTATCTGGAAGCCCACCTCATAACGCATATTCTTGCTCAGATACGTATAGGTCAGACGGGAGTCCGTGTAGAGCTGGCTCTTGAGGTTGTCGTTACCCTTATAGTAGTTCTGCGCGTCGGTGGTGATGGTGACGTCCTCCAGCTGCTCCACCTCGGGCAGGGTTGTGGTGCTCTGGAAGAAGAGCGTCAGCTTGTGCTGCAGATTGTTGCTTCGCCACTGGAAGTATGTGTTCTTTGCGTCGAAGGAGACGTGGTTGCGCGTGTGCTGTCGGTAGTAGTCCGACCGCTCGTAGGTACGTGTGATGTGGTGTACGCCGAGCGGCAGGTACAGGTTCATGCTCCATACGCCCCAGGAGTTCACCTTGCTCCAGCGGTACTTGAGCAACCACTCCCAGTACGTATCCTTCTCGTGCTGGTCGTAGCTGTTGTTTCCATTCTTGGTGCCCTCCTCCAGCATCTCTTCGTGCTGGCTGATGCCTTTTACCTGGAACTGTATGGTGCCGAGCGTGTGCTTGGTGAGCCAGAGGTAGCTCATCTTCGTGTAGATGTCGAGGTAGTCTATGGGGCGCGTCGTCAGCAGCTGGCGGTAGTGGTATGTGGAGTCGATACTGGCATCGTAGTAGTTGATGGTCTGGTCGGTCAGCTTTGCCTCCTTGCCGCCCTTGTTTGTGCCGCCCGCTTCCATCTTCACCTGCTTGCGCTTGTTGTCGAACTTTATGCTGGCCGTAGCCACGAGGTTGGCCGTATAGTTGCGGCTGGTAGAGGAGACAACGTTGTGGCTGTCGTTGACTCGGGTGCGTGTCGTGGTGCTGTCGTTGGTGGCTTCGTCGTAGACGGTCTGCTCCCCGTCGAGTGTGGCGTCGGTCGTCGTGGTGTTGTCGGCGTCGTTGTAGACGAACTTAGGCTTCACGTGCAGGTCCACCTTGCCCAGTATGGCGTGGAAGTCGTGGTAGGTCTCTATCTTCGTCTTGATGTTGTTGCCGTCGGCGTGCGACGTTTGGAACGTGTTGCCGGAGCTGATGAAGTTGGTGCGGTTGATGTCGGTGACGGAGTGCGTGTTGGTGCGGTTGAAGGTGATGTATCCCGTCACGTCCCATTTCTTTTGTTTCCATCTGTAGTCCCATCCCGCCATCTGTGTAGTGCGTTGGTTTTTGGCGGCCTCTGCTGGGGTCCACTCGGTCTCCTGTCCCGGCTGGCGCGAGTCGTTGATGTCGTTGAAGTTGACGTAGGCCGTCATGCGCAGCTTCTTGTCGTCTATCATGACGAAGGCCTTGTCGGAGTAGCGGCTATCGGGTCCGAGGGCCGCCGAGAACTCCGCCCACCACTTGCCCTTGAATTCCTTCTTCAGCGTGATGGTGAGTCGTTTGCCCTGGTCGTAGTCGTAGAACTTTACCATATAGATGGCGTAGGCCGGAATGCGCGAGGTTAGTGTTGAGATAGCGTTTTTGAAGAACGTCTTGCCGTCCACCATCATCTCCTTCACCTTTATGCCGTCAATCTCCACGTTGCCGCTGCTATAGTAAGTGACGTGCGGCAGTTTGCGCAGCAGACGGTCGAGGTTGGCGCCCTCGGGGAGCACGAAGGCATCGGCGTAGAAGCTGAGCGTGTCGCCCTTCACGTAGTGTTGCTTCAGCTCATCGGCGTCGTCCTGCGCATACAGTTTGGTGGTGGGTAGCAATGTAAGGATAGACAGTGTGGCTATCCCCCACGCTGTCTGGTGTGTTTTCTTATTGAGATTCATTAGTAACTAGTAAAGATTTGCAGTTAAGCTCTGTGTGTGTTGTGTGTGCTAAATGAATGTGGGCACAAAGTTACTATAAAAGCTCAATAATCTACCTACCTACGTATATTTTTTATCATTTTTAACGACTCTTCCTGGATTACCTACCACTGTAGCTCCGTCGGGCACGTCCTGGAATACCACAGCGCCGGCCCCGATGGTTACGTTGTTTCCGATTCGTATGCCGCCAAATATCGTGGCTCCGGTGTAAATCTTTACGTGGTCGCCGATGGTGGGGCGACCTCCCTTGCCGTTGCCCAGTGTCACCATCTGGAGGCAATAGAAGTCCTCGCCGATGGACTCGGCATTGAGGTAAGTGGCGTAACTGTGTTCGAAGTGTGCCCCCTTGCCTATGTGTGGGCACCAGATGGTCATGGTGCGCTCCGCCGGCAGCAGCCAGCTTATCAGTGCCGACCGGTATTCGCCTATGCGATAGTAAAAGAGGTTACGAAAAGTTCGCTCACGTGTGCAGGCCTTGATGAAGTTAAGCAAGGTAGCTTTCTTGTCCTGCACGCGCAGCAAGTCAGCCTCCACGTCCTTCCGGTGGAGGAGATAGAGGGCAATATGCGGCAGCATCCTCACTGCCGAAGCCGACAACAATATGGTCTGGGTAATAGGGTTCATCTATGTAGAAGCTCTTTGGGTGGTGTTTACTTGCTAGTAAAAATAGTATGTGCAAAGTTAAGACAAATTCTCAACACTGCCAAAGTTTTGGTTTGATTTTAATGACAAAGCACTTGCCACTTGCACATCACATTGTTGTGTCAGTGAGACAGTGTGCAAAAAAGCAGCTCTGGACGATGTGCGGCAGTTGCCATCTACGTTGTTGGCAGTTGCCATCCACGTTGTTGGCAGTTGCCGTCCACGTTGTTGGCAGTTGCCGTCCACGTTGTT
>CAVAHD010000028.1:0-37395 GCA_963588475.1 Oscillospiraceae bacterium | reverse complement strand
ATTACGAGTATTTTGCTTGTCTATAGTCAAGAAAAAGGAGGGTGGGAAACTTTAGAAGAGAGTTGGCCGCCAGTCGGTCCTCTACCGACAATATTTCATTCTTGCATATCTGTAGGATGTGGGCATAGAAGGACTGCATTTCCTTGAGACGGTCGCCCTCAATGAATTCATCATAGAGCAACCCGCACTTCAAGGAGAAGAAGAACAGGATGTTCCCGTCCCCGTCTTTCACTACGTAGTAGGCTATGCGATTATTCAGGTCGTCATCGTACGCTTCGTTTTGCAGTGTGTCGACAAGGCTATTGTTCTTTGCGTTGTAAAAATCACCGATCAAACGAAAGTTGGCCTCATTGGCTGACAATCGCTCGCAGTGAAATGATTGTAACGCCTGTTGCTGTTGTTCGGTCAATGTCATCATACGTATATTGGATTGCGGAAATCTTGCAGATGTTTCAGTAGAAATCGTCTGTTGCGTATTCGTTCTGCATCCTTGGCAATGTCTCCGACATGAACAAGTTTTACGGGGGTGTCTTCTTCGTGCGCTCTTTTCCAAGAGTACTCGCTCTGGATAAGGGTGGTCAAGCCTATCATATCCTTGGCTGCATAACTCTTGAAAATGTGGTCGAAAATCGGTATGTACTCTTGGAGGACCTCATCAGAAAGTTTGGTGTGTAGTGCATCTGCTACATACGCTGCATGCACGGCAGGAACGGAGACTGCTCCGTCTGATGCAGAGAAGTTCTCCGCAAACAGAGGATGACCCGTCTGAACCATACACTCACGCTGAGCGAAATAAAGCAGTATGTGCAGCTTTATCTCTTCGATGCGAACACCAAAATGGTACTCGTAGCGTTGGCTTATGTAGGATGCTATCTTTAAAACGTCTTCCATCGCTGCCGTCTATTTTTTTTTCGGCAAAAATACTGTAAATTCCGCAAAGAGCCAAATATTTCAAGGAAAAAATGAATGTGTGTGCTCTTTTATGTCCCTATGACCCTTCTATTCCAAGTAGGTTGTAAAGTTACAAAAAAATATGCTTATAGGCTGCCAAAACTGCTAAGAAAAGCTGTGTTTTGGCAGGCTATAGAAGTGGGGAATGTAGTCTGCTGTGGGGCGTATTAATGTCCGCGAACGAACTGTCCCTCGGGTTGCTCAGGGAAGCAACGGGTGTCGTCGAACTCCTCCTCTTGTTCCTTGGCCTGCTCGCGGCAGTACTGCTCGTAGGGGGTGAGTGGCTTTTCTTCGATTGAATCTTCTGCGGCGAAGCCCCACATTGCTTCTAGGAGCTGCTTGCCTGTCTGGGTCTTGAAGACGTTCTTTTCGAAGGTGCGGATGGCGCTGGGGGAGAGGTTGTCCTCGTAAGAGTTGACGAGGAAGTCGGCCTCGAGGAGTATCTGCCAGTCCATGCCGTCTATACCTTTAAATGTATGGTGGTGGCCGATGAGGAAGCAGACGCGCTCTATCTGCTCGTCGGTGTATCCGCCGAGTGATCGCAGCAGGCGGTCGGCCTCGGCGGGACCGAGCTCCTCCTGGTATTTGCCGTTGCAGTTGCCGTACTTGGCCTCGGCGGGGTGGATGCCGATGTCGTGGAGTATGGCTGCAGTCTCAAGTATGAATGTCGTTGCGGGGTCGAGGTCTTCTGCTGCCGCAATGGTGGCGGCGAAGTTGTGTACCTTTACGAAGTGCTGTATGCGGGGCACGTCGCCCTTGTCGTAGGCGGTCATTGCCGCCATGAGTGTTGCGTGTTGCTTGTTCATAGGTCAGCGTGGCATCGGGTGGGGATGCCTAATTTTGTATGTTTATGATTGCTTGTGGGGATTGTTTCAGTAGTACACCCGAGGGGAATCGAACCCCTACCGAAGGAACCGGAATCCTTAATTCTATCCATTAAACTACGGGTGCATCCGTGTACGCTTTTTAACGTGAACCGCCAAAAAGCGTGGCAAAGGTAGTAAAAAGTTTTGAAAAGTATTACATAATTGGTAAAAAATGTGTATTATCTGGCGTGAAACATATTGTTTCTCAAAAAAAAGTAGTAACTTTGCCAGTGAACTGTAGTTTTTAAACAATAGTAGGGAGAAGGATTTCCCCACCTTATTACTTTATGAAACAAGGAAAAATAATAGCGTTGGCAAACCAGAAGGGCGGTGTGGGCAAGACTACCACGACCATCAATCTGGCAGCCTCGTTGGCGACGTTGGAGCGCTCCGTCCTCGTCATTGACGCCGACCCACAGGCCAATGCCTCGAGCGGTCTGGGCGTAGACCTGCAGGAGGTGGACTGCTCCATTTATGAGTGCATCATAGACCATGCTGACGTGCGTGACGCAATCTATACGACGGACATCCCCGGACTGGAGATAATCCCCAGCCACATCAACCTCGTAGGAGCGGAGATAGAGATGCTCACCATCCCCAACCGCGAGAAGGTGCTGAAGGACATACTGGAGCCAATACGCGGAGACTACGACTACATCCTCATCGACTGCTCGCCTTCGCTGGGACTCATAACGGTGAACGCGCTGACGGCGGCGCAGTCCGTCATCATCCCCGTGCAGTGCGAGTACTTCGCTCTGGAGGGCATCGGCAAGTTGCTCAATACGATAAAGATTATCAAGAGCAAGCTCAATCCGGCACTGGAGATAGAGGGCTTCCTACTGACGATGTACGACAACCGTCTGCGTCTGGCCAACCAGATATACGACGAGGTGAAGCGCCACTTCCAGGAGCTCGTGTTCAAGACCGTCATTCAGCGCAACGTGAAGCTGTCGGAGTGTCCGAGCCACGGTCTGCCGGTGATACTGTACGATGCCGACGCGACGGGCTCGAAGAACCACCTCGCCCTGGCAAAAGAGATTGTGAGTAGGGAGAAATAAACATACGTTTTTATGGCAGTAAAGAAGAAATTCAATGCATTGGGCCGAGGACTTGACGCGCTCATCTCCACGGAGGAGGTGCGCCCGCAAGGATCGTCCACTATCAATGAGGTGGCGATAGACCTCATAGAAGCAAACCCCAACCAGCCGCGCCGCGACTTCGACGAGCAGGCGATGCTGGAACTGGCCACCTCCATACGCGAGATAGGCATCATACAGCCCATCACGTTGCGGCAGGTGGACGACAACCGCTTCCAGATAATAGCCGGTGAACGCCGTTGGCGTGCCGCACAGATGGCCGGCCTCAGAGCCATTCCGGCTTACATACGCACCATCAGCGACGAGAACGTGATGGAGATGGCCCTCGTGGAGAACATCCAGCGCGAGGACTTGAACGCCATCGAAATAGCCCTGGCCTACCAGCACTTGCTGGACAACGAGGGGATGACCCAGGAGAAGGTGTCCGAGCGGGTAGGCAAGAGTCGCGCTGCCATCGCCAACCACCTGCGTCTGCTGCGTCTGCCGGCACAGATACAGCTGTCGCTGCAGAAGAAGGAGATAGACATGGGACACGCCAGAGCACTGCTCTCGCTCGACTCCCCGTCGCTTCAGATAAAGCTCTACAAAGAGGTGATGAAGCACGGATACAGCGTCAGAAAGGTGGAGGAGATGGTGAACAGCCTCAAGAACGGCGAGGACGTCTCGGCGCAGGGAAAAGTGGTGAAGGCTACGCAACGCCTCCCCGAGCAGTACGAGAACATCAAGAGCCGACTGACCGAGAAAATGGGAGCGAAAGTGCAGGTGAGCCTCGCCGCAAACGGAAAAGGCAAGGTTACCATACCGTTTGCCGACGAAGAGCAGTGCGCCCGCATCATGCAGATGCTCGACTCTATTCAATAAGAAAAACAACACCTTGTTCAGTGATGAATAGGAAATGCTATATATATAATAAGGTGTGGACGCTGGCGGTGGCTGCCTTTCTGGTTAGCCTCCCCGCGACGGCAAAGGAAAAGCCGTCAGAGTCCGTTCTGCCACAGACGTCTGAAGTCCAGATGCCGCCGTTGCAGCAACAACCGGTGGCGGACTCCGTCCATGCGCTCGCTGCCGTCGACACGGCGGCCGTATTGACGCACGAAGACTCCCTGGCTCTTGACAAGACGCTCAAGAAGACGCGCAAGGAAAAGCAAAAGCGCGATTGGACTACGTGGAAGCCGGACCCCAAAAGGGCCATGTGGCTGGCCATCGTACTGCCGGGAGCTGGACAGATATACAACCGCAAGTACTGGAAGCTGCCGATAGTATACGGCGGTTTCCTCGGGTGTATCTACGCCATGCGTTGGAACAACCAGATGTACCAGGACTACGCCAAGGCCTATCAGGACATCTCGGACAACGACCCCAATACGCAGAGCTACAACCAGTTTCTGCATCTCGGAGTGACGATTACGGAGGCCAACAAGTCGCGCTATACGCAGATTTTCAAGTCGCGTAAGGACACCTACCGCCGCTACCGCGACCTGAGCTTCTTCTGTATGCTCGGTGTCTACGCTCTCTCCATCATCGATGCGTACGTGGACGCTTCGCTCTCCAAATTCGACATCAGCGACGATCTCAGCTTGCGCCTCTCGCCTGCCGTGATAGACGGCAAGATACGCAACGCTACGACAAACGCCGCTACGTATGACAACGTGAGTACCTCGGCCGTGGGAGTGGCCGGCTCATTGACCTTTTAGACAGACAAAAGAACAAAAACAGCTAAATGACTCTGACAAAGACAAAATACTTGACTCTGGCGGCACTCGTGTCATTGGGACTCTCCCCGATAGTCTTCGCCGCAGCGCCAAGTGCAAACAGTAAAGACAAACAGCCAGACGACGATCAGGAAGAGGTTGTCGACGTGGAAGAAGAGGGCGAGGAAGGTGAGGAAGAAGAGGGCGATGACTCCGTCGCCGTCTCCGAAGATCATCCAAGAGCCGGATACATAGACGAGGAAATCGTCGTCACGAACAAGAACGGCGGCGAGGATGTCATCGAAGTGCCGGAGGGCATGATAGGCGACTACGAGGAAGACTCCGTCGACTACAACGCCAAGACATACCTGCACCGCGACTCCACATGTATGCTCGAGGACGTGAACCCCGTCTTCGAACAGGACGTGTATATCGACCGTCTCAAGCGCATGCCTACGGCCATGGAGATGCCGTGGAACGAGGTGGTGCAGAAGTTCATCGACCGCTACAGCGGACGCCTGCGCCACTCCGTCAGCTACATGCTCGGAGCCTCCAATTTCTATATGCCTATCTTCGAGGAGGCACTGGAAGTGTACGGCATCCCATTGGAATTGAAGTACTTGCCCGTCATAGAGTCCGCCCTGAAGCCGCAAGCTACGAGCCGTGTGGGAGCTGGCGGACTGTGGCAGTTCATGATACCGACGGCACGCCGCTACGGACTGAAAGTCAACTCCATGATTGACGAGCGCCGCGACCCCGTGAAGTCCTCGTACGCCGCCGCACACTACCTCTACGACCTCTACCAGACCTTCGGCGACTGGAACCTCGTGCTTGCCGCCTACAACTACGGTCCGGCAAACATACAGAAGGCCATACAGCGTGCCGGAGGAGAGAAGGACTACTGGAAGATTTATCCCTATCTGCCAACGGAGACGCGAGGCTACGTGCCGGGCTTCATCGCTGCAAACTACATCATGAACTACTACTGCGAGCACAACATCTGTCCGATGGTCACCACGTTGCCCACGCAGTCAGACACCATCATGATCTACCGTAACGTACACTTCCAGCAGATAGCCGGCGTTATCGGTATAAGCATAGAGCAGCTTCGCTCGCTCAATCCGCAGTACCGCCGCGACGTAATCACTGGATACAGTGAGCCGACGGACCTGCGCCTGCCTCAGGAGTACATCAGCAAGTTCATTGAAAACGAAGACTCCATCTACAACTACAACGTGGACGAGCTAATGAAGAGAGCCGTCGTCGACGTGGACCAGACGCAGAAATTCGCACGTAGTACGAAGAAGTACGTCAAGAGCAAGAAAACGAAATCTGTGAAGAAGAAGAGCTCAAAGCAAAGCCGCTCAAAGTCAACGACAAAGAAGAAACGCAAGAAGTCAAAGAAATCACACAGAAGATAAAAGTCGCTGCGGCGTTTTTAAGATAGACTTATAATACTCAAAAAAAACACTTGCGAAGAAGATATGGATAACCTAAACAATGACAACATCGACGTAGCTTTCGGGAAACTTCTCGAAGGCTACGTTAATTCAAACCACCGTCAGAAGACTGACGTCATACAGAAAGCATACAACTTTGCCAAGAAAGCCCACGAGGGAGTGCTGCGCCCGTCGGGAGAGCCTTACATGGCTCACCCCATAAGGCTGGCAACCATCGTGTCGCAGGAAGTAGGACTGGGCAGCACGTCAATATGTGCCGCCCTGCTACACGACGTACTGGAGGACTCCGACTACACCATCGACGACATCCGTAACATCTTCGGCCCAAAGGTAGCACTCATCGTAGGCGGACTGACAAAGATAGCCGGAGGAGTGTTCGGCGACAAGGCCTCCGTGCAGGCGGACAACTTCAAGAACCTCCTCCTGACCATGAGCGACGACATTCGCGTCATTCTCATCAAGATATGCGATCGACTGGACAACATGCGCCACCTCGACATGCAGCCCGAGGCAAAGCAGTACAAGATAGCCGGAGAGACACTCTATATCTATGCCCCGTTGTCCAACCGTTTGGGACTGAGCAAGATAAAGACCGAGCTTGAAGACCTTTCCTTCAAGTACGAACACCCCGAGGAGTACGCCAGCATAGAGAAAAACCTTGCACATACGCAGGAGAAGCGCGACGAACTGTTTGAGGACTTCACCAAGCCCATCGTGGCGGCCCTCGACCGAATGGGAACGAAATACACGCTCAAGGCGCGCGTGAAGAGTCCGTACTCCATCTGGAACAAGATGCAGAAGAAGCACGTCTCCTTCGACGAGATCTACGACATCCTCGCCGTGAGAATAGTCTTCGAACCGAAGACGAAAGAGGACGAGGTGAAGGAGTGCTTCAACATCTACGTAGAGCTCTGCAAGCTCTACAAGTCGCACCCCGACCGTCTGCGCGACTGGCTCTCGCACCCCAAGGCCAACGGATACCAGGCGCTGCACGTCACCCTCATGAGCAACAAGGGCCAATGGATAGAGGTGCAGATACGCTCCAAGAGAATGGACGAAATAGCCGAGCAGGGCTTCGCCGCGCATTGGAAATACAAGACCGACGAAAGCGACCAGAAGGTGGCCGAGGACGAGCTAAACGGTTGGCTGCAGACTATCAAGGAGATACTGGACGACCCACAGCCGGACGCCATGGACTTCCTCGATGCCATAAAGTTGAACCTCTTCGCATCCGAAATCTTCGTCTTCTCGCCAAAGGGAGACATCATCACCATGCCCGCCGGAAGCACCGCACTCGACTACGCCTTCCGTATACACACCTTCCTCGGTACGCACTGCATAGGAGCAAAGGTAAACCACAAGCTCGTGCCGCTCTCGCACAAACTCGAAGGCGGAGACCAGATTGAGGTAATCACCTCAAACTCACAGCACGTGCAGCCATCGTGGATAAACTACGTCACGACGGCAAAAGCCAAGAACAAGATACAGATGCTCCTGCGCAAACAGGAGAGGGAACTGGCAAAGGAAGGCGAGGAGAAACTCACCGCATGGTTGCAGCAGAACGGACTGAGTCTGTCCACATCCATCCTGGACAGACTTACCGCCGCACACAAAGAGACCTCGCACGACAAGCTCTTTGTGGCCATCGCGAAGGGAGCCGTCGTGCTCGGTGCGGAAGACTTGAACACCATCTACGCCTCGCGACAGGAGAAGGAAAAGAAGGCTGAGACGAAGCGCGGATGGAGACGCTACATTCCGTTTATACGCCTCAAAGGATCTGAGAAAAAGAAGGCGGACAACAGCGAATACGTCACCGTCGGCAAGGACTTCGACATGGGGCAGACCGTTGTGCTCACGGACGACAACATCCACCAGTACTGCTTCCCCAAGTGCTGCCACCCAATACCGGGCGACGAAATACTGGCGTACGTCAACGACAAGAATCAAATTGAGATACACTCACGCAACTGCATGGAGGCTGCAAGACTGCAGTCGTCCTTCGGCTCGAAGATACTGGCGGCACGCTGGAACATGCGCGGCGAAACAGACTTCCACGCTACCGTGATGCTGAGGGGCATAGACCGCAAGGGCATACTGCGCGACATTACGGCGCTGCTGACAAACAATTTCGACATTGACATACACCGACTCTCCACGCTCACGCAGGACAGCATCTTCAACAGTGAGATAGAATTCAAGGTGAAGGACAACAAACTCCTTGAGTCCGTCGTGGAGCAGCTGGCGAAAATCGACGGTATGCAGCAGGTGCACCGTATATAATATATAATGTACGCGCACCATATTTATGATGTACGAATAACACACATAAAACCAACTACAACCTTAACTCGAAGAAAAATGAAAAAGTTCATGACACTTCTGCTTGCTCTGGCAAGCACGTTGGCTGCCAGCGCAGCCTCAAAGTATGACAATCCGGACACTATCGTCGTGGCAAGAGACGGTACGGGACAGTTCCGCACCGTCGGCGACGCCGTAGAAGTGTGCCGCGCCTTCATGGATTACCACAAGGTCATTTACGTTAAGAAAGGAACATACAAGGAGAAAGTCATCGTTCCGTCGTTCCTTACTAACATAGAAATATGCGGCGAAGACCGCGATGAGACCGTCATCACCTTCGACGACCACGCCAACATCGCCGACACCTCCGTACCAGGCAAGAGAACCCTTGGCACGTTCCGTACGTACACCCTCAAGATAGAGGGTAACGACATTACGCTCAAGAACATAACGATAGAGAATGCCGCTGCAAAACTCGGTCAGGCCGTGGCTCTGCACACAGAGGGCGACCGCCTCGTCTTCGTAAACTGCCGCTTCCTCGGCAATCAGGACACCGTGTATACGGGCGTGGCAAACACCAGACTATACTTCAAGGACTGCTACATCGAAGGCACCACAGACTTCATCTTCGGTCCTTCCACGGCATGGTTTGAGCAGTGCACCATCAAGGACAAGCAAAACTCATACGTCACCGCAGCCTCCACACCGGCGGACGTGAAGTACGGATACGTGTTTAACAAGTGTACAATAATCGCTGACCCGTCCGTTGACAAGTGCTACCTCGGACGCCCATGGAGACCGTACGCCTACACCCTCTTCATGAACTGCAAACTCGGAAAGCACATACGCCCCGAGGGATGGCACAACTGGGGAAAGACAACCAACGAGCAGACTACACGCTATCTGGAGTACAACAACACGGGAGAAGGAGCAGCAACGGCAGGACGCGTAGCTTGGGCTAAGCAACTGACAAAGAAAGAAGCACAAAAGATAACATTGGAGGAAGTGTTCGCACAGAAGACGAACTGGATTCCGAAGATGTAAGCATTTATAAACAACAAACTAACTAACTAAAAACACAACTAAACCAAAAAGCATTATGGCACAAAGATTTATCCTCAACGAGGTGTCTTATTTTGGAGCTGGCGCACGCAAGGAGCTGCCGGCAGTAATGGAAAGAATGGGCTTGAAGAAGGCCCTCGTCTGCACAGACAAAGGCCTCCTGAAGGTCGGCACAGCACAGAAAGTGACAGAGGTGCTGGACGAAGCAGGTATCGCCTATGAGATATACAGCGAGATTAAGCCAAACCCAACCGTGACAAACGTAAAGCAGGGCATCCAGGCCTTTGCCGACGCAAAGGCCGACTGCATCATCGCCATCGGCGGCGGTTCCTCTATGGACACCGCAAAGGGCATCGGTATCGTGACGAACAACCCAGAGTTCTCCGACATCATAAGCCTCGAGGGCGTTGCTCCTACAAAGAAAAAGAGTGTACCCATCATCGCACTGCCTACAACAGCTGGCACAGGCGCAGAGGTTACCATCAACTACGTCATCATCGACGAGGAGCGCCAGGCCAAGATGGTCTGCGTAGACCCTAACGACATCCCAGCCGTGGCTATCGTAGACCCAGAGCTCATGTACTCCCTGCCAAAGGGATTGACGGCCGCTACTGGTATGGACGCGCTGACACACGCCATTGAGGGCTACATCACAAAGGGCGCATGGGTAATGTCAGACATGTATGAGCTGCAGGCCATCAAGATGATTGCCGAGAACCTGCCTCTCGCCGTTGAAGAGCCGACAAATCCAGTAGGACGCGAGGGAATGGCACTGGCACAGTACATCGCCGCCCAGGCATTCTCAAACGTAGGTCTCGGCCTCGTACACGGCATGGCTCACCCAATGGGTTCGCTGCACGACGTACCGCACGGCGTGGCCAACGCACTCCTTCTGCCTACCATCATGGAATTCAATATGCCTAAGTGCATAGAGAAGTTCGGCATAATCGCACGCACCATGGGCGTAGACACCACCGGAATGACCGCTGAGCAGGCTGCACAGGCTGCCGTAGACGCCGTTAAGGCTCTCTCTATCCGCGTTGGTATCCCTCAGACTCTCGGCGAGCTGGGCATCAAGGAAGAGGATATCCCTGCACTGGCTGCACAGGCCATCACAGACGTATGCACACCGGGCAACCCACGCGACGTCACAGAGGCTGAAATCGTAGAACTCTACAAGAAGGTACTCTAAACGATACGGAGCCGTCAACGGACGGACGTATATTTCAAAATTATTAATTATAATGACATTTCCACGACTTGTTTGTGGAAATGTCATTTTTTTTGTGTAACTTTGCCGACGATTTAGAAACAAAAACCCAATTACAATGGACGACTATCACGCGACAATGACTGATAACATAAGCAGCGTGAGGAACGGACACTAATGCGAAAGCAAGGTGAAAAGAAGTTCCTCGGCGTTGCAAACTTATGATTATCAGTTTGCGAGACATATTTACAAGAGGAACTTAAACACCAATGAAAAAATACTGGAACACCACAAACGGCATCCGCCCGATTGGGGAGTGGGAGCCTAACTGCTGGATTCAGGTGACTTGTCCAACCAACGAGGACCGCCAGCAGATGGAAGACGAATACAAGATTCCCGACTACTTCTTTTCCGACATCTCCGATGCCGATGAGAGAGCACGTTTCGAGTACGACGAAGGATGGCAACTCATCATCCTCCGTATTCCGTACATGAAAGAGGTGCGCTCGAGGACTCCGTACACCACCGTGCCTCTGGGCATCCTCCACAAAGACAACATCCTGCTCACCGTCTGCTATTTCGAGTCGGACATGATGATTGACTTCGTAGCGTACCAACAGCGTCGCGGCGAGGGATTCACCGACTACGTCGACATGACTTTCAGGCTCTTCCTGTCCTCTTCCGTATGGTACTTGAAGCGTCTGAAGCAAATCTCCTTCCTCATAGACCGCGCCAAACGCTCCATGGACCACAACGTGGACAACACGTCGCTCGTCAATCTGTCGCGCCTGCAGGACTCCCTCACGTACTTCATCACGTCCATAAGAGGCAACGAGACGCTGCTACAGAAGCTGAAGTTCAAGCTCCCCGTAGACGAACTGGACGCAGACCTCATCGAGGACGTTAACATCGAGATATCGCAGGCACGCGAGACGGCAAGCATCTACTCCGAAATCCTCGAGTCGACGATGGACACATACACGTCAATCATCAACAACAACATGAACACCGTGATGCGTACCCTCACCTCGCTCTCCATCATCCTCATGTTGCCGACGCTCATCTCCTCCTTCTTAGGCATGAACGTGCAGCTCGGCGGACTGGGAGAGGTCTCCTGGGGATTCCCCTTCGCCCTGGCAATATCAGTACTGGTCAGCCTCGGCTCATGGTGGATTCTACGCCGCAAGAACCTGTTGTAAATTGGGACAGCAAACGTTTAAATGAACCTTCCAGAGTACACAAATATACGTATAAGAACGACGCAGGACGGCAAGCATGAGGTGCTTGACGTCCTGCGCCGCCGTTTTGTAGCCCTCACGCCGGAGGAGTGGGTGAGGCAACACGTAGTAAACTGGCTCGTGACTTACCTCGGCTACCCAGCCTCCCTGATGGGCAACGAAGTGGAGCTGCGCATAGGCAACAAAAAACTGCGTTGCGACAGCATCCTTTACGCCCCCAACGGCACTTCGCGCATGATAATGGAGTATAAAGCCGAGAGCATCCAGCTAACGGAAAAAGTCCTCACGCAAATCACCACCTACAACATGCTCCTCCACGTAAAATTTCTCTTGGTGAGCAACGGAAACCAGCACATCTTCCTCCGCTTTGACGAAGAAACGCAAGCATGGACAAAGCAGTCAGCAGTTCCCCGTTATTCGGAATTGGATTGACCGGTTTGAGTATACTTTTGTTTTTCTTTAATTTTTGAGGTGCTCATAATATTTAAATGGAAAGTTTGGCGGTGTGATTGGAAAGATGTAACTTTGTGGCGTAAATTGATTTTATAAAGAGAATAAGATATGTTCACCAGCATAACGATAGAACGGTTCAGAGGCATTAGGCATTCACAGATAGAAGGTCTGAGGCAGGTAAATCTTTTTCTGGGAAAGAACAACTGCGGCAAGTCCACGCTACTCGACGCCATCTTTCTCATATCTGGACTGACAAACCCCAAGTTGCCGCTCAACATCAACCTTATGCGCAACTACCGTAGGTTCGAGCCATCGGATATGGCAATCGACTTCTATGGACTTGATACTGCCCGTCCCATAGTGGTGAGGGCTGCCAACGACGAGGCGAGGGAACTGCAAATCTCCGTCGTAGAGTCGGCAAGCAGCAAGGTGAACCTGTTGGGCGAGGACAACAACATTGCCTCCACAGACTCCAGAAAAGAATACGGTCTGTCGCTCAGGTGCATGATAAACGAGAAGGAGTACGAGACATCCATCCTCATGGCTCGGTCGGAAAAGGACGAGCTGGAGCAGAGGGTGCGGCTCGACTCCCGATACAAGGAGCGGTTGGCCTGTAGATACCTCAACCCCAAGTTCGACTTCTACACTTCGACGGAAGGGCTGGTGGATGTCATCAGAAACAAGGACGAGAAATTCATCACCGATGCCTTGAGGCTGATAGAGCCCCGGTTGAAGGACTTTGTGCTCTCGCAGGACGAGGTGCTGGTGGACATCGGGCTGGACCATCGCATCCCCATCAACATGATGGGCGACGGCGCGCGCAAGATGCTCTCTGTCCTCACTACGATGTATGAGTGCAAGGACGGCATAGTGCTGATTGACGAGATAGGGAACGGATTCCATCATTCGGTGATGACGGGGCTTTGGAAGGCTGTCATCTCCGCTGCAAAGAAAAACAACGTACAGGTGTTTGCCACCACGCACGACCTGGACTCCATTAAGGGCCTTAGGGATGCCGCCCTTGGCGACGAGTCTGCCAGTCAGACTACGGCATGCTTCAAACTCCAGAGAACTGCCGATTGTGAGCTGAAGTCTTATCATTATTCGCTTGAGAGCATCGACTATTCGTTGAACCAGGAAATAGAAATAAGGTAAGTATGAACAGGATTTTCATTGAAGCGAAGAATGCCAATACCTCCGAGCACCATTTCTTGCGGACCGTGTTGTCCAAGTATTTCGGCGACATGGAGATGGAGTTTGTCTTCATGGACGGTGTCGGCAACCTGTTCGGGGAGACGATACAGAACCAGATTCGCCTCTCGCAAGACGAGGGAAACAGCGTGCTGGTAATCCTCGATGCCGACTTCGCCGCCAAAGGATGGGGGTACGCCAGGAGGCATGAGGATGTTATGGAGAAGATGCGACGAAATGGTCTCGATTTCCCCCTTTTCCTCTATCCCAACAACAGTGACGACGGCGATGTGGAGACGCTGCTGGAGTCTTTGGCGCGCAAGGACCTCCACCGCAAGTGGTGGGATTGCTTCGATGACTATGAGGCCTGCGTGCTGGGAGTGAGGGACGACAATGGGCAGCTGCGATACAACATTCCCAACCGGAAGGCAAAGTTGCACACTTACATCAGTTCGCAGCGGCTGAGCAATAGACAGCGCGACAAAATAGGCCGAGGGCATTGGCTCTTCGACGACGCTGCCTTCTGGGATTTGGATAGGGCTGAGATAAAACCATTGGTCGAGTTTCTCAAGGCGAACCTCAAGTGAGGCCCCCTTGCCCCTCGTGTCTATAATAGAAGCTTCTATCTCAATAGGATTATTGAAGAAGTGTGGTAAACTAGCGGGGGTGGCAACCAGGCAACCAGGCAAGCTGTTTCTATAATTCATAATATATATAATTCTTGATTCATAATGATGAAATAGTTTTTCCTGCCTGCGCGCGTATGGGGATTCCGTAAAAGGGTTGCCACGTTGCCAGGTTGCCACCCCTCGGAACGGCTGGTGGTCGTCGGGGGCTGCGCCGAGTACGGTGCGCCTCTGGGTCTCTTGTACGCAGAAAGCCGAGGCGATGGCAGTGAGGACGGTAATGATGAAATAGAGATGGCTGTTGACATTTGGATTTGTTCGTTGGATTCTACTGGGATTTATCAGATTGCAAAGTTACTAAATCTGGCATGGACCATTGTTCGTAAACGTGCGATTTGACGCTAAACGTGCGATAAAGTGGTGATTTGTGCTAAAAAAACATGGTATTCACGATGTCTATCTATGGCATTTACGTAGTCTATATACGTCATTTACGGTGGCTGTCTATGGCACTTGCGAGTGACAGATGACAGATGTGACAGTGTTTTTATAGAGTACATATAGTATTAATATTAATATTATATATTATAAATATTTTTTCCTGCCTGCGCGCGTATGAGGGTTATAAAAACAAGTGTCACAAGTGTCACCTGTCACTACCTCGGAAGGGCAGTGTGTCCACTCCAGTGATTTGTTGCCCTAAAGCAACAAATCACTATGGATGGCATCTTTTTTATGCTAAAAGTTTGAACAACTCGCGTAAATTGCGTAACTTTGCGTTCATTGCATGAAAGTACAATAAATATATTATCACAAACTTTGTAAAGTTATGAATATCAAACAATTTACCCCCCCCAATGGCTAAGCCTGTCGTTGGATAGAAACAAGTTCATCTGTTTCTTCTTCTACTCTTTCCTCCTCCTCTTTTTCCTTTCTCCCGACTCTTATCTTTACGACGTTTTCTACCGTTGCGACAGTGCGTGGTTTTTCATGTGCGGCAAGGCGTGGATGAACGGTCTTGTGCCCTACGTGGACTTTGCCGATAGCAAGGGACCGCTCCTGTGGCTCATCTATGGAGTGGGGTATCTGCTGAATTCTCATTCATACGTCGGGGTGTTTTGGGTGAGCTGTGTATTTTATGCGGTGTCGTTTACATTCGCTTATAAAATCAGCCGGCTTTATCTTGACCGTAGGGGCTCTGTCTTGGTTTTAGCATTGCTGCCTGCGATATTGTTACTTAAAAGATTTCATGAGGTAAGGGCAGAGGATTTTTGCAACACATTCATATTCATTTCGCTGTATAGTCTATGTCGTATACTCAAGGGAAGCACAGAAAAGCGTCAACTCTTTAAGTATGCCTTTGCCGTTGGTGCGTCCATGACCTGCTGTCTGCTGATAAAGTGGAATGTCTTCTTTATGATTGGCGGCATTGCGCTGATGGTTCTTTACGTTTCAATAAAGAAGAACACCCTTTCCGGCTTGTGGGGAGGTCTTGCTGGCATAGCTGCGCCTGCAATTCCTTTTCTTGCGTATTTTCTCATACAAGGAAATTTCGAGGCTTTCATTACGGAGTATTTTGTCAATACCTCGGCTACTGTAAGTAAATCGGCTAACCTTAGATTTTTAGCATCTGCTAATATATGTCTCTTTTGTTATAACCGCAAAGGAAATTGGGGTATATTGTTCTCGTTGTTTGTTTTTCTTATTCTGCTATTGCCTTCGCCTTATTCATATTATTATAAGATTATTACCCCATTTAGCGTATTCCTATTCATTGTCGCAGTTGAGTATGTGGAAAGAAAAATAACTCTTTCCCGACGCAAGGCTATCGTATTATCCTTTGTGTGCATTATTGGTGCAACAGGATTCAATGTAGGTGACAAGATTATTAGTAAATCCGTATTCTCTTGTAACGAGAACCGCCAATCATCCTATGACGTGTCGCAACTGATGGCAACAGTAAAGAACCCAAAAGTAATAGTTTTGGGTATGGAAAATGGTATCGGCGTTCTTGCTGATGCCTTGCCAGCATGCAAGTATTGGACACTTCAAAATGGCGCTACTGACGCTATGATAGAAGAGCAACAAAGCGACTTACTAAAACGTAAAGCTGATTTCGTTGTAGATAATCCAGAAGGTAATAGATGCAATGTCTCCGATGCAGAATTAAATCACCTAGGCTATGTATATTGCGGCAATTGTTTTGGTGAGGCATCAATGCAGGCAGTTTACTGCAAAAAGGAGCTTTACCGCAAGCTCTCTCCTGTGAAGCTCCGCACCATCGACCTGCTGCTCAAGCGCGACATCCTCAGCGGAGCTGACGGAGCAAAGTAAACAATCACGGAAATACTGTAAGAAAAACGAAAGGCTTATGAAAAACAGACTCGCGATAGTGGTGCCGTGCTACAAGGAAGAGACGGTGCTTGCGGAAACGACAAAGCGGCTCAGCCGCCTCCTCGACGAACTCGTTACGGCGGGACAGGTGGCGGCAGACAGCTTCGTACTCTACGTCAACGACGGCAGCCGCGACCAGACGTGGCCCTTGATACACCGCTTCCACGCGGAGAACAAATACGTAAAGGGCATAAACCTCGCTGGCAACGTGGGGCACCAGAATGCCCTGTGGGCAGGGCTCACCGTAGCCAAGGACCACGCTGACATGATAGTATCCATAGATGCCGACCTGCAGGACGACGTGGACTGCATCAAGGAGATGGTGACGAAATGCCACGAGGGCTACGACATCGTCTACGGCGTGAGAAACGAGCGCAAGACCGACACGTGGTTCAAGAAGAACACCGCCCTGGCCTTCTACAAGCTAATGGAGTTGATGGGCACGAAGACGGTGTACAACCACGCCGACTACCGCCTCATGAGCCGTCGTGCGCTCGGCTACCTCATGCAGTTCAAGGAGCGCAACCTCTTCATCCGTGGACTGGTGCCACTCGTGGGCTACTCCACGGCAAAGGTGTACTACGACCGCGCCGAGCGTTTCGCTGGAGAGTCGAAATACCCCCTCAGCAAGATGCTCAACTTCGCCATCGACGGCATCACCTCGTTCTCCGTCAAGCCCATCCGTTTGATAATGGCACTCGGTGTGGCGTTCCTTTTCGTGGCGTTCCTGGTGCTGTGCTGGGTGATGTATTCCTATTTTACAGGTCGCACCGTCATGGGATGGTCATCGATAATGCTCTCCGTCTGGTTCTGCTCCGGCTGCGTACTAACATGCCTCGGCGTAGTGGGCGAATACATCGGCAAGATATACGTGGAGAGCAAGGAACGTCCGCGCTTCAACATCGAGACGGTTTTGATGGACTGACCTCGGGGTACGCTGCAAATATACGTGGCGTGGATATTTTTATCAGAAACATCCAAAATGGCAATCGAATATTTGGAAGTTTGGGAACTTTTGCTTAACTTTGCCAACAAAAGGGGGATACTATATGGATAAGATTAATGTTTCAAATGAAAAGATAAACTCGGAGCTTGCCATCTTTCTATTCAAGGAGGATGACAATTACATCGCTTATAGCCCAGCTTTGGACTTGTCTGGCTATGGGAAAACTGAGGAGGAAGCGCGTTGCTCTTTCGACATTGTGTTGAAAGAGTATTTCGACTATTCGGTCAGTGAGGGAACGTTGTTTCAGGATCTTAAGAATCATGGGTGGAATGTCAAGCAGCATGAAGTTGAAACGCCAAAAATTTCAATGCTAATCTCGAAGAATGCGGAGCTGAGCAACATACTCGACAAGAAAGATTTCAAGAAATATCACGAACCGATTAATGTGCCAGTCTTCGCATGAATACATACAAGTTAAGCAATATTTCGGTTGATGATTTCCGAAATTTTCTTGCTTCTGTCGGTTGTCGTAAGGCAAAAATAGAAGGTGGACATGAAAGATGGATAAAGCCAGGACTTACCCGTCCCATTATTATCCAAACCCACATTTCGCCCGTACCAGAATTCATCGTGAAGAACACGTTGAGAAACCTTGGAATGACAAAAACTCAATTTTTTGACTGCTATTACAAGAGGAAATAAATTACCAGACCAAAATACGGTAACGAAAAAAGCCCGGGGCATTGCCTCGGGCTTTTTTTTATTTGTACGTGTATCGTCCTTTGGTGAGGAGGAAGGTCTTTTTAGGTCTCGTTGTTGGTGTCTCCATTTCTCGCCATTGTTCCTATGGCTTGGGCATACGATGCCCGCGCTGTGGGCACACGATGCTCGCGGCGCGAGAACACGATGCCCGCGCATTGGGCATCTCGAGGGTGATTTGCCTGAAGAATGTCAATGATTGAAACCGACGTTCTTGGTTATTTTATAATATCGCTCAAAGGATACCATCAGTTATTTGTTTTTCGGGATAAACGTCTCCCAGGTCTGGTCGTCGTAGAAAATTCGGATCTCTGTAATCTTCCTTTGTTGGGGAAGAGCCTGTACCATTTCCATGCGTGGAGCACCGTTTGAGGCGTTGCGACCGGAGGCTCTGCGAGTGGATTGGTCTGCCATTCTGTCATGTTGTCCGGATGGCTGGTAAGCTCCGCTTCCTGTCGACGGAGAGACGTAATAGTTGTCTCCGACCATGCCCTGGGCAGAGGTGGAACCGGAAGGAGAATTGCCCGGTAGGGTGGGGGAGACCATCATCGGACTGAGTGATCCGTCTGCTCCATCCAGGCCGCTCTCGCTGTAGACATCACCGCTCATGTCACCGTTCGCAAGCCCGTTTGAGCCTTCACCGGCAAGTGGGTTGGCACTTCCGTCTGCGGCTGTTGACGGTGCTCCGGTCGGGTTGCCTGCCCCCGATTCACTACCTGCGCCTGCTGGGTTGTTGAACATCTGGCCTACGCCTTGCACCAGCCACATAAGGTTCACGTTGGGGAAGTTCGCCAGTATCAGTTCGACGTGTTTTAGGGTGGGGTTGGTCTTACCGTTATATATATTACTCAGGGTGGCATTGCCGATTCCGGTCGCATTGGCGAAGGCGAGCTGGTTCATGCGATAGTACTCCTGAAGTTGCTTAATTCTGTTTCTCATTGCTGTTTTTTGGCGTATTTTATAGTTTTTGACTAATCTTTTACAAAGGTAAGAACTTTTCCCGAACTTTGCAAGAAATAGAAAAACTTTATTAATTCGCAATTCTCTTTTGCAAAAGTAAAACATGACGGTTATATATATAAACGTAAACGATGTGTTATGTTTATAAAATTGAAAGGAGGCTGAATTGGCATGATATAGTTATATACTAAATTAACGAAAAAGATAAAACGACTGGCTTAGAAGTGGATAAACGAGCAGGGCAAGATTTAAAAAGTGGGAAAAACTGCATTTTATGCAAATGGCGACTTTAATATTGGTATAAAGAGTCTATTGGGTAATGATAAAACGTTGGGAAATAAAGAAGTAGGGCGTGTTGGGTTCTTGCATTAGTGTATGCAATTTCAAATCGATAAATAAAGAAATATGAATTTAGAAACAACAATCATAGACATCAAAAACTTGTAATATTCATAAAAGAAAAACGTCGTGTTTTGAAATATAAAAAGCATTCACAAAGATAAAAACGAGAGGCGTAAAGAAAAGTAAACGTTAAAATGTGTTGAGTGGCTGCTTGGAGAGGTCGTTTTGACAAAATGGAGAAAAGCAGCGAAAAATCACGTACGAGGGGAAAGAAGGTCGAAAAGAACGCCTCCCAGATAGGGTAAGAGTTGTAAAATCCTTAAAGTTCTCAGGACTTTACGGCCAAAAATTTGAACGAGGAAAAGAAGCGTTCTAGACGAAGAATTCATCCCGAAACGCGAAAAACGTGCGTTTTGGATGCTCGCCGCCAGCGTGTATTTTCGTGGATTTAGGTGAGGAGGAAGATATTTTACATTTTTAATCACGTGGGTTTTCAAACCGTCTAAAAGCGCAAAAAGCGAAGGCTGGTTGGCCTTCGCTTTCTGTGTTTCGGTGATTGGGACTATTTTGTCGGCGGCCTCGCCGTCCTTTACAGAAGGATGAAAGAGATGAGCTCCTGGAGGAGTTCGGCTGGAGGTGTGTTGGCATTGTCCAGACCTTTGGAGCGTGCGTCCGTCTCTCTGATTTTTGTTATGATGTCCAGTGTGTGTCGTGCGTTGAAGCTCTTCATTGCCCTCAGGTACATGTAAGCCTGCTTGGGTCGGGCGAGTCCCAGTTGTGCCACAATGGCAGACTCGTTGATTGGCTTGGGAGCGTAGTAGCAGAGCATCAGATTCTGGAAAAAGGAGAACAGGAACGGCAGCAGGGAGTACAGTCCGCCGGCCTTGGGATTGCTGTTGAAGTACTTTGCTATCCGCTGTGCTTTCACTGCGTCGCGGTTGATGAGGGCGTCGCGCATTTCGAAGACGTTGTACTCTTTGCTGATGCCTATGCGGCGCTCCACCTGGTCGGCGGTAATCTTTCTTGGGGCACCCGGCGCGAAGTCCATGAGGAGCTTGTCCAGTTCGGATGTGATGCGCTTTATGTCGCCGCCGATGTGTGCGGCGATGAGAAGGGCTGTCTGAGGGTCTATGGAGGCCTTGTGCTCGGGTTCCTTGAGATAGTCCTGTATGAAGGCGGAAATCTCGCTGTCGAACTGCAGGGCGGTACTGGTGAGCACCGTGCCTACCTTGGCGGCCTGCGTCAGCATCTTGCTGTTGGCTTTCTTCCTGCCGTCCATGGTGCCGTTGTAGCAGATTACGAGTATGGTGCTGGGGACGGGGTGGTCGAAGTATTTTTCGAGTGCCTCGAAGTCTTTTAAGGCTTGTGCTTCGCGTACGACGACAATCTGCCTGTCCGCCATCATAGGATAGCGGCGTGCCTGGTCGATGACTTGCATGACCGTCACGTCCGGGCCGTAGTAGGTGGTCTGGTTGAAGTCCTTTTCCTCCTCTGTCAGTCCGTATGTCGTCACGGCCTCGCAAACCTTATCTATATAGTAGCTCTCTGTGCCCATAAGCAAATATAGCGGACTGAAGTTTTTGGACTTCAGATCCGCTATAATCTGTTTGTATGCTTGGGCAGTGCTTTGTCTGCTTTCTGCCATTAGTATGTTGGTGAGCTTTGTTTGCTTTTTGGCTTATATGTCTCTTTTTGTGCGTGTGCTACGCTTAGCACGCTTTGGCTTTTCTATTACAGGTGCTTCGATCTTTACGCCTGCCAGCTCTGGGTCGATAAGGATACGTCCGCAGTGCTCGCATACGATAATCTTCTTGTGCATCTTGACGTCAAGCTGGCGCTGGGGCGGAATCTTGTTGAAGCAGCCGCCGCAGGCATCACGCTGTACGTATACGATGCCGAGGCCGTTGCGTGCGTTCTTGCGGATGCGCTTGAAGCTCTGCAGCAGGCGTGTCTCTATCTTCTGCTCGAGGTCGCGTGCCTTGCTCTTGAGGATTTCCTCCTCCTCGCGTGTCTCCTGCATAATCTCGTCCAGCTCGTTGCGCTTGTCCTCGAGGTCGCGCTCACGGTCGTTGATGAGGTCCTCTACGCGCTCACGGTCGTGTTCGCGGTCGTTGATGCGTTGCTGTGCCTCGCGGATCTTCTTCTGGCAGAGCTCTATCTCGAGCGTCTGGAAGTCGATTTCCTTTGTCAGCATGTCGTACTCGCGGTTGTTCTTCACTTCGTTGAGCTGCTGGTTGTAGCGTTCTACGCTCTCCTTGGCAGCCTCGATGTCTGCGGAGCGCTGCTCTACGGCGTTGCGCAGGTCGCTGACCTCCTGTACGATGCGGTCGTGGCGGACGTTGAGTCCTTCCACTTCGTTTTCGAGGTCTTCAACTTCCAGTGGCAACTCGCCGCGCAGGGCGCGCTTCTCGTCGATGTGTGAGAGAGTTGTCTGGAGTTGGAAGAGGGTCTTCAGGCGCTCTTCCACCGTGAGGTCTTTAGGGTCTTTTCTTGCCATTACTGTAAATGTTTATGGAATTTAATGTTTTGTCTCTTGAAATTACCAGTACCTGATAGGGTTGGTGTTGCACTGGGTGATGTACGTCTCCACTTCCGGACAACTGCTGTTGATGATTTCCTGCAGCAGCTGCTGGGTGAACTGTTCGCTCTCGTAGTGCCCGATGACGGAGATGAGAATGTCGTTCTCGTGGCCGAAGTACTCGTGGTAGTGCATCTCGCCCGTCAGGAGTGCGTCAGCTCCGGCATTTATGGTGTTGTTGAGCAGAAAACTGCCGGCTCCGCCGCAGATGGCTACCGTCTGCACGTTGCGCTGGCTTGCGTTGGTCATCACGCACTGGGCGTTGAACGTGCGCTTTATGAATGCGATGTACTCTGCTGCCGTTAGCGGGTGGGGAAGTTTGCATACTACGCCCAGTCCTCCCTGGCGTCCGTTTACGGTCTGTGGGGCGGAGATGAACTGTATGCTGTCCGCTGTGGCACCGAGCTGGCGTGCTATCATGAAGTTCACGCCGCCTTCTACGCTGTCGAGGTTGGTGTGCATGGCTACGATGGCTACGTCATTCTTGATAGCCAGTGCGACGGTACGCTGCACGTAGTTCTCGTCCGTTATGTGCCGTAGCTTCCTGAATATCAGAGGATGGTGCGACACGATGAGGTTGCAGCCCTTGTCTATGGCTTCACGGACGATGTTCTCCGTGACGTCCAGACACAATAAAGCCCCTGAAACTTCCGCCTCTGTCAATCCTACCTGCAGGCCGGCATTGTCATAGTCTTCCTGCAGGGGCAAAGGCGCGAAACGCTCAAGGGCACTGATTACATCCTTTATTTTCACGCTGTGTGATTATGTCTACGTTATTGTATTTCTGTTTTGTGGGTGCAAAGTTACTGCTTTTTTTTAGAATAACAAAAAAAGTAGCGTATTAATGGGACTTTAGAGCCGTGAAAAGTGAGCAAGAAGAGTGTTCTGCTCCTAAAAATGTAGTATTTTTGTAATGTAAGAGCGATGTTTTGTTGTGTATTAGAATAAAAAGCTGTAACTTTGCACGCGTAAAAAGAGCATACTTTTAAAAACGCTTGTATGGCACGTGGTGTCATCTCAAGTGTTATCACTCTTCCAACAAATGTGTAAAGCCTCTTGCGCTGACAGAATTGGAGATTTCAGGTGGTACACTTGATAAATCTTTATTTATCATTTATTCACAAGGAATTGCTGACGCTGCACCGTGAAATCCGTAGCGCATGAATTTCACAAAACTCTTATTGTTTACAAAAAATGAAGAAGACTGTTTGTTCGTTGCTTGAACGCAAGGGTACGCAGCCTGTATGCATGATTACGGCATACGACTATCAGACGGCCATGGTTATGGAAGAGGCCGGAGTAGATGTTATTTTGGTAGGCGACTCGCTCGGTAATGTTATCTTAGGTTACGACAGTACGCTACCCGTCACCGTTGAGGATATGATACACCATGGCAAGGCTGTTTGCCGTGGGGCAAAAAACACGTTCGTGGTTATCGATATGCCGTTCATGTCCTATCAGGTCTCTGTACAGGATGCCGTGCTCAATGCCGGACGCATCATGAAGGAGACGAACTGCCAGGCCGTGAAGATGGAGGGCGGCGCAGAGTACGCCGACCGCATCAAGGCCATCGTGCAGGCTGGCATCCCCGTAGTGGCCCACCTGGGACTCACCCCACAATCGTTCAATACGCTTGGCGGATACAAGGTGCAGGGAAAGTCTGTCGAGAGCGCGCAGAAGATGCTGGACGACGCACGCGCCGTGGCTGAGGCCGGAGCCTTTGCCATCACGCTGGAGTGTGTGCCCGAGGCGTTGGCAAAGAAAATCACCGAGAGCGTGGACGCACTGACGATAGGCATCGGAGCCGGAAAGTACTGCGACGGACAGGTGCTGGTGGGCCAGGACATGCTGGGCTACACCAATGGTTTCTGCCCCAAATTCGTGAAGCGTTACGCCAACGTTCATGACATCATCGTCAATGCCGTGGCGGAGTACAAGCAGGAATGTGCCGACAGGACGTTCCCAGCTGCCGCCAATACATTCGGCATCGATGATGCCGTCATAGAAAAACTTTACTAAACACATACGCACAAATAATACAATGATGAAAGTCGTTAAAACCATAAAAGAAGTTAGAGACATCGTAGCACAGTGGAGAAAAGAAGGACTTACCGTAGGTCTCGTTCCTACCATGGGATACCTGCATGAGGGTCACCAGAGCCTTATCCGTAAGTCGGCGGAGCAGAACGACCGCACCGTGGTCTCCGTTTTCGTAAACCCAATACAGTTTGGACCAACAGAGGACCTGGAGTGCTATCCCCGTGACCTGGAGCGCGACATGAAGGCAGTAGAGGAAGCCGGTGGCAACCTCATCTTCAATCCGGAGCCAGCCGAGATGTATCCGCAGCACTTCACCTCATTCATCGACACTACAGAGACGACAGAGCTGCTTTGCGGTGCCGTACGCCCAATACACTTCCGTGGCGTTTGCACCGTAGTAGGCAAGCTGTTCAACATCGTAATGCCTAACCGCGCCTACTTCGGACAGAAGGACGCGCAGCAGCTGGCTACCATCAAGCGTTTTGTCCGTGACCTCAACTTCAACATCGAAATAGTACCCTGCCCCATCGTACGCGAGGAGGACGGTCTGGCCAAGTCGAGCCGCAACACCTACCTCAGTGCCGAGGAGCGTCAGGCAGCCCTCATCCTGTCGCGCAGTCTGGCTAAGGGACGCGAAGCAATAGAGGGTGGAGAGCGCGACGCCCAAAAGGTGATAAAGGTCATCAGCGATAGCCTGCAGACGGAGCCCCTGGCACGCATCGACTATGTGGAGGCCGTAGACTTCGAAAACATACAGCGCGTGGAGACGCTGCAGGGAGAAATCCTCGTGGCCATCGCTGTATATATAGGTAAGACAAGACTCATTGACAATTTCATCGTAAACATTTAACCGTAAAGGGAAGAGAATAGAAAAATGGAAATAACACTGTTGAAAGCTAAGATTCACCGTGCCATCGTGACACAGGCCGACCTTAACTATGTAGGAAGTGTGACCATAGATACAAAACTGTTGCGCGAGGCTGGTATCGTGGAGTACGAGAAGGTGCAGATCGTGGACATCGAGAACGGCAACCGCTTCGAGACCTACGCCATCGCCGGCGAGGAGAACTCGGGCATCATCTGCCTTAACGGTGCAGCGGCAAAGTGCGTCAACGTCGGCGACAAGGTAATCATCATGGCTTACGCTACGATGACCCCCGAAGAGGCGCAGACACACCGCCCGATGGTACTCTTCGTAGACGAGAAGAACAGCATCGTACGCAAGGCAAACTACGAAAAGCACGGTCTGCTTTCTGACCAGGAATAATAATACTCTCTGTATGTTCAAGGGAAAGACAATAGTGCTCGGCGTCACCGGCAGCATCGCGGCGTACAAGATAGCCAACCTTGCCTCTATGCTTATAAAAAGGCACGCGCAAGTGCACGTGATAATGACCCGCAACGCTTGCAACTTCATCACGCCGACCACTTTCGAAACGCTCACGGGCAACAAGTGTCTGGTAGACACGTTCGACCGTAACTTCGAGTTCCAGGTGGAGCACATCGCATTGGCCAAGAAGGCCGACATGTTCCTCATTGCTCCGGCTACGGCAAACGTGATAGGCAAGATGGCGGCAGGCATCTGCGACGACATGCTCACCACTACGGTATTTGCCACGAAGGCCCCCGTCGTCATTGCTCCTGCCATGAACACGGGAATGTGGGAGAACCCCATACTGCAGGACAACATCGCGAAACTCCAGAAGTTCGGCTACACCTTCGTGCAGCCGGACAGCGGGCGTTTGGCCTGTGGCGACACCGGCAGCGGCAAGATGCCTTCGGAGGAGGTGCTGCTCCAGCACATCGAAAAGACGATAGGCGCGGAGAAGGACCTCGTCGGCAAGAGGATACTCGTCACGGCAGGTCCTACGTGCGAGGCCATCGACCCCGTGCGCTACATAACCAACCATTCGTCCGGCAAGATGGGGTACGCCCTGGCAAAGGTGGCGGCCATGCGCGGAGCAGAGGTGACGCTGGTCTCCGGACCGGTTAATGTGAAGCCCTTCGTAGGCGTGAAGGTGGTGGACGTATCGTCCGCCGCAGACATGTATGAGGCCGTGGCAACCCACAGTAGCCAGAACGACTGGATTGTAATGTGCAGCGCCGTGGCGGACTACACTCCGGCGGGCTATTCGGAGCAGAAGGTGAAGAAGTCAGACGACGACATGACCCTGCCACTGGTGCGTACGAAGGACATCTTGAAGTACCTCGGCGAGAACAAACGCGAAGGACAGAAGATTGTGGGATTCTCCATGGAGACCGAGAACCTGATAGAGAACTCGCGCCGCAAACTCGTAAAGAAGCATTGCGACCTCATCTGCGCCAATTCAATCAACGGAACGGACACGGGCTTCCGCACGGACACCAACCGCGTCACGCTCATCACCGCTGAGGGCGTGGAGGAACTGCCGCTCTGCACAAAGGAAGAGACCGCCTCATTGATACTGTCACACATCACCCAACTGTAACCCCCAAACCATCCACCCACCATGTACCTACTAATTGATATAGGAAACTCTACCGTAGTTGTCGCCGTAGCATCGGCGGCGTGCGACATTGTGGCCTCATGGAGATTTGACACTGCAAAGAGTGAGGATGCACAGTATTACCGGGAAAACCTCGCAGAGGGACTCTCCGCAGCCGCTGTCTCTCCTGAAGTGCTGAAGGGTTGCATCGTCTCTTCCGTAGTACCCGAACTGAACGACAGCATGTCCGCTGCCGTGGAGCAGACGACGGGAAAGTCCCCTTCGTTCTTCACCGTCTCCGACGTGGAGAAGCACCTCACGCTGGACGTGGACAACAAAGACAAGGTGGGCAAGGACCGTCTGGCGGACGCTCTGGGTGCAGCAGCCTGCTACGGATGCCCCACCATCGTAATCGACATGGGAACAGCCACTACCGTCGGTGTGGTCACCGAAGACCGCACGTTCGTCGGCGGCATGATAATACCGGGCGTAAAGACCTCCAGCAAGTCGCTGTGCGACAGTGCCTCGCAGCTTTCCGAAATAACGACGTGGGAGGCCGCTGGCATCGTCGGGCGCAATACGATGGAGTGCATGCAGAGCGGCATCATCATAGGCTCAGCCTGCATGGTAGACGGCATCATAGACCGCATCACGGCACAGTACGGAAAGCAGTTCAACGTAGTGGCTACGGGAGGAATGTCGACTGCCATCGTTCCGCATTGCATGCACCAAATAACAGTAGACAAATATCTGTTGTTCAAGGGACTCTTTCACGCTATGGTATCTGAAAGTTGAATATGGAAAGAAAAACCGTAATAATGGGCTCCGGCAACGTTGCCACACATTTGGCAGCAGCTTTGCACGCCAAGGGCGAGAACATCGTACAGGTATACAGTCGTAACATGGCTAATGCAAAGGCATTGGTCGAGAGGGTAGGGGCTTGCTCCGCTGTGTCCGACTTGGCAGACGTAGTCGCTGATGCTGACTTGTACATCATCTCTGTAAAGGACGATGCCATCGAGAACATTGCCGAGGTGTTGGCTAATAAAATAAAGTCCGAGGCAATAGTCATCCACACGGCAGGCAGCGTGCCTTTGGCCATCTTGTCCAAGCACGTATCACGTGCGGCGGTGCTCTATCCCATGCAGACCTTCACCAAGAGCCGCGAGTTGGACTTCTCCCAAATCCCGTGTTTCCTGGAAGCCACCGATGCCGACGCCTTCTGCATTGTAGAGGCAATGGCGCGCACCATTTCGAATAAAGTCTTTACAGCGGACAGCGACAAGCGTAAGGCGCTGCACCTCTCAGCCGTCTTTGCCTGCAACATGGTGAACCACTGTTACCATCTTGCCGAACACATACTCGATGAGGCTGGTCTGGACTTCTCGCTCCTCTATCCACTAATATCCGAAACGGCAGACAAGGCGCAGACAATGTCTCCTTATCTGGCCCAGACAGGCCCGATGGTAAGGTACGACCAAACCGTAATGGATCGCCAAAAAGCCATGCTCCATGACGAAGACATGAAGGAAATCTACGAGGCAATGGCCCGTAGCATTCATAAGCGACATTCTTAATACCCAGGCATAGAAAAAGCCGGCATTCAAATCATATCTTGAATGCCGGCTTTTTGCGTCTAAAGTCCGCGCTTGCGGTAACTCAGTATGGCCCACGTGTTTATAATAGCTGCAAAGACTAAAAGCGCTGCTGCCTGGTGGACGGTGCACCAGAAGTCGCCGCCGCGCACGAAGACGGTGCGTATGGCGTCGATGTAGTAGTGCATAGGGTTTATGTACGTGGTGAGGTAAGCCCAATGGGGCATGGAGCGCACGGGGGTGAAGAGTCCGCTGAGCAGTATGAGGTTCACCACGATAAACCACATGACGAACACCGCCTGCTGCATCGTATCGTTGTAGTTGGAGATGATGAGGCCCAGTCCGCTGAACGTC
Organism: Oscillospiraceae bacterium; assembly: GCA_963588475.1. Classification (GTDB taxonomy): domain Bacteria; phylum Bacteroidota; class Bacteroidia; order Bacteroidales; family Bacteroidaceae; genus Prevotella. Next base: position 8,819 of record CAVAHD010000028.1, on the reverse strand, counting down.
AGTGCAAGCAGCATCGACAAGCCGTAGCAGAGCAGGATGTTGCCCTGGCACGTAATGCCGTACACCGCCCATGCCAACAGGAAACAGATGGTCATTACTACCACGGCGATAATCCAATATGGGACCAACTTCGACAGTATGAAAGCCGACTTGCTGACCGGGGTTACGTTGATGGCCTCGATGGTGCCGGCTTCCTTCTCGCCCACAATGTTGAGCGCAGGCAGGAAACCGCAGATGAGTAACAGGAGTATGGCCATTAGCGACGGTATCATGAACACCTTGTAGTTCAGGTGCTTGTTGTACAGGTACAACGTGCTTACTAGTCCGTCCACAGACGTGCTGGTAAGCACGCTGCCGTTTGTGGCAAAGTCGCCAAGATGTCCGCCGATTATCTGGCTGAGATAACTCAACGCCATGCTGCCCTTCGTACCGTTGACGGCGTTGGCCGCCACGTATATCTGCGGCTGTTGGCCGCGTAGCATATTCTTCTCGAAGTCGTGCGGAATGTCCACGATGGCATCCGTCTGACCGTTGTCTATGTCCGCCATTGCCTCGGCGTACGAAGCCTTCTCGCCGCAGAAGACGAAGTAGCGCGAGGCTTCTATGCGGTGCACGAGTTGCGAGGACAAGGAGGAGCGGTCGTTGTCCACCACCTCCACGCGTATGTTCGTTATCTCCATGTTCATCACCCACGGCATCACGCACATTATCATGATGGGGAACATCACGATGAGTCGCGGGATAAAGGCATTGCGCCGTATCTGCAGAAATTCCTTCTGTATGAGGTAGGAGAGACCGTCTAATTTGTTCATGCTTCTTTAGTGTTATTTTTACAATCGCTTTTTGAAATTCAGCAGGGCAACAGTCAGCAGCACGGCAGCCATGGCGGCCAGTACCGTCACTTCGTGCGCGACCTTATCTATGCTTACCCCCATTATCATCAGTTTGCGGATGGCGGAGATGTAGTATCGCGGTGGTATGATGGCAGATACGTACTGCAGAATCTTCGGCATACTCTCTATGGGGAACATCATGCCGCTCAGCAGAATGCATGGTAGCATCAGCATCATTGCCGAGGCCAACAGCGCCACCAGTTGCGTGCGTGCTATGGTGCTGATAAGGATGCCCAACGACAGCGCTACGGTGATGTATACTCCCGACACTGCGAATATCCAACCTAAGTTTCCGGCTATCGGCACTTCGAGAATGAAGTGCGAGATGCCCAGTATGAAACACAGGATGCAGAAGGCCAGTACGAGGTACGGCACCACCTTCGCCACGATGATGAGTAGCGGTCGTATGGGGCTTACCAGCAGTACCTCCATTGTGCTGCGCTCCTTCTCGCGCACTATGCTGATGGAGGTCATCATGGCGCAGATGAGCATCAGCAGCATACCCATGATGCCGGGCACGAAGTTGTAGCAACTCCTCATCTGCGGATTGAACAGCAGCGACAGGCTCAGAGGGGATGCCGTTTCTTGCTTGCCGGATGAGGATCGCAGTATCTCGCTGGCGTAGCGGCTGTACATCTGCGCCATGTTCGGGTCCGCCCCGTCCGTTATTATCTGCAGTCCCGTGTGACGGGTGGCGTAGTCGCTGCCGAAGACCACCGCCATGTCCGCCCGTTGCCGGCGTATCAGCAGTTCGGCCTCCGCAGGAGTGTGTACGTTCTGTACGATGTCGAAGTATTCGCTGGCCGACAGCCGTGCCACTGCCTGCTGCGTCGTGTGGTCGAGCGACGAGGTCACCACCACCGTGCGCACGTTCTTCACGTCGGTGGAGATGGCGAAGCCGAAAATCAGCATCATCGCTATCGGCATTCCGAAGAGGATGAGCATCGTACGGCGGTCGCGCAGGATGTGGCGTGACTCCTTTATTATGAATGAGACGAATTGTTGCATATTCCTTTTATTGTCGTGTAGATGTGCGTGCCAAGTGGGTGAAGACGCTGTCCATGTCGGGCAGGTTGAGCTGGCGTTTCAGTTCGTCGGGACTGCCCATGGCCCGTATCTTGCCGTCCACCATGATGGAGATGCGGTCGCAGTACTCCGCCTCGTCCATGTAGTGGGTGGTGACGAAGACGGTTATCCCCCGGTCGGCAGCCGCATAGATGAGCTCCCAAAACTGCCGCCGCGTGGCTGGGTCAACGCCGCCCGTTGGTTCGTCGAGGAACACTATCTCCGGCTCGTGAAAGATGCTGACGGAGAAGGCTAACTTCTGCTTCCATCCCAACGGCAGACTGCCCACGATGTCGTCGGCGTGCCCGGCGAAGTTCAGCTGGTCGAGTAGGGAGGCGGTCTTCGCCTTTATGTCCTTGGCCTTCATGCCGTAGATGCCGGCAAAGAGGCGTATGTTCTCGCGTACGGTGAGGTCTTCGTAGAGCGAGAACTTCTGGCTCATGTATCCTATGTGCCTCTTAATCTGCTCATATTCAGTAGTGATGTCGCACCCTGCCACGCGCCCCGTTCCGCTAGTGGGGGCATTGAGACCCGTCAGAATGTGCATCGCCGTCGTCTTGCCCGCCCCGTTGGCACCGAGAAAACCGAACACCTCGCCGCGCCTTACGGAGAACGAGATGTCGTCCACAGCATGGAACGAGCCGAAAGCCTTCACCAGGTGTTCCACTTCGATGACGTTCTCGCTGAATGCGTTCTCCTTTGCGTGCTCCATGCCCTCCGAGCAGAACACGTCCTTGAAGCGCGAGAGAATCTCGTCTGGCTTGCCGATACCCATCAGCGTGCCCTCATTGAGGAACGCCACGCGGTCGCACCGCCGTATCTCATCCAGATAGGGCGTGGCAGCGATTATGGTGATGCCGCGCCGCTTTAGGGAAGCCAACATCTCCCAGAACTCCTTGCGGCTCACGGGGTCTACGCCCGTCGTGGGTTCGTCGAGCAGCAGCAACTGGGGCTGGTGAATCAGTGCGCACGACAGCGCCAACTTCTGCTTCATACCCCCAGAGAGAGCCCCGGCGCGCCGCTTCTTGAAGGGCTCTATCTGGCTGTAGATAGCCTTCACCAGTTCGTAGCCATCCGCCACGGTGGTGCCGAAGAGCTCGGCAAAGAACGTGAGGTTCTCCTCCACAGACAGGTCCTGGTATAGCGAGAACTTGCCAGGCATGTAGCCGATGCGCTTGCGTATCTCGCGCATATCCCTCACGACGTCAAGTCCGCCGCAGACCGTCGCCTTCCCCTCGTCCGCAAGCAGTAGCGTGGCGAGTATGCGGAAGAGCGACGTCTTGCCGGCACCGTCTGGACCGATGATGCCGAACACCTCGCCCTCCTCTATGTCCAGCGACACGTCCTTCAGTGCCTCCACCTTGCCGTACCGCTTGCTTATTCTCTCTAAGTGAACTGTTGTACGCCCCATATCTTAACGTTTAGAATACCACTTCGCCGTACATTCCTATTTTTATACCCCCGTCGTTCCTTACGGCAATCTTCACGGCATATACGAGGTCGGCGCGCTCGTCGTCGGTAAGTATTGTCTTTGGCGTGAACTCCGACTTGGCCGAGATCCACGTCACCTTGCCCGCGTACTCCTTGCGCTCCCCGTTGCCATAGTCGGCAAGCACCTTCACCGCCTGGCCCACTTTCACGTTCTTCAGCTGGGCCGTAGTGACGTAGGCACGCAGATACATATTGTCTGTGTCGGCCAGTTTGAAGAGCGGCTTGCCCACGGTGGCAAACTCGCCCTGCTCCATGTATTTGTCGAGCACTGTGCCGGCTATCGGTGTGGTCACGTGGCACTTGCGCAGTTCGTCTGCCACTTGCAAACGTTGTATGTCTGCCGTGCTCATCTGTGCGTTGAGGCTGTTTGTCGATGTGCTCAGTGACGATTGCAGGGCCACTAACTGCCTCTCCAGTACCTTCACCTGACTCTCTGCATCCTCCAAAGTCTTGCGGTTGGCAGCGCCGTCCTTTACGAGTTCGGCAAAGCGCTGTTGCTCCTGGCGTGCCTTTGCCAACTGCTGCTGCACGGTGGCTATCTGCTTGGTGATGTCGGGTCGCTGGGCGGCGTACACCAGTTTTGTCGCTCCCACCTGCCGTGCCTTCAGGTACAGCTGCGTGGTGTCTATGAGTGCCACCTGCTGGCCGGCTCCCACGCGGGCGCCCTCGTTGATGTCGAGCATAAGCAGACGGCCGTTCTGCTCGGCAGACACCGTCACCTCCGTTGCCTCGAACGTTCCCGTGGCGTCGTAGTCCTTCTCGTTGCTGTCGCATGCTGCCAGCGTCATTGCCAGCATGCCTATGGTAGTATAAACCTTTATCGTATTCATATTCTTTAGTGTTAATGTGTTACATCTCTCCATTCAGACTCCGTTTGGTGTACACGGCCTTCAGTAGTTGCACCTCGTGCAAAGCCCGTTGGCTACGCGCCATGTTTACCGTGTTGATGTCGCGCACCAGTTCGTTGATGCTCTCCGTACCAGCCGCCACCTTGCGGTCGGCCATTTGGCGTATTCCCTCGCGGAGCTTCACTATTTCGTCGTCGCTTGCCAACTGCTTGCGCAGGGCCGCCACGGAGCCGTCCGTCTCTTGCCGTTGCAGCTTATTTTGAAATAGGAACGTCTGTCGTTGCACGTCGTTCTGCTGTCGCAGCACGTCCAGTTTCCTGAGGTCATTCTTGCGCGTATAGAGAGCCCCGATGTTCCAAGATATGGACAGACCGCCCAACAGCATCCCCGTATTCACCACGTCCGTCACCTTTGTGTGCAGCAGTCCCATGCCCATAAAACCCACCGTGGGGAGTAGGGCAGAGTTCAGCTGTCGGCGTTGTGCGTCCAGCAGCAGGTCCTGCGAGGCGTAAAGGCTCATCTCTGGTCGTAGTGAACCGTCACCGTCGTTCCCCGTAGGCATCGAGGGACGCTCTATCGTGGTACTGCCGTCCAGCTCCTTGCCTATCAGCGTGCCGAGCATCCTCAGGTATGCCGAGCGCGAGGCCTCGTAGGCATCGTGCTGCTGGCGTGCGCGGAGCAGCTCCACCTGTAGGGCGTCCAGGTCCGTCTGGTTGGCAATGCCGCCGCGCATCATCCCCTCCACCGTCTTTATGCTCACCTGCAAGTCGTTCTGCAGTATGGCGTTCTGCTTCAGTTGCTCGTCTATGAGGAGTATGCCGAAGAATATCTCCTCCGCGCGTACCTTTATATTATATAGGAGCACATCGGTCTGCGTAGCGTCCACCGCTGATTTAGCCGCGATGGCTTGTCGGCTCGCTGCCGTCCTGCCGCCGTCGTATACCGTCTGCTGCACCGTCACGCTGCCGCTGACTACGTAGTTCTCCATCCCTATCATCCCCATCTTACCTATGGTGCTTTCTGAGTTGAGGATGTCCGTGAAGCCGTAAGCTCCAGCTTGCACGGAGACCTTGGGCAGCCACCCCTTCCCGGCGTTGCTCATGTCGTACTCCTTCGCAGCCGTCACGAGTCCGTATTGCTTTATGGCCGGGTAGTTATCCCGTGCCATCTGCCGGCAGTCCTCCAGCGTCAGCCCTTGGGCCGTACAGCAGACCGCACTCAGCGCCGCCATTATAGATAACAGTCGTTTCTTCATTGTCTTTTTGTTATACGTTGTTTTGTGGGTGCAAAGTTACGGGTAGTTTCCCGTTCTTGCGTTATTTATTGTTATCGCAAAATGTTCTTTTTGTACGATTTTACTCCTTGGTACACTAATATTTCGCTAAAAGTATTATCTTTGCAGACGTAATGACCTCTTCTTACACATAAAAACTGTCGAACTTTTAAAAACGAAAACTATGTCGTCCCCACAGAAACTCACCCTCCGCCGCATGTACCGCGCCTTCGTCCAGATGGACGGGGGCAGGACCAAGCACATGTTTTTCTCCGACAATTTCGGTATTGTCATAGATGCCCAGAACGTCCTTCGCCCCTTCATCCTCGAGGAGCGTGTGCCGTACATGATAGAGGACTACCGCCTCATCTACTGCAAGCAAGGCAGCCTGCGCACTATATTCAACCTCCAGGAGTACACCATAGAGGCCGGCATGCTGGCGGTCGTTGTCCCCGGCACCATCGCCGAGCCCCTTTCCATCAGCCCCGACTGTACCGTCACGGGCATCGGAGTCTCCGAAGAGCGCATGCAGATGGCGCACAACAAGAAGTTGCCCGCCATACTATGCGGGCACCGTGAAAAATTCTTCCTCCGGGCGACGGAGAAGGAGCTCCGGCTGGTGGATCAGCTCTACGCTACGGTATGGACCCTGGCCAACGACAGGCAGATAACCGCTGACACCCTCGACCGCATGATTACCGTAGTCACCCACGCCTACGACGACATCTTCTGCCGCCACGCCAACGACCCCGTGGCAGTCTCTGCCGTCCGCAGCCGCCAGCACGACCTATACCAGAGCTTCATAGCCCTCGTCAACAAACACTGCCGCACTGAGCGCCAGCTGGACTTCTACGCCAACCGCCTCTGCGTCACCAAGCGCTACCTCGGCACCGTGGTCCACGACGTCAGCGGCGTCACCGCCAAGGATTGGATAGACTGCGCCGTCATCACCGCTGCCAAGGTGCTGCTCCGCCACACCGACCTCTCCGTATCCCAAATATCCGACCGCCTCCACTTCCCCAACGACTCCTTCTTCTGCAAATACTTCCGCCGCCTCACCGGCAGTACACCGTCAGACTGGCGGATAGGTAGCCTGACAACGAACGTGCAAGAGGACGAATGATGCCATGAAAAGGCCAAACAGTATGCACCTGTCAACATTTCTTCTTTAAACTTGAGGCGGTTTAAAAATAAACGCGTATCTTTGCATCAATAAATATAAGTAAACTATAAAATAGCAAACAAAAACCGCTTTAAATTAAAGCATAGTATAAATTAAACGGCCAACAAAAATGATTGACTATTACGAGTATTCTATACCCGAATTGGTAAAACTTCTTGGTGCAAGATTCAAGGATTACCGTCTGCGCAGCAATATGACGCAGAAAGAGGTGTCGGAACAATCGGGTATCACAATCACCACCATACACAAGTTTGAGAACGGCACATCCGGCAACGTATCGCTCGGCACATTCCTTTTGCTGCTGAAGGCAATCGGACAGATTGATGCCCTCGACGACCTGATGCCAGACTTACCGCCGTCTGCGTACCTTATAAAGGAAGAAAAGAAGGTTCAACGTATAAGACACAAGAAGATATGATAGCAAGTTCGTTGAAAATAATGCTTTGGGACAAGGAAGTGGGCCGCCTGTCCTGGGACGCAAGGAGAGGAGTCTCGTTTTTCGAGTACAACCCCGCTTTCCTTGCTGGCGGTCTCGACCCGTTTCCACTAGTGGCTTCTGTCAAGTCACCTGCCAGTCGTCGTCCCGTCATGGGCGACAGGGAGACGAAACTCTACCGAAAACTTCCTCCATTCCTTGCCGACTCCCTACCTGACGCTTGGGGCAATCAGGTGTTTGAGTGTTGGCGCATACAGAATGGCATTCGCAATCAGGATATTACCTCACTCGAAATTCTTTCGTTCATAGGCAAGCGTGGCATGGGAGCTTTGGAGTTTGTCCCCGAGTCATCTGGCATAAAAACGTCTGAAAGGCTGAACATGAAGGCATTGACAGATTTGGCTCAGAGAATATTCGTTGAACGTGAGAACGTAAGACTGATGCCCGACGAATCGCTTACCATGCAGGCGCTGATAGCTGTAGGAACATCGGCAGGCGGCAGACAACCAAAGGCCATCATTGCAATAAATCCAGAAACCGGAGAAATAAGAAGTGGACAGATTGCCGGTCATCAGGGCTTTGACTATTGCATTTTGAAGTTTGGTGATGCTGCACGTTCGTCTGCCGAACTGGAAATGGCTTACTATCAAATGGCTACGGCGGCAGGCATAAGTATGATGCCTTGCAAGATGATAGAAATAGAAGGCCAGAAGCACTTCATCACACATCGTTTTGACCGTAACGGAGAGCGCAAACTGCACATGCAGACGTTGGCGGCTCTATGCCCTGACGCTGATAGCTATGAAAAGTTGCTGATGGTCTGCCGCAAAATGCGTCTCCCGGAAAGCACCCAGGAGGAAGTCTTCCGCAGAATGGTATTCAACATCCTAGCCAACAATACCGACGACCACAACAAGAACTTTTCCTTTCTCATGGACGAAAGCGGTCATTGGCAACTTTCCCCAGCGTACGACATGACCTATATATTCAACGTCGGCGGTTTCCTTCCAGAGCAGATGCATTGTCTGATGATGCAGGGTAAGTTTCAAGGTCAGACCATTGAAGATGCCCTCGCTCTTGGCAAGGAAAACGGTATCAAAAAAGCAGAAACCATCATTGACCAAGTGGCCTCCGCTGTCCGCCAATTCCGAAATTTTGCGGAGCAATGCGCAGTAAGCCCACGTTGGGTAGGTGCTATAGAAACCACCCTCAACGACCATCTGATCGAGTGGGGATTGTACGAACGGCGCAAGAATGCAACGTTCAGAATAGGCGATACCCTTTTTGAAAAAGTAAGAGTTGAAAAGACATACAAGGGCAATTACCACCTCTTGTGCGAGGTAGAAGGAAAAGAGCGCAAATTCGTTATAACCAACAAGAAAGCAGAGTATGCGTTGATTGACAAGTTGGGTACAGAAAATTTGTCAGAAGAGCAGTTGCAGGCATTGGTAGAAATGTACTTGATGAGATAACTTCCTCTGCAAATATGCAACTATTTTGGTGAACAAAGGTTAAAAATAGACTCTTCAACAGAAATAACAAACGAGAAAGGTTACAATACCAAATGGAATAAGTAACTTTGTAACCAAATCAAAATCTATTATTGTCTATGACAAACGACACCTTCCCA
>CAVAHD010000027.1:0-37451 GCA_963588475.1 Oscillospiraceae bacterium | reverse complement strand
AACCGGGGACACAAGGATTTTCAGTCCTTTGCTCTACCAACTGAGCTATGGCACCGTTTTTGTTGTTTGTAACTCATTTCTGAATTGCGAGTGCAAAGGTACGGACTTTTTTTGAAACCACCAAACGTTTTCGCAACTTTTTTTCATTTTTCTTCAAAAAAGTATATTTTTTGTGCTCAATCCTTCGTTTTTGTGCCTTTTTGTATTACCTTTGCAAACGTTTTGCGGGGTGTAGCGCAGTTGGTAGCGCACTACGTTCGGGACGTAGGGGTCGCCAGTTCGAGTCCGGTCACCCCGACAAGCAAACAATATCGTCTAGGGGCACGTCTTATATTAATAAGGTGTGCCCCTTTTCTTTTGTTATCGGATGTTAAAGGCTTATGGAAATTTAGAACAGTATAGGCGAACATCCTTTGAATAGCCGTACCTTTGCAGCCGCAAAACGATAAAGCAATTAACAAAAGGATACAAAGAAAAATGGCAAAGAAGACTCTTGTGGCTGCGGCCATGGCGATGGCATCGTTCTCCACAGCAATGGCGGGCGGCATGCTGACAAACACAAACCAAAGCATCTCATACCTGCGCAATCCGGCACGCGAAGCCGCCATCGGCATCGACGGCGTGTACAGCAACCCCGCCGGTGTGGCGTTCATGAAGGACGGTCTGCACATCGGTTTCAACTGGCAGTGCGCATGGCAGACGCGCGACATCACTACCAAGAATGACGTGCTGAAGTACGGCATCAACAACAACGGTCTCGATGAGAAGGACTACCAGGGTAAGGCGAGCGTGCCGTTCCTCCCTTCGCTCCAGGCGGCATACAACAAGGGCAAGTGGAGCTTCCAGTTCAACTTTGGCATCACGGGCGGTGGCGGCAAGTGCGAGTTTGCCAATGGCCTTGGCTCGTTCGAGAGTGCAGTGGGCAATATCGCTACCCAACTTGCCTCTTTCGGTGCAACGGGCTACGACATGAGCAGCTACATGCAGGGTCGCCAGTACTACTATAGCTTCACCCTCGGTGCAGCATACAAGGTACGTGAGAACCTCTCCGTCTACCTCGGTCTGCGCGGACTCTACGGTACGGCATCCTACAAGGCGAAGATAGACAACATACAAGTGAACACCGCTAATGGTCTGGTGCCTTTCGCTACTTATATTGATGCCACCAAAGCTTCTATAGACAAGCAGCTGGCTGGTCTTAACGCTCAGCTGGCAGGTCTTGATAAAACAAGTGCTGCCTACGCAGAGGTAGGGCAGAAAATACAGGCGTTGACACAGGGACAGATGGGATTGTCGCAGCTCGAAGTATACCGCGATGGTGTCAACCTGCAGTGCGACCAGTCGGGCTTCGGCATCGCCCCCATCATCGGTGTCGACTATAAGATAGGTCAGTTTAACTTCGCCGCCAAGTACGAGTTCCGCACCAAGATGAACATGACCAACGAGTCTACCGTCAAGGAGGCTAACCAGATTGCCGCTGTCAACAAGTTCCGCGATGGCGAGAACGTCCGCGAGGACTCTCCGGCCCTCCTCGCCGTGGGTGCACAGTGGACTTGTCTGCCCCAGATGCGCGTCAATGTCGGCTATCACCACTTCTACGACACCGACTCCAAGAAGTATGACAATAGCCAGGAGCTCCTCAACGGCGGCACCGACGAGTACCTCGGCGGCGTGGAGTACGACCTCACCAAGAAGTGGACCGTCAGCGGCGGTGTTCAGGTGACACGCTACGGCAATACCGACGAGTTCATGAACGACATGTCCTTCGTCGTCAACTCCTGGAGCTTCGGCGTAGGTGCCAAGTATCAGTGCAACGACAAGATAGCCGTCAACCTCGGTTACTTCCAGACCAACTACGGCAAGTACACCCAGTCCACCGCCGACGAGATGGGCTCCATCAACACCTTTACCCGCACCAACTACGTGGTGGGTGCCGGCGTAGAGTTCGCCTTCTAACGGCAACTCTTTCGGAGCATAACGACAACTCTTTAGATAACAAACATAAGCAATTTATTGGTTTTACTAAAATTCGAAATAGGCTGCCGTCCGTGAGGATAGCAGCCTTTTTTTTGATGCCTTTCATTGAAAAAGCGTGAAGAAATTTTGTGCTGTAAAGGAAATTTAGTAACTTTGTCGCTGAGATCTATTTAGGTCAATATACAATAGGTTAAGTATTTAAGGTAATGAATGTTAATATGAAGAAATTTATCTTACCCATGTTTGCTGCGATAGCTATGGTTAGCTGCTCGTCAGACATCACAGACACAAGTACCGCTGGCAACAATGATGCCGGCATAGTACCCCCCCCCAGCACGGAAGTTTCCATCCAGGGCATCGGCATCACCACACGCAGTGCCGCCAGTTCAGACGATGCGGTGGCTTACTCTGCAGACTATACAGACAGTCGGGTGTCCGCGTCCCCTGCGTACTTCTTTATACGCATAGACAGTCGTATTCCTGGTGCCGGCAGCTTCCCTTCTACACAGTATTTCCCTCAGACCTCTTGGAGCAGCTCTATGTTCGCCGAGGGTAACAAAGGCGCTGTCAACCAGAACGCCGATGGCGTTACGTGGAAGTACTTGAACAGCAATGTTACCTCTTATATATATGACACCACTGGTAAGACAACCGTTGCTCCGCTGACCAAGATTCCTGACCTCAATGACATCATCGCCGCTCACAAGAATACGAGCAAGTACGACCTGTCCGGCATCAACACCGACACGCTCAAGGTCATCTGGTACGTCACCAAGTACGAGAGCGGCGTATGGCACGTCGACGGTGTGCTGACAGGCAAGAGTACCACCAACACCGACAGCATCCCTGGCATGGATACCAACACCGGTGGCGACAATAAGATGGACAACGACGCTCCGAAAGACCCAACACCAGACCCAACACCGACACCGGACGAGCCAAAGAAGGAGACGGTTGTAGTTACACCAGGCAACGTAGAGGTCGACATCCACCAGCAGGAGCACCAAGACTGGTCGCAGATAAAGACCTCCATCCACGTCCGCGACAGCGTCAGCAAGGTGGTAGTAGAGATTCCGCTCGACATCAACCACGTAGCCGAGCAGGACGACTTCGCCATCCGCACTTACGACCTCCAGCTCGCCGAGAAGGTATACATCAACGGTAAGGAGTACAACTTCAACGACGACAAGGCAGTATCCGTTACGGTGGAGCACCAGGCAACAAAGGTTGTCATCACCGTCAACATCCTCAGTCAGGAGTACCTAGCTGCCCTCAAGAAGGAATACGGCGACGGCATCACCATAGAAGTTAGCACCTACGGTAAGGACATCACCAACGAAGAGCTCTGGCCTTACGTTAAGCGGTCCACCGTAACGGTAACGCCAAATGAAGGCGGTACTTATGACAACAATAAGCTGATAACCCACATCGGCAACGCCTTCGATTACGAGTAAATGCCCGTGAAACGTCTTTCTACGCCAAGATGTTTTTACGCCAATGAATATTTACGCTAATGAATATTTTTAACGTTAATTGCCGTTAATGGACCGTTAATTGACCATTAATTTTATTTTCTTTCCCATTCGGACGGGAATAAATTATTAATGGTCAATTAACGGTCCATTAATGGCAATTAACGTTCCCCGTCCTTTGTAAGTTCTCGGCAATTAACGTTCCCCGTCACCGTAAGTTCTCGGCAATTCGTGCCTGAGTCCTTGCCGTTCTAAGATATTTTTTGTAACTTTGCAGTGCGCCGGGAGGCAGGAGAGCGATTCTGCCCCGTAGAAAACCGGTTGTTTTAGATTACATGTTACAAAAATTTCAAAGTATTTCAGGTGAGATAGCGCGACGCTATGTATGTTATTTCGTAGGACTCTACATCCTGTCCTTCGGCTTGTCAATGATCTTCTTGAGTGGCACGGGCACCAGCCCCATCTCCTCGTGGGCCTTCGTCATGGACAAGAACACGGAGCTGTCCGCAGGCACCTACACCTTCATCATCAATATGGTGATGATAGCCGGCCAGATTGCCATCATGCACAAACACGGTCTCCGTGGCGAGATGTGGAACATCCTGTTGCAGGTACCCTTTTCCGCCATCTTCGGCATGTTCATCGACTCGTCCCGTTATATGCTCCAGACTGGCATGGCTGAACTGGGCATCACCGTCCTCCCATACTGGGGCTCACTCCTCATGCTGGCCGTCGGCATCGTCATACAGTCGTTCGGTGTCTTCCTTGAAATACGTCCGCAGGTCACCATGATGTCCGCCGAAGCCTTCGTCAACTACTCCTGCGTCCGTTGGAAGTGGGAGTTCGGCAACATGAAGGTATTCTTCGACTGCGGCCTCGTCTTCCTCGCCGTCCTCTGCGGCATTGGCTTCTCCATCTGGCATACCACCTCTGCCGGCTCCGCCATCACCACGCAGACCCTCATCGATGGTGTCCTCGACGGTGTACGTGAAGGCACGGTGCTCTCCGCCCTCCTCGTAGGTCGCCTCGTCACCATCTTCAAGTACCAGCTGGGCGAAAAACTCGATACCATCCTCACCACCGACCCACCAGTCATTGAGGACTAACGCCAAAATCTACACATTATATGTCCAATGTAATTAATGTTCGCCCAGCAGCGGCGCACGACATTTACTTCATTTCCGCCGGCTTCCACGCCGCCATGCTCATTGATTCCCCCTCCGACGAGCGCATCAATACGTTTGCCGAGAAGGTGTGCGCCCAGCCTGGTGTCCTCTATAGTCCCGCCAACACCCTCATCGCCGAGATAGACGGCAAGCCCGTCGGCATGATTACGGCATACGATGGGGCACGCTACAGTGAGATGCGCCAGCGCACCTTCGCCATTATAAAGGAGACTATGGGCTTGGAGTTCCCCGACATGGAGGACGAGACGCGCCCCGGCGAGTACTACCTCGACTCCGCCGCCATCCTCCCCGAATATCGTGGGCAGGGCATCGGCACCCTTCTCCTCCGCCATGGCATAGAGGAAGGCCAGCGCCGCGGACTCCTTACCACCCTCGCCGTAGACCCCGTCAACGTCAAGGCGCAGCGGCTCTACGAGTCCCTCGGCTTCCGCCGCAACGGTGACCTCTTCATCTTTGGCCATACCTATTGGCGCATGGAGCACGACTGATATATAGACTATGATCTGGACAGACAGAATAAGACAAGTGAAGATGGCTCTCGTCGTCGGCGCTGTGGCAATAGCCGCAGTGTCCCTCGTCGTGAGCCATTTTCTCGTTTGTGACCTTGCGCACGAAGAGCGCGTCCGCATGGAGATATGGGCTGAGGCCATGCGCTCCATGAACAATGCCGACGCCAATGCCGACCTCGGGCTCGTCATCAAGGTGCTCGCCGAGAACAACACCATCCCCGTCGTCGTCACCGATGAAAAGGGCCGCATGCAGATGATGCGCAACATCGACGAGCACGGCACCGACAGCGCCGCCGTGGCCGAGAGTCTCGCACGCCAATGGCAGCACCAGGGGCATGTCATTCCCATCCGCATCGATGGTGCTCCCAGCCTCAATGTATGCTACGGCGATTCGCTCCTCCTCGTACGCCTCGCCTACTACCCCTACGTGCAGTTAGGCATCGTCATGCTCTTCGTCGTCATCGCCATCATCGCCCTCCTCACCTCCAAGCGCGCCGAGCAGAACAAGGTGTGGGTGGGACTCTCCAAGGAGACCGCCCACCAGTTGGGTACCCCCATCTCCAGTCTCATGGCGTGGACCGAGATACTGCGCGAGCAGTACCCCGACGACCCCCTCATCCCCGAGATGGACAAGGACGTGCAGCGCCTCCAGCTCATCGCCGACCGCTTCTCCAAGATAGGCTCCACCCCCGAGCGCATCGAGGTGCAGCTCGCCGACATCATCACCAACGTCGTGGAGTATATGAACCGCCGCACCTCACATCAGGTCAGCATCACCGCCGATGTCCCCACCGGCATCACCGTCCTTGTCAACCGCCAACTCTTCGAGTGGGTCCTAGAGAACCTCATGAAGAACGCCGTCGATGCCATGCACGGCAAGGGCAGCATCACCGTCAAGGCACACATGGACAACACCACCGTCTGCATCGACGTCACCGACACTGGTTGCGGCATAGAGCGCAAGAACCTCAAGACCGTCTTCCAGCCCGGTTTCACCACCAAGAAACGCGGCTGGGGTCTGGGTCTCTCCCTAGCCCGCCGCATCGTCAAGGAGTACCACGGCGGAAAAATCTACGTCCTCAGCAGTGAACTCGGTGTAGGCACCACTTTCCGCATAGAACTCCATTGACTCCAAGGACTTTTTGTTCCAATAAAATAATCTTTGAGTCCTAAAAGGAAGATTATCGTTAGCAGCACGCCAAAAAGATTTGGTAGTCTTGATAGTTTTGTGTAATTTTGCAGACAAACAGAACAACTAATTTAAAGGGAGCAACGAAATATGTCCACGGTAATCTATCCATCACCGATTTTCGGACCTGTGCA
Organism: Oscillospiraceae bacterium; assembly: GCA_963588475.1. Classification (GTDB taxonomy): domain Bacteria; phylum Bacteroidota; class Bacteroidia; order Bacteroidales; family Bacteroidaceae; genus Prevotella. Next base: position 30,983 of record CAVAHD010000027.1, on the reverse strand, counting down.
CAGCCGTCGCCTCGGCGTGTCGCTTGGTGTCAACCTGATGCCGGCAGACGGCAAGGTCTGTACGTTCGACTGCGTATACTGCGAATGCGGTTTCAACAAGGACTTCCGTCCACAGCAGAAACGTCCTACGCGAGAACAGGTGCGCGAAGCACTGGAACAGACTCTGCGTAGCAGACACGAAGCTGGCGAACCGCTCGATGTCATCACCTTCGCCGGCAACGGCGAACCGACGGGGCACCCCGACTTCCCCGGCATCATCGACGATACCGTGGCTCTGCGCAATAAGTTCTTCCCCGAGGCAAAGGTGTCCGTTCTCAGCAACGGCACGTTCATACACAGCTCGGAGATACGCATGGCGCTCCGCAAGGTGGATAACAACATACAGAAACTCGACACCGTCGACCCCGACTACATACGTATGATAGACCGCCCCGTGCTGCCATCCTACGACATCGACCGCATCGTGGCCAGCCTCAAGATGTTCCGCGGACACGTCATCATACAGACCATGTTCATGACCGGCACCCTCGTGGAGTCACGTCCGCAGGGCTCGCACCCGTCGCTGCATATCGACGTGGACAACACCGACAACATGTACGTCCTGCCGTGGCTGCGCGCTCTCAAGGAGATAGAGCCCCAGCAGGTCATGATATACACCATCGACCGTGAGACACCCGACAGCGGACTGCGCAAGGCATCCCCCGAGGTGCTCGACGAGATAAAGGAACGTGTGGAGATGCTAGGCATCCCATGCACCGCAAGCTATTAATTAAACTCTCATGCTTTACAGTATAGAAAAAATAGCAACGCTTATTGGCGCACGCCGATATGGCACTAGGGAGACAAACGTTGCCTTCCTGCTTACTGACAGCCGTTCGCTCTCCTTCCCCGAGGAGACACTCTTCTTTGCCCTTCGCTCGGAGCGCAACGACGGCCACCGTTACATCGCCGACCTCTACCGCCGCGGTGTGCGCAATTTCGTGGTAGAGACCAGCTACCTCGACTCCCCCAAGAAACTGGAGCAAGTCCTCGGTGAGATGCCCGAGGCCAACGTCCTCGTAGTGCCCTCGCCCCTCGCCGCCCTGCAGCGACTGGCTGAGCGCCACCGCGACGAGTTCAACATCCCCGTCATGGGCATCACGGGCAGCAACGGCAAGACGATGGTGAAGGAGTGGCTCTACCAGCTGCTCATGCCGTCCATGGCTGTGACGCGATCGCCACGTTCCTACAACTCGCAGATTGGCGTGCCGCTCTCCGTATGGCGACTAACGGAGGATACCAAGGTGGGCATCTTCGAGGCCGGCATCAGCCAACCGTTCGAGATGCAGCGCCTCGCCGACATCATACAGCCCACCATCGGCATCTTCACGACCCTCGGACAGGCACACCAGGAGAACTTCCACTCCCTCGAAGCCAAGTGCGCCGAGAAGTTCCTACTCTTCAAGAACAGCAAGGTGCTCATCTACCCCGCTGACAACGACGTCGTCTTCCGCGTGCTGAAGCAAAGCGGTTTCAAGGGCGAGACGCTAGGGTGGTCGCTCACTGACGACGGTGCACCCATGTACGTCAAGGAGACAAAGACAGAAGGCAACGCTGCGCACATCTCCTATATATATAAAGGTACGGAAGGCACCTACACACTGCCCTACATCAGCGAGGCTGCCATAGAGAACTCCATCGTCTGCGCCACGACGGCCCTCTATATGGGGCTCACCCCAGACGTAGTGGCCGAGCGCATGGCAGCACTCGAACCCGTCGCCATGCGCCTTGAGGTGAAGGAGGGTCGCAACGGTTGCACGCTCATCAACGACTCGTACAACTCCGACCTCGCGTCGCTCGACATCGCCCTCGACTTCATGCACCGCCGCCCCGACTGCAAGGGCCGCCACCGCACGCTTATCCTCAGCGACATACAGCAGACCGGCCTCTCGCTCCCCGAACTGCGCACCCAGCTCTGCGACATGATAGCGCGCCGAGGCGTAGACCGCCTCATCGCCATTGGCCAAGAGATGCAGCAGATGGGGCTTGAGGCAGCCGCCTCAAAAGGTGTTTCAACACCCCAGCAGGGCAGCTCAGAGCCATCCCGGCAGTTCACCGTAGAAACCTTCGCCACCACCGACGACTTCCTCGCCAGCGACACCTTCCGCGCCATAGCCAACGAGGTAGTTCTCATCAAGGGCGCCCGCGCCTTCCGCTTCGACCGCATCACCGACCAACTCGTGGAGAAGGTGCACGAGACAACGCTGGAGGTCAACCTCACCGCCGTTGTCGAGAACCTCAACTGGTACCGTGCGCAGATGCACCGCGACACCAAGCTGGTGTGCATGATAAAGGCTGACGGCTACGGGGCCGGTGCTGTGGAGATTGCCAAGACCCTGCAGGACCACCAGGTGGACTACCTCGCCGTTGCCGTGGCCGACGAAGGCGTGGCACTGCGTAAGGCTGGCATCACCGCCAATATCATGATAATGAACCCCGAGATGTCGGCGTTCAAGACCATGTTCGACTACGACCTCGAGCCCGAGGTGTACTCCTTCCGCCTCCTCGATGCCCTGCGCCATGCAGCACGCCAGGAGGGCATTACCGGTTGGCCCGTGCACATAAAGCTCGACACGGGCATGCACCGTCTCGGCTTCCATCCCATTGACGACATGCCGGCACTCGTAGACTACCTGAAGAACCAGACCGCCCTCATGCCGCGCTCCGTCTTCTCACACTTCGTGGGCAGCGACGGCGATGAGTTCGACGAGTTCTCCGCTCAGCAGTACGACCTGTACCTCAAGGGTGCCGACGCGCTGCAGGCCGCCTTCCCGCACCACATACTGCGCCACATCTGCAACTCCGCCGGCATAGAGCACTTCCCCGAGAGACAGATGGACATGTGCCGCCTCGGACTGGGACTCTACGGCATCAACCCTCGCAACAACGAGGTGTTGCACAACGTCTCCACCCTGCGCACCACCATCCTGCAGTTGCGCAACGTTCCTGCCGGCGACAGCATAGGCTACTCACGCCGCACCGTCCTCACGCGCGACAGTGTCATCGCCGCCATACCTATCGGTTACGCCGACGGCCTTAACCGCCACCTCGGCAACCGCCACGCCTACTGCCTCGTCAACGGCAAGAAGGCGGAGTACGTCGGCAATATCTGCATGGATGTCTGCATGATAGACGTCACGGGCATTGACTGCCGCGAGGGCGACACCGTAGAAATCTTCGGCGACAACCTCCCCGTCACCGTCCTCTCCGATATCCTCGACACCATCCCGTACGAGGTGCTCACGGGCATCAGCAACCGCGTCAAGCGCGTGTACTTTGAGGAGTGACTCTTAATGCACTAGAAAAATATAAGGACTTTAATTCTTGCCTAAGCAAGAATTAAAGTCTTAAAAATATAAGTGGTATATTGGAGTTTCAGTCAAGCAGGAAGGCGGTGAAGATTCTTCCGCACTTGTTATTGTCGTTAGGCAGCTGCTCGCGGCGGGCGGAGTAGTACCGTTCGTCGGTGAAGGTGTCTACGGGGGACACCTCGATGTTGGCGGCTGGTACACCGTCGGCGAGAAGCTGCTGGCGGTTTATCTCCTTTAGGTCTAGATGCCACCGCTCACCGTCGTGGGCTGGGTAGCGGTGCGCCACGGTGTCGTTCATGGTGAGGGCTACGTCAACGAATGCCTGGTATACCTCGTCGCCTACCTCGAAGCTGTCCATGGAGATGCCTGGGCCTATGGCGCAGCGGAGTAGGGCAGTGTTGGTGCCGAACGTCTGGCGCATCTCCTCTATCGTCTTGCGTACGATGCGCTGCTGCGTGCCTCGCCAACCGGCATGTACGGCGGCAGCGGCGTGGTGCTCCGGGTCATATAATATAATAGGTATACAGTCGGCGGTGCTGACGCCGAGCACCAGTCCCCGTATCTGTGTCATGACGGCGTCCTTGCCCTCCATTATCATCTCCTGGATGTTGGCAGGAAGGGCGAAGAAGTCCTCTGCTACGAGGAGCGTGCGGTCGCCGTGTGTCTGGTGCGGCCGTGCGTAGCGGTGCGGCAGCCCCGCAGGCACGGCGCCGTCCTGTTCCAGTGCCTGCCAGATTAGCTCCTGGTCGCGCCCAATGGTGCGGTCGGTGGTGAAGGCCTTGATGCCCTCGCCTAACGTATAATAAATCATTTGTTGCTGGATAACGTTAATTGTCTCTTTCCCTGTGACGGGGGACGTTAATTGAATCTCTCCCTGTGCCGGGGGACGTTAATTGTCTCTTTCCCTGTGACGGGGGGACGTTAATTGCCGTTAATTGACCGTTAATTTATTCGTTAATATTTTATTCCATCCGGATGGTAAAGAAATAAAAAATTAATGGTCAATTAACGGTCCATTAATGGCAATTAACGTTAAAAATATTCATTGGCGTGAAAAGAGGTCATTGGCGTGGCATGGAATCGTCTTCAATGTCCTCAATGTCCACGTACTCGATGTCTTCCACGTCCTCCACGTCGGCAGCGTCAACATATTCAATGTCTTCGTCGTCCTCAATGTCATAGAAGTCGTCCTCGGAGTCGTCGCGGTCCTCAGCCTCAATCTCGGCATCCGCGTCGCGGTCCTCTTCGAGCAGCTCGGCGGCGAGGTATGAGAGGTCCTTGTCGCGGTGTACTATGACGTCCTCCGCTATGGTACCCTGTATCTTGTTCGACTCGCTGTTCAGCTCGGTCCAGAGGAGGTCCTTCAGTTCCTGGATGCCCTGTCCCGTTACGCTGGAGATGAACACCAGCTGTGCGCCGTCCGTGTGGTTCTCTATCTCCTCGCGTAGCATCTGGACGAGTTCGTCGTCGAGCAGGTCGCACTTGGTGATGGCCAGTACGCGGTGCTTCTGCAGCATGTCGGGGTTGAACTTACGCAGTTCGTTGACGAGCAGCTCGTACTCCTTCACGATGTTGTCCGTATCTCCCGGCACCATGAAGAGGAGCAGCGAGTTGCGCTCTATGTGTCTGAGGAAGCGCAGTCCCAGTCCCTTGCCCTCAGCAGCACCTTCTATGATGCCCGGAATGTCGGCCATGACGAACGAGTGGTGGTCGCGGTACTCCACGATGCCGAGCGAAGGCTCCAGCGTGGTGAAGGGGTAGTTGGCTATCTTGGGGCGCGCTGAGGACAGTGCCGAGAGCAGTGTCGACTTGCCGGCGTTTGGCAGTCCCACGAGACCCACGTCGGCCAGCAGCTTCAGCTCCATGATGACGGTCATCTCCTGCATCGGTTCGCCGGGCTGTGCGAAGCGCGGTGCCTGGCGTGTGGCAGAGCGGAACTGGAAGTTGCCCAGTCCGCCGCGTCCTCCCTTGAGGAGCAGCACCTCCTGTCCGTCGTGCATGACGTCGCAGACGTACTTACCCGTCTCCGCGTCGTACACCACCGTGCCGCATGGCACGTCGATATACACGTCCTTGCCGTCCGTGCCGTGACACTTGTCGCGACCGCCGTTTCCGCCGTGCTCGGCGTATATGTGGCGTTGGTAGCGCAGGTGCAGCAGCGTCCAGTAGTTATGGTTGCCGCGCAGGTATATGCTGCCGCCCTTGCCGCCGTCTCCGCCGTCCGGTCCGCCGTTAGGGTTATACTTGACGTGTCTGAGGTGCATGCTGCCGCGTCCGCCCTTGCCGGAGCGGCAGCGTATCTTTACGTAGTCTACGAAGTTGCTTTCCATTTATAATATCTTGCTTCTATGTTTATTTGGTTGCAAAGTTACGCAAAAAGAATGGAATACGCAAACTAATCATTTGCTCAGCAGCGCTGCGGCTTCCTCGGTCAGGTATGGCATCACGTCCTTGTATGGGATTACGAAGGCTGGCATGCCGGCGGCGTAGGGGGCTATTTCGTATTGCGCGTAGACCAGGCAGATGCCATTGTCCTTGGGGAATGGAATCCAGATGGTGGGCAGTGGGATGCGCTTTAGGGTGTTGCCGTGGTCGTCGCTGAGGAGCTGGTCGAAGACGTTCTTGGCGTTCACCTCCTTCTGCTCGCAGTCGTCGTGGAAGTAGTGTACCATGCCGGCTACGAGCAGGGGCTGCATCTTCTCCTCGGCACCGTCAACGAAGAACTTCCTTATCCACTTGCCGTCCGAGCGGCGCAAGGTGATGTCGCCTGCTCCGCATGAGCTGTAGGGGTGGGCGGCGCTGCTGTTATAGATGAAGCCTGAGAAGTTGAAGGCAGCGTATGTTGCGGTGGTGTCCTCCAGGGTGCACTTTTCTTCGTATGTCCAGTGCTCGGGCTTCATTTCTGAGTCTGATTCGTCGGTGGCAGCGAGGCTGTCGTTCTGCTGCTCCTCCATCATCTTCTTGTACTCCTCCATGGTGGACTTCGACATTGCATCGTAGAGTGCGGTCAGCTGCTTCACGTTGTAGGTGAGTACGGCCTGTGCGTCGGTGGTGTCGCCCTCGAAGGGTTTGTAGCCCATCTTCTTCTGCGAGATAAAGTCCTCCTGGTCGTTATAGTTGCCGCGCAGGTCGTTGACGGCGATGCTGATTAGCGTGTTGCGCATGGCTGTCATGGCGGAGTCGCTGGCCAGCGGCAGCTGTATGCTTGCGCTAACGTGTGCGTAGTCCGTAGAGTCAGCTACGTTGATTGTTTCGGTTTCCCACTCGGCAGGTGCGTCGGCACCGCCCTTTTGCGATGTGCACGCCGTTGCCAGTGCGGCTACGGCTGCAGCGATAACATAAATTTTTCTCTTCATAGACTTATAACGTTTAATTATACTTTTACGCTAATGACATTTTTTCGACGTTAATTGCCGTTAATGGACCGTTAATTCTTGTTTAGGCAAGCGGCAAAGCCGAGCGGACCATTAATTTAAAATATTCAATTACTCGTTAATAATTAATTCTGTCCGGATGGAACAAAATAAAAATTAATGAATAATTAACGGTCCATTAATGGCAATTAACGTTAAAAACATTCATTGGCGTGAAATAGTTCATTGATGTGGCTCTTGGCAGCATATATGTCTTGAGGGAATAACAGCTGCAAAGTTACACTTTTATGAGGGAATAATCAAAGGAATGCAGCACTTTTATGAGGGAGTGGGCATTATAAACGCCAAAAAAGGGACCGCAGCTCGATGGCTGCAGCCCCTTGTGGGTCAAACTTTCCTGGGGGAAGACCAGGAGCGTTGCGTGTTGTCTTACAGGCTGATAGCCTCGTTAGGACAAACGTCAGCGCAAGTACCGCACTCTGTGCAAGCGTCTGGGTTGATAGAATAGATATCACCTGCAGAGATTGCCTCTGATGGACACTCGTCGATACATGTTCCACATGCGATACAATCGTTACCAATTACGTAAGCCATAGTTCAATAATGTTTTAAAGTTTATAATGTTTTTGTTTGTTCTTAAATCTGATGCAAAGGTACAAACTTTTTTGGATATACCTACAATTAGGTAGACTTTTTTCGCCTCTCCCCCTATTTTTATACTCTTTTAAGAGGATTTCGCCCTTCCAAGTGCAATTTTTAGGGTACTTCGGCGTTTTAAGGACAAAAAACGATACTCATAAATGATTACGACCGCTTCCAGGGTGCGCCGCGCCCACTCCTTATTATATATAGCAGTGCTCGCCCTAGCCCTGCTGTCCACTTCGCAGCTTCGCGCCCAGGACCGCACGGTGCAGAACCGCCCGTACACGGACCTTCGTCCGCTGCACTTCGGCATCGTGGCCGGCGCCAATATGCAGGACACGAAGTTCAGCAACGTGGGCGAACAGATGATCACGTACCAGGACGGTACGCAGGCGCCGTCGCTCGTCACTTGCGACCAGTCGTCGTGGAGCCTGGGCTTCAACGTCGGTGTGCTGATGGAGGCGCGCATGAACGAGTACTTCGCCTTCCGCGTGGCGCCGCAGCTGTACTTCGGCAGCCGACCGCTGACGTTCTGCAACTTCAACGCTGACGGAAGCGTAGCACGGCTGGAGCAGCAGGACCTGCGTACGGTGTACGTGGCAGCCGACTGCGACATCATCTATGCCGCCAAGCGTTGGGGCAACCACCGTCCGTACGTCATGGTGGGTTTGGCACCGATGATAAACATCGCCGGCGGATCGTCGGACTATGTGCGGCTGAAGCAGACCGACCTCTTCTTCGAGGTGGGCATCGGTTGCGACTTCTACCTCCCGTTCTTCAAGCTCCGTCCGGAGATAAAGTTCATGTACGGCCTGCTCAACTCCCTCGATACGGGCTACAAGAACGACCTGCGCGACGAGAGCAAGCTGCCCTACGCCTCCGCCGTAGACCGCGCACGCTCCAAGATGTTCGTCTTGAGCTTTTACTTTGAGTGATATAAAATGGGAAATCCCCAGGAGCCGTAAAGAGGTTTCTGGGGATTTTTTGTTTTACCACAGCCTGTGCGAGATGCGTAGGCTTAGCTCGGGGAATACGGGGAGCATGCGTACTTTCTTTACGTAGTTCTCTATGTTGGAGGGCATGTCGCGTAGGTCGCGCACTAGGTCTACGTTGATGTTTACGGTGTTGCCGTTGGCATCCTGACCTAATGGCGTGCTGATGTCCACGCTTGGTTTTCCTCCCCAGAACATGACGCCGGCCTCCAGGGCTATGTGCGTCCTCTTGTCCTTGGTGATGTGCGTGTCGAAGCCTATGCCTACGTACGGCTTGAAACGGTTTACGTTGGCGTCTGCCGTTATCGTGTTGTCTTCGTTAGGCACGAAGCGCAGTGTTTCGCCAGCCTTGCGTACCACTTCTCCCTTGTGGTAGCGTATGCTTCCCTCCTTTATCTGTCTGCCGTTGGCGTCGGTGCGGTAGGTCACCTCCTCGCCGTTGGCCAGGTAGTAGGGGTTGTCCAGCTTCTCGGAGTAGTCGTAGTAGATGTCCTCCTCGGCTATGATGTCGCGCTCCAGCGTACCGATGGGCAGCGACACGCCGTACTCGGCGAAGTAGCGGTTGTCCGACGGGTCAATGCCGAACATGCTGTTGAGCGTTTCGTCGGGCACGTCGCCCTCGTTGTATCCTTTGCTGTTGCCGTTGTTGGTGCGTGCTCCCCACCTGCGCAGCGCCTCGTTGGCCTTCTCAAATTCCACGTTGTCCATGTTCTCTATGCCCAGTTGGCTGAAGTTGATGAGGCTCTGCTTTGCCAGCGCCTTGCGGTACATGGAGTTGAAGGCGTTGGCGGCTTGTATGTTGATGGAACTTTCGGCGGTGTTTATGGCATGTATCAGCGTGCTGTTGCCGTAGTAGAATCCTACGGTGACGTGCCAGTGGCGGTTGTTCTTGAAGGGGAAGATGTCCACGAGGAACTTGAAGTTGTTCATCCTCAGGTCGCCCTCCATGTCAACGGTGCGCGTAGGTCTGCGTCCGATGAGCGACTCCATCTTCGTAGCCATCTCGTCGAAGCGTGACGACTGCTCTGCCGACGAGAGTCCCTCGCTCACCTCCATGGTGAACGAAGCGTCGTACCTCACCCAGGGGCGGAAGACGCCGCCCAGTCTGAGGCGTGCCCAGTCTGTCATTGGTGTGGCGAGGTCGAAACCTATGCCGCTGGTGCTCACGGTGGCACCTACGTCGAGGTGGTTGAACCATCCGTTGCGCAGTATCTTGGCATCCTGTTGTGCCATTGCCGTAGCCGACACGGCAGCCAGGCAAAGGGCCAGTATATGTTTCTTCATCTGCATATATGTTTGCTTCAGTATGTATCTCTGTCTAATTTACCATAGTCTGCGTGCGAAGCGTATGCTCACCTCGGGGTACACGGGCAGGTTGCTATATGACTTCACGTGGTCGCCCAGGTCGCCCGGTATGTTGTTCACGTCCCTTGCCAGGTTTACGGTCTGCGTTATCACGTTGCCGTTGGCATCGTAGCCTACTGGCATAGCGAGGTTGAACTTCGGCTTTCCTCCCCAGAAGATCACTCCGGCCTCTATGCCGATGGTGCTTCGCTTGTCCTTCGACACGGCGAAATCGTATCCCGCTCCCAGGTATGGCTTGAAGCGGTTGACGGTCACCTCGGCACGTATCATGTCGTCGTTGTCCGGAGTGAGGCGTGCCGTCTCGTCCGTCTTGCGGATGACGTCTCCGGCGTGGTGCAGCAGTTGTCCGTTGGAGTCGTATATATCTTGTGTAGCTATGATGTCGTGTGCGTATGTGCCTATGGGGATGCTCATGCCGTATTCAGCGTACGCCGTGTTGCCGTTGGCATCGGTGTACTGTCCCCAGCTGTGCAGCTTGTCGGCTATTTTTGCTTTCATCTCGTCGTCCAGCTCTATGCCGAGTTCTGTCATGTTCATGAACTCTCCGCTTTTCGACAACTCATACATCTTGTTGTATGTGCTCATGGCGGTGAGTGTCGTAATGCTTCCAATAGTGTTTTCCAGGTCCTCCAGCGTCTTGTTGCCGTAATAGAATCCTACGGTAAAGCGCCAGTGTCGGTTGTTCTTGAAGGGGTATATGTCCACGAGGAACTTGAAGTTGTTCATCTTGCGTGTGCCTCCAATCTCCACGGTGCGTGACGGCTCTGTGTTCATCAGCGCCTTTGTCAGCGAGGACAATTTGCTGAACCGCTCAGCCTGTACCTCCTCCGACGTGTTCTGTCCTATCTCGTTTGTCAGTGTAGCGTAGTATTCACGGTGTAGTGCGAACGATCCGCCCACGCGCAGGCGTGCCCAGTCCGTTACGGGTGCGGCGATGTCGAAGCCCAGCCCCGTCAGTCCGGCGTTGAAGGCTACGTCCACGTGGTTGAACAGCCCGTTGCGTAGCATGGGGGCGTTGCCGGCGGCTGTAGGTGTTGCCGTCTCCTGTGCCTGTACGGCAGCCGCCATGCCTAGACAAAGTATTGCGGTTGTTAAGAATCTCATCAGTTCTGTTCTGTTAGGTAAGAAAAAAAACAAAAATCCGGTCAAAGCATGCTTTGGCCGGATTTTTTGTTGTCTATCAATATACAACAGTCTTGCTGTTGCCATTGCTGTACTTTACTATCACTACGCCCGTGCCAGGTTGCGGCTCTTTTATCCTCATGCCGCCCAGAGTGGTGTACGATACCACTTTGGCTTCTCCCGCTCCGCTCTGCACTTCGTCGATGCCCGATGCTACGCGCTTCAGCGACTTGCCGTACGTGGAAGGTACGTTCAAGTAGGATTCGTTGGCGTTGATGTAGCCGTTCTTCAGTTCACCAGAGTAGTAGCTGGAGTGCAGCAGTGAATTGTCCGTAGAGAGTACCAGTTTTCCGTCCTCTACGCTCCATGTCCTCATCGTGTTGGCATCAAAGGTGACTCGTGCCGTAGGGTACGCCGTCGGGTCCTCGAAGTCATCGCAGAAGTATGTGCCCGATAGGCAGTTGCCGCTTATTGTACCGTAGCTGCCCGCGACGGGCTCTATGCGGTTGGCAGACGGGTCTGCCGAGCTGCACTCTATGATGACTGGCACTCCTCCGGGTACCACCCCCGATATCTCCTGCATCGAGAATGTCTCACTCGTGGCAGAGTCCACGTAGTACACCTTCATGCCGTCCGAAACGGTTTTGAAGGGGAAGCTGACGTAGTACGGAGCATAGTATTTGCCCTCTGCCTCCAGGGTAGGCTTCACCCCAAGGTACGTCGCATCGTCCGTGCCAATCTTGTACATTGCCCAGAACTTGTACGCTGTGGAACTTTGATTGTCCGTCGTGCAGATATGACGTCCCAAGGAAGATGCAGATTTTTTCGCCCATAGGTACAGCGTCACCCCGGAAGCGGTGCTTGACAGCTGATAGCTGTTGGCACTTCCGTTCTGCGTCAGACTAATCTGGTACGACGTCATGTCGGCGATGGTAGTGCCTTGCGCTGCAAGTCCTATGTTGCTTCCATTCACCTTGATGTAGATGACGCTGGCCGGAGAGGTATGGAAGTCACGCTTTTCAGTAGGCCATGAGACGGCGGCTTCGAAGTTTTGTGCCGTGCCGCTTGAAGTGCTGACGTTTACCTTGTTGAAGTCTACGTTAAGGTATGTCTCTTCTTTATCCAGACCTTTCAGTCCCAGATTGGAGATACGGTAGTAGCCTTCGCCCGAATATTGCGCGTTGGCCATCAACGGGCCGGCAGCCATCAGCGTGGCAAGCAGTATGTTCTTGGTCGTCATCCTATGTGCTTACTTTGCAACGCAAATGCTGACGCGGTTGAGCTCAGGAATGGTGTAAGGCTGTTCTGAAGAGCCCTTGCCCTCAGCGGTGATGCGGCTCTCGGCGATGCCGTACTTCTTGACGAGCATGTCCTTGACGATATTAGCACGCTTCTGGGAGAGAGGTACGTTGACAGCGTCTGTACCGGTGCCCTTATCAGCCAGGCCGGTGATGGTCACCTTAGACTCTGGGTACTTCTTCATGTACTCGGCTACCTCGCCTACCTTCTGTGCCTCGCTGGCCAGGAGCTTAGATCCTGCCAGGTTGAAGAATACGTCCATGCGCAGTGGCTGAGTCTCTGCAACGTTCTTCACTACCTCAACTGGCTTCTCTACGATCTTCTCTACGACACGGTCGCGGTAAACGACAGTAGGCTCAACCTTCTTGGTGGTGTAGGTCTTGCCGAAGTTGTACTTCACGCCAACGAGACCGTTGAAGTACCAGTCTACGTTGTCAGCCTTCTTTGAGTTGTATGTGTCGCTGATGGCGTTGGCCTGAATCTCAGCGCCTACAGTCCACTTCTCTGACACCTTGAAGTCGACAGCCACGGCAGCACGACCTACGCCGCGTACCTTAGTGCCGTCCCACAGGTTGCGCAGGGCCTGGCTCTGTGCGTATGTGTCAGCGAGAATCAGGTTGTTGATGGCAGCACTGGCGTCGGCAGCCTCGCCGTTGTTGAAGCCGATGTTAACGCCACCGCCGATGAGCAAGGTTACGTCAACAAGACGGTTGGGGTTTACGCCGGAGATGAGGTTGGAGAGGTTGAACGTAACGTCGATGATAGGAGCTACGTAGTTGTACTTCCACTTGTATGTCTCGCCGTTGATGCAAGAACCACCTTTGCTCTGCCAAGCGTTTACGCTGAAGCGTGCACCTACAACCTTGTGGAAGTTGTAGCCAACGCCAATCTGTGCATTAGGCGACAGCAGCTTTCCGAAGCCAATCTCGCCGAGGGTGTACTGTCCGCCCACCTGTGCCTGAACGTAGGCGTGAGGGTTGAAGACGTACTCCGTCTTTGCTTCTTCCTGTGCAGATACTGTGGCTGCGGCGGCAGCGAGCAGTGCGATGGAAAGGGATTTCTTTATATTCATAATAGATGAATTGTTGATGTTATGGTGTATTGCTGGTGTGGTTATCAGTTGCCGTGATATAGCAATGGCTTGTTGGATGGTCTGGCGCAGACGTAGTCCTTGCCTTCAAACTGTATGACGAGCTGCGACGGTGTCAGTCGGCTTATGTAAGCCTCCTCTACGAGGTACTGATGGCGGTCGCTGGCTATCTGCTGCATGTCTACGTAATAGATATACATCTTTCCGTTGAGGAGTTTCCATTCGCGGAAGCAGATGTCCTCGGCGTTGATGCTTGTCATGCCGCCGCCCTCGTTGAAGCTGAAACCTCGGTTTTGCGACTGGTCGTATATCCACCGTCCGCTTAGTTCGGTGGTGTTGACGGCAATCTTCACGGTGTTGCTGCGCGAGGTGGGCAGTATGGAGTATCTGTTGCCCTTTTTTACGTTGCCGTAGAAGAGTCCGTTGCTCTGCGCTTCAGCGTAGGCGTAGGCTTTCTTGCTATGGCCTTTTACGGTGAGGACGTACAAGGAGTCGGCGTCGTAGTTGACGAGGTCAACGAGGAGTGCTTCGTCCAGCGTATTGTCCAGCTCCTCCACCATTGGGTTTATCGGGCTTTCTCCGCTCCCCCAGTCCTTCTTCTTGCTGCTGCACGAGGTGCAGGCAGCAAGGAGAAGGCATAAGGATAGGGCGGGTATTATATATAATAACCTGCGATACATTGTTAGTTTATTACTACTTTACAATGACGTAAGTAGAAGTGTACTCGTTACCCTTGTAGTCGAGAGCGCTGTAGGTGACGGTGTTGACATCCTTATCGAGGTAAGTAGTGATGTCGATGCCCTGACAAGGCTTTGCCTCCTTGGTGAGCAATACCTGCTTACCGTTCACGCTGATGTACTTAGCGTAGATAGGAGTGAGCAGCTCAGCAGACCATGTGGTTGGGATAACCTTTACAGTGCCCTTTACGGTAGAAGGAGCACCTGTGTGACCGCAGAGACCGAAGCCGGCGTCAGAGTTAACGAGCAGCATAGGTTTCATGAGGCGTGGAGCGATGTTGGCGATAGACTGTGCAATCTTGTCGGTGTACTTGTAGATACCGTTGATGTAGCTACCGCTAGACAGTGTCTCCTCCAGGTTGTTGATCTTGTCGAAGATGGCATTGATCTGGTCCATAGATCCGTTCAGGGCGTCAACCAGCTCGTTGATGCTCTTGAACTGAGGATTGATCTGACCAACCATGTTGTTGAAGATATTCTCGATATCCTTGGTGATGTCAAGCTCTACATTTACGGATGTTTCAGGAGTCTGGATAGGATCGATATCGATAGTGATATCCTTTGTGATTTTGCCAATCTTTATAGTCTGATCGTCAACCTTGAATTCAATAGGCTTAGAGACTGTTTCTGTCACGAAATCGAATGTTTGCGTATCCTGATTCCATTTGGTCGGTTTTTGATATTCGATTTTGACTGTATCCCTGAATGTAGTTCCAGGTACAGTCTGATCTGGAATGTCAATCTCGATTCTCTTCGTGACTGATGGAACATTAACGGTCATAGATGGAACTTTCACCTGAGTCTTGATGGTCACTTTCTGACCATCGTATTTCAGCTCGTCGAAGTGCAGAGCCTTAATCTTGTCCTGCAGGTCAGCGATAGTTCCCTGGATGCCACTGGTGTTGTTCTTGAGAGCATTTGCAATCTTGGTACCCAGATTCTTGGCAACAGAAGTGCTCAAGCTCTTCGCCTTGTTGTATACATCCCAGTATGCGCCGTTCTCAGCGAAGAAGCCGTCGAGAGAGTTGAAGCCGAGAGGCTGAACAGCTACGGCGGACATGTTGAGGGCAGAAACTACGCTGTGCTCGCCATATACGTCCTTCCATGCGCACTCCATGCCGAGAGCAGGGAGCTTCATGTCGTTGATAGTATTCATGGCAGTGGTAACAATCTCCTTGAGGGCTACCTTACCGTCGCTCTTTGTCTTTGCCTTGATGAGGTCAGAGAGAGCAGTCTTGATGGCAGACTTGTCGATGTTCAGGTGGAGGTTAGGATTTTTAGCAGCCTCTTCTGTCAGCTGTACAGGAATCTCGTAGAAGCCCTTGCTGTCGCTTGCAGCACGTGTGTAGCCGTTTTGGAGCACTTTCGTACTCTTCTCAACCTCGCCGAGCTTGAGCGCGTATGAGTCACCGAGGCTGTTAACGAGAGCGAAGCCCTCCTTGATACCCTCGAAGTCAACCTCGCGTGGGTTGATGGTCACGTAGATGCGTCCGGCGTTGTCTGTGCCCTCAGCAATCAGTGACATGCCGTTGCGGATCTCAATCTTCTCAGCAGAGCTTGCTGATGGGAATGTAATGGTCTGAGAAGCAGTGCCATAGTATCCAACGAGCAGAGTGGTCTGAGTATTGGTGAGCAGAGAGTTGTATGAGCCGTAAGCTGGGGTGTACACCTGCTGAACGGTGATGCCTGTAACCTGCTTGATACGAGCGTCATCGAGGCTGTCGATTCTTGAAGCCAGAGTGTCCAGACGGAGCTTGACAGATGTCATCTCTGTGCAGATAGAGTCGATTCTAGCCTTCATAGTGGTGTCAGCCTTTCTGAGAACAGCGTACAGAGAGTCTACGTAAATCAAGTCAGCCTTAGCTGCCATGTTCTTGGTAGCTGCGTCGAGTACCTTCAAGCTCTTGTTGTACACGTTTGTGACAGAGTCAGTAAGGGCAGACTGTGTGGAGTCAATCTTTTGGATGCTGTCTTTCATTGCCTTGGTATTGGCAACGAGTGCAGCGATTATTGACTTTCCGTCAGCATCGTAAACTTGAGTTCTGATGCTGTCCTGGAACAGACCGAAGTTGGTGATGTAGGTCTGAATCATCTCCTGGTTGCAGGTGCAGCTCTTGATGGCAGCGATAGCCTCTTTCAACTGCTTGATTTTAACGCTGTCAGATTCCTGATAGCCTTTAACCTTCTCCTGGAGAGCATTCATCTGAGCCTCCAAAGCGGCCTTCAAGGTCTGGTTGGCCTTGGAGTTTTCAATCGCGGCGTTGGCGAAGTCGTCCTCGCTGTAGTCCTTACAAGATACGAGCGAGAGCGAACCGAACGCAACGAGTGCGAGCATGAGTTTTGTAGAGTTTCTCATTTTCCTTTCGGTTTTAATTTTATGTAATGTTAACGAATATTCTTCTTAAGAAATAAAATATGGGGAAACCCGATTTAACACTGATGTCCCATAATACACGCGTGCAAAGTTAGCAAAAAAAAACTATACTGCGTCTCCCCCCCCCCCCGTTTATTTAAGTTTTCCTAAACTTTCTTGCTTTATGTCATGAAAAAAGCAGAAAATCTCCGCTGACGCAGTGTCGCGCAGCGGAGATTCTTCTATAAATAATGTGTAATTTGGGGACAGGATTACTTGTTCCAAGCGTCGATGATGCCCTTGAAGTCGGCAGCCTTGAGGGATGCGCCACCGATGAGGCCACCGTCGATGTCAGGCTTAGCGAAGAGCTCAGGAGCGTTGCTTGCCTTGCATGAGCCACCGTAGAGGATGGTGGTGTCGTCGGCTACTTCCTGACCGTATACCTCAGCTACGCAAGAGCGGATGTAGGCGTGGATTTCCTCTGCCTGCTCGGCAGTAGCGGTCTTGCCGGTGCCGATGGCCCAGATTGGCTCGTAGGCGATGACGATGTTCTTCCACTCCTCAGCGGTGAGGTTGAAGACGCTGCCTGCCAGTTCTGCCTTTACTACCTCGTTCTGCTTGTTGGCCTCACGCTCAGCGAGGGTCTCGCCGATGCAGAAGAGCACCTTCAGACCGTTGGCCAGGGCGAGCTGCACCTTCTCCTTCAGGATTTCGGGGGTCTCCTTATAGTATTCGCGACGCTCTGAGTGGCCCAGGATAACGTACTGTGCACCAGTAGACTTAACCATCTCTGCTGACACCTCACCGGTGTAAGCGCCGCTGGCCTTGTCGGCGCAGTTCTCGGCACCGAGTTCGATGGCGCTGTCCTTAACGATTTCGGCAACGCTGGCGAGGTGGATGAATGGTGTGCAGATGATGACGCCGCAGTTAGGGTTCTTCACTACTTCTGTCAGTTCCTTTGCGAGAGCAACGCCCTCCTGCAGGTTCTTGTTCATCTTCCAGTTACCTGCTACAATTTTCTTTCTCATGTTACTTTGTCTTTTTTTTGTTTGATTATAAAAAGTGAAAATAGTTTTCGTTGATAAGCACGGTGAGCCACTGCCCTGAAAGGGCTTCGACTACATAGCCCAGGGCAACGCCCTGGGTTTGCGTTGGGTGTGTTCGCGCGCCCTGAAAGGGCAAAAGTCCATAAACTTTGACGCGCCATACTATGTACTTTTGCCCTTTCAGGGCGGTGGTTTATTACCCGTTTATACCCAGGGCGTTGCCCTGGGCTATGTAGTTTATGCCCTTTCAGGGCGGTGGAGCATAGGTCTGTGACCATTGGTTCAGCCCGGTGGGGCATTAGCTTGTGTGCTGAGGGCAAGCCAGGTTGGGCATTAGCTTGTGTGCTGAGGGCAAGCCTGGTGGGAGACAAGTTTACCTTGGGAAGACCGCGGAGGGTTTTATGTTGTCGTTGTGGCTCCATTTGCCTACTACTACGCCGCGGTAGAGGAGTACTATGCCGGGGTTGGAGCGGATGACGGTCTTTAGGGTTGTCTCGTCGGTGTGGCAGAAGGGGTACTCGGCGCCTGTGGTGTCTATCCAGTGGCGTATGCCCTGATCGCCGCTGGCGGTGAGGCACAGGAAGGAGTAGTGCTTCTTCTCGGTGTACTCGTAGAGGAGGTTGATGGCGCCTAGGTTGCTGTCGTCCGCCTTCTCGAGGTGGGGCGCAATGAGGAGCACTACGTAGGAGGTGTCGGAGAGTACGATGTCGGTGATGTCGTCGCCGACGGCTGCTCCGTGCCAGCGTTCTTCTCTGGCGTCGCCGCTCTGTATGGATGCCGCCTGACGGGGGGCCAGCGCCACGAGCTGTATGGAGAAGTCATGGATGGGCGGTTCGTAGCCGGGCTTCAGCAGCGTGGTCTTCGAGTCGACGAAGGCCCAGGTGGAATCGGGGTAGTTGTCCAGTGAGAACTCGCGGCGCTCACCGTTTTTCTCCAATATGAATGTCGTCTCAAACTCCGGCTGCGGTGCGTCGGCGGGTATCTCCATGCCAGCCTTGATGTCGGCCCCGACGTGGTAGGGTCGGAAGTCGAGGATGGGGAGGTAGTAGAGGCAGTAGGCGGAGAGGCCGAGTATGAAGATCACGCTGTAGCGCAGTATGAGCATCTGCATGTTCTTCTTTATCATGCGCGGCATGAGGGTGGGTCGCCATGCCACTAGGGCGGCGCAGGCGAGGAGCACCACGTTCTTGGCGAGCGTCTCGCCGTTGGTCAGCTTGATGGCGTCGCCGAAGCAGCCGCAGTCGCTGACGGGGTTGGCGACGTATATCCACACGGTAATGGCGGTCATCGCTGCCATGAACGCCAGGGCGCACTTGCTGACGACGCGTCGCCAGATGGCGAGCAGTATGAGGAGTCCCATCCAGAACTCCACGGCGCTCAGTGCGACGGAGGCTGCGAGTGTGACGCCGTCGGGTACGACCCCGGCCACGCCAATGGCTTCTGCGTAGTCGTCGAGCTTATACTGCGTGCCGTGGGGGTCCACCGCCTTGACGAACCCGGAGACAATGAGCACCAAGCCCAGTATCACCCTCGCTATGTTGACAATAATCGCCACTTCCTTACTTAAATTACCGTGAAGTTGTTTTTTGCGCTAATGGATGTTTTTACGCTAATGATGTTTTTGCGCTAATGATTTTTTTAACGTTAATTGCCGTTAATGGACCGTTAATTGACCATTAATTTTTTTTTATTCTTGACTACTCATTAATTCTCCATTAATGTTTATTCCGTCCGGATGGGAAAAAATATTAATGAATAATTAACGGTCCATTAACGGCAATTAACGTTAAAAATATTCATTGGCGTCACCAAAAGGCGTGACCAAAATGTTCATTGGCGTGAAGAGTGCATTAGCGTTATCACACCGAAGGCCGCGTAGTTGATGATATCCATGTAGTTGGAGTCGATGCCTTCGCTGACCTGCGTGGCACCGTTGTGGTCCTCTATCTCCTTGACGCGCTCTATCTTGGTGAGGATGAAGTCGACGTAGGAGCTGACACGCATATCGCGCCATGCCTCGCCGTAGTCGTGGTTCTTTATCTTCATCAGCTCGGTGCACTTCTCGGCGTAGTGGTCGTAGAGTGCCATGGCCTCGTCGTTGGTCATGTCCACCTTGTCGGCGTAGCCCTTCTCCAGTTGTATGAGTCCTACGATGCCGTAGTTGATGAGCGCCATGAACTCGGGGAGTATGCCCTCGCCAACGAGCGACTGGCCCGTCACCTGCAGGGTGCGTATGCGCTTGGCCTTGGTGAAGAGCTGGTCGGTGAGCGACGAGGGGCGCAGCATGCGCCAGGACGGCTTGTAGTCGTAGAGCTTTCGCGAGAAGATGTCGCGGCAGCACTGCATGGCCTCCTTGAACTGTTCGTCCGTATTGGGTGTTGTCATTTGAGGTTTCGGTTAAAGTTCCATGCAAAATTACTAAAAATAATGGAGAAGCGCGCCTTTTCGGGCGTTTTCTTTTGAGATGTACCGAAAAATGGGTAACTTTGCACGCAAGATAGCGTAACTTGTAATGCACGCTTTGCATTAGGATAATCAATGAATACAGAATACAACGAGGATGAGCTGCGTGCGGCTTTGCGCACCATTATACGTGCCATCGGCGACGACCCGGACCGCGAGGGACTGCTGGAGACGCCGGACCGCATCATGCGTATGTACAAGGAAATCTTTCGCGGGAACGACCCTTCCCGCAAGCCGCGCATCACGACGTTTGCCAATTCGGCGCACACGTCGGAGATGGTCTTCGACTGCGGCGAGTACTACAGCATGTGCGAGCACCACATGCTGCCTTTCTTCGGCAACTATTATTTTGCTTACGTCCCCAGCCCTGAGGGGCGCATTTTGGGCATCTCGAAGGTAGCACGCGTGGTGGGCTACTGTGCGGCGCGTCTGCAGTTGCAGGAGCGTCTGTGCCGCGAGGTGGTGGAGATGCTGGACGAGGCACTGGCGGGCACCGCCCTTGGCTTCGCCATCGTCATGCAGGGCAAGCACATGTGCAAGTCGATGCGCGGCGTAAAGAACCGCGGCAACATGTGTGTGTCGTACTTCACCGGGTGCTTCGAAAAGAAGAAGTCGCTCCGCGATGAGTTCTACGAAATGGTCAAGTTAAACTCTTAATATCGTCGACTCCAAGAAACACTAAAGTACCCGTCCCATGGGCACGCGATGCCCGCATTGTGGGCACACGATGCCCGAGCCGCGAGAACAGGATGCCCGAGCCTTGGGCACAACGCCCATCTTTACTCTTGAGAATGAGGATGTTACGTGGCGCGATGGCTGGAAACGCCAATAACATTTAACGCCAATGATTTTTTAGACATTAATTGCCGTTAATTGACCGTTAATTGACCATTAATTTTTATTTTCTTTTCCATCCGGACGGGAATAAATTATTAATGGTCAATTAACGGTCAATTAACGGCAATTAACGTTAAAAATATTCATTGGCGTGAAAATATTCATTAGCGTGAAGAGTATTCATTAGCGTGAAGAGTATCATTCACGTTACCCGTTCACACGCTATAGCTTCGCGTTACTTCACGAGGAGCACGAGGTATTTGCTGGTGCTCCAGAAGGCGTTGGCGTCGGTGATACGGAGGACGTACTCCTTCTGGGCATCGGGCTGTAGGGTGTAGCTGCCAGCCGGGTGTGTGGTGAGCAGTTCAGCCTTTTTGCTGTGCAGCTTTATCTCCTTCTCGGTGCGGATGTCTATCTTGGTGAAGAAGTCCTTGTTGGACGCTGATATCTGCACCTTTCCGCGACGGTAGAGGTCGTGCTCCTTCAGCTCCTTCTTTGTGCCGAAGACGTAGTAGGCGGCGTTGAGCTGGGCATCCTGGCTGCTGATGGTCTGTGCCTTGGAGCTGACATCCTCCTTGAGGGTTGCCACGTTGGTGTTGAGGTCGGTGACAGCCTTGTCGAGCTCGGCGATGTGGATGTCCTTTTGCTGCAGTTCCTCGCGGAGCTGTGTCAGCTCGGCGTTCTTGGTCTCCAGTTCCTTGACGAAGTTCTCGATGGTGCGCTTCAGTTCCTCAGAGCGTGTGCTGCCCTCGCGCACCTGCTGCTGCAGCTTTGCTATGAGGTCGCGGTTGTGCTGCATGCGCTCCTGAATGTTGCGGATGCTGTTGCGAATCTGTTCGTGGCGGTTGGTGGCCTCGCCGTCCTTGGCAACGGTGACGGTCTGCTCGGCGGCCTCTATGAGTCGGAAGCCCTCCTGAATCTCGTTGAACGTTGCCATGACGTCGTTTATCTCGTTGTCTTTCTGGTCGATGACGCGCTGGAGTGAGTCTATGCGTGCGCTGTCTGTGTCGTTGGCAGGCTTGCTGCCGTCCTTGCAAGCCACGAGCGCGAGGGCTGCAAAGGCCATAACAATAACTTTCTTCATGTTCTTTGGGGTTTTGTTTGTTGTTTTTACTGGGGTACTTTGGTAGCCTTGTATTATACACTTTTGCCCTTACAGGGCGGTGGATGATACCTGCGTATACCCAGGGCGTTGCCCTGGGCTATGTACTGCTGGGCTTTCAGCCCGACTGCATCCTATCAGTAATCCTAATTCAAGGGTACGTCGAAGCTGACTTTCTGGCTTACCATAGCACCGTTGGCTGTGATGTATATGTCGAAGTGTGCTGTGCCGCTTTTCAAGTTGTCCTGCGCCTTGACGAAGGTGGAGTAGCGTAGGGCGGAGCCGCCGGGAATCTGCTCTATGAGCGTGGCGGGAGATATCTGCAGTCGTTTGTTGCCCGTGGTCTCTATGACGACGGGGACGACGTTGGTGATGGTTGTCTCGGAGATGTTGCGTATTTCGAACTGTATGCTGACCATCTCGTTCTGCGCTATGTGTGGGGTAGCCGTACTGTTGAGGAAGTGCGTATTCTCTATGTAGATGGGGTACTGCGTGTTGGGAAAGAGGACGGCGCTGTCGGTGCTCTCCACGTGTGCCTTGGGCATGCGGAGGTCCACGATGTCGTTGTAGACGGGGTCGTAGGACTCTCGGACGTTCATGTTGCGCATGCCGCTGGCGCGGCGGTTGTCGTTGTATGAGTCTTTGTTGACGTCAGCGTCACCGTAGTATGTCTGTGCCTTTTTCTGCAGCGCGTTGTCCACGGCCACGCCTGCCATGGCGCCTGCTGCGCCGCCGATGAGCGTGCCGATGCTGCTGCCGCGCGGACCGCCGCTGATGCCACCGACGGCGGAGCCTATCATGCCGCCGAAGAGTGCACCGCCGAATGCCGTGGAGGTAGTGCTGGTGGTGGTGCTGCACGATGTGAGTATGAGGAGACTGCTTACGAGGAGCGTCAGTATCTTTTTCATCTTTTTGTCAAGTTTTATCGTTATTTCAGCTTAGAGCGTAGTGCAAAGGTACAAAAAAAAGCAGAGAGACATAAATGTCCTCTGCTTTTTTAAGTATTTATAACGTGATGGGGTGGGTGTGGGCAGAAACAAAAAATCCCCAAGGAGCATTGCTGTTCCTCGGGGATAAAAGTTGTGAGCTATTTAGTGTAATTCCTTACTAGGGGAGATTACTTTGTAGTGTCGTTGAAGAGAGCAACACGGTTGAACTCAACCTGGTCGAAGAGCTTGTCTGTAGCGCCGAGACCCTCAGTCTCAATGCGGTCAGCAGAGATCTTGTACTTCTTAACGAGAACGTTCTTCACGTTGTTAGCACGAGCCTCAGAGAGCTTCTGGTTGATTTCTTTAGAGCCTTCTGGTGAAGCGTAGCCGGAGATCTTAACCTTAGCGTCCTTGTTAGCCTTCATGTACTTAGCGATCATCTCGATGTTAGCGAGCTGGCTGTTCTCAACCTTAGACTTGCCCTGTGCGAATACTACAGAAGGCTGGAGGTTAGCAACCTTAGCGTCAACTACAGGAGCTGGCTTGTTCTGGCAGTCGCTCAGAGACTTCTGGAGTTCAGCGATCTTAGCGTCCTTAGCAGCGTTCTGGCTCTTCAGACCGTCGTTCTCGCCACGGAGGCCGTTGATCTGTGAGTTCAGAGCGTCGATCTCAGCCTGGTCGCGGAGCTGCTCGATAGCGAAGTTGTGAGTGCCGTTAGAGGTCTTGAACTTGTAGTTGAAACCTGCCTTGATGCAGAAGTTAGCACGGTTGATGTCGAACTGATATGCATAGTAGTCAACTGGCTCATCCTTGTAGTAGCCAGCGAGCTGCCATCTCATAGTAGGCTCGATGTATACCTGCCATGCCTTCTTCTCGCCGAGGTTGAAAGCGAAGTTGAAACCAGCACGTGCGTTAACGCCGTTCTTCACGTAGCTACCGTTCATGTGAGAGTAACCGAGACCGCCTACAGCAGAAATCTCGAAGAGGCGTGGCTCGCCTTTGTAACCTGCGAAAGCGTTCATCAAGTTAGCAGTACCGAGGAGGTTTACGTCGAAGGAATTGATGAGGACGCAGTTCTTCTCTGTGTTGAAGTGAGCCTGGGCGTCGATGGCAAGACCGAATACAGTGGTGAAGTTCTTACCTACGCGTACACCGAAAGTTGGAGTGAACTTGCTGAAAGCGTCGTCACCCTTTACAGTGGTAGCTGCACCAGCGTTAACACCAACGTAGATGTTGTCCATTGCCTCGTGAGCAGTGATTGTAGTCTTCTGTGCGTTTGCAGAAACTGCGATGGCAGCTGCTGCAGCAAACATTGCAATCTTTTTCATTGTTTTGTAATAATAAAATAAATATTTGTTTTGTTCTATCTTTGCAGAGATCTCTCTCTAGGTTACACTCGGTTTATTGCTACGTTGTCTTTAGACTTACAGTCTCTCTATCATAGCCCTTTATTGGATTGTGGGTGCAAAGTTAGGCGAAACTTTTTATATGTATTGTCTTTTTACTCACAAATTATACATGTGTGCATGGAAAACTTGACTAATGTCAACGAAATGCCAATCGAACGACCTTGTTGCAAGTGGCGATAACTGCTACACCTTATTTATATATAGGGGACATCAAATGTATAATCTCCACTTTTGTCGTATAGATTGGGTTTAGCATGGACTATGGAGTTATTGGGCTTTCTGCCCGTACCAGTATAAAACTGAGCAAGTTATTTTTTAAAACATTGTCAAATATGTTTCAGTTCGTTGTTTTTTTAGTAATTTTGCACGCGAATTGTTTCATTATACATGCAATAAAGACGTGACGACACTTAAACGATTTATTCCCGATGTTATCATCGTGCTGCTCTTTGCAGTAATTTCTTTTGCCTACTTCTACCCGGCTGACATTGAGGGGCGTATCCTTTACCGCCATGACTCTGCCGCTGGGCGTGGACTGGGGCAGGACGCAGCGGAGTACTACCAGAAGACCGGCGAGCGAAGCCGCTGGACCGGCAGTGCCTTCTGTGGTATGCCGACGTACCAGTCGGCACCTTCGTACGACAGTGCGAACAGCCTGAACCAGGTGGTGAACGCTTACCACCTGTGGTTGCCGGAGAACGTATGGTATGTTTTCGCCTACCTGCTGGGCTTCTACATCCTGCTGAGGGCCTTCGACTTCCGCTGGTACCTGGCGTCGCTGGGCGCCGTGGTATGGGCGTTCAGTAGTTATTTCTTCATCATCATTGCCGCAGGACACATCTGGAAGGTGATGGCACTGGCTTACCTGCCGCCGTTGTTCGCGGGTATCTTCCTTGCTTACAGTAGGAAGAAGTACCTGACGGCGCTTGCTGTGACGGGCATCTTCACGGCGTTCGAGATAAACGCCAACCACGTGCAGATGACCTACTACTACGCCTTCATCATCTTCTTCCTCGTAATCGGCTATCTCGTGGATGCCATACGTAAGCACGAGCTGCCACACTTCCTGAAGGCAACGGGCGTATGCATCGTGGCTGGACTGCTCGGCCTGGCCGTCAACGTGTCCAACCTCTACCACACGTGGGAGTACCAGAAGGAGACAATGCGCGGTAAGAGCGAACTCGTGAAGAAGGACACGGGCAACCAGACCTCCAGCGGTCTGGAGCGCGACTACATCACGCAGTGGAGCTACGGCATCGACGAGACGTGGACGCTCCTCGTGCCCAACACCAAGGGTGGCAGTAGCATGACGCCAATCAGCGAGTGCGACGCGGCGCAGGAGAAGGGTTATCCGGACTATATGCCGGTGTACAGCCAGTTGGGACAGTACTGGGGCGAGCAGCCGGGCACGAGCGGTCCGGTGTATGTAGGAGCTTTCGTGCTGACGCTCTTCATACTGGGACTGTTCATAGTGAAGGGTTCGCTGAAGTGGTCGCTGTTGGCGGCTACGATATTGAGCATAATGCTGTCGTGGGGACACAACATGATGTGGCTCACCGACCTCTTTATAGACTACGTGCCGCTGTACGCCAAGTTCCGCACGGTGGCTTCCATCCTCGTGATAGCCGAGTTCACCATTCCTCTGTTAGCCATGCTGGCGCTGAAGCGTCTGGTGGACGATCCGCAGTGCGTGGTGGGACACGTGGGAGGCAAGAAGGTGAACTGGCTGTACGTCAGCATCGCACTGACGGCTGGAATAGCGGCGCTCTTCGCTCTGATGCCACGCACGTTCTTTGACTCCTTCATCAGTCAGGCGGAGCTGCGCATGCTCGCTCAGATACCGCAGGACCAGCTCGTGCCGCTGCTCAACAATATGGAGCAGATCCGCGTGGCTACGTTCGTCAGCGACTGCTGGCGCACCGTGATAATCATCCTCCTCTGTTCGGCTGCCGTTGTGGTGTACCGCATGGGTAAGCTGAAGGCGCAGTTGATGGTGGCCATCGTCACCGTGGTGTGCCTCGTGGACATGTGGCAGGTGAACAAGCGTTACCTCAACGACGCGATGTTCGTAAACAGCTCCGTGCGCACTGAGCCTATAGAGCCGACCGCTGCCGACCGCGAGATAATGAAGGACAAGTCGCTGGACTACCGCGTGCTGAACCTTGCCAGCAACACGTTCAACGAGAACGAGACGAGCTACTTCCACAAGTCGCTGGGCGGTTACCACGCCGCCAAGCTGCGCCGCTATCAGGAGCTCATCGAGGCGCATATCTCGCCCGAGATGCAGAAGGCGATGAGCGCCATTGCCGCTGCTGGCGGCGACATGACGAAGGTGAACGGCGACAGTCTGATGCCTGTCATCGACATGCTTAACGCCAAGTACCTCATCCTGCCGCTGCAGGGCGGTCAGAGCCTGCCGGTGCAGAATCCGTACGCCATGGGTGCCGGATGGTACGTCAGCAACGTGAAGTATGTGGATAACGCCAACCAAGAGCTTGACGCTCTGGACAAAGAGGACCTGCGCCAGACCGCCATCGTGGACAAGCAGTTCCAGGCTGCCGTAGGCGAGAGCAAGCAGCAGGGGGGCGATGCCAAGGTGACCGTGACGGCATACGAGCCGAACGAGATACAGTATGACGTGCAGTCGGCTGCTGGCGGCGTGATAGTATTCTCTGAGGTGTACTACCCGGGTTGGACCGCCACCGTGGACGGCAATGCCGTAGAGGTAGGCCGCGCCAACTACGTCCTCCGTGCCATCAACGTGGCTCCCGGTGCCCATAAGGTAGTGCTGACGTTCAAGCCACAGACCATCACAACAACAGAGATCATCGCCTACGTAGCCCTAGCTCTCCTCGCCATAACGCTAATAGCATGTATCGTGCTGAGCTGGCGTCGAAACAAGGCAGCGTAACGCTAATGATATTTTAGGCGCTAATGATATTTTAGGACGTTAATTGCCGTTAATTGACCGTTAATTGTTCATTAATAATTTATCACCTTCCGGAAGGAACAGAAAATAAAAATTAATGGTCAATTAACGGTCAATTAACGGCAATTAACGTCCTAAAATGTCTTTGGTGGCAATTAACGTTCCCCGTTTGCCTTCTGTCCATTAGCGTTCCCTGTTTGCTCCTTGTCTATTAGCGTAGGGAAACAAAAAAGCCGCGGGTCGTATCACACGACTCGCGGCTTGAATTGTTATTTTGAATGAGTAGAAGAGATGTTCTTGGGGAATTACTTCTTGATGATAACTGGCTTGTACTTTGGTACGAGGAGCTTCATTACTATCCAGCCGATGAGGTAGGCAACGGCGCAGACGCAGAAGATAATCATGTAGCCGGCTGGCTTGCCCTCGAAGCCCATAAACTGGAAGGCTGAGCCCTGCTCGGCTGCGTAGGTGAAGAGGCTACCTGAGCACTTGTTGATGAGGAACGAACCTACACCACCTGCCATGGCACCGATACCGGTGATGGTAGCAACGGCTGACTTAGGGAACATATCGCTCACGGTAGAGTAGATGTTGGCGGACCATGCCTGGTGGCCTGCACCTACGAGACCGATGATGATGGCTGGCCACCATGCGCTCAGTTCACCCATTGGCTGTGCGAAGAGTGCCAGCAGAGGGAAGAAGGCGAAGATGAGCATGGCGAGCATACGGCCCTGGTAAGGGTTCATGCCCTTCTGCTCTACGAAGAGCTTCGGCAGGTAACCACCGAACATAGACAGGATGGTAACGATGGCGTAGAGGGTGAAGATGAGGGTGATACCCATTGTAGAGTCGGAGGTGTATCCGTACTGGTCAGAGAAGTATGCTGGTGCCCAGAAGAGGAAGAACCACCATACGCCGTCTGTCATGAACTTACCGAAGGCGAACGACCATGTCTGGCGGTGCTTGAAAGCCTCGATGTAGCTAACCTGTACCTCTTCCTCCTCGGCAGGCTTTGCCTCAACGACAGGCTCGTTCTCCTCGTCCTGGTTGACGTAGTTGAGCTCAGCCTGGTTGACGAACTTAGACTTGGATGGCTTCTCGTAGAGGAAGATCCAGATGCCAGCCCAAATGAAGCCGAGGGCACCGATGATGATGAATGCCATCTCCCAACCGAGAGCCTTGGCAAGCAGAGGTATGGTGGCAGGAGCAGCAAGGGCACCTACTGAAGCACCAGAGTTGAAGATAGAGGTAGCGAAGGCGCGGTCCTTCTTAGGGAAGTACTCGGCGGTAACCTTGATGGCGGCAGGGAAGTTGCCAGCCTCACCGATGGCGAGTACGCAACGGCAAGCCAGGAAGGCGTACATGCTGGTGGTGGCTACGATGACGGCGGTGTCGCCGACTACCTTAGAAAGAGCTGCTACAGAACCGAGACCGAGGTACACCTCAGTGAACCAGCCGCAACCAGCGTGCAGTACGGCACCGAGAGACCAAATGACGATAGCCCAGAAATAACCCTTCTTTGTGCCCATGAAGTCTACGAACTTACCAGCGAAGAGGTTAGCGATGGCATAGAAGATGGAGAAGACGGCGGTGATGTTACCGTAAATCTCATCGTTCCAGTGGAACTCTGGAGAGATAAAGTCCTTCCATGTGAGCGACAGCACCTGTCGGTCCATGTAGTTTACTGTTGTGGCGAAGAAGAGCATCGCGCACATGACCCAACGGAAGTTGGTCATCTTGTTTGTTGTGACAGAACTCATTGTTTAGTATGTTTTTTTGTTTAGATTTAACGAGTGCAGTTTTATAGATTCAACAGGTGTTGGTTTGTTGATCCAGCGAGGTAAGTTGTTTAGATTTCGCTATTGACGTTCGTTAACAAAGTGATGTAATCAATACATTGCTTGCAAAGATACTAATTAATGTTGAAATAGCGCAATTAGGGCCATTGTTGCAATTTCTTTTTAACATCTTTTATGTTCTGTGGCATTGTGAGGCGCATGATAGCCCACCCAATGAGGTATAGAACGGAGAAGGTGCACATGATGAGCATGTATGCTGCCTGGAGTCCTTCGTAGGCGATGAAACGGAAGTCGCGGCCCGCCGCCGCGGCATCGCTGATGATGCTGCCGGAGTGGCTCAGCAGCAGGAACGAGGACAGTCCGCCGGCCATGCCCATGATACCCGTGACGGTGGCGATGCTCTTGCGAGGGAAGTAGTCGCCTATGAGCGAGTAGAGGTTTGCCGACCAGCTTTGGTGCGCCGCGCCCTGTATGCCGATGATGAATACCAGCAGCCATGGCGAGATGTTGCCGAACGGTATGGCCAAGACTCCTATCAGCTGTATGCAGGCGAAGAGCAGCATGGCGCGCATGCGTGCCGAGATTGGCGAGATGCCGCGGCGGTTGACGTAGTACGTGGGAAGGTAGCCGCCGATGACTGCCAGCAGCGTGATGGTGTAGAGTACGAAGATGAGCGACATACCCATCTGCGAGTTTGTGCTGTAGCCGTATGTCTCGGCGATGTACAGCGGTGTCCAGAAGAGGTAGAACCACCATACGCCGTCCGTGAGGAACTTGGCTGCCATGAGCGCCCATGTCTGTCGGAAGCACAGACACTGCCAGATGGTGTAGTTGACAATCTCAGGGGGCTCCTCGCCCTCATCGTCCTGTCTGATGTAGGCGTACTCCGTGGCGTTGACATAGCTGTTGTCCTTGGGTGGGCGGTAGAGTATGAGCCATGCGATAATCCAGAGGTAGCCGAGGCTGCCGACGAGCACGAATGCCGTCTCCCAGCCGTACGTCTGTGCCGTGACGGGGATGATGACGGGGGAGAGTA
Organism: Oscillospiraceae bacterium; assembly: GCA_963588475.1. Taxonomy (GTDB): domain Bacteria; phylum Bacteroidota; class Bacteroidia; order Bacteroidales; family Bacteroidaceae; genus Prevotella. Next base: position 1,109 of record CAVAHD010000027.1, on the reverse strand, counting down.
GGGCGCCGAACGACGCACCGGTGTTGAACACCGCCGTGGCGAAGGCGCGGTCTTTGCGTGGGAAATAGTCGGCCGTGATGTGCACGGCGGCGGGGAAGTTGGCGGACTGTCCAATGGCCATCACTGCTTGGGCCGCCATGAATACTATGATGCTGGTGGAGGTGACGGGCAGCATGAGGGCGCTGGCATCGTGCAGCACCTCGATGGACTCTTCGGAGCAGGTGGTCCAGCAGTCTGTCAGTAGGCCGCAGACCACAATGCCGCTGAGGGCGTGCAGCGTGGCACCGATGACGCAGATAAACATGGCGATGGCATAGCCGCGCTTGGTTCCGATGAAGGTGATGAAGCGTCCGGCAACGAACATGGCGATGGCGTAGACCAAGGAGAAGAAGGCTGTGATGGAGCTGTAATCCTTCTCAGTCCATCCGAATTCGGGCGCGATGTAGTTGTCCCACGTCAGGGACAGCAACTGGCGGTCCATGTAGCAGAACATCGTCGCGAAGAATAGTACGGAGCATATTACCCAACGGTAGTTGGACATTTGGGTGACTCTTATAGGGGACATTTGCTTGGGTTAGTCTTTGGGTTACAGGTTTAGATTCTTAGGTTACTGAAACGAATCTGTTAGTTGGCATTCAGTAAGGAAATACCGCAAAGTTAGCAAGAAAAGCCGAGATGCGCCTTGTCTTGCTCTATATTATTCGTAGTATTAAGAAACGTTAACACCTAAAGCCCAAGAATAACCCCAAAAATGTATTAACTTTGCGCACAAGCAAACTTAAACAGCCAATAACACGCTGTTCGGGGGCGTGGGCACTTCAGTGCCCGCGCCCCTTTTTCTTGACGCCAATATGATATTTACGCCAATGAATATTCTTTCCACGCCAATGAATATTTTTAACGTTAATGCCCGTTAATGGACCGTTAATTGGTCATTAATTTTAAGTTCTTAATTGGTCATTAATTTTAATCTATCTTCCTTCCGGATGGAAATAAAATATTAACGAATAAATTAACGGTCAATTAACGGCAATTAACGTCCTAAATGTCTTTAGTAACTATTCAGCGAATAGCCATACCCTCCCTGTCCGCGCTCTAAAACAGAGCGC
>CAVAHD010000026.1:0-38426 GCA_963588475.1 Oscillospiraceae bacterium | reverse complement strand
CCCGATATACCCAGGGCGTTGCCCTGGGCTATGTAGTTGTTGCCCTTTCAGGGCGTGCAGGACAAATCTGCTCAACTTATTTTTTTTAACTTTACATAGGGGCGGATTTACTGTATCTTCGAATAATAGCGCAGTCCGCCGAGGTCCACCGTCGGGTGTGTTATCTGGATAATCTCTCGCAGGAGTCGCTCAGGGTGGAAGCTGACCTCTTCGAAGTACGGCACTTTACTGGTGTTGCACACGTAGACGTTGCCCGTGCGGTATGCCTTCAGCATCGTGTAACCGTTGTACGATGCGGCGAGCGAGGCGAGAGTGGGCTGTATGTCACCGAAGGCTTTGAAGAGCCAAACGTCTGCGTCTATCGCCTTGTCGATGACCTGCTCCGGGGCGAGGCTGATGCTGCCGTTGTGGCTGTCGTCGGCATAGACGTAGCGGGCGCCGGCATCGGCCAGCGTAACGCCGGTGGTGCTCTGTCCGCCCGGCACGTACCAGATGTTGCCCGTCTTTGTCTCGGTAATGACGCTCTTGCCGCGTGGTTCCTTTGCCACTACTTCCTTCAGCGCCCAGTATGAACTGTCCACCACGGCGAAGAGCGAGTCGGCCATGCGGGCCTTGCCGTACAGTCTGCCGTAGAACTTCATCCACTCGGCACGGCCCAACGACGAGGTCTCCATATAGTCTGAAGCCTCAACGATGGGTATCTCCGTCTTGTCCAGTTCGCCGTAGCCGCCGCTGTTTTCAAATGGGGAGATGATGAGTGCCTGCGGCTGCGCGTCCACGATTTTCTCTACGGAGGGCCTCATCGACGAGCCGCAGTCCTTGATGGTCTTGCTATTCTTGACGGCGGGGATGTTGATGTACTGACGGTCGCACACGCCCACGATGGCGGGCAGGGCACCGAGCTCGCGAATCAATTCGCAATGTGGCGAGGTGAACACCACGCTGCGCTCCAGGGGCACCTCCAGCACGTCCGTATGAACGTCGTCGCCGTAGCTTGCCGCATGCTTTCGCACTGCATCAACGGCATTGCTGCCACGGTCTACGAGGAGATAGCGGTGGAGCACCTGCTTGAACTTCCACGGGTTTACCATCTGCACCTCGGTGTAGGCACCACGGTCTACCATTGTAATATGCTTGGCATATCCCATGTGTATGGTGTCGTTTGCAGTGCCGATGGCACCCATCATGCTGCGGCTGCCACACGAGCACATCCCGCTTGCTACGGCAACTGCCACGGCACATCTCATAGTTTTCTTTAACTTCATATCAGTCTATCTTTGGTCCATACCCCACATCATCTTCTCCCTCAGCGTGGAGAAGTAGTGGTGTTCCTCAAATCGTACTATCTTGGCCTTGTGCGCCGCCTTGCTGATGCGCACCTCCGTGCCGTCGTGCAGCTTGCAGCTGCGACCGTCCACCGCCACGAGGAAACTGTGGCTGCGGCTCTCCACCTTTAGCGTTATCACCGAACTGTCCGTCAGCACTATCGGGCGCATGTTCAGACTGTGCGGCGCCACGGGGGTGATGCATAGCGTGTCGGTGCCGGGGGCTATTATCGGTCCGCCGTTGGAAAGGCTGTATGCAGTGGAGCCCGTAGGCGTCGTCACGATGAGTCCGTCCGCCTGGTAGGTTGTGACGTACTCGCCGTTGACGTTGGCGCGGATGGAAATCATGGAGGCGTGGTCGCGCTTGAGCAGTGCCACGTCGTTGAGGGCATAAGGATAGATGGGCAGGCCGCCCGTCTCCGACGTCTCCACCTTTATGACGGAGTGGTCGTGCACGGAGTAGTTGCCGGCGTAGAGTGCCGAGACGGCCTTCTCTATGTCGGACGGCGTGACGTCGGCAAGGAAGCCGAGCCGCCCTATGTTGATGCCCACAACGGGGATGCCCTTCTCGCCCACGCGCGACGCCGTTTTGAGCAGCGTGCCGTCGCCGCCCATAGACACAGCGAAGTCGGCCTCGAAGTCCTCCTCGTCGAAGACTCCGTCAACGTCGAGCGACATCTGCTGTCCCTCGGTGATGAACTTGTAGAACGGGCGGTCGACATAGATGCGGGCGTCGCGGCGACGGAGCGACGATATTATCTTATGTATCGCCTGTGACTTCTTCGGCTGATACTCGTTACCGAAAATCACAAAGCGTAGCGAAGCGTTTTCCTTCATAAAATTTGCAGTTTCGCAGGATGTTTTGTACTTTTGCAATGCAAATGTACAGTAAATCTATTACATTCACAACAAAAACAACGAAAAACTATGTGTAAGGTATATGAATTCGTTGCCGACGGCAACGAAGAGGTAGAAGCCCTCACCACCGTCGACGTGCTGCGCCGCGCCGGCATCGAGACTGTTCTGGTAAGCATCACAGGCACCGACTCCTTCGTCTCTTCTCATGGTATAGAGATAAAGTGTGATGCCAAGATTGAGGACGTTGACTGCAGCGACGCCACCATGCTGCTGCTCCCCGGCGGACTGCCAGGCTCAACGAATCTGCTCGACTGCGCCGCACTGCGCGAGATTATCCTGAAGCACGCCGCAGAGGGCAAGGCCATGGGTGCCATCTGCGCCGCACCGCTCGTATTTGGCGAACTGGGACTCCTCGAGGGCAAGGAAGCCACGTGCTACCCCGGCTTCGAAGACCACCTGAAGGGTGCCAAGTACAACGAAGAAGCCCCATACGTCGTATCGGGCAACATCATCACCGGTTGCGGTCCGGCTGCCACCATGCCCTACGCCTTCGCCATCGTAGAGATGCTGAAGGGACAGGCTGCTGCCAATGCTTTGCGCGACGGAATGATGCACACGCGTGTAATGAAGAATTCATAATGCATAATTCATAATTGTGCATTGTCCACTCTGAATTGTGAATTATGAATTTTGAATTATGAATTATATAATCGTTGTTGCTGGCGGCAAGGGACTGCGCATGGGGGGCGACATCCCCAAGCAGTTTCTGCCTGTCAGCGGCAAGCCGGTACTGATGCGCACGCTGGAACGCTTTCGCGAATATTCTCCGGAGCTGCGCATCATCCTCGTGCTGCCCGAAGCACAACAGGACTATTGGCGGCAGCTCTGCCGTGAGTACCACTTCGACGTGGAGCACACCATAGCCAATGGCGGCGAGACGCGTTTTCACTCTGTGAAGAACGGGCTCGACCTCATCCCCGACGACGCACAGGGCGTGGTAGGAGTACACGACGGCGTGCGCCCCTTCGTCAGCACCGACGTTATCGGCAGGTGCTATGAGGCAGCGCGCACCCTCGAGGCCGTGATACCCGTCACGCCCGTGGTGGAGACACTGCGCTACGTTGGGCACCAGGCTTCCGACGACGACTCGCTGAGCACACAGCTCAGCGGCAACCACTCCAAGAACGTGCTACGCAGCGACTACCGCCTCGTGCAGACGCCGCAGACATTCACCGTCAGCCTATTGAAGCGTGCCTACGCCCTACCCTACACTGATGCCTTCACCGACGACGCCTCCGTAGTAGAGGCACTCGGCCACAACGTCAGTATGGTGGAAGGCAACCGCGAGAACATCAAAATAACAACGCCCTTCGACCTCGTCATCGCCGAGGCACTGGCAGGTAAATAAAGGCCGTAGAGGCTTTGGCAAGTAAGTTAAAGGAATATGAGTAGCATACTCGACCAAGACATAAAATACACGCAGGGCGTGGGCCCACAGCGACAGCAGATGCTCAGCAATGAACTGGGCATCCATACCGTCGGCGACCTGCTCGAGTACTACCCATATAAATATGTAGACAGGAGCAAGATCTACCGCATCTCGCAACTGACATCGGATATGCCCTACATACAGCTCAAAGGCACCATACTCTCCTTTGAGACCTTCGACATGGGCGCAAAGAAGAAACGCCTCGTGGCGCACTTCTCCGACGGCACGGGGGTGATAGACCTCGTGTGGTTCTCTGGCGTCAGCTACGTCACGAAGACGTACTGCACACGCCGCGAGTACATCGTCTTCGGCAAGCCCACCGTCTTCAACCACCGCATACAGATAAGCCACCCCGACATCGACGATGCCTCGAAACTGGAGGTGACCGCCATGGGTATGCAGCCGCACTACGTCACCACGGAGCGCATGAAGAAGGCCGGCATCACCTCGCGCTCGCTGGAGCGCATCATCAAGGGACTGCTGCCCAAACTGCCTACGCTGCCCGAGACGTTGCCCGACTACATAACAAAACCGCACCACCTCATCTCGCGAGACGAGGCAGTGCGGCTGGTGCACTATCCGCAGTCGCAGTACGACATGCAGCACGCACGCGAGCGACTGAAATTTGAGGAGCTCTTCTACGTGCAGCTCAACATACTGCGCTACGCCGCCGGCAACCGCAAGAAGTACCGCGGCTACCTGCTGCCGAAGGTGGGCACGCAGTTCATGCGCTTCTTCAACGAGAACCTGCACTTCGAACTGACCGGCGCACAGAAGCGCGTCATGCACGAGATAAAGGCTGACATGAACACGGGCAGGCAGATGAACCGCCTCGTGCAGGGCGACGTAGGCTCTGGCAAGACGCTCGTGGCGCTCATGACGATGCTCATCGCCATAGACAACGGCTTCCAGGCCGTCATGATGGCACCGACGGAGATTCTTGCCGAGCAGCACTTCGCCACCATCAGGGAGTTCCTTGCTGGCATGGATGTCCGTGTAGAACTGCTCACGGGCATCGTGAAGGGAAAGAGACGCAAAGAGGTGCTCGAAGGACTTGCTACGGGTACGGTACACATTCTCGTCGGCACGCACGCCGTTATCGAAGACACCGTCGTCTTCAACAACCTCGGTGTTGCCGTCATCGACGAGCAGCACCGCTTCGGCGTGGCACAGCGCGCCAAGCTGTGGGCCAAGAACGACAATCCGCCGCACATCCTCGTCATGACGGCCACGCCGATACCGCGCACGCTCGCCATGACGATATACGGTGACCTCGACGTCAGCGTCATCGACGAACTGCCGCCGGGACGCAAGCCCATCATGACGCTGCACAAATACGACAACCAGACGACGAGCCTCTACCGTGGCATTCGCACGGAAGTGGCAAAGGGAAGGCAGGTGTACATCGTCTATCCGCTCATTACGGAGAGCGAGAAGATGGACCTGAAGAACCTCGAGGACGGCTTCGCGCAACTGCAGGAAGTCTTCCCCGACTACAAGATGAGCAAGGTGCACGGCAAGATGAAGCCTGCCGAGAAGGAGGCTGAGATGCAGCGCTTCGCAAATGGCGAAACGCAGTTGCTCGTGGCAACGACGGTGATAGAGGTGGGCGTAAACGTGCCCAACGCCAGCGTGATGATAATAATGGAAGCGCAGCGCTTCGGACTCTCGCAGCTCCACCAGTTGCGCGGACGTGTGGGCCGTGGTGCCGACCAGTCGTACTGCATCCTCGTCAGCGGCTACGAGCTGTCTACCGAGACTCGCAAGCGCCTCGACATCATGTGTGAGACGTGCGACGGCTTCCGCATAGCCGAGGCCGACCTAAAACTGCGCGGCCCAGGCGACCTCGAAGGCACGCAGCAGAGCGGCATGGCGTTTGACCTAAAGATAGCCAACATAGCGCAGGACGGCCAGCTGATACAGATGGCACGCGACGAGGCCCAGAAAATCATCGACGCCGACCCCGACTGCAACGCCCCCGAGCACGCCATGCTCTGGAACCGCCTCCGCGAACTGCGCAAGAACAACGTAGACTGGGCGGCAATCTCGTAGTGCTTCTTTATATATACCAATACTTACGGCTCTGGTTTTTACAAGAATCTCAGTCAGGACTTGAAGAACTAGATGCCTGAAGTAAAAAAAAAGAGGAGTAAAGACATGGAAGAAAAACAGATAACTACACAAGAAAAGCAATTTGCAGAGGTAGTGGATATGATTGTCCAGCATCGTAGCCACGCGTCACAAGTAGTCAATGAAGACACTTTGCTCACGGCTTGGCATGTGGGCGGATATGTTTCACGCAAACTGAAAAGCGAGGAATGGGGAAGCAAGGTCGTTACCCAACTGTCCGAGTATATTCGCTCACAGCGTCCTGACATCAAAGGATTTAGCCGTAGTAGCATCTACAACATGGTGATGTTTTTCGAGGAATATTCTTCGGAAGCATTCTCCAAGACAGTAGAGAAATACCTGAATTCTGAATTTGTGCAGTTGCCAACTGCACAAATAGAAAACCAAGCTTCTGCGAAAACAGAAGGTGACATAATTGTGCAGATGCCGTCTGCACAAATTGTCCAAACGGCATCTGGACAAATGCCGAACATATTGAACATGACCACGTTGTCCAATCACTTTGAGATACTTTGTCGATGCAAACGACAGGAAGAACGTCTGTTCTACATTCTTTATGCAAACAAAGAACACTTAAAATACAAGGAGATGCAGCGTTGCATCAGCAATGATACCTATTCCTCCTTACTGAGCAGCAAGAACAGCATGTCTAAAGGGTTGTTGGAACAATACCCTAATGCCCCTGTCATGTTCAAGGACACGGTGTTTCTTGATTTCCTCGGCTTGCCGAAAAAGCACAGCGAGAGCAAACTGAAAAATGGTCTTATAGAACACATGAAGCAGTTCATCCTCGAACTTGGAAAAGACTTCATATTCATGGATCAGGAATATCCGCTTACCGTGGGGGCTTCTACCTACAAGGCCGACTTGCTCTTTTTCCACCGAGGTCTGCAGGCCCTTGTAGCAGTGGAGCTGAAGAAAACGAAGTTCCATCCCCGTGATCTCGGACAATTGGAGTTTTACCTCGAAGCGTTGGATAGGGACGTGAAACGTTCCAACGAAAATCCTTCTATCGGCATTATCCTCTGCCCCGAAGCCGACCGTGTGGTTGTGGAATACGCCATGAGCCGTAGCATGAGTCCCACAATGATTGCCCAATACAAGCGCATCCTGATACCCCAAGAGCGTATGCAGGAACAGTTGAACGAATTTTGTCAATTCTTCTTGACCGACAAAAAATAAGCTGCCCACCAAACGGCGGACAGCTTAAGCTATATTATTACAAAATCAAGTCAGATTAGAGATGGAACTTGTAGCCTACGGTAAGCTGGAACATGTTGTGCTTACCTATCGCACTACTATCATCGTTCTTATATACATTCGTTACACCGATGTTGTAGCGAGCGTCCACAGTCAGACCGAATGGGAAGTCATAAGATGCACCTACAGGAACAGCCAAAGATACTGAGTTACAATTATCCTTAACATCTCTATCTATGTCATACAAGCTTTCACCGTCAAAGTCTAACTTAGCCTTCATCTTTGCAGACAAAAGGAACTGTGGCTGTATACCTGCCTTGATGGCAAGTCCCTTCCAAACATAGAAATTGACCAGAACTGGAACATTCAAAGATGATACACTAATCTTGGAATCATTAGACATTCCATCAATATCGTTAACAGACTGACCCTTATAAGTAAAATCGATTTTAGAACCACCCATGGCATAAAGTACACCTACAGACAGTCCGAATCTGTCAGAGAACTGGTAGGCACTCTCTACGCCACCTACAAATCCTACCTTTGATTTGTATGTGTATGTACCATTTTTTACTTTAGACACGCTACCGCCATCACCTGACAGAGAAGTAACATCCATACCTACCATTGGCTGCAGGGTGAATGTACCTTTTTCTACCTGTGCGAAAGTTGATACGGAAGCTACGAGAGCTACCAAAAGAGTTGCAAACTTTTTCATACTTTTTTAAGCTATTTATTAATTAAATGTTGTCGTTTATAAACATCTGTTAATTGTACTGCGCTGCAAAGGTACGAAAACTTCTTTATACCCCCCCCATTTAAGTTACGTTAACCTTAGTTTAACTTCCTTTTGCACTTTAGGGATATTAGGTAACTATTCAGCGAATAGCCATACAATGCGTAGAATTAGACTAATATTAGTACCTCTGCCCCCGAAAAACTGTCACAAGTGACATAAATTCGAAGTATATGATTGTAAGTGAATTTCAAAAAAACAACTCGACTTGTACGGTTGAAATAACTTGCGCAGTTTTATTCGATAATCATGCAACGCATTCATCAACGACGGGCTGAATTAATTTACACTTTGCTACGATTTGAACTAATTTTGTGACAAAGTGATTTTTGGTAACCCCTCCAGAATCGAAAAATTTTGAACTCATGGGACTTGGGTCGGTTTTTTGCGATTCTACGAAAACAGACATAAACAACTGATAGTCAGCATATAACGATTCTGATACCGAAAAGGGCATCAGAAGAGTGTGTGGGATGGGGTTGTTGGCGCTTGGAATCGCGGGTGTTGTCGCCAAGTGTCAAGCGTGTTAACGCCAAGCATCATGGCGGTTGGGGCTTGGAGATAAGACCTCTGACACTTGGAGACGAGAACGGAGAAAAATGGCGTCACGTAAAATGAGGCTGCTAATTGCGCCCCGTGAAGTAACGTTGGGAGTGTTAAAATCGGCAAGAAGGCCGATTTCTCTCTAAAATTGATTTCGAAGTCGTACTTTTTTAAAACGTAAAGTGTCACGAAAACAGATGTTTTCGTGACACTTTGCGTTTTAGTGAATGTCAAAAAATAACTTGAGCTGTTTTTGATTCGAGAAATGTGCCAACGGCGGGCTGAACCAACGGTCACCGGCGCGAAGCGGAAAGGTAAAGCCCAACCTGTGCCTAGCTCAGGGCAAGCGAAGCGACACCCTGGGTTTACATGGCATTTTTACGCTCGCCCTGAAAGGGCAAAAGCGTTTATTTTACTTCACAATGACCTTCTCGGTCTTCTTGCTGCCGTCAGCGAGGGTCTTCACAACGATGTTGATGCCGCGCTGCAGGGCGTTCACCTGCACGCCGTCGATGGTGTAGACAGCGGTGCTTACTACGTCGGCAGCCTCAGCAGCTGCAACTTCCTCGATGCCCGTGGCAGCTACTGCAACGGTAGCCTCACCAAGACCACCCATCTCGTTGGCAGCACGCACGCTCCACTTGGCGGTGGCATCGTTGATGGTGTACTTAGGCTCTACGGTGAAGGCTACGACCTTGCCGTCCTTGCATACAGCCCAGAGGAGAGCATAGTTGCTGTTGTCCCAAGTGAGAGTGGTGGACGAAACCTGTACGTTGGTTGGGGCAGAAGCCTGCTCAGTGTAGGCTGTAGGATCCCAATCGTCATCCTGACCCATTACGGTGGCGATAGTATACTTCGCAGCATCTTCGGCTGTCAGCACTGTATTGGTTACATTTTCTGTACGCTCGTTTTTCTTATTTTTATTCTCATCCGTGTCGTATGCAGCGTATGACTGCTTTCTGCTGCTCAAGTCTACCGGACTGCCATTAGAAGTGTATGAGTTGTACTCGGCGAACTGCTTTGGATAGCCACCGCTCATCTCTGTCCAACCAGCAGCAGCAGGAATTGCCTCCATCTTTGTATCGATGTATATGGCAATCGGCGTACCCTTGCCCCATGGGCGTCCGAGATAGTAGTTGCCAGCGATATTCTGCTCGGTGCTTGCGTCCTTGATAGTGCAGTCTTTGAAGATGTAGCCATACTGCTTTGGTACTGATGGCACGGCAAGATAGCCGCCCTTGTCACACATCCACAGTTCTACATTATTATAGAATACATCACCCTTACCGCAGAGGAAGTCTGTGCGGCCACGCAGCACGCCACCTTCGAAGTAGAACTTACCGTGTTCGTTGTTCGAAACGTATGTATCCTGATAAGCCCAAAGTTTTACGTTCTTGCAGATGGTCTTGTTGCTCTGGTCATTGAGCACGATGTCACGACCGTGTGAGTCACCCATGCTGCTGCACATCTTCAGGTCCTGGAAGTAAGTGTTGGTAGCATTCTTCTGCAGGCAGAGCACGTCACCAATACCAATGCCTTCAAGCAAATTTACCTTTCCATTTTCATTAGTACCCAATTCTTCAGGTACGGTGTTGGTAATGGATGTGTTGTCCATGCCCTCACCGATGATGGATACGTTAGGAGTATTCAGGTAGGTGGTTGGGTTAGGATACTGTTTTTTGTCAACATTTGACGTTACAAGGCTGCTCTGGTTAGCAGGAATCTTGTAGTCGCCCTGCATGATGAAGATGCGGAAGCGCTTGCTTGTGTCAGTGCGCTTTGCAGCTTCTGCAAGTGCTTGCTGGATGGTACCGTCAGTAGGAACAACGAAATCATAGAGTGCCTTCTCTACTGCTGGCTTCTCCTTGGTGGTGAAGTTTACAGTGATGTCAGTATCAATGGCGTTGTTGGTCAAGTCAGCCACGGAGCCAGCAGCCAGCGTAAACGTGTACTTTGTAGAGTAGCTCAGACCTTTGTAGGTGTATGTAACGGTCTTACCGGATACTGCACCGCCTTCGAGAGTCTGACCGTTGAGTGTTGCATTGGCTTTGTCGGTGAGTTTCACCTTCTCGTCGAACGTGAGCACTACCTTACCGTTGGCTGTTACGTTTGTTGCATCGGCAGCAGGAACAGTGCTTTGCAGAGCAGGAGCTTTGCCGTCGTCTACAATCTGCGGTGTACCTGTTATGTAGATAGCGCCGATGGCATTGCCGTCTTTGCTGTCTGATTGGGTTGCGCCATCTGTAACTGCGTTCTTGTCGGCAATCCAACGGATATATACTGCAGACTTATTGTTGGCAGCTTCAGGAAGTGTGAACTCTTCCGTCTTCCAGCTCTTTTGAGCTTCCATGGCGATTGCGCCAACACAATTCCAATTTGTGCCGTCGAGAGAGTACTCTACATTATACGTCTTATACGCCTTGTAGTTGTACATCATGCTGCTCTTCACCTTTATGTTTGTGAAGGCAGAGGCGTTAACCATCGTCTGCCAGTAGTATGTACCCAGTTCTCCAGCGTTCCAGTTGACACCGCCAGGCTTTCCTTCATATCCGCCGTTCACCTGACTCTTGTCCAACCATGACACTGTCGTTCCATTTGCGTCACGCAGCACAAGCTGGTCATTATCGTTGTCCTCTGCGGCAAAGTCCGCAACGCGTCCTGAGTTGCCGGTCTTATAGAAGTCCCAAATAGCGATGTAGTCGTCGGCTGAGTAGTGCGCTACGAGAGTCTTGTTCTCGTTCATAGTGACTTTCAACTCGGCTGATGTTTCACCGCTGCTCCAGTTGTTGAATTTAATAACATCGTTGCTCAGAGCTGTCAAAGTCACCTCTGTGCCCGCCTCATACATATTCTTGCCGTCAACCTTTTCAGGAGCTGGCGAGAGGGTCACCATATAGTCCTTTGCGCCACCCTCTACGCCGTAGTCGAGGGCGTATGTGTTAACCTTCTCGAAGTTTGCAGTAAGTTTATCGGCTGCTTTTACAGTATATGTAAACTCGAGATCTTTGGATACTTCTTGGTTGGCGTTATTAGTCCAGTTGACGAACTTATAGCCGAAGTTCTTTGCAACAGACACCTTAACAGTACTTCCTTCATCATATTGAGCCTGATTGGGATTCAAGGTTATCGTGCCTGCTTCGGCAGGAGAGACGGCTGTTTCCAACGTGTACTTTTGCACATTTTCAATGGTACCAGTTAATGTGCCCTCAATGGTTACTTCACCGAAAATACCATTTTTACCGCTAGCTACGCCCACAGTAGATGTGAGGTAAAAGCCGTCAGCACTTTTCAAGTCGTTCTGCTGTTGGTCTGTGAGAGTTATTTCGTACTTACCCTTGGCTTTACTACTATATTTTTCATCTGTCGTTTTTTTACCATTACGCCATGCAGTGAATTTCGCAAGAGATACAGCTTTACTGTTGTCACCATTATGGGCTATGATTTTTATGCCATCCTCAACATCCGTTCCATCGCGGTTTACATATCCGCTAACCTTTGTTGGAGTGAAAGTAAGTCCCTTAGCAGGGCACACCTGCCAAGTAAGTACATCGTCCTTATCATTCTTTGGGCAGATTTTCACACCAGTCACATTTGTTGACTGGCCTTGCTCATTTGTAATGGTTGCTGTATTAGGATTACTATTCTTTATAGTACACACTCCAATATCAAATGCGACAGTCCTAAAAGCCCCTTCGGGAGAAACAGTGTTTGCATTCAAGTCAGACGGGTCGCTCATCTTGAACACAACCTTTGCGGTTTGATTAGTGTACGTTGTACCAGTTCCCTCTGCCGAAGCTGTCTGCGCCCAAAGAGACGCCAACATTGCAAGGACAGAAGTCACCCCCTCCGATAAAAACCGTGGTAGAATTCTTTTCATAAAAATATATTTAAAGTTAGATGATTAATAGTATTTTTAGTATTGGTCTGAGCGCACCACTGGCGACTCAGGTTTAGAGTTTATCGTTAGTTTTGAATATATTTGAATGTAGCAGTTAGTATGTGACCTGTTGTAGTGGTTGTTGTGGTTGTTATCGTCTTGTCGTCGCAGCGAGTTACATCTTCTTTGGTTATTTAGGTCACACCAGCATCAGTTATTCAATCTTCAGTATACCTATACTTCGGTTTTATAGGGGCAAAGTTAAACATATTTTTTGAATTGTGCAAGTAATTGTAACAATTTCCTTCCACGGTATATTGGCTCATAATAAAAAGTAAGAGTTTTTCTCCGTCCACGCAAAGAAAATTTGCGTGGACGGAGAAAAACTCTTACTTTTGCACCGAAAATCGTTCGTCCACGCAAATTTTCTTTTCATGGAGATAAACAAACTAACTCTTTCTGGCTTCTGCAATATTAAGCAGTTTGAAATCAATCTTACCGATTTCAACGCTCTTGTTGCGCCCAACAATTATGGTAAGAGCAATATATTAGAAGGCATTCGGTTTGCTTTCAAGTTTATAACATCTTCCGTTTCCGTCCGAGAAGCGATGATGAGTGATGCAGCATACATACCTATCAATATAGTGACTTCAGAAATTCCATTCAAATTTGGAATAGAATTTACTAATAGCGAAAAAGCCTCCCAGGTGAAATACTCGTACTCATTTTCCTTTGAATGGGCAAAGAACAACAAAGATGTAGGTTCATGCATTGTAGAAGAGTGTTTGACAGAGACTTCTTTGGAATATCGTCGTCCACATACCCTAATAAAGAGGACAAAGCAGGACGAAGGACTATATGTATCTTCACCCACGGGAAGATGTCGCAACAACGCCAATGTAGGGGCAAAGGAACTTGTCATAGACAGCTTGGCGACAATGGACGGATTGTTCTTCCAAGATGTTCTAAAAGGAATAAAGCATCTTGGTTTGAACTTAGTTGAAACATCTTCATTCGACAAGCAACAGTTATGCAAGTTCATATTCAATCTTAAAGAACAAGAACCATTGCGCTACTCTATGTTTGAAGATGCTGTGACCCACATTGTCTCAAATATTGAAACAATCGCACCAACCTGTTCGAAACTAAGCCTTGCTGCGGGAGACGTACCATATAGAATAGAAGATGCTATCTATGATATACGTATAAATGAGAAGTCAAACAATCAAGATATAAGTATTTCTAGAATCTCCAGCGGCAGCCGGCGCATCATCACAATCATTGCAGAAATAATAAAGGCAGAAATGACAGGTTCTTCTATCATCTGTATTGAAGAACTGGAAAACTCCGTTCATCCGAAGCTGTTGGAGAATATTATTTTGCTCGTACAATCGTTTGCAGAGGGTATTACTATCATAACAACAAGCCATTCTCCTTATCTTGTACGTTATTTAAAATCCCGTCAGCTGACTTTTGGCTTGCCTAATTCAGAAGGAGTGGCTTCATTCCATAAATTAAAGAAGACAAAGGTAAAAACTGTGGTGAAACGTGCTTCTGCCATGGAACTAACATTGGGCGAATATATGTTCGAACTGATGCTTGACCTACAGCCTGATTCAGAAGAAATCAATGAACTCTTTGAATAAAGATTGCCAATATGAAGAAAGGGAAAGCCAAAGACTTGAAGCCGCACGTGGTAATTTTTGTAGAAGGGGATACTGATGTCGTACTGTTCGGACACTTGCTTGACTACTATCGTAAAGTGTCAACCACACCAGTCCATTCATGCGAGATACAGAACCTCAAAGGGGTAAGTCGCTATGCCAGCAGCAAGTTTGTAGGCAAACTGCAAAGCGAGATTATACCAAGAGCAGAGAAGAAAGGTGAGAAAGTTTATGCAGTATGCTGCAGTTATGATACAGATGTCTTCGAGGACGAAGAGTCTCCGATTGTTGATTGGAACAAAATAAAGAAGTCAATACTCCGACTTAGCATAGAGCAGTTCTGCACTGTAGAGGTGAAAAGTGCCATTGAAGACTGGTTGCTGGATGACATTGAAGGACTCTGTTCATTTCTGAAATTGAAGGACGTTCCACGGAACATCAAAGGCAACAATGGCTACGCCAAGCTACTCACACTCTTTAAACGCTGTGGTAAGGTATATACGAAGGGACTATCCATTGAAGATTTCCTAAATGCCATAAGTATGGAGAAAATTCGCAAGGCACGAAAGACAGCCCTAGCGGAACTGGAGGTTGTGCTCAACGTTAGCATTCAAGACAAATAAGTAAGCCCCATTTCTCAGCCTTTGCAGGCCGGGAAATGGGGCTTTTGTTTTTATTTACTTTTGGCAAGCCTTACATTTGCATGCCAGTTTACTTTGCGCAAGCATTACTTCTTGCAGGCCTGGCAGGGTGCCCATGGCTTCAGCTGCTTGAAGAAGTCGTTGCCTTTGTCGTCTACTAAGATGAAGGCTGGGAAGTCTTCTACTGTAATCTTCCAGATAGCCTCCATGCCGAGCTCTGGGTACTCCACGCACTCGATGCTCTTGATGCTGCTCTGCGAGAGAACGGCTGCTACGCCGCCGATGGTGCCGAGGTAGAAGCCGCCGTGCTTCTGGCAGGCATCGGTAACTACCTGTCCGCGGTTACCCTTGGCTATCATCACGAGGCTGGCACCGTGGTCCTGGAACTCGTCAACGTATGGGTCCATACGGTTGGCTGTGGTTGGGCCCATAGAGCCGCATGGGTAGCCCTCTGGGGTCTTGGCTGGTCCTGCGTAGAGGATTGGGTGGTTCTTGAAGTACTCTGGCATCTCCTCGCCAGCATCGAGGCGGGCCTTGAGCTTGGCGTGCGCGATGTCGCGGGCCACGATGATGGTGCCCTTGAGGTTGATGCGGGTAGATACGGGGTACTTGGTCAGTTCGGCGCGAACGGCGTCGATGCCCTTGTCGAGGTCTATCTCGATGCCCTTGGCACCCTCGCCCGGCTTGCGGAGCTCTTCTGGGATGAGTTCTGTAGGGTTCTCGTCCATCTGTTCGAGCCAGATGCCGTCCTTGTTGATCTTGGCCTTGATGTTGCGGTCAGCAGAGCAGCTTACGCCCATGCCGATAGGACAGCTGGCGCCGTGGCGTGGGAGGCGTACTACGCGGATGTCGTGAGCGAGGTACTTGCCGCCGAACTGTGCACCGAGTCCAATCTTCTGTGCCTCTACGAGGAGCTTCTCCTCGAGGTCGATGTCGCGGAAGGCGCGGCCTGTCTCGTCGCCCGTTGTGGGGAGGTTGTCGTAGTATTTGATGGAGGCGAGCTTGACGGTGAGGAGGTTCTTCTCTGCGCTGGTGCCGCCGATGACGAATGCGATGTGGTACGGAGGACAAGCCGCTGTGCCGAGGCTCTTCATCTTCTCCACGAGGAACGGCAGGAGTGTGCCCTCGTTCTGGATGGTGGCCTTGGTCATTGGGTAGAAATATGTCTTGTTTGCCGAACCACCGCCCTTGGCAACCATAACGAAGCGGTACTCGTCGCCCTCTACTGCCTCGATGTCAATCTGTGCGGGGAGGTTGCAGCGTGTGTTCACCTCGTCATACATGTTGAGCGGTGCGTTCTGCGAGTAGCGCAAGTTGTCCTGGGTGTATGTGTTGTACACGCCGAGGCTGAGTGCTTCCTCGTCCTCGAAGTCGGTCCATACGCGCTGGCCCTTCTCGCCGTGGATGATTGCCGTGCCGGTGTCCTGGCAGAACGGGAGGATGCCCTTTACGGCTGTCTCGGCGTTGCGAAGGAACTGCAGTGCCACGTACTTGTCGTTCTCAGAAGCCTCTGGGTCGGTCAGAATCTTAGCCACCTGCTCGTTGTGCTCGCGGCGCAGCATGAACTCTACGTCGTGGAAAGCCTGCTGGGCGAGAGTGGTGAGGGCCTCCTTGGAGACCTTCAGGATTGTCTTGCCTTCGAACTCTGCGGTGCTGATGCCTTCCTTGGAGATGAGGCGATACTCAGTGGTGTCTTTGCCGAGTTGGAACATCGGCGCGTACTTGAAAGTTGGGTTTGCCATAATGTTTTTTAAGTTTATGTATCTTTGTCTATGTTGTTATGTAGCGTGTAGCTTGTATAACGTACGTAGGAGGGTGTGTTACTTCGTAGCCGGGAAGATGTCGTCGAGCGTCAGTCGGCGCACGGGGGCTATCTTGCCGAGGCGGTCGAAGTCTACGTCCTTCTCGCTTCCGAGTACGGCATAGCGCTGTGGCTTGTGCGAGATGTTGTCGGCGGCGAACTTCATAATGTCCTGCATCGTCAGGGTCGGTATCACTTGATAGTAGGTGCGAGACAAGTCGTAATCGATGCCGAGGCGGCGTGCCCTAAGGTACTTGTTTATCACCTCATAACGTGTGGAGCGGCTTGAGGCGATGCTCTTCATCATGTTATCCTTGGCGATGTCCAGTGCGGCCTGCGACTGCGGTATGGTGTCGGAGAGCTGGTTAAACGCTTCGATGCAGTCGAAGAGTTTGTCGTTTTGCGTCACTATCTGCTTTACGAAGTACTCCTGTGCACCGGGGTAGTCGGCAGTGATGTAGTTGGCAAGAGCACTGTAGGCCAGTGCACGCGACTCCCTCAGATCTTGAAAGACGATGGACTGCATATCGTTGCCGTAGTAGCTGTTGAACGCTGATATGCACGGGCGTTGCTGCAGACTGGTATTCTTTCCCTCGGCGCTTATCATGCGGAGATAAGTGTTGGCAGCTGTATACGGTGCAAAGACTACCTCGTCTGTTGTCGTATGCCAGTACTTGTAGGGGTTGTTCTGCGGACCGTCGGCGAGCTTCTTGCCGCTCTTGTGCTGCTTGTCGATGATGGCAGAGAGTTGCTCCATGGTGGCCGGTCCCCAGTATGCCACTTCGTGCTTCAGGTCGTAGAGACTCTTTATGGCATCGGTGTACACGGCAGGGTTGGTGACCCTCATCTGGCTGATGGACGGTTTGTCGGTAACGGGGTTATGGGCACCGTACAGGGCGTACTGGCAGAGGGCGTAGAAGCAGTTTGCCTGCGTGTTACGCTTTTCTATGCGGTCTTTCTGCTCCTGGTCAACGAACTGGCGGTAGAGGGCAGTGTCGGGCTTGAGGTTGCGCAGGTACTGGTCGAGCTTTGCCACGGCCGCGCTCATGTTCTCCTGCAGTCCAGAGAGGGAGATGTCGATGGCGCGAGCTGACACGTTGACGCTGTACGTACATGCCATGTCGTAGAAGTCGCGCTTTATCTGCTCTACGGTCTCCTTCTTTGTTCCGAGAAGGTCGTAGTACTGTCCAGCGTACTCGTATGTCTTGTCGGCCGAAGAACCGAACTCATAGTGATACGAGAGGCGGAAGCGCTGGTCGGTGGTGTTCTGCTTATATATAATAGGTAGGCCGCGCTTGGTGGTGCCGAAGCTGAGGTCTGTCTTGAAGTCAGTGAATACGGGCTGTATGTCCGCCGGCTTCACCTTGGCGAAGTCAGCGAGGAACTGGCTCTGCTTGTCGCGGTTGCTCGGTATGGGGGTGATGGCCGGCTTCTCTATCTTGGCGACGGTGGTGTCAACGCCTTTCGCCTTGTAGACGCAGACATAGCCGTTATCGAGGTGTTCCGTGGTCCACTTTATGATGTCGGCCTTTGTGAGTTTGCCCAGACGTTCGTTCGTCTTGACGTACTGCTCCCAAGGCACGTCATTGGTATATGCGTACACCATCTGTGACACGCGCATCTTGTTGTAGTCGAGACTGTTCAGCTCCTGACTGCGCTCGTTGGCGACGATGGATCGCAGCAGCTTCTCGTCCCACTCGCCGCGCTTCACCTTCTCCACCTCATCGAGGAGCATCTGCTTCACCTGGTCCATGGTCTGTCCGGCGTTTGGCGAACCTACCAAGTAGAAGAAGCTATAGTCATGCATCGGGTTGTTTCCTGCCTCTGCACTGCGTGCCAGCATCTTCTGGTTGATGTCGTTGTCGATGAGTCCCACTACGCCGTTGTTCAGTAGCAGACTAACTATGTGTGCCGTGTCGGTCTGCATCGAAGCGGCGCGGTCTGTACGCCATGCCAGGGCGACGGTTTCCTCTTCCTGGCCATATACGGTAGTGTCCTGTGGGGTGGTGTACTTTGGCTGCGGCTTGAACTTGGGCACTTTGATACTTGGAGCCGGCTGCCATGCGCCGAAGTATTTGTCAATCAGAGCCACTGCCTGGTCCGGGTCGATGTCGCCCGCCATGCATATAGCCACGTTGTTGGGGACGTAGTAGCGTTTGAAGTACTCCTTGATGTTGACGATGGAGGGGTTCTTCAGGTGCTCCTGCGTGCCTATTGTTGTCTGCGTGCCGTAGGGGTGTGTGGGGAAGAGCTTTGCATACATCGCCTCTACCCACTTGCGTGAGTCGTGGCTCATCGTCATGTTCTTCTCCTCGTAGACGGCCTCCAGTTCGGTGTGGAAACCGCGAATGACCATGTTCTGGAAGCGGTCGGCCTGCAGCATGCACCAGCGCTCCAGCTCGTTGGATGGGAGTTCACCCACGTAGACAGTCTGGTCGTGCGACGTATAGGCGTTTGTGCCCTCTGCACCTATCATGGCGAGGGCCTTGTCCAGCTCATTGGGGACGAAGTACTGCGCTGCAATCTGCGAGATGGAGTCTATCTCGTGGTACTTCTTCTTGCGCTCCGCCGGGTCCTTCATCGTGCGGTATACCTCGTAGAGGTCGCTTATCTTCTGTAGCAGCGGAGCCTCAGCGGCGTAGTTTGTTGTGCCGAGCGTCTTGGTGCCCTTGAACATGAGGTGCTCCAGGTAGTGCGCCAGTCCAGTGGTGGTGGCAGGGTCGTTGCGTGAGCCTGTCTTCACGGCTATGTTCGCCTGGATGCTCGGCTCGTCTTTGTTGACGGAGAGGTATACCTTCAGTCCGTTGTCGAGGGTGTAGATGCGAGTCTGCATCGGGTCGCCCGCCACGGTCTGGTAGTTGTATGTCTTTGCGGCGGCGCACATGGCGATGCTGCAAGCTAATAGTGTGGAAAATATCTTCCTCATCATTGCGTACTATTATATATAATATGTAGGGGTCTTTATTGTATAGGTAGTCTGACTGCCTTTATTGTATCGACTGAAGGAAAGCGGTCACGAGCTCTTCGCTGACGTCGCCCATGGCGTATTCCTTCTCTGCGTCGCGGCGTATGGCGGCGAGCCATTCCTCGTGGGCCTCTACCATCTCGACCTCGTTGGCGGAGTAGCCTTTCCACTGGTCGTAGCTGTCGAAGATATCGCGGAAGCTGCGTGAGAGGGTCTCTATGTCGGTGATGTCCTCGTTGCGTATGTCGTCGCACAGTTGGTCGACGGCATCCGTGGGGGCGAGCAGTCCGAGCATGTCGGTCCAGTCGGTGCTGACGTTGGTGTCGCCGTACATTCGCAGTGCGAGGTCGTAGTAGTGCAGTCCGTGCTGCAGCGCCGAGGCTTTTATTGTGAAGCCGTCGAGGGTGTACTCCTCTGCGTCGTAGCCCTGTTCCTCCTGCAGCTCCTCGAGTATTGCCTTGCCCGCCTTTACACGCTGTATCACGTAGGGCGAAAGCCAGTCGAAGGTGACGAGCGAGATGGGGCGTTCGGCAGGACGTGCGTCGCGCTTGGGCCATTTGTTCACGTCGCGGTACGTGCCTACGGTGCACAGGTTGATGCCGGGCACTACATACGTGTTGCGTCCTTTACCTATTATATATGAGAAGGGCAGCATGGACGTGTCTGGGTGCGTCTGCACCTTGCCCATAACCATGGAAAAGGCTCCTATCTGCGCCGGCCAGAGTATGTGCGCGCCGCTTGCCGTCTTGGCACCGCGCTCCATCGTGCCGTAGTGCACGGGACCTATCTTGTAGGCATGGTTGGAGAAGTTAGTGTTGGAGCCGGCGTTGTAAAAGGAGTATTCGCCGCCGATGAGCAGCGTAGACTTGTGGTGGCTGACGGAGAAGGGGCCGCAGAGTGCCGCACATGCCTCGCCGTTGTCCATGTAGCTGTTGGCGAAGAACAGGGAGTTCTCCGACGTGAAGCCGCGCCCGATGTGGCACGCTTCGCCGACGAAGGTGTCGTAGAGTTTCGCACCGTCCACGACGGTGGCGCCTGCCTGCATGATGACGTTTTCGCAGATGACGTCGTCGCCCACGTTGATGGTGGCCTCGGGCGTTGGGGCAAGGGTGCAGTCAATGAAGCGTGAGACTCCGCTCAACTCGCAACCGTCGCCGATGCTGACGTTGGTCAGTTCGCGGCAGTCCACGATGCTTACGTCGTTGCCTATCGTGGTGCAGATGGGACTGTGTAACTCGACATACTCTGCCACCATGCGGCGTAGCTTACCGAAGAGCTCTTTGTCGCCCGAACAGCGCATCATCAGCGCCGCCAACTGCGAGGACAGGGCGCTGAAGAGCACCACGTTGCCATCGCCAGCCTCGTTCTTCACGCTGGCGAGGACGTTCTCGCCAAACGTGGCGCCGTCCGTCGTGCGTATGATGCCGATGTTCTCCATGCGTACGCCGATGCCAAGGTGTACCTCGCCTTCGAAGCGCACGTTGCGTATGTTGCTGAGGTCGGCAGCGGAGAAGCCGTCAGCCACCATCACCTGGTCCCAGGCGCGTGAGCAGCAGCCCTGGCTCTCCAACCGCGAGATTTCTATGTCAGTCAGACTTCTGTATATCATATCTATTTTGATTTACTCTGCTCCCTCCCCGGTGTATTCGTTCCAGAGGAAGTCGTTGTACGGATATTTCTGCACGTGCAGTTCGCGGACACGCTTGTATATGGTGTCGCGGAACTCGTCGATGTTCTGCTTCTCCTTTGCTGAGATGAAGAGGCACCCGAGGTTGTTCACGTTCTGGTTCTCGCGTATGCGTGCCATCCATGTCTGCTTCAGGTCGTCGAGCGACACTTCGTTTTTCTTCACTGGCGTGAGGTCGTCCTCCTCCTTCTCATCCCATGAGTAGGCGTCTATCTTGTTGAACACTATCATGGACGGCTTATCGGCGCAGCCGAGGTCGGCCAGCGTCTTCTCCACCACCTTTATCTGGTCTTCGAAGTCGGGGTGCGAGATGTCCACAACGTGGAGCAGCAGGTCAGCCTCGCGCGTCTCGTCGAGAGTGGACTTGAAGGAGTCCACAAGGTCGGTGGGCAGCTTGCGTATGAAGCCGACGGTATCTGCGAGCAGAAAGGGGAGGTTCTCCACCACCACCTTGCGCACCGTAGTGTCCAGCGTAGCGAAGAGCTTGTTCTCGGCGAACACCTCGCTCTTGGCCAGCATATTCATTATGGTAGACTTGCCCACGTTGGTGTAGCCTACTAGCGCCACACGAATGAGGCGACCGCGGTTCTTGCGCTGCGTCGTCTTCTGCTTGTCTATCTCGGCGAGGCGTTCCTTGAGCAGGCTCATACGGCCGAGGATGATGCGTCGGTCCATCTCGAGCTGCGTCTCACCCGGACCACGCAGGCCCACGGAGCCTTTGCCGCCGCCCGAGCCGGAACCGCCGCCCTGGCGCTCGAGGTGAGTCCACAGTCGCTGCAGGCGTGGCAGCATATAGCGGTACTGCGCCAGCTCCACCTGCGTCTTGGCGTTGGCGGTCTGTGCGCGCATGGCGAAGATGTCGAGGATGAGGCTGGTGCGGTCGAGAATCTTCACCTGCAGTTCCTGCTCTATGTTGCGTATCTGCTTGGCAGAGAGTTCATCGTCGAAGATTACCATGCCGACGGGCTGCGGACCGGGACCTTCCTCGGGATAGTGCAGCTCCTCCTGCCACTCGTCGTATGCCTTCTCGCACTCCTCGATGTAGGCGCGAATCTCCTCCAGCTTACCCTTGCCGACGTACGTCACGCTGCTGGGGCCGTTCACCCTCTGCGTGAAACGCTTCATCGTGACGGCACCGGCGGTATCGGCCAGGAACTCCAGTTCGTCGAGGTACTCCTTGGTCTTCGCCTCGTTCTGTTGCGGTGTGATGAGACCGACGAGCACCGCCGTCTCCACCTTAGCTTCTGATATTACAAATTCTTTCAAATCTCGTAGTGTATTTTATTGTTATCGCGCGCAGCCCAATTATGAATTCTGCATTGTGAATTATGAATTATTCTTCTCCCATTCTTCCCACTCCTTCATCGCCTGCTTCCAGTCGGTAGTCTGGAGCTGCTCGTCGTCGGCAGCGTCAGCCTGGCGTGCGGCAGCATCGGCCAGTCGGTCGCGCTCACGCTTCGCCTTCATGTCGGCGATGGTAGCATCGTCGAGGATGACGATGGCGTGGCGTTCCATGGCGGCGTACAGCTCCTGGAGACCGAAGTTCTTGCCCGGCTCGTTGAAGTCGGAAATCTGGAATTCATATTTTGTACGCAAGTCGTGCCGTATAGCCTTCTGTTTGAAACGGTTTGCCGTCTCTTTCATCTTCAACAGCTTGGCAATTTCGAATATCTCGCTTTGAGAAAACTTGTTTCTTCCCATGTTCTGTCTAATTGCTTTATCGTATAGGACCATAGGGGCCCGGACGAGCCGCCCCACCCCACTTCGCTTGCAAAGTTACAGCTTTTTCCCAAAACAAACGATTGTATCAAGCAAAAACTTCGCTTTGTCCCCATTTGCAAGACATTAATGACACTGCATCACAAGGGTACGGCCGCTACACTGACCTGCCCTTAAATACAAAAACCTACCTAATACCAAAATTTATTTCAGCAAAAACCTACCTAATACCAAAATCTTTGCATACTACATCTTGAATTCTGCGGGTTATGTGGCCTCGTATCCCCCAAACCCGTGACAAGGCAACCGCAAACTTATGTGGGACAATTCACTCAGAGATACTATTACGCAGGTCGGTGGAAGGCCGTAACTTTGCACCCAGAAAACACAACGAGAAAAATCCACAATATACAAGAGAGTAAACATCTGTACACAAGCCGGCTTTATACAAATACTCACAGTTTAACAGGTTTAACAATTCAAGCAAAGAAAAGAAAGGAAAGGATGTTTTTATGGAATTATCTACACGCACAACACTCGCAGCCGCATTGCTGGCACTGTCAGCCTCTACGGTGAGCGCACAGACTGGAGTACGTGACGTACTGCAAGCTGTAAAACCATCAACGCCGAAGGTCATCGGACTGCTCAACGTCCGCTACGCCTACGACAGCAAAGACGAGTCAAACGGCTTTGACATCCGGCGTGTACGCCTGGGCATCAGCGGCGACTTCGGCAAACACATAGACTACAAAGTACAGGCTGAGTACGGCGGAGGAAGCGCCTCGTCCGCCGCTTCAGTGAAACTGCTTGACGCCTTTCTGCGCGTCAAAATCGCAAAACCTATCAACATTCAAGTGGGAGAGTATAAGGTGGCATACTCGCAGGAGACGCTGGACGGACCTGCCACATGGCTCACCATAGAAAACCCCACCGCAGTAAACAAACTCAACGGTTACAGCGACGAGAGCGGAATGCACGCCAATTCACGCGACATCGGCCTCACCCTCTACGGTACATTGGCGCAGAGCCGGGGGAGAGACATCGTTACATACCGCCTCGGTGTGTTCAACGGCAACGGCATCAACCTCAAGGACAACGACAGCCGCAAGGACATCTCAGCCTACCTGACGGTGAGTCCCATAAAATCGCTGACGCTGTCGGCAGCGCACTACGCCGGACATTACACCACGACATCGGGGCAAACGACCGCTACGCTGCGCAGAGACCGTACGTCGGCAGGACTGACGTTCAGCGAGGGGGCATTCCGCCTGCGCTCGGAGTATCTGCACGGCAAGACGGGAGAGCGAAGCCACCAGGGCGTGTATGCCATAGCGTCGTACAACCTGCCGTACGGACTACAGCCAGTACTGAGTTACGGATATTACCAAAAGGACACCGACACCAAACGCGACAACCAGTCGGACTACCTCATAGGACTCAACTGGCAACCGCTGAAGTACCTAAGGCTGCAGCTGGACTACACCCTGACGAACTACACCAACAGCAGCAAAGACAACAGCAGCCTACTGGAAACCCAAGTGGTGCTGAGCATGTAAACTTTAATTCATAATGCAAAGTTCATAATTCATAATTTACAATGCTGAATTCTTAATCTTATAAACAGGAATAACATATGAGACAGAACATTTTATCTACAATAGCAGCGGTGGCACTGCTTGCCATCGGACTTTCATTCAACTCTTGCGGCAGCAAGAACAGTAGCAAATCTTCAAACAGCGAGGAAATATCCGGACGCATATCCCTCTCGGGTGCTTTCGCCCTATATCCGCTCGCAGTAAAGTGGGCGGACGACTTCCAGAAGCAGCACCCCGACGTCAAGATAGAGATAGAGGGCGGTGGAGCAGGCAAAGGCATGACGGATGCCCTCTCCGGACAGGTAGACCTGGGCATGCTCTCGCGCGAAGTGAAGGACGAAGAGGTTGCGAAAGGCGCAGTAGCTTTCCCCGTGGCTAAGGATGCCGTGGCACCGACCATCAACGAGAACAACCCCCTCTACGCCGAAATAGTAAAGCACGGCATCACAAAGGAACAGGCAAAGGCCATCTGGATTGACGGCACACTGAAGACATGGGGCCAGCTTTTGGGCACGCCAGACAAGACTCCGCTCGCCGTCTTCACCCGTTCTGACGCCTGCGGTGCAGCAGAGACATGGGCGGCTTGGACCGGGAAGCACCAGGAAGACCTCAAGGGCGAGGGCGTAAACGGTGACCCGGGAGTAGCTACGGCGGTAACCGGCAACCCTAACGCCATAGGCTTCAACAACATCGGTTACGCCTACGACAACAACACCCTCAAGCCGCTGAAAGGCATACGCGTGCTGCCGTTGGACGTAAACGGCAACGGCAAGATTGACCCCGAAGAGGACTTCTACGGCGACAAGGGCGCACTGACCAAGGCCATAGCCGAAGGCAAGTACCCCTCTCCCCCAGCCCGCGACCTGTACCTCGTCTCCAACGGCGTACCGACATCCCCTGTCGTAGTAGAGTTCCTGAAGTACATACTGACAGAAGGCCAGAAGCTCAACGCCTCCGCAGGCTACCTCCAAATGAGCAAAGACCGCCTGGACAACGGCGTAAAGCGATTGTCTGCAGCTAAATGACCATCAATGAATGTTTGTTGTACAGAGGAACGATAGAGCAAATTCCTTAACATCAAGGTACAAGCCCCAAGACATCACGTAGAAGAATCCAAGTTTCAATGGTTGTTGGCAACTGCCAACAACATCGACGGCAACTGCCAACAACGTGGGCGGCAACTGCCAACAACGTAGATGGCAGTTGCCGCCCATCATCAAAAGCAGCTTTCTTGCATGATGTCTCCCAGGCTTCACCATATGGTGTCCAAGGTTATTCTCCCACCAAAGCCTAATACAGCAGGAGCAGACCGGCGAAGGCGGCGTAGCCTATCATCTTTATGGGGTTTATCTTTATAAACATCACGCCGATGAAGGTCCATATAAATAGGAATATGGAGATGTAGAAATGCCACGGCGACACGGCTGGGCTGCTGAAGTTCTCGGCGTTGCACAGCAGTAGCGTGGCGGCGGCGAGCAGTCCCACCACGGCGGGACGCAGACCGGCGAAGACGCTCTGCACCGTGGGGCTCTTCATGTGCTTGAGGAACATCTTACTGATGAGCAACATCAGGATGAACGACGGGAGTATCAGCGACAGCGTAGCCGACAGGCTGCCCACCATGCCCATGAGCATGGAGTCTGTTGCCTTGTGCAGGGCGGTGTAGCCGCAGTAGGTGGCGCTGTTGATGCCGATAGGACCGGGGGTCATCTGCGAGATGGCCACGACGTTGGTAAACTCTGCCGACGTCATCCAGTGGTGGTTGACCACCACCTCGTGCTGTATGAGCGACAGCATGCCGTAGCCTCCTCCGAAGCCGAAGGCTCCTATTATAAAAAAGGTGTAGCAGAGCTGCGCCAGAAGTATTGCTATTTCCATCTGCGTCGGGTTAGTTTTGTTGATTACTGTTATCTGCTGAGGTAGGCTGCTGGGCTTCCGCAGTAGACTGCTGGGCCGGGGCCTCACTGGAAGTCTGTGATTGCTCCTCGGTGCACAGTTTTCCGTATATCAGTCCTCCTATACCGGCGGCAAGGATGATGTAGATAGGATTGACGCCGAGCGCCCAGATGAGCAGGGCGGAGCCTATCGGTATCCAGCAGTTGATGAAGCTTATCTTTGCACGCCGCGCCATGTTGAACGTCGGAGCAGCGATGAGTGCCACGACAGCGGGACGGATGCCGGCAAACGCTGCCGCCACCCATGGCACGTCCTGGAAGTGCTGGAAGAACATGGCTATCGCCAGTATGATGAGCAACGAAGGCATCGCCGTGCCCATCGTAGTGAGTACGGCACCTTTGAAGCCCTTCAGACGATAGCCGATGAAGATGGAGAGGTTGATGGCGAAGACACCGGGACACGACTGCGCTATGGCTATAAGGTCCAAAAAGAGCGTCTTGTCTATCCACTTGCGCCGGTCCACCACCTCTGCCTCTATCAACGGTATCATGGCGTAGCCGCCACCGAGCGTGAAGAGTCCTATGCGGAAGAATGTTGCAAATAAATTCATCGAAGATATTTCATTGAAGGGTGGTCCTATAGATTAGCTTGTTCAAAGTTAACTATAGAACCACCCTAATTCTATCATATAGTCAAATATCTGACCAGCCTACGAAGAGAGAGAGACCCTCTTACTTCTTGTTCTTCTCAATCCACAGGCGGGCATTGACGAATGCCTCGTGCCATGGGGTAACCTGGTCGGTGAGACGGCGCTCCTCTGGGTAGTAGCCGCACTGCCATGGGAACTGCGTGCGCTCTGGGTGTGGCATGATGGCCAGGTGGCGACCGTCGGCACTTGCTATGGCAGCCACGTCGTATGACGAGCCGTTAGGGTTGGCCGGGTACTCGCTGTGGTTGTACTTGGCAGCGATGTTGTAGTTGGACTCTGCCTGTGGGAGGTTGAACTTGCCCTCGCCGTGTGCTACCCAACAGCCAATCTTCTTACCTGAGAGCGAGCCGAGCATTACGGTGTCGTTCTGCGGGATGGCGAGAGTAACAAAGGTAGACTCGAACTTGTGCGAGTCGTTGTGCAGCATCTGTGCGTAGTCGCGTGCGTTGGTGACAGCGTGGTCGTTGTTGAGCAGACCCAGCTCCACCATCAGCTGGCAACCGTTGCAGACGCCGAGCGAGAGGGTGTCCTTGCGGGCATAGAACTTGTCGAGCGCCTCCTTTGCCTTCGGGTTGTAGAGGAATGCACCTGCCCAACCCTTGGCCGAGCCGAGCACGTCGGAGTTGGAGAAGCCACCGCAGAAGGCGATGAGGTTAACCTCCTCGAGGGTCTCGCGACCGGTGATGAGGTCGGTCATGGTGACGTCCTTCACGTCGAAGCCGGCCATGTAGAACGAGTAAGCCATCTCGCGCTCGGAGTTGGTACCCTTCTCACGGATGATAGCCGCTACTGGGCGACCGCCCTCCGGACGGGCCTGTGCCTTCAGCGGAGCACCGTCGAGGGTCCACTCTACTGGCACCTTCTTATAGTTGACGAAACGCTCTGCCGCCTTGCCGTTGAAGCTCTGGCGACGGTCGAGCAGGTATGAGGTGCTGTACCATACGTCGCGCAGGTCGTCGATGTCGAACTCGAACATCATCTCGCGGTCGGCAATCTTCACGTTAGGCACGTTGGCGTTGCTTACGGTCTTCACGATAGAAATGGTACGCTTGCCTTCCTCCCATGTAGGAGCACCTATCTTGGCGTAACCCACACCGGCGTCCTCCAGAATCTTCTTCACGCGTGGAGCGTCGCCTTCCTTCACCTGGATAACGACACCAGGGTTCTCGGCGAAGAGCACCTTGACGATGTCGCCCTCCTGTATCTTGTCGAGGTTCAGCTTCAGACCGCCCTTGGTATTGGCGAAGCACATCTCGAGCAGTGCGGTGATGATACCGCCGGCAGAGATGTCGTGGCCGGCCAGTACGAGTCCCTCATTGACGAGCTGCTGGATGGCCATGAAGGCATCGCGGAAGTACTCGGCGTTCTTCACGGTAGGCACGTCGCTGCCCACCTTGCCACGGCTCTGTGCGAAGGCAGAACCGCCAAGCTGCAGTTTGTCGAACGAGAAGTCTATATAGTACAGGCGTGAAGCGTCTACCTGCTTCAGCACCGGAGAGACAACCTTCTTGACGTCGCTCACCTCGCCGCCAGCGCTGACGATGACGGTGCCCGGAGCGATGATCTTCTTGCCGTCGGGGTACTTCTGCGTCATGGACAGAGAGTCCTTACCAGTAGGAACGTTTATCTGCAGGTCGCAGCAGAAGTCCGACAGTGCCTTAACGGCAGTGTACAGACGTGCGTCCTCACCCTCCTGTGCGCGGCAAGGCCACATCCAGTTGGCCGAGAGGGAGATGCTGTCCATGCCCTCTGCCATAGGAGCCCATACGAGGTTGGTCAGCGACTCTGCCACTGACAGCACGCTGCCGGCTGCAGGGTCTGCCAGGGCAGCCTGCGGAGCATGACCAATTGCGGTGGCGATACCCTTGTCGCCGTTGTAGTCGAGGGCTACCACACCACAGTCAGAGAGAGGCAACTGCAGCTCGCCCTGGCACTGCTGGCGTGCCACGCGGCCCGTCACGGAGCGGTCCACCTTGTTGGTCAACCAGTCCTTACAAGCCACAGCCTCCAGCTGCAGCACGTCCTTGACGTATGATACTATCTGGTCGTTCAGAGTAGAGTTGGACGAGAGACCCGACTGGTCGTAGCTTACCACGTCGTACTTGCGCTCTACGGTCTTGTCTACCATATATGTCTTAGGTGACGAACCGAACATCTGCTCCACGGCAAGGTCGAACGGACGTACGCCGTCAGCCTGCTCGAAGGCGAAGCGGTGGTCGCCGGTCGTCTCGCCCACGGTATACATAGGAGCACGCTCGCGGTCGGCAATCTTCTGTACGTGTTCGATGGCACTCTCGTCGATGAGCAGTCCCATGCGCTCCTGCGACTCGTTGGCTATTATCTCCTTAGCCGAGAGGGTCTTGTCGCCGATAGGCAGCTTGTCCATGTGGATGAGTCCGCCGCACTCCTCTACCAACTCCGACAGACAGTTGACGTGTCCGGCCGAACCGTGGTCATGGATGGAGACGATAGGATTCTGGTCCTCCTCACCGAGGGCGCGGATTACGTTATAAGCACGCTTCTGCATCTCCGGGTTGGCACGCTGTACGGCGTTCAGCTCGATACCGCTCGAGTAGCGACCTGTCTCTACGGACGATACTGAACCGCCGCCGAGACCGATGCGGTAGTTCTCACCACCCATCACAACAACCTTGTTGCCTGGCTGCGGCTCGCCCTTCAGGCAGTCGCGCTTCAGACCATAGCCTACGCCGCCGGCCAGCATGATGACCTTGTCGTAGGCGTACTGCTCGCCCTTCTCCTCGTGCTCGAAGGTGAGTACGGAACCGCATATGAGCGGCTGACCGAACTTGTTGCCGAAGTCGGACGCACCGTTGGAAGCCTTGATAAGTATCTGCTCCGGTGTCTGGTAGAGCCACTCGCGCACGGGCAGTATCTTCTCCCATGCCTGATTGGTGCTCTCCTTGCGTGGATATGAAGTCATATATACGGCAGTACCTGCGATAGGCCATGAACCTACGCCACCACCCATACGGTCGCGGATCTCACCGCCCGTACCAGTAGCGGCACCGTTGAACGGCTCCACGGTGGTAGGGAAGTTGTGCGTCTCTGCCTTGAGGGAGATGACGCTCTTCACCTTCTTCACCTGATAGAGGTCCGGCTGAGAGTGGTCGGCTGGAGAGAACTGGTCTATCTCCGGTCCCTCGGAGAACGCCACGTTGTCCTTATATGCTGAGAGAATCTT
Organism: Oscillospiraceae bacterium; assembly: GCA_963588475.1. Taxonomy (GTDB): domain Bacteria; phylum Bacteroidota; class Bacteroidia; order Bacteroidales; family Bacteroidaceae; genus Prevotella. The sequence continues at coordinate 8,329 of CAVAHD010000026.1, read as the reverse complement.
GTTGGGGTTCTCCTGTGTGGTCTTCTTAATCATCTGGAAGAGGCTCGACTCCTTCTCCTCGCCATCGATGATGAACGTACCGCCGAAAATCTTGTGGCGGCAGTGCTCGGAGTTAATCTGTGCGAAGCCGAAAATCTCGGAGTCGGTGAGCGGGCGGCCCAGCTGGCCCTCCACCTTGTGAAGGTACTCTATCTCCTCGGCAGAAAGGGCAAGTCCCTCCTGCTCGTTGTATTCCTCAAGATTCTCCACGTGCTTGATGGGCTCGGGCTGGATGTCAACGGTGAAGACGTTCTGGTCCAGGCCGTTGTACATGCGCTGCAGCATCGGGTCGTGGTCAGCATCCATGGAGTCTACGGGGAAGTACTCCTCTATACGACGAATGCCCTTGAGATTCATGTTCTGCGTAATCTCAACGGCATTTGTACTCCACGGGGTAATCATCTCGCGGCGTGGGCCAACGAAATAACCGGGCATGCTCTGTGCGTCAACGACTGTGGCATTGTCGTAAAGCCAACATAACTCTTGTGTCTCCTGCTCATTGGGCTGGTGGTCTATCTCAGTCGCAATGATGTGATCTGAAGGGGTCTTGAAGAAAAGAACCATTGTGTTGTATAGTTTTTTGTTAAAGTTTCTTACGTGCAAAAGTACACATAACACACGAAATACACAAGAAATGCAGACTTTTTGTACACGTAACGGCATTTAAACAGTCAAAAACTGCTAAAACTCAAAAAAAAGACTTACCTTTGCACAGAATTAATAAAAAGAGAAATGCAGGATATTAGAAACATCGCCATCATCGCGCACGTCGACCACGGAAAGACGACACTGGTCGACAAGATGATGCTCGCCGGAAAACTCTTCCGCGAAGGACAGAACAACTCAGACCAAGTACTCGACGCTAACGACCTCGAACGTGAGCGCGGCATAACGATTCTCTCTAAAAACGTATCCATCAACTGGAAGGGTACTAAGATTAATATCATCGACACCCCGGGACACTCCGATTTCGGCGGCGAGGTGGAGCGCGTCCTCAACATGGCGGACGGTTGTCTTCTGCTCGTGGACGCTTTCGAAGGTCCTATGCCTCAGACTCGCTTCGTGCTGCAGAAGGCTCTCGAGATAGGTCTGAAGCCTATCGTCGTTGTCAACAAGGTGGACAAGCCCAACTGCCGCCCAGAAGAAGTGTACGAGATGGTCTTCGACTTGATGTTCTCCCTTAACGCTACGGAAGACCAGCTGGACTTCCCAGTTGTGTACGGTTCGGCAAAGAACGGCTGGATGGCTGAGGACTTCAACTCGCCTACCGACAACATCGACTACCTGCTCGACAAGATTGTGGAGATTATCCCTGCGCCGGAGGCTCTGGAGGGCACACCACAGATGCTCATCACCTCCCTCGACTACTCCAACTACACCGGACGTATCGCCGTGGGTCGCGTACACCGCGGCACGCTGAAGGAGGGCATGAACGTAACCATCGCACACCGCGACGGCTCCACCGAGAAGACAAAGATAAAGGAAGTGCACAGCTTTGACGGTATGGGACACGTAAAGGTGCCCGAGGTACAGAGCGGCGACATCTGCGCCATCATCGGACTGGAGAAGTTCGAAATCGGCGACACAATCTGCGACTTCGAGAACCCCGAGCCACTGCCCCCTATCGCCATCGACGAGCCGACCATGTCGATGCTCTTCACCATCAACGACTCACCGTTCTTCGGCAAGGAGGGCAAGTTCGTCACCTCACGCCATATCACCGACCGCCTCAACAAGGAGCTGGAGAAGAACCTCGCACTGCGCGTAGAGCCTTTCGAGGACAGCACCGACAAGTGGATCGTAAGCGGACGCGGCGTGCTGCACCTCTCCGTCCTCATCGAAACAATGCGCCGCGAGGGCTACGAGCTGCAGGTAGGCCAGCCACAGGTTATCTATAAGGAGATAGACGGCGTAAAGTGCGAGCCTATTGAGGAGCTCACCATCAACGTACCGGAGGAGTTCTCCAGCAAGATGATTGATATGGTGACACGCCGTAAGGGCGAGATGACCTCAATGGAGAGCCAGGGCGAGCGCGTAAACATCGAGTTCGACATCCCCTCACGCGGCATCATCGGTCTGCGTACCAACGTGCTCACCGCCTCTCAGGGTGAGGCCATCATGGCACACCGCTTCAAGGACTACCAGCCGTTCAAGGGCGAGATAGTACGCCGCAACAATGGCTCCATGATAGCACTGGAGACGGGCAACGCCTTCGCCTACTCTATCGACAAGCTGCAGGACCGCGGCAAGTTCTTCATCGACCCGGGTGAGGACGTATACGCTGGTCAGGTAGTGGGCGAACACGTACACGACAACGACCTCGTCATCAACGTAACAAAGGCCAAGCAGCTCACCAACGTGCGCGCTTCCGGATCGGACGACAAGGCACGCATCATACCGAAGACCATCCTCTCGCTCGAGGAGTGCCTCGAGTACATCAAGAGCGACGAGCTCGTGGAGGTGACACCTAAGTCAATGCGTATGCGCAAGGCGATACTCGACCACCTGGAGCGCAAACGTTCAAACCGCGAATAATATATCTTAATACAAAATAATCCCGTTGCCGTGAACACGCCTGTTTGCTGCAGCGGGATTATTGCTTTTAAACAACTGATGAAAGAGACGTTAACCCTATGTGTAATGGTGGCGGCAACAAACGTTGCTGCCAAGACACAGAGTGCCGACAACACAAGCAAGCACGACAGCCTGACGAACGTGATGATAGAGAACATCACCGTCACGGCACCACGCGGCATCTCACGCAAGACACCTATTGCGATGAGCAATGTCAGCGCAGAAGAGATTGAGACAAAGATGGGCAACAAGGAGTTGCCCGAAATGTTCAACCAGACCCCCGGCATCTATGCCACAAGGTACAGCGGTGCCTTCGGCGACTCCAAGCTGAACATGCGCGGCTTCCAGAGTTCCAACATCGCCGTGATGATAAACGGTGTGCCCGTCAACGACATGGAATGGGGCGGCATCTACTGGAGCAACTGGAGCGGTTTGGGCGATATGGTGAGCTATATGCAGACGCAGCGCGGACTGGGAGCCAGCAAGATTTCGGCACCATCTCTCGGCGGCACGATAAACATCGTGACGCGCGCCAACGAACAGAAAAGAAAGATGACCCTCCTCTACGGCATGGGCAACGACGGCGAAAACCACATACAGTTCTCGCTCGCCTCTGGTCTGACAAAGAGCGGATGGAGTGCGTCGCTACTTCTCAGCAAGAAGTGGGGCGACGGCTACGTGCAGGGCACGGAGTTCGACGACTACGACTACTTCCTGACCATAGGCAAGCGGTTGGGCGACAAGCACCAGCTGTCCTTCACGGCTTTCGGCTCGCCGCAGGAGCACTACCAGCGTTCGTCCTACGACGGACTGACCGTAGAGCAGTGGCAACTCGCCAAGAAATACATGAGCGGCAAGAGCGTCTACCGCTACAACCCTACCTACGGCTTCGGCAAGAACGGCGAGCGCAAGACGTCGGCATACAACAAGTATCACAAGCCGCAGTTCTCCATCAACCATGTTTGGCGCATCAACGACAAGTCGTATCTCTCGTCTGCCGTCTACATGTCGATAGGCAGAGGCTACGCCAACGCCGGCCAGGGCGTAAACTCCACATACGCCAACGCATGGTATGGTTCCACCAACGGCATACTCAACACCACCTACCGCAACAGCGACGGCACCTACGCCTACGACAAGGTGCAGGAGATTAACGAGAACAGCACGGCGGGCTCAATGATGGTGATGGCAAAGAACTACAACAACAATATGTGGTACGGACTGACGTCCACGTACACCCGTCAGCTCAACAACGAACTGTCACTCTATGCCGGCATAGACCTGCGCTCATACAAGGGCACGCACAAAGCTGAAATCTCCGACCTCTTCAACGGACAGTACTACACCGACGTGCGCTACCGCAGCTCCGTCAACTCCACCAACAACGCCAAGGCACTCGACCCCAACTGGAAGTACGAGAAGCTGACCGTCGGCGATGTCGTCTTCCGCGACTACGACAGCCACATCAACCAGCAGGGAGTCTTCGCTCAGTTGGAATATTCCAAGAACAACAAGTACTCGGCCTTCGTCTCAGGTACGCTGTCCAACTCCACATACTGGCGTTACGACCGCTACTACTACGACGAGTCACAAGCCGAGTCGGACGTAGCCAACTTCCTCTCCGGCAGCATCAAGGGCGGTTTCAACTATAACTTCAACGCCCACAACAACGCCTTCTTCAACATTGGCTACATCAGCAGGGCACCATACTTCTCCGGCGGCGTGTTCCTCATGGCACAGTCGAGCAACTTCATCAACAATGATGCCGTCAACGAGAAGGCATTCTCCGTAGAGCTGGGATACGGCTTCCACCACCGCATCTGGAAGATAGACTTCAACGCCTACTACACCAAGTGGATGGACAAGACAACCCTGCGCTCCGGCTATATGAACGACAACACCGACATCTACAGCATGCAGATGACGGGTGTCAACGCCATACACAAAGGCTTGGAGCTTGACGTTGCCGTAAAGCCTCTCTACTGGCTCGAGATGAAGGGTATGCTCTCATTAGGCGACTGGCGATGGGCCAACAACGCCACGGCATACTTCTACAACTCCGCCAACGAGCCACTGGCCAACCTCTCCACGGGAGCCGTGGCGAGTGCAGTGGGTGCAGACGACCACCTGAAGTTCACACTGAACCAGGACAACATACACGTAGGCGGTTCGGCACAGACCACGGCGGCCTTCACAGCCAATTTCACCGTGGTACCACAGGTGTCTGTCGGTGCTACACTGAACTACTACGGCCGCCTCTACGCCGACTATGCCATGCCAACATACGGAGGCAGCGGAGAGATAACGCTCAACGAGCCTTGGGAAGTGCCCGACGCTGCACAGCTGGACCTCAACGCCCGCTATGACTTCAACGTCGGAGTGTGCAAGGCTTCCATCATAGGCAACGTCAACAACGTGTTGGACTACGAGTACATACAGGACGCATTCTACGACGGCACAAACTCCAGTTGGAAGAATGCCTACAGAATATTCTACTCATACGGACGCACCTTCTCCGTTAAACTCAAACTGACATTCTAACGTCCCCCAACACACTGAATAACGTTACACCCATAGCAATGCACATCTTATGAGATACGTACATTATTATATATATATGTTCGCTGCCTTGCTCACACTCTCCGCCTGCAGCGACTTCAACGACAAACTGGACGGCTACAACTCCAACGACTACCGACCGACAGACATCAAGGAGCTGACACTGACCCTCTCCAACGCCGACTACGAAAGCATCGGCACACTCATCGGCGACAACAAACTGAAGTCAGCCCACTGCTTCGTCAGCAAAAAGGACGCGCAGAAGTATATACCCAAATGGCTAACGGACTCCTACCCCACGGCAGACCCAGGGTCTACGGCAAAGGTGACATACAAGTACACCAGCCAGACGGAAGAGGGCACGAGCGACACCCTGACGACTACGGCACCTTTCGAGCTAACCAAAACAGGATGGGTGTACAACCCAAGCGTCACCGTCACCATCCCCAACGTAAAGCAGGACCCGACGGCATACAAGTTCTACCAGGCAGCCTGCGACTGGGTATGGGCCAACGTAGACCAGGCGCAGCTCGGCGTGACACAGAAGGGACAGGGATACGTCGTGAGGTACGGCAATACGGAGTACTACGCCGGCAACGACCGCTACAACAGTTGCGTCGACTGGCAACCAGCCTCAGCCCGTGCGCAGATAGAGGCGCAATACAAGGACATGACGGACGAAGAAGTAGTCGCAACTATGCAGAAGCGCTTCATCGACATCTACGCGCAAGTGCTCCCTACCCTATATCCGGATGCAAAGCCAGCACGTGAAGTTGAAGTCATCTACACTATCAACTTTACCGCCAAAGCCCCAAGTGCCATGCAGTTCCAGATACAGTATAAAGTGACCGACACGGCACAATTCACCTACATCGAGGGTTCTCTGAAACCAGTAAACTAATATATGCGGAATACTTTCTGTCTCATAATAATCCTCTTCTCTTCCATCTTTGCAGCCGCAGCATCGGCGCACAAGGCGGAAGGTATTGACGATGCCCTACCGCCAGTGGTTATCGTGTCTTCGTACAACCCAGACGTCAGCAACATCAGCGTAAACCTCCAGGACTTCTACGACGAGTACAACAAGGACAAGAGCATACGCAACCCACTCGCCATAGAGGACATCAACGCGCAGAACCTGCCGGACAGCAAGAACTGGGAGACCCGCATGTGGAACTGCCTAAAGAAGTACTACGACAACGGCAAGAAGCCCGCCTGCATAGTACTGCTTGGCAACGAGGCAAACACCGCTTACTTCTCCATGGATGACAAGCGTCTGAAGAAAACGCCTGTCATCGTAGGAATGCGCGGCAGTGCCATAGTGAAGATGCCAGAGAACATCGACGAGATAGACTTGCGCACGTGGGAGCCGGAGTCATACGACTTGACACAAGACTTCGACGACTGGAACATCGTAGGCGGACGACTGTACCAGTATGACGTGCAGAAAAACATCGACCTCATACTGCACTTCTATCCCAAGTGCCGCAGACTGCTCTTCCTCTCCGACAACACCCTCGGCGGTGTCACCATGAAGGCCCTCTTCGAAAAGGAGATAGCTAAGGACAAGCGCTTCCTTGTGGAATACATCGACGGCAGAAGCATGTCGTTCTTGGACGTAAACGAGAAAATATCAAAAGAGAACAGGCCAAACACCGTGCTCATCTGCGGCACATGGCGCATAGACGACTCCAACCGCTACATCGTACGCAACACCACGTACACCCTCGGGCAGAACAACCCCGACCTGCCCGTCTTCGGACTGGCTGACGTGGGCATGGGTCACTGGCCCGTGGCAGGCTACTCACCACGCTACCACGTCATGGGACGCTACCTGGCAAAGAGTGTGCTACGCTTCCTAAGAACGGGCGAGAAGAACGGCATAACGCTGGCAGAGAGCAAGTATATCTTCGACTACGAAAAACTGCAGACACTGCACCTCTCACTCAACGGCATAAAGTTCAAGTACGAACTGGAAAACGAGCCAAAGTCACCGCTAAAGGACTACTTGGCAGAAATCGTATTCTCCGTTATAGCATTCTCCGTACTTGCACTCGCTCTCGCCGCCGCACTCTACTTCCTGCGCCGAAGCAACAAGATGCGCAAGCAGCTGGAGGAGCAGAGCATCAGCCTGCGCGAAGCCAAGGAAGCAGCCGAGGCGGCAAACAAGATGAAGTCGCAGTTCATCAGCAACATCAGCCACGAGATACGCACCCCACTGAACGCCGTCATCGGCTTCGTGCAGATTCTCACCGACGAAAACATCGAGCTCTCCACCGAAGAGAAGGAGCAGTACACCGGTGTCATCATGACCAACGGCAACCTGCTGCTCAACCTCATCAACGACATCCTGGACCTCTCTCGCATCGACTCCGGGCGTATGGACATACACCTGCAGCGAGTGGACGTGGTGAAGCTAATAAACGATGCCGTACACTCCGCAAGGGTCAACAAGTCGGACGCTGTGGATATCATCGCCAAGTCGCCGCTGCCAAGCAAGTTCATCGAGACGGACAAGAACCGCCTGTTGCAGGTCATCTCCAACCTGCTCAACAATGCCAAGAAGTGCACCGACAAGGGCAGCATCACCGTCAGCCTCGAGGACAACCCCATAGACGGCATGATACGCATCAACGTCACGGACACTGGCTGCGGCATCCCTGCAGACAAAGCAGAAGCCGTCTTCGAACGCTTCCGCAAACTGGACACGTTCCGCCAGGGCACCGGCCTCGGTCTGTCCATCTGCCAGAGCATCGTAGAGAAGTTCGGCGGAAAGATATGGGTGGACACCTCATACACCAGCGGTGCACGCTTCAGCTTCACCCTACCCGTCAAGCCAGAAATAAAGAAAGAAGTGGAAGAAGCGCAAAGCACAGAAACGTCATAGCAACAAAAAAAAAGCCCGGGGCACAATGCCTCGGGCTTTTTTTGCTGCATCGGGCTGAAAGCCCAACAACTCTATAGCCCAGGGCAGCGCCCTGGGTTTTTGTTCGTATGTACCTACGCGCCCTGTAAGGGCAAAAGTACATAAACCATCACCAAAAAAGAAAAGTCCCGGAACCATTCACATGGTTCTCGGGACAAAAGAGTTAGAGAGAGAGAGGTGGGCGTTGAGGGATTCGAACCCCCGACCCTCTGCTTGTAAGGCAGATGCTCT
>CAVAHD010000025.1:0-40144 GCA_963588475.1 Oscillospiraceae bacterium | reverse complement strand
TATTCGCCCCGACGAACTCGGTCTTTCCGTGATAGACGTAGTCTTTCCCCTGCCCCAGATCGAAATAGACGATATTGATGGAGTACACCTTGCGGACAGCTTCGTATGGCTTGCCCAGACCGATATATTCCGATATGGTCTTGGACACGCCATATAGCATACGATGGAAATAGGTCTGCTCCCTGCTGTTTTGCACTTCTATGATGCACAGCTCCCCATCCTCACTTTCCGCCAGGATGTCGACGCGGTTGTATTTGTCGTCCTCGTCCTCTTGGTTGCTTTCGCTTTCCAAGAAGCTCTTTATCTTGAATTTCCTATCTAATAATGAGGCCAAAAAGCCCTCCAGCACGACATAGTTTGCCTTGTCGCGCAGCAGGCGTTTAATAGCCCAATCGAACCGTATATAGTTTTCGCTATTCGCTACCATAATCCATATATTTTAATTCTTGTCGCAAAAATACGACTTTTACTTGAAATGACCAAGCATTTGGCGGAATATTTGGGAAGATTAACCCCACCACGTCATGGCACACTCAACGATGGGTGTGCCATGACGTAGTATTTGTATTCTTCCGTACGGATAGGCTACTATGTCAAATCCTTTATTTCCTCAACGGAAAGCCCGGCTCCCTGTGCTGCAATCTCCGGAGTAAGTCCGAGTGTCAACAGTCTTTTTGCCGTGGCAATCTTTTCCATTCTTTCGCCTTCAGCTCGGCCTTCAACTCGGCCTTCTGCCCGGCCTTCTGCCCTGCCTTCTGCCCTGCCTTCTGCCCTGCCTTCTGCTCGGCCTTCGCTATACCCCTCGTCATGACCTTCTTGGTATCCTTCGTCCCGACTGGTATCGAAAAGGCTCTTCATGTGTCTTATGGCATCCATGTGGCGATAGTACGCCTGCCGGTCTTCTATGGACAAGGCATCTACCCGCAGACGCTCGCGAGCCTCGGGGAGTCCGGCGGCTGTGGCACGGGAACTGATGGTGCCGGTCTTCAGAAACTCTATCCATTCGTCAAGGGGGGTCGTGGCCACCTTGTCAAAATCGTTTATGCGCAGCACATAATACTCGGGGAACAGGTCGCCGGCACTCTTTCTTACCTTTAGGTCACGGTCCTTGATGCCGAAGAACTTCTCGTTCTGTCTGGCGGACAGCTTCAGAATGTCTTTCGGATTATTCGCCCCGACGAACTCGGTCTTTCCGTGATAGACGTAGTCTTTCCCCTGCCCAAGATCGAAATAGACGATGTTGATGGAGTACACCTTGCGGACTGCCTCGTATGGCTTGCCCAGACCGATATATTCCGATATGGTCTTGGACACCCCATATAGCATACGATGGAAATAGGTCTGCTCCCTACTGTTTTGCACTTCTATGATGCACAGTTCACCATCCTCGCTTTCCGCCAGGATGTCGACGCGGTTGTATTTGTCGTCCTCGTCCTCTTGGTTGCTTTCGCTTTCCAAGAAGCTCTTTATCTTGAATTTCCTATCTAATAATGAGGCCAAAAAGCCCTCCAGCACGACATAGTTTGCCTTGTCGCGCAGCAGGCGTTTAATAGCCCAATCGAACCGTATATAGTTTTCGCTATTCGCTACCATAATCCATATATTTTAATTCTTGTCGCAAAAATACGACTTTTAATTGGAATGACCAAGCATTTGGCGGAATATTTACAACTCTTATTGAGCAAGAAAGCTTTTCGCGATGGCGGTTGGCAGTTGCCGACAACGTTGTTGACAGCTGCCGACAACATGGTTGACAGTTGCCGACAACGTTGCTGGCAGTTGCCAACCAACCATCGCCAAAAGCTTTCTACACCATTACAGACAAGGTCTTACCACGCTGCCACCAGTTACTTACACCATTGACTATAGCACGGATGCAAACACCCAACAACACTTTTTCAGTCAGCAACCGACAAAACGAGCCTTAGACATTTGGAGATACGCAGGAATTTGCTTAACTTTGCCGTCAAATGGAGTATCAGATATATGACAAACATCAATAAGAGGAAACTGCCGGCAGGCATTCAGTCGTTCAAGAAGATTAGAGAAGAAAACTATCTCTATGTTGATAAGAGCGACATTATCTGGGAATTAGCAAATTGCGGAATTCAGTATAATTACCTGAGCCGCCCACGGCGTTTCGGCAAGTCGATACTTGTCGATACGCTGCAGATGTACTTTGAAGGCAGAAAAGACCTCTTCGAAGGGCTTAAGATTATGCAGTTGGAGAAAGACTGGAAGCAGCACCCCGTCATCCGACTCGACCTAAGCCGCGGCGGAGCGAACGCAGAGACTCTGCGCTCGTATCTTGACCTCCGTTTTGAGGAATACGAGAAGAAGTACGGCATAACTCCTAAAGCCACTGCCCAACTGGCAGACCGATTCCATGCCATCATTGCCACAGCCTACGAACAGACGGGGCTGCAGGTTGCCATACTCATTGACGAATACGACTCGCCACTCCAGCACTCCTGGAACACTCCCGAGCACGAGCGGTGTACGGAAGTGTATCGTGAGGTGTTCGCCATTCTGAAAGCTGACGACGAGTACGAGCGGCTCGTGTTCATCACGGGCATCACAAAGTTCACCCAAATATCCCTGTTCTCTGCGTTGAACAACCTCACCAACATCAGCTTCGAGCCAGAATACGCAGCTATCTGCGGCATCACGGAGGAGGAAATCAGCGAGAATTTTCAGCCCGAACTGGAGCGTATGGCAGAGGTGAACAAATGGACACTCCAGCAGACCCACGACCGACTGAAGAACTACTACGACGGCTACCACTTCAGCCGCCGCAATATGGTGGATGTCTACAATCCGTATAGCCTCATCAATGCTTTAAACGCCCAAGAGCTGCGTAACTTTTGGGCTGCATCGGGAGCTACATCACTACTCCCCAAGTTCGTGGATGACATGGATATCTCCCTGGAGCACTTTGACAACTGTTATATAGACAGTACTACGCTGGAGACAAGCGATGTAGGCAACGGTGGGGCAGAATTGTTCCTCTACCAGTCTGGATACCTCACCATCAAGGGATACGAAGACGGGATGTACACCTTAGGATTTCCGAATGAAGAGGTAAAACAAGCACTCTACAAACTTGTGGTACCAGCCTTGACACTGCGTACAAATGCCCAGGTCATCTCCACTCAGAACATGCTGCTGAAAATGGCAAAGACTGGCAAGGTAGACGAAGCCATGAAGGCTCTCAAAGCTCTCATCGCTGACGTGCCCTACAGCAACAAGAAGCTTGCGTCTATGGACATGGAGGAACGCTACCGCCTCATCATCAGCACCATCTTCAACGCCATCGGACTAAAAGTGGAAGTGGAGAAGATGATGGCCACGGGTAGAATAGACATGATAGTCCAGACCACCCGCTACATCTACGTCATCGAGCTAAAGCTGCACAACAACGGCGGCAAGGATGCCGCTACCGACCAAATCCTCGACCGTCAATACATGGAACCATTCAAGGCAGACAAACGCCAGGTAATCGGCCTCGGCATAGAGCTGGACGAAGAGGGCAAGGGACTCTTGGACTGGAAAATTCTCTAATACGCCGTAGGCATCACGCCATATTATAGAACACAGGTCAAAGAAAGTGCAAAAAAAATGTCAGTTCCAGGCAAGGTTTGATACTTTACTGCATTATATGTACAGCTATTGACTCATAATAAGAAATAAAAACCATGCCGACATATAATGCCTACCTATTTATAGGTATCACAACAAAAAGTAGTAACTTTGCAAAAAGTTTTGCAATCCCAAAACTATAGAGCATAACACACAGAAAGAGGGATAGTCATGAAAACCAACCCACTTATCACAGTTGCCGTAGTATGTTTAGGAATCTAAAGGAAAAATGCTTTAAAGCTTTCTTTCGTGAATTGCTGAAACAGGAGAATCTAAGTCTCCTGTCGAAGGCATCTATTGACTATGGGCATCGCGAAGAGAGCCTTAACACTCTGTACAACCGTATCAAGGGATTTGGACGAACAGACGAAGAACTTACAACCCTCATATCTGACATAGTTTCACTTTTGGAACGCAACGGAGGAGTAGACTGTATACAACACAGACTGGGCAATGCCATACAAAAAGACTACAATATCCTACTGCCTCACCATGGCGAAAATCTTCGCATCAACTATGGAGCGCAGATATACAATGGAGAATATATTACGATAGGTGACAACTTTCATGCCGGCTTCTATTTTCGCATTCAAGCAGTGGACAGGTATGGCGAGCAATGTTTTCAGCCCAACTTGACTATCGGCAACAACGTCTCTTTTGAAGATTTCTGCCACGTGGGCTGTGCATCAAACATTGACATTGGCGACAACGCCCTAATAGCCAGCAAAGTATTCATCACAGACCATTTTCATGGTAAAACAAGCAAGGATAACCTTGAATGCGCTCCAGCCAAAAGACATCTGGCAACCCAGGATGTAAAGATAGGGAAAAACGTATGGATAGGAGAAGGAGCGAGCATTATGCCAGGAGTAACACTCGGCGACAATGTCATTGTCGGAGCTAATTCCGTGGTTACTCATTCTTATGAGGCAAATTCTGTTATAGCAGGTTACCCAGCAAGATTAATTCGACAATTATAACATTACGACGTACCAACATGAACGGCATCAAACGTATTGCAATATTTGCTTCTTATAGCAGAGACAATAAAATTCACGATTACGTCATATACTACCTGAGAGAGCTGAAGATAGTTGTTGACGCTATCGTTTTTGTTGCAGACAACGATATCGTACCTACAGAATTAGCAAAATTGAAAGGAATTGTCGTACACGCACTGTGCGAGAAACATTCCTGCTATGATTTCGGCTCATACAAACGAGGATATCATTGGGTCGAAGAAAATGCACTCTTGAATGATACAGAAGAGCTTATATTTTGTAATGATTCCTGTTACGGACCAGTATTTCCTTTCAAGGAGGTATTTAGTGTAATGCATGACTGTGACGAAGACTTTTGGGGAATGGCGCATTCAACGGAAGTCAAAGAGCATCTACAATCTTACTTCTTGCTATTCAAGAAAAATGTTTTCACATCTAATATTTTCAAGACATTCGTTAACAGCTTCACGAAACAGGACTCTTTGATAGAATACGTATTGAAATATGAGCTGAATTTTACGGAGGTTCTCAATAATGCAGGGTTCAGACATACGTCTTATCTAAAAAAGCAACATTATGTTGAAGTGAAGAATATCATAAAGGACAATCCTACCAAATATCCTATTACGCTTCTGCATGCCCATATGCCATTGATAAAAAGAAAATCGTATTTCATAGACTTTTCCGCGCAGTTAAAGGAGTCATTGGAAGAACTACACAGCATAATTTCCAAAACAAACACTACCCTATACAGTGTCCTCTGCAATGACATCAGAGATTACTATACTACATGGAATAGTGACAGAAACAAAGAATGGCTGATTATTGCATTGCAAAATGCCGAGATAAACAATGTAACACAAACCTTAGCATATATAGCTGAAAAAAAATTCACTCTTGTAGATGAAATGCGGTGGAAAGCTATAACTGAACAAAAAGACAGTAATGTTATAGACAAGTCTAAGGATATAAATGGCAAAAACATTATTATAATGCTATTAATTACCCTGTGCATCATACAGACTACGCTCCTCATTTGCTTATATTTATAAAAAGGAAAAATAATAACACATAGAAGCACCTCTAAATATATAGTCCCAGGATGAAAAGATATACGGTTCTCACATACATCATAAACAACTACGAAAAAGTCCATGAAATACAGAACAAGGATCCAGAAGCTGAGTATATTCTTGTCACTGATGATAAGGAACTTACTTCCAAGACATGGACTATCATTTATGATGAAGACCTAAAACTTCTCTCACCCTTCGACAAATGCTATGCTATCAGATTCAATTGCTTCAAATATAGTCATACTAACATCTGTGTGCGTATAGACGGAAGCATTGAGGTAAAAAACAGCTTGAAGCCTATCATTGATGCATTCGAAGATGGGAAATATGACGCATGTCTTATGCCTCATCCCGTCCGTGACAATTTCATTGAAGAATATAACACATGGGTGGAAACGAGAGAATACGACAATCTGCAGGCAAAACGTTGCATAGACTCTATGTCAAAAAAAGGATATGACTTTAATTATAAAGGACTGTTTCAATGTTGCTTTTCTATCCAACGAAGAGGAGAGTTGACAGACTCTATTGACCGACTGACACTTGAATATCTCAAAGAGCTCGGATCAAATGGCATGATAGAGAGAATAGACCAGATTCCATTCTCCTTCGTCATGAATACGCAATTCAACCACATTAAAGTACTACCTGTTAGTGAGCAAATAGTTCGCTCGCACTATCTACAATGGTATCTACATAATAGTATGACTCCCAACAACTCAGCTTTCTACAATTTGGGAACAGATGACATAAAGTATATGTTCAACGAACCTGTAAAATGCATGTACGCTACTGCTCCAATGGTAGAGAATACTGTAATATGTACAAAGAGCAATGGTGAAGAATGCCATAACTTACAAGAGAAGTCGATAGCTGTACACGTACACGTATTCTATGCCGACCTGGTTGGCGAAATTGTGCGATACTTGAATAACATACCACAAAAGTTCGACCTATACGTTTCTGTACCAAAATGTGTAGCTGTTGACCCTCAAGCATTAAAGGAAGAGCTCTGCACTATCCATAACATTGGACAGATATACATCCACACTACACCTAACGTAGGAAGGGATATAGCACCAATGCTGTGCGAATTTGGAAAAGAACTTCAAAAATATAATTTTATAGCACATTTCCATACAAAAAAGACAAAGGAAGACCCAACACTGGCAGACTGGCGTCAACATATTTTCTCACATTTATTAGGTTCCCAAGAAATCATTGCACACATACTAAAGAGTCTGGATAATAATATTGGGATGATTGCACCGCCAGATTACAGTTCTTGTTGGGACACATCCGGCTGGAGTTCAAATCTTGAAGTAGCACAAAACGTTGTCAACAAAAGTTCATTGAACATTAATTTAGAAAAGGAATATCCGGCAGTATCTTTTCCCCAAGGTACTATGTTTTGGGCAAGAACAGACTTTCTTAAGGAATTCTTCACGCTTCCTATAACATACAAAGACTTCCCTAAAGAGCCTATAAAACGAGACGGAACCATTGCACATGCATTGGAAAGATTATTCTTTATCTGGGGACGAGATACAAACTTGAAAGTACAAAAAGTATTCTTGTTCCAAGAAGAAATGAACTGTTGGACTCATATGAAGACAATGATGATAAACAGACAACAGGAGCTGTTTGACATTATCGCCTCA
This sequence comes from Oscillospiraceae bacterium, assembly GCA_963588475.1. Taxonomy (GTDB): domain Bacteria; phylum Bacteroidota; class Bacteroidia; order Bacteroidales; family Bacteroidaceae; genus Prevotella. The sequence continues at coordinate 32,767 of CAVAHD010000025.1, read as the reverse complement.
TACGACAAAGGCAACTCTAATCATGATAAAGACTCCAAAGCTAAGAAACACCTAAAAGCAATTAGAAGCTTAATCTATGCACTATCAATAGCAGTGGTTGTCATTATCATAATGGGCACAATACTTATTGTAAAATAAACATTGTTCCTCATAATAGATCATTACAATGAACAAGAAAATAAAATCTTTTTTATCAAAACACTTTCGACGCTTTGCACACTATAATGCCGACAAGAATTTGATTGTAGCGAGACCAAACTACACCCCTCTCATCTCTGTCATTGTAACAAGCTATAACTATGAAGAATTTATCTACAAGACACTCACATCAATAGGAAAACAAACATATAAAAACTTCGAAATTATTGTTGTTGACGATGGTTCAAAAGACAACTCTATCAACGTTATCAATCGATTTGCGCAGAGACACAGTCAACTGTCCATTTCCGTATATGAGAACAGAGAGAATAAAGGCCTCATATATTCAATGAAACTTGCAATAAGCAAAGCACACGGAGATTACATTGCCTTTTGTGAAAGCGATGACTATTGGAGAAAAAATTATCTCAAACAGAAAGTAAGGATTATACAACGGTATAATGAGGCTGCTATCATATCAAACAATATACAGCTGCTTGGCGACAAAGAATGTATAAAAATCAGGCAACCATACATTGACCACGTCAATCGGGTACTCAAAAATGGTTCAAACAATATTGACATCTGCCATAACCAAAAAATGAACTACATACCGACACTATCGGCTGTAATGATAAAGAAAGACATCATTGACAAACTTAACTTCAATTCACCAATACCCGCTTGGATAGACTTTTGGCTATATCGGCAAATATTAATTACAAACAAATTGTTGTATTGCGACAAGAAACTGACTTTCTGGAGACAGCATATCTCCTATGACGGAAATCAAGTATCTAACGAATACGACATCAAAATAGAACGATTCATACCAGAAAGCAATAAATTGCTAGGCATTAAAAACGAAGAATAAATACACCCACACATCAATGAATAAGAAGAAACGAGTTATAGCTATACATCTACCGCAATTTCATCCATTCAAAGAAAATGATGAATGGTGGGGAAAAGGGTTTACTGAATGGACTAACGTAACAAAATCGCAGCCTCGTTACGAAGGTCACTATCAGCCACAATTACCCTCTGACACAGGGTTCTACGATCTTCGTTTGCCTGAAGCACGACAAATGCAGGCAGATTTAGCAAAGGAATACGGCATTTACGGCTTTTGCTACTACCACTATTGGTTCAATGGAAAACAGCTAATGGAGCGTCCTGTAAATGAGATACTCAGCTCTGGTCAGCCTGATATGCCCTTCATGCTATGTTGGGCAAATGAAAACTGGGCTCGCAATTGGGATGGCGGCTTTACCGATGTCCTGATGAAACAGGAGTACTCACACAGCGATGACATTGAGCATATGCGATGGTTGTGCAAGAATGTCTTTTCTGACAAACGATATATAAGGATTAACAACAAGCCAGTTTTTGCTGTATATAGAGTCTCATTGTTCCCAGATTTCAAAGAGACTATAAAGATTTGGCGTGAAGTTGCATCGAAAGAATTCAACATGGAACTTTACTTGGTTGAAACAAAATTCCCGGGTAACACCAACGTCTCACCTATTGAAGGCATTGATGCATCTATGGACTTCCAGCCAATTGGGGTCATGATTAGTGGACTTCCACAGGTAAAAGTAAATTTGATTGATCCCAATGAGCCCCCAAAAGCACGTCCTACAGTATATGACTATTCTGACTATGTCGACTATTGTTGCGCAACAGCATTACCTAAGAGGTGCTTTCCATGTGTTTCACCTGGTTTTGACAATTCTTCAAGACGTATAGGACGCACTTTCTTGTCGTTTCTAAATCAGACGCCTAAGAATTTCGGACGTTGGTTAACAAATGCCCTTTATAGAGATTGCGCATTCAAAGAAGAAGAGGAAAACCTCGTATTTATAAATGCATGGAACGAGTGGGCGGAAGGTAACCACATAGAGCCAGACCAGAAATGGGGGTGTCAATATTTGGAAGAAACAAAAAGAGTCATTAACACATTTGAAAATAATGAGAAACCAGCAAACTACGACAACGAAGTCAAGGAAAGATATGACACCGTTGTAAAGAAGATTGCATATAGTAATTGTAAAACAAGCATAAAGAACGAAAATACGTCATTCTCTGACTCGTACAAACTATTAAAACATTCAAAAAAAGAGCTAACTATTAAGCAGTACACGAAACTTCTATACAAACTCTTCTTCTATAAATTACTTTGAAATCAGTTCTAGTATGACATCACCATTAGTCACCATAGCCATCCCGGCATACAAACCAGAATTTATCGAGGATGCTATCCAGTCAGCCTTGGCGCAGGACTATGCCAATATTGAGCTGATTGTCGTTGACGACAATTCGCCTTACGATATACTGTCTGTCGTGAACAAGTTTCATGACAGTAGGTTGTCGTACCATAAGAATGCAAACAATTTGGGCAAGAACGACCCCTCCGCCAATTGGAACGAATGTCTTAAATACGCAAAGGGAGAATACATCTGCATACTCTGTGACGACGATATGTACGACAAGACATACGTCAGCACTATGGTGGCACTGGCTAACGAATACCAGGACTGTAACGTCTTTAGAAGCGGCATCAAAATCATCAACTCACAATGTAACGTTACAGGTATCTACCCTCTTGCGCCGTCGTGGGAAGATGTCTACGAATACATTTGGCATTTGCATAGCGGCAACAACCGCCAGACCATCAGCGAATGGATGATAAAGAGAGAAGCGCTGACTGCGATTGGAGGCTATGTAGCATGTCCTATGGCGTGGGGTTCTGACTGCTGCACTATATTTACGCTTGCAGAACGTGGTGGTGTAGCCTCATCCCCTAGGCGCCTTGTCTCATTCCGAAATGGAGGAGGCAACATATCTGGGGAGGAATACACACACATTCCAAAGAAATATCTGGGATGGAGCATACAATGCGACACTGCCAAAAGCATTGTTGAACGTGGGGACTGTGCATACAAGGACATCGTACTACGCGAAATTGAACGCGACAGAAGAGCATGGTACAAGATGTTCATCAAACATGCCAGCATCAAAGACCTTTCATACATGCGACGCAACGAAGACCTGTACCATCTTCACCTTGGAACATACCTAAACGGTATAATAAGAAACCTTCTCTGGATGTCGGGACTGAGGAAAAAGAAGTACACGTATTAATCAATCGTACTACCCTCTCAAATAGATACGCTTCTTGAACACGTTGTAGTACTGTTTGGACAGGAAGCGACGTATGCGGTTGCCTATGTAGAAGCATCTCCCGACCTCGGCAACTACACGCTCTTTCAACTTCTTTGTTTCTTCGCGGGCATGTTTGTATTGCGTATCTCTCATGGTATGGCGAAGTATGTCGTAGGAGTCTATAAGCCTGTCGTATCCTAACTTGACAACCGCATCAGGGAAGCTGCCTGACTCCAACAAGCGGAGAATCTTGACAGAAGACTCGTATTCCGTCATCAACTTAGGATTGTAGGTATGCAACGCACACCCCATTGCGCCTGACTGACGCTTGAAGTAGCGATAGACCGGCAAAGAGGTAAAGCGAGCGTTGCCGGTCATCCTACAGATGTACTGTACGCAGAACAAGCGGTCTTCGTTATAGTACACATCAGTATCAAAGCGAAGATCGTTTTCCTTTACAATACGTGAGCGGAAGACTTTGTTCCATACATATCCCTGGTAGTTGTAAGTATGGATAAGGAACATCAGTTCCATTATGGAACTTCTGCCAAGCAACATATCAAAAGTCTTACTCTCACGATAGCATTCCTTGGGTATATAGCTGTCCAATATGTACGTCCCCATAGCCATGTCGACATTTGAATTGCCGCACATCTTGGCAAAGATTGCAAGGCTGTCAGCCGCCAGTATGTCATCAGAGTCCACAAAGAAGAGCCACTCTCCCCTTGCCATCTCTATACCAACGTTACGAGCGCAGCTTACGCCGCCGTTTTCTTTATGATGGTAGATGAAACGGGAGTCATGCTCTGCGTATTCTTTGCAGATAGCAGCACTGCCGTCAGTCGAGCCGTCGTCCACCATGATGACCTCGAAGTCGGTGTACGACTGCGAGGCGATGCTGGCGAGGCAGTCTTGCAGATACTGCTCTGTATTGTAAACAGGTATTACTATAGAAAACGTTGGTGTCATAAGTTCTTTATTTCCTCAACGGAAATCCCTGCTCCTTGTGCAGCAACCTCCATAGAGAGTCCGAGAGCCAACAGCCTTTTTGCCGTGGCAATCTTTTCCATTCTTTCGCCTTCAGTTCTACCTTCGCTATACCCATCGTCATGACCTTCTTGGTATCCTTCGTCCCGACTGGTATCGAAAAGGCTCTTCATGTGTCTTATGGCATCCATGTGGCGATAGTACGCCTGCCGGTCTTCTATGGACAAGGCATCTACCCGCAGACGCTCGCGAGCCTCGGGGAGTCCGGCGGCTGTGGCACGGGAACTGATGGTGCCGGTCTTCAGAAACTCTATCCATTCGTCAAGGGGGGTCGTGGCCACCTTGTCAAAATCGTTTATGCGCAGCACATAATACTCGGGGAACAGGTCGCCGGCACTCTTTCTTACCTTTAGGTCACGGTCCTTGATGCCGAAGAACTTCTCGTTCTGTCTGGCGGACAGCTTCAGAATGTCTTTCGGATTATTCGCCCCGACGAACTCGGTCTTTCCGTGATAGACGTAGTCTTTCCCCTGCCCAAGATCGAAATAGACGATGTTGATGGAGTACACCTTGCGGACAGCCTCGTATGGCTTGCCCAGACCGATATATTCCGATATGGTCTTGGACACTCCATAGAGCATACGATGGAAATATGTCTGCTCCCTGCTGTTTTGCACCTCTATGATGCACAACTCCCCATCCTCGCTTTCCGCCAGGATGTCGACGCGGTTGTATTTGTCGTCCTCATCCTCTTGGTTGCTTTCGCTTTCCAAGAAGCTCTTTATCTTGAATTTCCTGTCTAATAATGAGGCCAAAAAGCCCTCCAGCACGACATAGTTTGCCTTGTCGCGCAACAGGCGTTTTATTGCCCAGTCGAACCGTATATAGTTTTCGCTATTTGCTACCATAATCCATAAATTTTAATTCTTGTCGCAAATGTACGACTTTTACTTGGACTGACCAAGCATTTGGCGGAATTTCTGTAAACAAAGAATCTGATACCAATACAACCAAGGTCTTACCATGCTGTCACCCAAGCAGCCATTGCCATATAGGCAGGACCTCTATCGTGTGGCCATTCTGCTCAATCCGCGTCTGGTAATCGCGGGTGATGATGTAGCCACGGTATTCGGGGTATGCCTTTAGGAACTTCACGAGTCCTCCGACCTCTCGCTCGTAGGTGGCATCGTCGTTTAGGGTATACGCCACTTGGATGGCCAGACGTGCGGAAGGGACGCAGAAGTCTATCTCTATGTTCTTGTTGAAATAGTACAGGAGAGTGTCTTCTGGAGTATTTCTGAATCTTCTGTTGAGCTCTATCGCCACCATGTTCTCCAACAGTTTTGTTTCTCCTTGGAACAGGAAGAGGTTGAGGATGCCATTGTCGGCAACGTAGCGCTTCTGTAATGTTGCTTGTTCGGTAAGCGGTGAAACAAGATTTGGAATCGTAAAGAAGAGGTATGCATCCTGCATGTATTCGAGGTAGTCTTTCAAGGCAGGAAGGCTGATAGTGTCGCCTGTCGACTTCACCAAGTGCTGTAGCCTTGTCAAGGAGGACGGCTGCATAACGCTATCGGCCAGCTTCTTTGCCAAGAAGCGGAAGACCCTCGAGTTGCGGATGCTGTTTCTTTCCACAATGTCGCCTATCAGTATCTTTTGGTACAAGGCGTTGAGGTATTCCCGCTTATCGGGTTGCTCGAATGATTCCGCTATGCCTCCTTCGTAGAAATAACTGTCGAAAAGTTTGGCCACGCGGGACTTCGTCTGTTGGTTGTACTCCCAGTTGCGGTCTAATCCCACATGGTGGTAAGCGAGATATTCTGCAAACGAGAAAGGAAAGATTTCCTTTGGTATGTACCTACCGCCCAATATGGAGTACATCTCCTTGCTGAGCATCTTGGCATTGCTGCCGGTAATCATCACTCTATACTGCGAGTCCGCAAGGCGGCGCGCAAACTTTTCCCAACCGTCCACGTTCTGTATCTCGTCCAGATAGACGAGAGGCTGCTTGCCGGGGTACAGTTCCGTATAAGAGTCAAGGAGAATGCCAAGCTCTTCTGCCCGGAGGGACGACAGACGCTCATCCTCAAAGTTGATGAAGAGGATGTCCTGGGCAGAGGCGTCTCCTTCTTTGATGCGGTCTTGTATGTCCTGGTACAGCAAGTATGATTTTCCAGCTCGTCGAAGTCCTACGAGGATGTAGTTTGACTTCTTGCCAAACTGGAAGTCTCTATGTGTCAGCTTGTAGCCAGGGATGGCTACCTGCTTCTCTATGATGATTGTCTTGACTATCTGCTTATCCATACTGGGAATATTTTAAACTATACTTTGCAAAAGTACAAAAATATTTCAAAGTATAGTTTAAAATAACTCAAAGCTTTGTTGATTTAAGAAAGATTCACGGTTTTAGGTGGTATGGGGAACTTTGAGTTACATAATTGCCGCGTAATACTCCACCTTATATATGTTAAGGAGCAGCAAGCTGGGGGAATGTTTGGTCAGGATGCGGCGTATGAGACTGCCGAACAACTTGTGCCATAGGCGCAATAGCCACGTGGCGTGCCAGCGTCCGCACGCCTCCACTACGGTCTGAACCTGCGAATATCCGCGCAGTTCGTCACGGAAATGGTGGAGCGTGCGCAGCGACTCCTCCACCTTATGTATATAGCATTCGTTCGTCTCGAACTTATAGATACCAACGGGGTTGGCAATGTGGACAATGCTGATGCCGTTTCGCTGCAAGGCGATGCCGAATGCCAAGTCCTCGAAGCCGTACGTCGTGAAACGTTCGTCAAAGCGGCACACGTCAAAGACTGTGCGGCGGCAGAGGAAGTTGGCCGTCACGAAGTGTTCATACGGGCGTTTGTTGAAATCCTCCACTTTGTGGCTATCCGCCCATTGCGTTTCGTATTTGCTGCGCAGGTTCTGCCTGTCCGGACTGGGGATTATCTTCGTGCGACCGCTCACCACGTCCGCCTGCGGATTGAGATAGTTGAGCAAGAAATCGTCGCTAACTATCTTCACGTCACTGTCCAGGAAGAGCAGCCAGTCGTACTGCGCCTCGTCGGCGAGGAAGTTCCTTATCTTCGCCCTGCCGACGTTCTCTCGCCTGCGTATATAGCGGCAGTGGTCCAACTCGCCAATGCGCAAGTTGGAGATGATGCTTACCTGGTCGCGGCTGCCATCGTCCGCCACGAGAATTTCGTATTCCAAACCTTCCACCTGCCCAGCAAGGCCATGCAGCTTTTCAACAAGCGCATAGCACTTGCTGTCGTGAACGGGAATGAGTATAGATAGACTTTTTATCATCTTGTTTTTGAACGCCCAAACGCCTACATCTTTACATATATAGTCAATTACAATACAAAGTTACACTTTTTTGTGCAATAATACTATCACTATTGTACAATTATTATTAACTTTGCAAGAAAATGCAGCATTGGCCAGTCGTCTGCCTGTATGAACCAAATATTATCTTATAATGCCACAAATGAAAATCTCTGTCATCGTCATAACATACAATCAAGAACATCTTATCGGCCGCACGCTGGATGCTATACTGAAACAAGAGTGTAGCGAAGACTTTGAAGTCATCATCGGAGAAGACTGCTCAACCGACAACACCCTTGCCGTCTGCAAGCTCTATGCAGAACGCTACCCGAACACCATACGCCTAATTGCCAACGAGAAAAACCTCGGTTTAGTGGACAACTATTTCAACTGCGTACGCCAAGCACGCGGTGAGTATATGATTGACTGTGGCGGAGACGACGAATGGATGCCCGGCCGTATGCAGCTATTCCTCGATATCATGGAGGCACACCCAGAGGTTTCAATGTCGCTCTCGACATTCATAGCCAGAGACAACGAAACAGGAGAGCTGTCTACGCCACATCTTTCACCGTGGACTCCAGGTGTACATGACGGCAACGAATTGATATACGGTTTTGTGGGACACATACCAGGCGTAATGGGGATGATGAGGATGTCTGCCATACGGGAAGCCATGAGTAGATGGCCACGTTTCTTCAGCGGTAGGGTGTACCAAATGGAGGACGTACAATTATATGCTACAATGGGGCAGCTCGGCAAAATTTACTACGTCAACCAGCCTACGTTTTACTATACTACTGGACACAATAGCGTTAGCCAACACCAAGACGTCTTAAAATACTACTCCTTCCAACGCAATACACTGCAACTGAAACTACATCTCATTACAGAGCTTCACTTGGACAAGCCCCGACTTCAACCGACACTGCAATTCTGGATAAACATTCTCCTACGGCAAGCCTTCAAACTGAAGCGTGTAGACCTGCGCCGCGAGACCTTACACATGGCAAAAGCAAACGGCATTAGGCTAAACCGATGGGATTTGCAGCTACTGAGGATTATCACATGCAACCAGTTTACGTGGGCTCTTGCCCATCGCCTTGCAATAAGGTAACCCACTGTGGCATTATGTTTTCAGGAGACCACTTGACAGAGTCTGCATAGGCTACCCGTCCCATTTTTTCACGGATTTCTATAGAGTCCATCAATTCACCAAGAGCCTGTACCATCGTTGCATCTTCTTCGTAAGGAATTAAACGTCCCGTTACGCCGTCTTCTATGATGTCTCCAGGACCATCCGGACAATCGAAGGCAACCACGGGCAAACCATAACCCATCGCCTCTATCAGCACCAGTGCAAAACCTTCTGACCGCGAAGTCATCAAGTAGATGCTACCTCGGCTGTATGCTTCTGCTACATTGTCCGTTTCCCCATGAAGAACTACATTCTCCTGTAGTTTCAGAGTCTGTATCATTGTTGCCACTTCTCCACGCAACATACCGTCACCGTAGATGTCCAACACCCAGTCAGGATGCTTACGTACAACTTCCTTCCACACACTCAACATGCGCGGGTAATTCTTTTCATATACCAATCGTCCTACGCAAATACAATGTTTAGCAGAATAGTCCTTCGATAATGTCTCGGCACGTAATCTGGTGAAATTCGGTATTACGACCGACTTCCATGCATACTTCGGCGAATACTCTGCCGCAGCGTGAGTAAGGCTTACCACATGGTCAACGCATCCATAAACTTTCCGCTGCAACCACTCATGCAACATTTGGGATGGCGACGCGTGTTGCTCGTAAATCGTCCTGCCTACTTTATGACCATATACAGCCAAGAACGCTCCTAACACCCAGGCGAACACGGTTACATCTGGGGCAAGTTTTCTTATCTTATTGTTGTATTTCCACAATACAATAGGAAAAGTCGCACCCTTTGGCAGTTGTCTGACATTCAAATGTTCAACCTTTACCTTTTCAGACAAGTGATATGCCAGTGGTTCTGTATCCTTCCAACACAGCAACAGCGTTACATCGCAGTCTGTATGCTCTACAAGCCAGTTCATCTTGTCGATGAGTATGCGCTCCATTCCGCCCACTCCCGACAACTTTTCCACTACATATACTATCTTCATCTCACCATTGCAATTTTCGTCACCAACCCACTCTCACCATACTGGTCTGTCACAAGCACGGAGTAAACGCCAGATGCTACACGCTGTCCCGTCTGGTCTCTGCCATCCCACTGATACGAAGCACCGGAAACTACGCCAGTATGTACTACATATCCCGACGGCGATGTAATCTTCAACTGTGCATGGTCAGTCAGTCCAAGTATTGTTATCATTCCAGTATAGTCTGGCTGTACGGGATTTGGGTAAGCATATGCGTTGTCATTGGACAAGTCACCGTAGCTACCCGTAACGTCGCTCTGGTATGAACAAAGTCCCTCCAGGGTGCCGAAATAAACCGTTCCCGTTATTTCATCTAATGCCAAACTCTTCACAGTATTGCTTGGCAGCGGAGAGTTGTCTTTGGTAAAGTTGTGCACTTCTTCATTATTGTCGCTACTGATAAGGAACACTCCAGAACTTGTAGCGAACCATTTACGGTTAGCAGCATCAACCTTTATGTCATATACATCCACAGAAGAGAGCAGATAGTCAGCCAATCCGGAATTGTCGTTACGCGCCACCTTATGCTGCACTACGTTCAATTCATTCTTTCCAGACTGTCTACGCATTTTGGCTATATCGTCAGAAGCCAAGTATATAGGACCATTCTGACGAGTACCTATCCACAGATTCCCCTCTTTGTCCTCTGCAAAGCCCGTAGAATAGGAAGCTACATTACTTCCATCTTCATTAATGTAATCGGAGATATAGTGTAGCTCATCAGTCGACGGATTGTAAAAGCCAGTCATTATAGTACTCCAATCGTTGCAAAACCACAACATTCCATTCGCATCAAAAAATAAGTTCTTCAAACGCATACTGCCTTGGCTCAACAGTTCATCGTGTGCATACTTCTTCCACTGTCCGTCTGCTGTCAGACATAATACGGCACTCTGTCCCATGTTGAACAACCACAGATTACCTTTTTTGTCATACTGCAGTCCTGTAATGATGGAATAGTGTGGTAAATTAACAGGTGACAAGATGGGGTCATTGGTATCCATATCATAGTATGCCACCATCTTACCATTTCTGTATTCGTACAATCCAGACTTGGAAGCCACTGCCACGTGATTATTATCCGTTGGATCTATATCCAATGCCATGTGCGCGATACAGTTTTTCCCAGCCTGCGCAGCATAACTATTGTCGTATACAGACCACATCCCGTCAGCTGTGTTACACACTTGAACATCACCAGAGGTATTTGTATCACCATATCCTCCTTCGTACATTCCTCGAATGGAATACAACTTTCCATTATACAATTTCAGCCAGTTGTGCTCTTTATACTTCGGTCCGTCTGGTCCCACTCCGCTCGTCTGCGCCGTGAATGTTCCATCCTCTTCCTTTGTATATTTTGTCAGCTTGCCATCGGCGTTGGCTCCCCAGTAGCAGCGGTTGGTAGTGTCATAAGTGAGGCTGCCGTTTGGACCTTGCTCCTTTGTTGCGGCAGCTGGCAAGTCGGGGACGGTAGCTCCTGCCTTGTATGTTTCCACGACGTACTCGTCACGGGTGTCTATCTTCATCGTACCTACGGCGGTGATTACGTAGGCGTAGCGTCCGCTGGTGCGTACTTCCTGGACTTTCTTGCTCTTGTTGGTGGAGTAATCGCGCAAGGCGGTCATCGATGTCACGTTGCCGTTGGCATCGAGGAGGTCGAAGAGGTAGTCGGAGTATATGATAAGGAGTTTCTTTGCCGACGGCACCCATGCTATGTGGGTGATATCGCTGTTGGTCAGCCCGTTGGTCTTGTCGTACGTCTGCACCGAGCCGTCGTTGAGGTGGTAGGAATACAGGTTGCCGCTCGCCTTTACGTACACGTCAGCACCCGAGGTCTCTACCTGCTCTATATCGTTGTATGAAAGGAACAGGCGCCACGTGCCCACGCCGGCAGCCTTCATGCCGCCAGCCACCATTGCTATATATAATAGTAGTATAAAGAATCGTCTCATTCTATTTAAAGTTTATCCACAATTTGCGCCTCTACTTCTCGGTTTATGCGGCTGCGTTCCTTGTCGCGGAACCATCCCCACTTGTTGAAGTACTTTACCATACTCAAAATGTGTATCATCAGAAGCCGCAGGCTCTTTCTTGACCCACGTGTGAATGTATGATAGATAGTGACATTTGTCAAGTAAACGTTATGGTATTGCTGATATATACGTCGCGAGAAGTCTACGTCCTCTCCGTACATGAAGAAGCGCTCGTCGAAATACCCCACCGTGTCCAGTATCGAAGTACGCAAAAACATGAAGCAGCCCGACAGAAACGGCACGTCCATGGTCTTCGTAAAGCCCGACTGCCTAAGTTCAAACTTGTTGTTGCGGCGGAAGATAACGAAATCTGGCAGGCAGAAGCGCCCAAGCATATCCATCGGCGAGGGGAGCATCTTCGCCAACCGCTGCACGGCGCCGTTAGGGTAGAGCACCTTCGGCATAATATTTCCCACGTCTTTATGCTCACGCATATAGCCAACGAGGGCTGGTATCACCTCCGGTCCGAACCACACGTCTGGGTTCACCACGAGGTGGAACTCACTACCTTGCTCCTTCGCCTTTCGCAGTGCCACGTTGTGGCCGCCGCCATAGCCGTTGTTCTCGTGCGGTATGTATACCAGTTTGAAACCACTGTTGCGCTTTTCCTGCAAGTACGGCTCACCGCGCATCACTTTAGTCGAAAATTCCTGTAGCTCCGCCTTCAAGTCTATCACTATGTCCGAATGGTCCACTACGTAGACCACGTCCACGGGCGAAGCGAATAGGCTTCGTAGGACTGGCTCAAAGTCGAGCAGATGGTGGTTGTATGTTACTATTGATGCTGTAATCACTTACTCTAATTTCTTTTCCTCATGAGACATCTCTCTATCATCACCCTTTCTCGGTCGTTTTGCTGACGCACACTGCCCATGCATATTTCTTCGTGGCGTTTACCCCACTCTTCATTTCTATCGTTGCCATACGGGCAGTCCCCAAGCACGTCTTGAGGTCATATGTAATACCTTCTCCTGTACACTTAAGCAGTGCCTCCTTGCGGGTCCACAATTCAGAAAACAGTGCGTCCGGGTTGGCAGCAGACTTTATCATTTCGTTCTCCTCCGCGCTCATGCAGTAGTCTGCCAAGTTCTCTTTGTAGCGTTCAAGACACTCTACGTCGATACCCACGTCACCAATGTCGCTTACGATACATCCAATACCATTCTTGCAGTGGGACATATTGAACGTTAGGCCCTCGCCCTTCCGTCTGCCTTCCTCCGTATGAAACAGAAGACTGGGTTTACCGTGCTCGCCAAGCGTAAACTCCGGTTTCTCGCAGATGCCGTAATGCTTACGAAGCATACGGCAAAGCAACAGGTACGACTCGGCACACTCTCGCTGTCCCCTTTCGAAACGGAAAGTCTCAGCCTGCTCTCGACGCCAAGCTGGCAACGCCGAAAGCAACAGCTGCAAGTCTGCCGTCGTGTCTATCTGTATAACGGAGTAATGGTACAAGGTTAATATCTGTATTTTACACAAATAACGTCAGTACTTGCAGAAAATTGTATCAGTAGGCACATTTATTCCTTATATCAATGTCCTACGGCAATACCATTCCACCTTACCCCCCAACAGCATTGCACAATACACACCGATGTGAGCATTTCGGTGAGTTTTATTTGTGTATCTGAATGGTTTGTTGTACCTTTGCACCCGCGAAACAAGACTTGTACCGCAATTTATCACAACAAAATAGAATTTTATACAAATGTCTTACAACTTACTTCAAGGCAAGCGTGGCATCATCTTTGGCGCTCTCAACGAGCAGTCCATCGCTTGGAAAGTAGCTGAACGCGCTGTAGAAGAGGGCGCACAAATTGTTCTCACAAACACTGCAGTGGCGTGCCGCATGGGCACCATCGACGAACTGGCAAAGAAGACCGGTGCCGTCATCATCCCTGCCGACGCTACCAGCGTAGCAGACCTTGAGAACCTCTTCACCGAGGCCGTGAAGGCACTCGGCGGCAAGATTGACTTCGTGCTGCACTCATGCGCCATGTCTGTAAACATGCGTAAGAAGCGCACATACGACGACCTCGACTACGGTTTCCTCGACAAGACTCTCGACATCTCCGCCATCTCTTTCCACAAGATGATACAGGTGGCAAAGAAGCTGGATGCCATCGCCGACTACGGCAGCATCCTCGCCCTCACATACGTTGCCAGCCACCGTACCTTCTTCGGCTACAACGACATGGCTGATGCCAAGGCTCTCCTGGAGTCCATAGCACGTTCCTTCGGCTACATATACGGTCGCGAGAAGGGCGTACGCGTAAACTGCATCTCGCAGTCGCCAACGATGACAACTGCCGGCGGCGGCATCAAGGGCTTCGACGGTATGCTGGACTATGCCGACCGTATGTCGCCTCTGGGCAACGCCAGTGCCGACGAGTGTGCAGACTACTGCGTGGTAATGTTCTCCGACCTAACCCGCAAGGTAACGATGCAGACACTCTTCCACGACGGCGGCTTCTCCAACATGGGCATGTCCCTGCGCGGCATGACCCAGTACAACAAGAGCTTCGTCCCAGAGAACACAGACGAAGAGACCGGCAAGATTATCTACGGCTAATCAACATTTGCATATCATACAACAATCCCAGTCAGCAAGACACAAAGTCCTACTGACTGGGATTTTTTAATCTATATTCTTCTTTAACCTTTCGTAAACTGGCACTACTATATATTGCTTTGTAACCCACGCCATTAAAATGGTGATGGACAGAGCGACGAAGAACTGTAAGTATAAATACGGAATGTCCTCTCCGTATATCCTTATAAAAATGCTATGGACTACGCGATAGCAAAGCAAATGACAAAGAAATATCTCCAAGCTGATGCCACCTAACCATAACAGACACTTGTTGTGCAACAAACGGGTAAGCCATCCCTTGCCTTTATCTATTGCTACGATATATATCAAGGTTATGGCAGACGGAAGCCAGTATAGAGCCGCAGACCGGAAGTTGGGATTGCAGTGGATGGACATCCAGTACATTCCTGCCAATATGAGCACCAACAGTACATCGGCGACAAATGCCTGCCATACAGACAACTTCGTCCTTATGAACGTAACCAATCTCTGTCCCGTCTGCATACGATAGAACTTGTAGCAAATAATGCCCAAACAGAAATCTATCAGTCGGAACGGAGGGTAAAAATAAATGAAGCCTCCCGAATAATCCCCCTTCATCTGATACCCAAGAACAATGTAAGCTGCCATGTATGCTCCAATACATAGAAGTATGGTCAGCCATGACAATCTCATCAACCATCTGTACAAGTACTTGAATATGAGATAGAAGAATACAACGTCAGAAATAAACCATGTCGGTGCATTGTATGCAGCAAAGATTTGACTGGTAGGCATCCAACACTGAAGTAATAATACGTGCGCCAATGTCTGATACCATGCGCCTAAATGTCCGATCCGCCAATCCATTGGCAATAGGAAGGCTAAGATAAACAGATGGAGCGGATAGAGCTTGGCAATGCGCGAAAAGAAGAACTGCCTGTTGCCCAACTCTCCTTTCGCCAGTTTCTCGCCCTTGCTTAATGAGAGTACAAAACCGCTGATGACAAAGAATATCGCCACAGGACACTCCCCCAAGTAGTCATGTAACCCTTGGGATATCGGAAGTGTTGAATGCGAAATTACAATCATCATGACGAGAATAAATCGCAAGGAATTAAGGGTTCTGATCATATAAGCCACTCGAAAAAATAACATTAAATTGCTGCAATAACGGTACGTCGTTAAACATATTCGAGTTCAACGTAAGTATATACGTTTATCTCCAGAGTTTAGTAACTCTCGCAATAGGTCTGTCCTTTCTTGCTTTTCTAAATTCCAAGGCAACTTATCCAAGCAAAAAATAGATTTATCTATCTCTTTATAACGTGCAATATATTCGTCATACGTACATATCATCCGCCCATCCCCCACCACAACAGAATTGGAAGGTATATCGTGAGCAATTCTTGCACCAGCACCGACAATAACATTTTCACCAATAGTTACACCTGGAAGAATAATTGTCCCATAGCCAATAAACACATTGTTACCAATAATCACAGGTGCATATTTTACATATCCTGTAAGTTTCTTAATCGATGCATCATGAACCAAAATTGTTGAACATGAAATTGATACATTATCTCCAATTTGAATCATTTCCGGATATAGATTATCTATGAAAGAGCGCACTATATCCACATTTTTACCGATTTTTATTCCTATGTATCTAAGCTCATCTACACTTTGGAAAGACTCCTTTCCAATAAGCCCCTTCAAATATCGTATAATTTTAAATCTGTTCATTGGTTTTCATTATCACTTTACTTCCCATCCGTCAATCGTCCCCGTCTTAGACGAGAAGTTGCAACCTATCTGATAGATGGTTCTTGGGTCTGCAGCATATTCCCTTGCATAGCCCATTTCCTTTATTTGCTCAAGGGCACCGAGGGCTGAGCCGTCACGCTTGAACTCGAAGATGTAGACATACTTTGGGGTCTCCACAATGCAATCCACCCTACCCTCGCTCTGCTCCTTTTCTATGTATACCGTAAAACAACTTATCATACGCAGGATAAGATAGAACGTGTATTGGAAGTAACGTTCCTTCTCACGCTCGTCATCCTTACGGCGCTGACTGTACGGGATGCTGGCGAAGAAGGAAGTGAGAAGCTTTTCCAGTTGAGAGCAGTCGCCAGCTTTCATTACTTTTACAACCTGCAAGACAAAAGCATCAGCAGATTCTGCTGGGGTCAGATAATTTGTCGCCAACAAAGCCAAGAAACCATGTCTCACTTCATCATTCGGGAAGTCCAAGAGATAAGATTCCGTATCCATATCCCAATCCTTGATAGTGAGGTAACCGCTTTGGTAAATCATAGGCAGTGGGGCCTCAACGTCAGCTTTGTAGTCAACGAAACTACTCCTTGGATAATAACTTCCAATCAACTCGTTGATATTCTCGTTGCAATGGGACAGCAAGCGAACCAAATAGGTCGGCGTGCCCGTGGCAAACCAGTAGTCCGCCAATATCTTCTTACTCATAGAGTTCAAGATACTGAACGGATTGTAGATGTCGAGCATATTAGGGCTGAAATGATACCCGTCAAACTTGCGCTTGAGCCTGTATTTCATTTCGTCCTCAGTGACCTTGTATCTCGCAGCCATCGCTTTGATAGGTTCTTCGAAGGTTGCATACAGCTCCTCCTCCGTGATGCCGCAAAGAGCCTCGTAGCGTTCGTCCATGCTGATGTCGTCAGGCTGGTTGAAGCCACCGAAGACACTTACTTGCGAGAACTTGGTGACACCCGTAAGCAAGACAAACTGCAAGTCGGCATCTGCAGCCTTGAAGACACTGTAGAATCCTTTCAGAACCTCACGGTTCCAATCTTCCAGTCTGCGTTGCTGTCCGTCAATGTTTACAAAATACTCTTGGTCCAGCACATCAAGCAAAGGCTTGTCGTACTCGTCAATTAAGACTACGGCACGAAGTCCCGTCTTCTTATGGGCAGCCTTTAGGACAGCAGCAAATCTGCTTCCCAATGACTTAGAGTACTTATCTCTTCCATATTCTTCCTCCAGCCTTTCTACGAAGCCTTTCAAGGTATCATCCAACACACCAGCCTCGGTAAAGTTGATGCCATTGAAGTCAATATGGAACACAGGATACTGCTTCCACTCCGTCTCCAGTTCATCAATGGCAAGCCCCTTGAACAGCTCTTTTCTCCCCTCAAAATAACATTTCAAGGTAGACACCAACAAAGACTTTCCGAATCGCCGTGGGCGACACAGAAAGTATATCTTACCGTTATGCACCAAGTCATAAACAAGGCCGGTCTTGTCAAGATATGCAAAACCTCCCTCTATGATGTGCTCGAAGCTCTGTATTCCTATAGGATATTTCATAATGCCATTCTTTTAGATATTTGCTGCAAATTTACGATTTTATCATGACACCCACAAATTATTCTTCCTAGAAATTCAAGGACTTCGCTTTCAGCCTTCTCAGTGACAACTTACACAAAAGCCTTTCCTTTCCATTTCAGTGAGTGCCAGCGGCGCATGAGGATTATGCCACGCAGATTCTCGTCCAGGCAGAACGCTACCCACATGCCTATCAGACCCAAACCCATAGGTATGCCAAGGAACCATGCCACGCCGACCGCCACGCTCCATTGGCATATCACACCCACGATGACGGGATAGATGGCGTCGCCGGTTGCCCTCAGCGTGCCGCATGCAAACACATTCTTCACACGGCCATGGCTCAGCAGCAGGTCTATGCAGAATATCCACGTTCCCATGCGGATTATCTCTTCATTGTCCGTCAGCAGCGACATCAGCGTGTGGCCGCCAATGGCAAGCACTGTGGCAACGA
Source organism: Oscillospiraceae bacterium (assembly GCA_963588475.1). Classification (GTDB taxonomy): domain Bacteria; phylum Bacteroidota; class Bacteroidia; order Bacteroidales; family Bacteroidaceae; genus Prevotella. Next base: position 14,533 of record CAVAHD010000025.1, on the reverse strand, counting down.
TCAGCGTCAGCTTCATCGCCGTACGGAAGACGTAGTTACCCAAGATATAAGCGACACGGTAGCGCAACTGTCCTATAAAGTGACCTACGAGGATGTTACCTCCCTGCACTATACTCGTGCTGAAGAGTATCACAAACGTTATCGTCGTTGTGCAATACACCTTCGTCGTGAGCGCTTCGGTGCTTATCTGGTTGATGAAGTACGTTATCGTTATCTGCGACAGCGAATAGGACATCTCCTCACTCATCGCGGGGATGCCTATATGAATCAAGTTCTTCAGCTCCTGCCATGGGAACGGCGTGAAGTAGTTCACGTAAGACGACTTCACCGTGCGCACCGATCTTGTCACTGCCCTGATAGGTGTCCTTACGACAATATATGAGGCCCGCAACGTGTAAAACGGTGCCTGCAGGAGCAGCTGCCCTATCTTGCGCTTCTTTACATTCTGCAGCTTGTTGGTCAGACTGCCCAGTCGTGGATGCACATTCCCAGCCATAGCATTGCGCCATATTCCTGGCATGAAGCTGGCCAATACCAATGCAGACACGATGCGGCTCACTGCCGTTGCCCATGCTGCGCCCTCTACTCCCATCGCCGGGCAGCCCCAGTTGCCGAAGATAAGGGCATAGTCGGCAAGGATGTTGATGATGTTCACCGATACGGTCACGAGCATCGGCTTTATCGTATTGCCCGTGGAGCGCAGGGCGGCACTGAACGTCAACGACAGTGCCTGAAAGAATGCCAACGAACCCGTAATCTTCAAATATGCCACGCCCTCCGGCAGCACGTCCTCACGCAAGCCGAATGCCCTCAGCAACGGTGCCGTCCACATGAACAGCGCGCCACTTACTATCAGTCCCAGCAACAGGTTGCAGAGAATGGCAATGCCGACAATCTGCATGAAACGCTCCTTCAGCTTAGCACCAAAGTACTGTGCACAGAGAATGGCAGCGCCCATCGAGACGAACTGAAAGACAAGGAACACAAACGATATGAGTTGGTTGTCCAGTCCCACTGCCGCCACGGCATTGTCGCTATAGCTCGACAGCATTATCGTGTCCACCGCCCCAAGAAGCATCACCAGTGCAATGTCTACGAATATAGGCATAGTAAGCCTGTACAGCCTTTTCTTCAAAGAAATATTATCCATTTGTCAATCTTTTTTTCTATCGTTTCCCATAAACTATTGGTCATAAGGAGTCACCTACATGTCTGCTGAGGGCTGATGGTATTTCGTCTAAAATCGCCTTAACCTTGACGGCATTGCCCACCGCATATTTGTATGCTTATCACGTTTTCAAGAGGTTTCGAAGTCGCATTTATCACGTTTTCGAGAGACTTTCAATACCTATTTCTCACGTTTTGACGAGATTTCGAAGACCCCTTTCTCACGTTTTGACGATTTCCACTGCGTGCAAAGGTACACTTTTTTACACGAACTCCCAAAGAGCCACCACACTTTTTTTTTACACGAGCCTCCTAATTTGAGCATTCTGTCGAGTCTAAAGAAAGCAAAAGGGCATTCTCGCAAGATTGCCTTACGAAAATGCCCTTCGCATTACCAATCTACATCTCCATCGTAGAGGGATGCAGAACTACCGGAATCTGTCGATGTGCCTGGACCGCTGGGATCGACAACATCGCTTCCTGCTAACAATACCGTTCCATTCTCCAACTCAACGGTCTGGACGAATGGAGAAACATAGTCTTTCTTCATTTCTCTATTTTATTGTTGAATTATGAACTAAGTCTTACTTCACCATCACCTTCTTGTGGTTCTGGATATACACACCCTTCGGCAAGCCCTGGATAGAACCTGTTGTACTTACGATGCGACCATTCAAATCGTAGATAGCATTAGACATCTTCTTTGGAGAAGTCGATTCTGTCACAAGTTCGTGAATATCTGTGGTGATACCATCTCCCATGCCGATGGAAAGGCTGCAAGAGGACATAGCTATATTATAGCTATATACAGTGAGATACATACGGAACGGATACAGGGTGCCAGATGTCTGCGGACCGAAGGATCCGTCAGGATTGAAAGTATAGAGGCCAGGTATACTGCCAGCATCCTTATTCTCATAGGTACCACCGTAGTTGATGTTAAAGTTAGTATTCTCCTCCATCAAGCCAGAGGTACCGTCCCAATCAACTGTTGTCATCATAATGCCTTGTGGCGAAACACTTGATGGTCCAACAGTTACTGCATTGGCATTAGTTATTGTAGCGGTCCTGACAGTTCCTAACTTCACAAACACTGGCATGCCTGCCGGAACGATACCACCCTGTTGTTTATTGAGCATCAATATCAGCTTTTCCTTCTGACCAGCCTCATCGCTACCAGTGGCGGCGCTGGCTGGCGTGAAGTGGATTACGTTTCCCATCAACGAGTAAACCTGCTCGAAGCCCGATGCCGACGTATCGAAGTCGAAAGGCAAGCAGAGGGTTGCATACTGAGCACCATCGTCGAAGGTACGCTCATAGCTAAGTTTTCCCTCCTCGAAATAAGTCTGGCGTTCCAACTGTAGTCCCTTCTCATCGGTAAGGAGCAGTTCATCACCTTGCACAACAATCCTGTTAGCAATTTCTGAAGACTCGGCGTTCTTCTTGTAATAGCTATAGCTCTCGTTGGGCACAAGTACGGTTTGCAAATTATAACAACAATTAAAAGCATTACCACCCACATAGGTACTGGTTCCCAAGAACTTGACAGTATTGAAGTAGCTAAATGTAAAAGCATTGTCCTCCACTTTGACAATGGAAGCCGGTACGATGAGTTCCTCGCAAGCATAATAACAAAGAGCCTCTGCAGCAATAGTACTCACACCATAGGTAACATCATTGTACTCTACTTCTTCAGGTATCGTAAACACGCCACTTGCATCCGTTGAAGTACCGGTACGGGCTACGATAGCCACATGATGTAAGTCTGGCAGAATCTTGTAGGTTAGATTACCATAATTGAACCTGGTGCCTTCAGCCGAAGCCACAATTTTGGAGCTGTATTCACTCCAGCTGGACTGGTAACTGCCTAGACAATCATAAGGCACATAGATTTTGAGATCGTCTGTACACCCTTCAAACACTGTCGTCCCTATCGTTGCTGGCGTACTCGTACTTGGTGCGGCCACTTCGGTTAGGGCACTACAACCTTTAAATGCTGCATCACCAATTGAGGTAACTGAAGCTGGTATGCTGACAAAAGTCAAACTGGTGTTTCCATCGAAGGCATTGGCAGCGATGGCAGTCAGTGGATAGCTTGCACCACCCTTTTCCACCTTCTCTGGAAGAAGCACCGTGCTTTCAGAGCCAGTGTACTTTTCTATCGTCAAATTCTGATTCTCATCTGCCTTGTACTGGAAGTCACCGATGGTGAACGTGGTACCAGCGATGCTCTCCTGCATCTTGTCGGCATACTGAGGCCATGCATTTTTGTATTCTGACAACATTCCATTCGGCACCAGTATATTAGGAATAGAGTATGAAACAAATATGTCCCCAGAGAGTGTGGCAGGTACCGTACCCAACACATTGACCATGGAGAGGTTGTAAAAACGGGAGAATGCATCTTTTGCTATACGAGAGATACTCGCAGGGAGAACGAGCGTTTTAACATCAGTATTAACATCAAGCTCATTAATGCCAGTAACAGGATATTCCACCTCTTGTTCGTCTAAAGTAAACTTCACTTTCTCAGGAATGGTTAACTCGCTCAGAGATGAAGTATTCGTGATACTGGTCACCGACAGCGACTGCATATCGTCATTAAGTGAGTAAGTGAAATGGTCATCGCTAATGGCAAGCGTAGTAAGATCCGGCTTAACGGTATATTCACTGAACTTAGTCTTGTACTCAGAGACTAACCCACTTGGCACATAGATAACCAAATCACTGGAACAGTTCTCAAACCAGTCTGAGTTGATACTCAATCCTGAATATGAAGATTTTATATACACCTTAGAAAGGTTGGAGCATCCAGAAAACACCTTGGTCGGATTTTCATAATAATAGAAATAATAGTCCGGAAAAACCACCGTCTCTATATTGGAATTGTTGGCAAAAGCCTCAGACTCTATTTTTCCTACATTGTGCTTCTTTCCATTATAGGAAAAATCTTTAGGAAACACAATAAAGGAGCTAGTACCATTGTATTTCTTCAGAGTCACAGAAGCATAATCTGCCTCATATATATTGTAGAAACACTCATAATCTTCAATAGTTACTGTGGAACCTTGTGGGTTCGCATAAATAATATTGGCATAAGATGGCCAGGCCGCCTTGTAACTATCCACAAAACCCGAAGACACATATACCTTACAGTTACCATTGCTTGGAAATGCATTGTCGCCAACTTTAACCGAAGAAGGGTCTCCAAAATTCAGAAGGATCTCTTCCAAGGAAGAGCTGTTAAATGCATTATTTCCAATCGTTCGGATATCAGAGTCAATTCCTACACTTTTGACATTGTTGTTTCCAACAAATGCATTATCAGCTATAGCCGTAATTTGACAGTGTCCTAAGTTGTCATCAAAATTATAGTGTGCGCCATAAAAAGTCAAGTTACGGTTAGAGCTACCACAGCTCACCAACGTAGCCGTGCAATCCTCGTTCATCAGATAAGTGTTTTCATCACTAACAAACGTCTTGCCTGCAATGGTGGCCTTGATGTAACTAGCATATTGCGGCCAACTGCTTTGGTAGGTTGCTACTGCTGATTCAGGCACAAACACCCTTAACGAAGGGTTACTTGTATTCAAAACATTACTGCCCAAAGTAGGAGGCGTTTTGCCTTTCAGTACAAGGTTTTGAAGAAACCCATCTCCAGATAACGCTCCATCGCCGATGCTAGTGACTGTAGCGGGAATTATAACGGTTGTACAATAAATCTGGCTGAAGACATTCTCACCGATTGCAACCACGGGATAACTATCCAAAGATTCCGGAATGACAACTGTGCCATTTTCACTACTTCCCGTGTAAGAAGTGATAGTCGCCTGATTTTCAGAAACACTATAGGTCCATGAGCCAGAAACTTCTGCCATAGCGGCAATTGGCATTATGGATAGTGCAGAGACTAACAGACTGGAGGCCAGTACTGCCCCCGAATGTTGATGTAAGTATAGATTAATCATAAACGTATGTATTGAGAGTTATACATTAGTCGTCAAAAAAAAGCGTGGAATCTTACCTGTTGTCTATTCCACGAGTCGAGGCTCTTGCATTGCCTATTATAGTCGAACAGACAACGTCAGAGCCCACGCCGATATGATAATCATATCCACGTGGGAACAGCAACACCCTATACCCAAAAGGGTACAATAAGGGCTAACAGCGAACCTCATGGATGGATACATCACACCCGGGGCATCTACCGTTGCTAAGTTCAAGACTTTGATAGTTATGAATTTGCAAGATTCGACTCGTCTCAAACAGAGCGTCAAGTAAACGCCTTCAATATGTCGTGCCCCATAGTTTCTGCCTTACCTTATTATATAGATATGAGTCAGACTCATAAAATAAAAAAGGCTCGGCGTTTGCCTGAGGCATAGAAGCTTTGGTTTCAAGCACGTAGGTGCAATCCACCAACTCAACTGATGGCAAAAGTACGATTATTTTTTCAAACTGACAAAAGAAAACGTAACAAAATAACAAAAAGCTATGAATTTGCCTCACCAAGGGGCAGATTCATAGCTTTTTTCCGTTACTGTAGTTTGATGCTTAAGTACAAAGAACTGTTAGGCTATGCTTCAAACAACCCGTCTAACGTCACCTCACTGTTTACTATACTCGAATGGATGCCATTAGCTACACCGTAGGTCGTGACAAAGGTATTTACCAAGGCCTTGGTGGTACGTGTCTTCTCGCGGAACAGCCCCATTCTATTTCTCAGCTTCATCTCGTAATCTGCTGAAATTCTATATGGCTCTTGACTGAACTTCATCTCACAAAGGTTGATGATTCGGTCGGCACGTTCCAAAATGAGATCTATCTGGGAGCCCTTTATTTCCTTCTCTTTGTCAGCCTTGTCAAACCAGGCAAACGCCTCCATGGCTACTCCACCTATGTTCAAGGCCATACGTATTTGGCGTATGTGCATCAAGCAAACCAACTCGAAGGTAAGCCCCTGCCATGACTCCACACTATGCGAGAGATAATGATTGCTCCACCATTGCTCATCGTATGAGTCCATATTTGGCTCGATGTACTTCAAATAGAATAAGGTGTAGAAATCTGTCAACCTGTAGATGCGGCCTTGCGTCTTCTTGCCGAAATACCGCAACTTCATGACGAAATCGCAGCGTTCCAAGTTGGTCAATATCTTAGTCAGCCGACTACCGTCTATCCCTGTACTCTTAGCTATCTCAGAATATACCATCCCGCAACGACGAGAAGCCAAGAGGCGAACCACTTCTACATAACTTTCAGCATTGGTGAACAATGCACTATACAATTCGCCGAACTCTTCCCTCAATGCACCGCCCTTGCTGAAGCAAAGCGCATCCACATTCTGCACAAGGCTCAATTCGGGCTTTATCAAACTTAGATAGAAAGGCACCCCGCCGAAGAACATATAGCATTGTGTTATCTGGAAGCGGTCCCATGAGCAACCGACGGATTTCAGATACAGTTCCGTCTCATGGAGTGTAAAAGGTCGCAAGTATATCTGGCAAGTGATGCGAGCGTGAAGTCCACCTTGGTTTTCCACGAGTTTGTCAACCATCCAGGATGTAGCCGATCCGCTTGCTACGAACACGATGTCGCGACGGCGAGCCGCCCAACCATTCCAAAAGTTCTCAAAGGCCGGCGTAAAGTCTGAACGCAAGGAGTCTATCCAAGGCATCTCGTCCACAAAGACCAGTTTCTTCCTGTCTGCAGGCAAGGAAGCAAGATACTCCTCCAAGACATCAAAAGCGTCAAACCAGTCTTTCAAAGGTCTGGCCGCACGTTCTCCCATTGCCACCTTGAGTGCTTTGGCGAAATTGCGCAATTGCACGCGTGGAGTAAGGTTGTGTCCTCCGACGTATGTAAAGTCATACCTGCCCTCGAAGAACTCATCAATAAGGAATGTCTTGCCGACACGTCTCCTGCCATACACGATGACAAGCTCCGAGCGACCGGACTCCATGCATCGCTGTAACTCGGCCTTTTCTTTGTCTCGCCCTATCATTTTATTCTTTGCCATCCTTTATTTCTCATTGCGGTTTGATTGATGCAAAGGTAGTACTTTTTCTTAAAATATGTGCGAGAGGAAACTATTTCTCGCTTTTTTTCTGAGAAAAAGTTTCCTCTCGCACATATTTTGCAAAGAACTTTGCTTTTTAAACGACACTGTTACACTATCAGCGGCAGGAGCAGAACCATTACTATGCCCATGATTAGCTGCAGGGGCAGGCCGAACTTTATGTAGTCCATGAAACGGTAGTTGCCGGGCTGCATCACCAGGGCGTTTGGTGGGGTGGAGAACGGCGAGGCGAAGCACATGCTGGCTGATACTGCTACGGCGAAGAGGAAGGGGTACGGAGAGCAGCCTACCTGTTCGGCGGAAGCCAGGGCTATGGGGGACATCAAGACTGCCGTTGCCGTGTTGCTGATGAACATCGTAAGTAGCGACGTGGTGAAATATATGCCGGCCAGCAGGACGGTGGGACCCATGTCGCCCAGCGCACCGACGAGGGAATGGGATATCATCTCTGACGCTCCGGTCTTCTCCAGCGCCACGGACATGGGCATCATGGCGGCGATGAGGACTACACTCTCCCAGTTGATGGTCTTGTAGGCGGCTTCAACGTTCTTGAAGCAGCCACCTAATACCATGAGTACGGCGGCGAGCATCACTGCCGTCACGGGGGCTACGGGGATGAAGTCGAAGACCATCATGAATACCATGAGCAGCATGACGAAGGCGGCGTAAGGGGCTTTGTAGTCGCGCGTGACGCTTTCGGCCTCATGCTGGGGCTTGCCCAGTACTACCCAATCTTCCTCCTCTTCCTCCAGACGGGCGATGTTCTTCCATGAGCCCTGCACGAGTATGAGGTCGTCGGGACGGAAACGCTCCTCTGCAAGGTTGCTCACTATAGTAGTGCCGCGGCGGCGTATGCCCAGGACGTTGACGTTGAACTTCTCGCGGAAGCCAGACCGGCGTATCTCGCGGTTTACGAGGCGTGAGTCGGGCAACAGCACCAGCTCGGCGATGCCTATGTCGTAGAAGTCCAATTGGGAGGACGAGAGTTTCTTGCCGGCAAGGTTGCTGAGTCCGTAGTCTGCGGCAAAGCGGCGTATGTCGTCCTTCTCGCCGTTGAGGTACAGTATGTCTCCGGCCTGCACCTGTGTGCCCGGTCCGGGGATGTGCTGCGTCACGTTGTGCATGAGTTTCGAGCGTGACCCAGCTTCCTGTCGCACTTCCACCACGTTGATGTTGTACGTATTGCGGAGGTCCAGCTCCACCATGCTCTTGCCCACGATGGGGCTGCCGTCCGCCACGTGGCAACGGTATACGCACTGGTTCAGCGTGTATTCGTCCGCCAACTGACTCAGCGACTTCTTCTCGCCTTTCTTATTGCCACTTACCTTGCGGTCTAGCACCCACTTGCTTAGGGGCATCATGACGAGGATGCCCACGGCGAGGCATACAATGCCTACGGGGGTGAAGGAGAAGAAGCCAAGCTGGTCGTAACCGCCCTCCACGAGGGCTTCCTGTATCACGAGGTTCGGGGGAGTACCGATGAGCGTCAGCATGCCGCCCATACTGCTGGCAAATGCCAGTGGCATGAGGAGGCGCGAGGCGTTGGTGCCCGACTGCGCCGCCATGCTCACTACAATGGGGAGCATAAGCGCCACGGTGCCGGTGTTGCTTACGAAGGCGCCGATGAACGCCGCCGTAAGCACCACGAGCAGGAACAGTGCCGTGGGGCTGTTGCCTGCCAGGCGCATTACTTGGTTGCTGGCGATGCGCGCCAGTCCGGTGCGGAGCACTGCTCCGCCCACTACGAAGAGTCCTACCATCATGATGACGACGGGACTGGAGAATCCTGACAGGGCTTCCTGTGGCGTCAGTATGCCGAGCAGGAGCAGTGCCAGCAGGGCACAAAGGGCTACGATGTCTGAACGTATCTTACCTATGACAAACATGAGGGCAGTCAGACCGAGAATAACGAGAGTGGCTATCATCATAAGCTATGCTTTTCTTTTATGGGTTGGGTACGTACCGTGGAGTCCTTTCTGTGCAAAAGAACCGTAGGCTATGGCTTAACGTAGTCGACGAACGAGTAGCAGTGTGCGTGTTTCTCGTCCGTAGTGTGGTCTTCGCGCGCTGCTTCTTTCCACTCGGAATAATCGGGGAAGAAGGCGTCGGCAGCAGACGGGGTGTCGGCTATCTCCGTCAGACAGAGGCGGTCTGCCAGTGGCAGTGCCTGCTCGTAGACGGATGCTCCACCTATTATATATATGTCCTCGTCCGGGGCGCAGTGGCTCAGTGCCTCCTCGAGCGAGGCGTACACGTCGCAGCCGGGCAGCTCGGTGACGGTGCGCGAGATGACGACGTTGCGGCGGTTGGGCAGCGCGCCCTTCGGCAGCGAGTCGAAGGTCTTGCGTCCCATTATGATGGTGTGGCCCGTTGTGAGCGCCTTGAAGCGTTTCAGGTCGTTGGGCAACCAGTAGAGCAGTTTGTTTTCGTTGCCAATGGCGCGGTTCTGCGCCACGGCGGCTATTATGGATATCATCGGGGATGTATGTCTTATATTAATGATGAATTAACGGAAGATTAGCAGGCATTAACGTTAAACTTGCCCTTATACGCTGACCTCAGCCTTAATGTGCGGCCATGGGTCGTAATCCGTCAGTTCGAAGTCTTCGTACTGGAAGGAGAAGAGGTCCTTCACGTCGGGGTTTATCTTCATCTTGGGCAGCGGACGCGGTGTGCGCGTCAGCTGCAGCTGTGCCTGCTCCAGGTGGTTGAGGTACAGGTGCGTATCGCCCGTGGTATGCACGAAGTCGCCGCACTCCAGTCCGGTCACCTGCGCCATCATCTGCAGCAGCAGGGCGTAGGAGGCTATGTTGAACGGCACACCGAGGAACGTGTCGGCACTGCGCTGGTAGAGCTGCAGCGAGAGCTTGCCGTCAGCCACGTAAAACTGGAAGAGGCAGTGGCACGGCGGCAGCGCCATCTGGTCCACCTCAGCGGGATTCCATGCGCTGACGAGCATGCGGCGCGAGTCGGGATGGTTCTTGATGAGGTCGAGCACCTGCTGTATCTGGTCTATCGTGCCGCCCTGGTAGTCGGGCCATGAGCGCCACTGGTGACCGTAGACCGGACCGAGCTCGCCGTTCTCGTCAGCCCATTCGTTCCATATCCTTACGCCGTGCTCCTGAAGGTAGCGCACGTTGGTGTCGCCCTTTAGGAACCATAGCAGCTCGTATATGATGGACTTCAGGTGCAGCTTCTTTGTGGTAAGCAGCGGAAAGCCGTCCGCCATGTTGAAGCGCATCTGGTGACCGAAGACGCTCTTCGTGCCGGTGCCAGTACGGTCGGTCTTCACGGTGCCTTCCGTCATTATCCTGTTGAGGAGGTTGAGGTATTGTTGCATTTGTCTGTAGAGGGGGATTCAAAAGTATGGGTTAATCGAGGTCGTCGTCATCGTCGTCATCATCGTCCGCATCGTCGGGAGCGTCGAGAATAGGCATGGGACGGTGTATCGCCTCGTTGAACGATATGATGGTCTCCGAGCGCGACAGCCCAAGGGGCTGCAGTTTGTCGTGTATTATATTGAGCAGATGGTGGTTGTTGTAGGCGTATATCTTGATGAACATGTCGAAGCTGCCCGTCGTGTAGTGGCACTCCACCACTTCGGGTATCTTGCGCAGAGCCGCCACCACCTCATCGAATCGCTCCGGTGCCTTGAGGTACAGCCCGATGTAGGCGCACGTCTCGTAACCGATCTTCTCGGGGTCTACGAGGTATTGCGAACCTTTCAGTATGCCGAGGTTGGTCAGTTTCTGTATTCTCTGGTGTATGGCAGCGCCGCTGACGTTGCACGCCCTCGCCACTTCCAGGAATGGTATACGTGCATCGTTCAGTATAAGCTCGAGAATCTTCTTGTCGAGTGCGTCAAGTTTTCGATGAGACATTATGGTATTCCTTTCTTTCTTGATTGTAATATTCTGCTTGTGTGTTCTGTGTTGTCTGGCATTTCCCCTATCTCTCGTCGTCCGTCTTCTGCTCCATGGCACTGTAGCGTATGGTCAGCGTGCCGGCCTTCCGCACTTCGGTCTTCACATCGGAGAGCACGCCCATCGGTATGCTCTTGTCAGCTCGGATGTTTACGGTAAAGTTGTCCTGCTCGTCTTCGGAGCCCAGGTTGTCGTGCAGCTTCTGTAGCATGGGTGCAATCTGTTCCATCGTCACCGTCTTCTTGCCAATCTGGTAGTGCACCTGTCCGTCGGCCGTCTTGCCCACGTAGAGGTTGACCATCTCGCGCTTTCTCGACGGCTTGCTCAGCTGGTAGCCGGTGGGTGTCTCCACCTTGACGACGGGTGTCTCGGTCCTCATGTGCGTCACTATCATAAAGAAGAACAGCACGGTGAAGATCAAGTCCGGCATGCTCGCCATGTTCAGCGAGGGCACCTCACGTTTGGTATGTCTGCGGATTTTTATTGCCAATGTTTCTCTAGTTTAAATGTGTGCAGCGCTCAAGGCCTGCTCCTGTATTCTCTGCGGATAGACAGCCGAGATGACGGCGCGCTCCTCCGGTGTACACTCCACGAACGTCTTGCCGTACTTCTTGCGGCTTGCGGCGTCGCGCACTTCGCGGTAGGCTCGCGCCAGCAGGTTCTGCACGTGGAAATAGTCGTCGTATTTGGTGTCGCGCTCAAACTGCAGCTCTATGATGTGGTAGCGACCTTTCTCTATGATAAAGTGCCGGACCTCCTTGCGCAGCACCTCGTCCAGGGGGCGTTCTGTGCCGTTCACCTTCACCTTGCCGTCCGTGGCTATCTCCACCGTCATGACGAGGTCTTTGTTCACGTCCTGCGCCACCTCCTGCTTCTCCTTTACGTACGGGGGCAACTGTCTGCCCAGTCCCTTCTCGCTGTCCATCGACGTGGTGACGAGGAAGAAGATGAGCAGCATGAACGAGATGTCCGCCGTCGAGGTGGTGTTCAGCTCGGGCACGTCGCGGTCCTTTGTTCTACGGTTTCTTAAGTTCATACACTTTTGCCCTCCGCGATGATTTGATACGCCCTGCTATGATGAGTACCCCGGCAACTATGAGCAGCACGCCGGAGAGGATGATGCACATGTCGGTCAGCGAACCGAAGACGAGCGACGGCAGCCCGACAACAACGAGCAGTGCCACCGTGCCTATCTCTATGCGCAACGTAGGCACGCCGTTCTCCGTCTCGCTGCGTTTGTTGGTCTTCAACGAGTGCGCCACGGAGTAGCCCATCACGCCTACGGCAACGATGAGTGTCACCGCCGCCAGCACTATCATTATGTTAGCTATTATAAAATCCATGAAAAACGAACGTTTTTAATTCATAATTCATAATGCAAAATGCATAATTACCATCCGGATGGAGTACTGTGCTTAATTTATGCGAAGCCCAATTATGAATTCTGCATTATGAATTATGAATTCTGCATTCTGCATTATGAATTACGAATTGCTTTAAGCGTGTCCATCAACGTGATGGCACTCTCCTCCATCTGCGATGTGAGGTGCTCTATCTTTGATATTATATAGTTGTAGAAGAGCTGCAGTACTACCGCCACGACGATACCGAAGATGGTGGTGATGAGCGCCACCTTCATGCCGCCGGCCACGATGGTCGGACTGATGTCGCCCGCCACCTGTATCTGGTCGAAGGCTATCACCATGCCTATCACCGTGCCGAGGAATCCCAGTGACGGTGCCATGGCGATGAACAGCTTTATCCACGAGCAGCCCTTCTCCATCTTGCCTATCTGCACAGAGCCGTAGGCGGAGATGGAACGCTCGATGGCATCCTCGTCGTCGTCCTTGCGCAGCACGCCCTGGTAGCAGATGCTCGCCACAGGTCCGCGCGTATTGCGGCACAACTCCTTGGCAGCCTCAACGCCTTTCTCCTTCAGCGTCTTCTCCAGTTCCACCATGAATTTCTTGGCGTCAATCTCGCTCATGCTCAGATATACGATGCGCTCTATGCAGCACGCCAAGCCTACGATAAGGCACAGGGCGATGAGCGACATGAAGCCTGCGCCGCCCTCCACGAACTTCGTCTTCAGCTGGGAGTATACCCCACCCTCTTCTACGGCCTCGTCCATCGCCGTGGTGTCGGCCATCTCCAGTTCTGCCTCGTCGAGCATCGATTGCGCCGCTGTGTCCGTGACGGCAACAGCAGCCGTAGTAGTGTCCTTTTGTGCAAATGCATCGTTGCCGCAACCAAGTGTCAGCATTGTCGCTGCCAGTGCAACTATGATAGTCTTCTTCATTGTCAGTTCTTGCCTATTATATATAATGTGTAAGCCGGTTCATATATTACAGCTGCAAAGTTACTAAAAAAAATCATTCCACTACTATTTCCGCTTAAAAACTTTGCATTTTCCGCCTATTCCGCGCGTGTAGGTCTCAAGTAAGCCAAAAATGGGGCAAAAAGGCCGTTTTTCTTGGTGTGTGCGAGCACAATCGTTGATACGCATCAATTTTAAGCCTACTAGCGTGTAGTTTTCTTGTAAATTGTTTGCGCACACAATAATTTCGCCGTACCTTTGCATCGTCAAAAGGAACAAGGGGTTGTTCCTCAGACATCAAAAAGTCAAAAAGATTGCAAAGATTGTTTAGGTTAGTAGAAATTATAGATTGATTAGGTAAATGCTAAGTTAGGTAAGAGATTGCAAAAAAGGGATAACACTGACACTAGTCCGAAGGGAATGGGATGGAGACAAGCTCCACTACCCTCCCGGAGAGACGGTCAGACTTTGAAAAAGATATTGTTTAGGTTAGTAGATATATAGATTTAGGTTTTAGTTATTAGGTAAAAGATTGTGTTTGACTCCAGGATGGCAAAGGATGGGCTGTGAAGCCAGTCTTTTGAACAGAAAAGGATAAAAGTTAAACATAAAAAGAAGCGTAGACCGCGAGGTCCGCGCTTCTTTTTGTTTCTATCCAACCCTACTGGGCATCCGACAGGATGTCAGCAACAGTCAGTCCTGTTATCTCAGCTACAAATTCTGCAGGCATGCCCTTTTCAAGCATTATCTTGGCCATAGCTATCTTACTTGCAGCTTCGCCTTCGGCACGGCCCTGAGCAATGCCTTGAGCAATGCCTTCGGCACGACCTTCAGCACGACCTTCAGCACGACCCTCGGCACGACCTTGGGCTAAACCGTCTATTCTTGCGCCTTAAAGCACAGATATAGTATCACGATACTTGCGAAGGCCCTCGTCATACTTCAGACGGTCTTCACGTGAAAGAGATGCCACTTCGGCTACCTCCTCCAACTTCCTAAATACAGCGCTCTGGGCAGCCCAGGGCAGTCTTGTCAGTGTCTCCATAT